>CALEVZ010000011.1 GCA_937924755.1 uncultured bacterium
CTCATGAGAAATCGATTCGACGGGGAATCGTTGCCTCATGTGAGAGCAAAAAGCCGGCCCCCAGCCCTCCGCCCCCACCTTCCCGCAGCCCCTGGGAAAACCCACCCCCTTCCCCCACCCCCGGGTCTCCCGCACCGCCCAGAGCCCCTGCCGCTGGCACACCCACTCATGCTTCCAGATCGATTTTCAATGAGGCAACGACTATTCTTTCGAGTCGATTCTTCCGTGCGGCAACAGGCTATCGAGGGGTTATCGGCGAGTCGCCTGCCTCGCCTCGATCGGCAGATCCCAAAAGCCCTTGTGGGCCAGCCCTGACCGCTCCATACGAGGCCACCCGTCGAGTCCCCGCCCCTCCCCGATGAACATCGCGCGCCCCATCTCAGGCAAGCCCGCCGCTCTCCCCCAGCCGCGGGAGCAATGCGCACACCTTCACAAGGGCGCCATCGCGAGTACACTACTGGGGATGTCGGCCTCTCCCGAGATCATGGTTCTGCCCCCGGCCGAGCTGGAACCCATACTGGAACGTTATCGGCACGACACTGGCCTTTTGGAACCCATCGACGCCGCGAGTTTTATCGGTGAGGTGTTGCAGCGCGCCAACGCCTTCGTGCCGTCGGAGGCAGGGTCGGTTTTTTTCGACAACCCCTTCGAGCGCGAGCGAGACCCCGAGAGGGCGGAACTGTATTTCGTCGCGACCTTCGGCCCCCTGGCCCGGGTGCTGCTGGGCAAGAGCATCCCCGCCTCCACCGGCGTCGTCGGGCACGTGTACCGCAGCGGCAAATCGTACCTGGTCAGTGACTCGGCCAACGACCCCTTCTTTTACTCCCACTTCGACCAGCGCCACACCTTTTGCACCCGTACGCTGCTGGCGGTGCCGATCCGCATCGAAAACCGCGTATGCGGGGTGCTGGAGATGGTCAACCGGCTGGATGGCCGGCCCTACGATGAGCGCGATCGGGGGCTATTGGAGATCTTCGCGGCGTACACCTCCGCCTCCATCCAGAACCTGCTGGACGCCAAACGGGCGGAAGAAGCGGCGCGTAGCGACGATCTTACCAGTCTAGCCAACGACCGCTTCTTCCACCGCCGCCTCGCCCAGGACCTGGACAAGGCCGACGAAAGTGGCGGGCGCGTCGCTCTGCTTTTCATGGATCTCGACAACTTCAAGCACGTCAACGACACCCACGGTCACCTGGCGGGCAGCCAGGTGCTCAAGGAGGTGGGCTACCTGCTGCGGCGAGTAGTGCGTTCACCCGGCGTCACCCTTGCCCGCTACGGCGGCGACGAATTCGTCATTATCTTGCCGGGGGTCGACGAGGGCACCGCGCGGGTCTGGGCCGAGGGGATCAGGATGGCGATCCGCAGCCAGCAGTTCCTGAAAGGCCAGTTCTCGTGGTCGGACCGGCCGGTGGACTTCCGTGGCCCGCTCACCTGCTCGGTGGGCGTGGCCGTCTACCCCGATCACGTGCCCCGCCAGGGCAGCTCAGACCACCGCCGCAATCAACTCCTGCGCGCCGCCGACCAGGCCATGTACGCCGCCAAGACCGCCGGCAAGGACCGCGTCGTGGTCGCGTCTTAAGCCCATTGCGGACAGTGGTCGCACTCACCCCGAGGCCTCGCCACTCCCGTCCGCGTCAAAATGGCACGCGTATCATAGATCGGCAGCAGCGAGCCATCCCAGGGATGGCATGACGATTGCTCGCCTCATCAAACATGGCCAGCCATGCCTGGCCGAGCAAAGGAGTGTTCCCCATGGATCGCTTGTCCGTTCGTCGCCTTTTCTCTCTCGGCGCCGTCGCCGCTGCCGGCGTGACCCTGGGCGTCGTCCTCACCGGAGGACTGGGGATTACCCCGCGGGGAGACGCCCAACGGGCGGAGGCGCCGGCCCCGGCCGCCACTGCCCGGATGGAGTTTCCAGACTTCGCGTCGTTGGCCGACCGCATCGTGCCATCGGTCATTTCCGTGTACACCACAGACATCGTGTCGGGCCAGCAGCTGCGTCGTTTCCATCGCAACATGGACCCCTTCGAGTTCTTCTTCGGCCCCAACATCGCCCCCCGCGACGACGCCCCCCGCCAGCGCTTGGGCGCCGGGAGCGGTTTTTTCATCTCCGCTGACGGTCTCGCCCTCACCAACAACCACGTAGTGGAAAACGCCGACAAGATCCACGCGCAACTCGCCAACGACGACCGCCGCCTGAAGGCCACCATCGTGGGCCGGGACCCCGCCACGGACATCGCCCTCATCCGGGTGGAGGGAGGACCGTTTGCACCCCTGCCCCTCGGCGATTCCGACGCCCTGCGGGTCGGCGAGTGGGTGATGGCCGTGGGCAACCCTCTCAACATGGATCACACCGTGACGGTGGGGGTGGTGTCGGCCAAGGGTCGGTCGCTGGGGCTGTCCGAAATCACCGCCTCCTTCGAGAACTTCATCCAGACCGACGCCGCCATCAACCTGGGCAATTCGGGCGGGCCGCTGGTCAACCTGCGGGGCGAGGTGGTGGGCATCAATAGCGCCATCAATGCCGCCGGCCAGAACCTGGGGTTCGCCGTCCCCATCAACGTGGCCAAGCAGATCCTGCCGCAGCTGCAGGCCAGCGGCCGGGTGGTCCGCGGCTACTTGGGGGTGATGGTCAAGAACGTCGACGAGAGGACGCAGAAGGCGTTCAACTTGCCCAGCCGCGACGGTGCCTTCGTAGACGACCTGGAGAAGGACGGACCGGCGGAGAAGGCCGGTCTCAAGGCCGGGGACGTCATCGTCGCGGTGAACGGGGAAAAGGTCAATGAGACCCGACAGCTCATCTCCAAGGTCTCGAGCCTGCCGCCCGGCACGAGGGTCAAGATCGATGCCCTGCGCGACGGCAAGTCGCGCAGCTTCACCGTCACCCTGGCAGAGCGCAAGGCGGGCAGCGTGCCAGCCGAGGCCACCGGCGACGTCGACGCCACCGGCGCCGGCAAGTTGGGGCTGGAAATCGCCGACCTGACGGCGCGCACCCGGCGGTCCTTCGAACTGGGCCCCGAGGTTTCCGGCGTTCTTGTCACCCGTGTGGAACCGTTGTCGGCGGCCGCCGAGGCAGGCCTGCGCCGCGGCGACCTCATCACCGAAGTCAATGGGCGGGAGATCCGCTCGGTGGACGAGTTCACGAGCGCCATCAAAGGGCTCAAGAGCGGCTCGTACGCGCGCATGTATGTCTATCGACCCCAATTCGACCGCGGCAGCTACGTCATCGTCGAGGTGCCGTAGACCACCTCCTCGCCCATCGTCATCTTCTGGGGGACCGGGGAACCGGTCCCCGTCGTAACTTTCGGCCGGGCCCCTTGCCTTCGCCCCTCCAGGAAGGCAAACTACTTCCGTATCATGCCTGCGAAGGGGTCGGTTCTCGTCATCGATGACCAGCGGGACAGCCGTGAAGCGGTCGCCTCCGCGCTGGAACCGCTGGGGTTCGCGGTGCTGAGTGCCAGCAGCGGCGCCGAGGGTCTGCAGGCTGCCACCTCGCACCAGCCCGACGTGATCCTCTTGGACGTGCTCATGCCCGGGATGGACGGCTACGAGGTTTGCCAGCGCCTCAAGGCCAGCCAGGAAACGAAGCTGATCCCGGTGGTGTTCCTCACCGGATTCGATTCCCGCGAGGCTCGCCTGCGCGGACTCGAACTGGGCGCCACGGACTTCCTCACCAAACCCTTCGACCTGGTGGAGTTGGAAGTCCGCGTGCGCAACCTGGTGAGCTTCCGACACCTCACCCAAGACCTTGACGACGCCGAGCAAATCCTTCTCACCATTGCCCGCGCTGTCGAGGCCCGCGACGTGGGCACGGGCGACCACTGCGACCGGCTCTCCAACCTGGCGGCAAAGCTGGGACAACGGCTGGGCCTGGATGAGGCGAGTATTAAAGCGCTGCGGCGCGCCGGCTATCTCCACGACATTGGCAAGATCGGCATTCCGGATCGGGTGCTCCTCAAGACTGGACCGCTGGACGAGGAGGAGTGGAGGATCATGCGCTCGCACGTCGAGATCGGCGTGAGGATGTGCTCGCCGCTGCGCACCCTCCGGTCGGTACTGCCGATCATCCGCCACCATCACGAGAAGTGGAACGGCAGCGGTTATCCGGATGGTCTGGTGGGAGAGGAAATCCCGCTCCTGGCGCGGGTGTTCCAAGTGGTCGATGTGTTCGACGCGCTCACCAGCGAGCGACCGTACCGGCAGCCGGAAACACCCCAGGGGGCGCTGGCGATCATCCGCGAGGAGACCGCGCGCGGCTGGTGGGACCCGCGCATTGTTGACGCTTTCGTCGATTACTTGCACCACGAGCAGGGCGGTTCTCGTGACGGGGACTTGGCAGCTCCCCCGCCATGAGGTAAGCTTGAGGTCGTGCCGCAGGATTGCCTGCTGCGCACTCCTGTCTTGACGAGCGGCCGCAAAAGGTCCCTGGGCCTTGCCCCGTGAGGCCTGAGCGGCTGCCGAGGAGCCGCGAACGATGAACGATGAACCCAAGGGCACTTTGCCCCACTCGGAGGGGGCTAGTGCCGCTACCAGCAGGGCGAGCCGGCGCCGCCGATCGCGTCGGCGCCGTGGGCGTCGCCAACCCAACTCGACCTTGCCAGCCACTGGCGCGCAGGGGTTCTTGTGGGTGCGCGAAGACAACAAGGCAACGCTGGTATCGCCGTCACTGCGCCAGACCAACAACGACCCCCTGGTCGACGCCGGACTGGTGAGCCACTGGCACCTGGAGTCCGGCCTTGCCCTGACCGGCCAGGTGACCAGCAACGGGCGAGGGCGGCCCGTCCTCACCAGCATTGATACCATCGAAAATCTGCCGCCGGAGGAGTACCGGGCAGCGGCGACGCCCTTTGCCGAGTTGATCTCCATCGACCCCAACGAGCGCTTCAAGCTGGAGACCGACCCAGATCTACTGGAGCCTCGCGTGGTCGACCTCATCACCCCCATTGGCAAAGGCCAGCGCTGCCTCATCGTCGCTCCCCCCAAGGCGGGGAAGACCACGCTCCTACAGCAACTTGCCCACGCCATCGCGATCAACCACCCGGAGGTGACCATCTTCGTGTTGCTGGTCGACGAGCGTCCCGAAGAGGTGACCGACTGGCGACGAAGCGTGGTGCGCGGCGAGGTGGTGGCTTCCTCCTCGGATGAGTCGGTGCAAAGCCACATCGATGTCTCGGAGATCGTGCTGGAACGGGCCAGGCGATTGGTGGAGCTGGGGCAGGATGTGGTCGTCTTCATGGACTCGCTCACCCGCATGTCCCGCGCCTACAACAACAACCAGCGCGGCTCGGGACGTATCCTGTCGGGCGGTATCGACGCCCGCACCATGGAAAGGCCCCGCCGCTTCTTCGGCTCGGCACGCAACATCGAAAACGGCGGCTCGCTGACCATCATCGCCACCTGCTTGGTGGACACCGGCTCGCGCATGGACGAGGTGATCTTTCAGGAGTTCAAGGGCACCGGCAACATGGAGATCGTCCTCTCCCACGATCTTTTCGAGCGGCGCATCTTTCCCTGCATCCACATTCCCCAGTCGGGAACCAGGAAGGAGGAAAAGCTCTATCCTCCCGCGACGGTGGAGAAGATCTACCTCCTGCGCCGCGCCCTCGCCACCTTGTCGCCCCACGAGGCGATGCAGCTGCTGCTGTCCAAGCTCAAGCAAACCAGGAGCAACGAGCAGTTTCTGGCGAGCATCCAGCTGCCGGCGTGACCCAACCGACACAGCCCAGGACGGGCCGCACGGGCGGGGGTGTGGGTCGTCCTGGCAGCTCCCGGGCGCAACGTCTCCCCCGCCGCGCCGGCGGGCCGGCGCGGCCGAGCTCTCGCTGGCGAGTGTGTCAGCGGCAGCCGGCGAGCTTCAGCGAGTGACCTTGGCCTTGGACAGGTCGATGTGCAAGGTAACGGTGGCGTGGGTCTTGATCCGCACGCCCTGCTTCATGCCGGGCTTGAAGCGGTACTTCTTGACCGCCTCGATGCACGCCTCGTCGACGCCCGAGCGCGGCACCGGAAAGCCCCGGAGTACCTCCACCTTTTCCACCGTCCCCTGATGGTTCACCAGCGCCTGCAGGATGACCGTCCCGGCGGCCGCGCCCAGGCGTTGCACGCTGCGCGGCAAGATGACCTCTTCCTTGACGAGAATCACCGGGGGGGAATCCACCTGAGTGTAGTCAACAAAGTCCCCCTCGCGCACCGCCGCGCCACCCAGGCCGATCCCCGGCACCGCTGCCACCGGTGCACTGGCCGGCTCCACCGGGGGAGCCCCGGTGGCAGCCGGCGCCACCGGAGCGGCGGTGGGTTCCACCACCGCCGCCACCACGGTGGGCTGCGCCGGGACGGGGGTGGGCGCCCGCTCGATCACGGCGGTGGGTTGAGGGGTCGGCCGCGCCGCCGCGGCCTGCGCCTCGGCGCGCTGCTGTTGCAGCTTGGCGAGTTCCTCCTCCCGGCGCCGCTCCTCGGCCTCGCGAGCGGCCAGAAGTCGTTTGGCCTCCTCCAGCCTGGCCTGTTCCTCGGACGAGAGCCGCTGCGTTCCCTGGGAGGCGGCCCGCTGCAACTTTTCCAGCTGGGCTCGCACCTCGGCGGTCTTCTCCCTCTCCAGTTCCAGCTCTTGCCGCAGCTTGGCCTCGCGCTCGGCGAGTTGACGCGCCACTTCCACCCCGACGAGCTCCGAGAACATCTGTTTCTGCGCCTCCTCATCGATGGTTTGGGGGGCCGGCCGGCCGAAGAGGAGGAACAGCACCACCGCTCCCAACACGACTACGGCGCCGGCCGCCACGAACAGCGGGACCCGGCTGGGCTTGGCTATCTCGGCGACCGCCGCGGAGACTTCACTGACCCCCTTCGGAGGCTTGTAGTACGGGGTGACGTCGAGGCTCTTCTCACGTTGGAGCTCGCGATCCTCCTCCTCGATATCTTGACGGTACAAGCGATCCATGAACAGCGCCAGGTTGAAGGTGGTGGGCGAGTAAGCGCCGCCGTAGAGGAGCTTCTCCAGATCACGCTTGAAGTCGACCGCCGAGGAGAAACGCTCCTCCGGCCGCGTTGCCAGGGCCTTGCGCAGGATGGCCAGGACGTCCTCCGGCACCGGCCCTTCCTCGAGCGCCAGTTGCGGCGCCTTGAGGACCTCCGTCCGTTGGCGCGGATCGGCAGGCAGCGGGTGACCGCACAGCAAGTGGAAGAGAATCGCCCCCAGGGAGTAGACATCAGACCGGCGGCTGGCGCTGGAAGTGTCCAGCACTTCCGGCGCCAGGTACGGTGCTGCCAGCGCCCGCACTTCCACCCGGTCCAGGTTCGCCAGCAGGCCCCGCATCAGCCCGAAGCCGGCCACCGCCGCCTCCCCGTCGTTGCCCACCATCACCATGCTAGGGATGAGAAAACCATGGATCAGTGGCTCGCCGCCCCGCTCCACGGTCAACCCTGCCGCCAGGGCCGCCGAGATCTTCTCGGTGATCAACAGGGCGTTGTCGATGGCCACGGGGAACTGCTCGCTGGCCACCCGCGCCAGCAGCTGGTCCAGCGGCTGTCCGGGCACGAAGTCCCAGGCCATGTAGGGGACGCCATCCTCGACCCCGAAGGTTGCCGAGCGGGCGATGTTGGAGCCCTTAAGTTGCGCCGCCACCTGGTTGGCCGCGCCGAGGTCGGACTCCAGGGCTGAGCGGTCCAGGCCGCGATGATTGAAAAGGCGCAGCCAGGCGATGCGCTTGAAACCGGCCCGCTCCATCTCGCCGGCGCGCCACAGCTCGCCCAGAGCGTCGGTAGCCCGTCGCTTGAGCAACAGGTAAGGACCAAATGTCGTCAGATTCTCCGCCATGGCAACCCCCTCCCGGCAGCCTGCTCTCGCCTCAAGCTAGCATCGGCACGGGGCAAGGTCAACGGCTGCAGGCAGGGGCGTCGGGAGTCTCGCGCGAGGCGGCTATACCTGGCCTTACCCTCCACGAACAGGTTTGATCAGGTAGCCGGAATACCCGCCCGCCGGCGGCGTTCGAGGAACGACTCCAGAATGAGCTGGGCAGCGAGCGAATCGACCCGCTCCCGCCACCTTTTCCGGGGCACGCCGGCGGCGCGAAGCAGCGCTTTGGCGGCGGCCGTGGTACCACGCTCGTCCTCGCGCTCCACGGGGAGACCCAGCTCCGCCAACCGAGCCACTGCCTCTCGTGCCCGCGTCTCGCCAAGACTGTCACCCCTGGCGGTGGAGGGAACGCCGACGACAATCCCTTCGACCCCGTACTCGTTGATCATGGCGGCAACGGTTTCCAGCAATGCCCCCCAGGGAAAAGGCGGCAGCGCAGTGGCCAGAGACTCCCGAGAGTCACAGATCGCCACCCCCACCCGTTTCTTTCCCAGATCCAACGCCAGCCACCGCATCCCATCTCGCAGGATACCGCTCGAGGGGCTGAAAAGGGGTGAGCGATTGGGATGGCGAGTTACAATGCGGCAGCATGAAACCGCAGTTCTGCGCTACCTCGTTGCCCGATCGCCGCGCAGGCCGCCAAGCGGCGGGAACGGGCGGCCAGGGATGAGCGCGCGCTGGCCGGCGAGTTGGGTCGCTGTCCTGGCGCTGCTCGCCACCCCCCCTGTCATCGCCCTGGATCCGCCCCGGGACGTCGTTTCTCTCCATGCGGCCAGCCAACAATGGATTCAGGACACCCTCTGGTGCGGCATCGGCAACGTGGAGATCTTTTATCAAGACATCTCGTTGCGCTGTGATGAGGTGGAGGTTGACCAGGCCACGTTGACGGTGCGCGCCCGCGGCAACGTGGTGCTCGATCAGGGCCCGACTCGCCTCGCCTGCGAGCGCCTCGAGTTCGACCTCAAAACCAAGACCGGCACCTTATGGGAGGTGGCCGCGGTCTTTCCGCCCAGCTACTCCCTGCGGGCAAGGGTGGTCGAAAAACTCGACGAGACGCGCTACCGCTTCGAGGAAGGTGTCTTCACCTCCTGCGCCACCAACGAGGAGAGCGAACCGGCCTGGACCATCGAGGCGCGGGAGGGACGCCTGGAGCTGGAAGGGTACGGGCACTTCGTCGGCGCCGCCTTGAAAGCCCGGGGCATCCCGGTCATCTACATCCCCCGCATGATCTGGCCGGTCAAGCAGGAGCGGGCCTTCGGTTTACTGGTGCCCCGCTTCGGGTCCAATAGCCGGCAGGGTGCTTATCTGGGAAACTCCCTCTTCTGGCCGGTTTCCCGCTCCTTCGACACGACCTTTTCCCTCGACCTCTACTCCAAGGGGTTCGTGGAGGTTGGACAGGAGGCGCGCTGGGCTCCCGCCGAGAACGCCGCCGGCGAGCTCACTGCCATGGTCATTCGCAACCCCAGGTATGACCCCGCCACTGACCCGCACGGCCGGCGCTGGGAGTGGAAGGCCGAGGGCAAACACCACCAGCTCTTCCCTGCCGGCCACGTGTTGCGGGCCGAGCTCAACGAGCTCTCCAACCTGGATTTTTTCCAGAGCTTCGAGCGCTCCTTCGAGCGTAACGCCCAACGCACCCTTTACTCGCACCTCACCCTGTCGCGCAGTTGGGGCCCCCAAACCGCCAACTTGAAGATCGACCACCAGCGCACCTTTTTCGATACCGGCCAACGTCGACAGGTGGTCGTCCTCGACCGCCTTCCCGAGCTGGAATACCGTCTGCGCGCCAGCCGTCTCGGCACGACCCCGATTTACGCCAGCGCCGTGGGGACGGCCAATCATTTTCGCGTTGACCGCCAGGCGGGTCTGCGGGCGCGCTACCAGCGACTGGACCTCTACCCCACCCTGGCGCTGCTGCTGCCCGGCTTCACCTGGCTCAACCTCACGCCCACCGCCGGGGCGCGGCTCACCCACTACACCGCCACGTACGCCGGCGATCGCCGGACTCTCGTGGACGAACCCCTGACGCGCACCTATTTCACCGGCGGTCTCTCCTTCGTCGGGCCTTCGGTTTCACGGGTGTGGAGCCGGGCCAACGGCAACAAACTGAAGCATCTCATCGAGCCGCGCCTCGACTACGCCTACGTTTCCGACCCCGGCGACGCCAGTCGCATCCATGTTTTCGACCAGAAGGACCTGGTGCAGGTATCCAACCGTCTGACCTGGAACTTCTCCAACCGCCTCTTCTTCAAGTCCGGCGATACCGCCAGCCGGGAAATGGCCACCTTCGAGATCAGCCAGGACTACTCCTTCTCGCAGCCACTGACGCCGGGGCGGCCCGGAAGTCCGGCCAGCCAGAGTGGGCCATTGAGCTTTTGGCTGCGTGTCTCTCCCGCCTTGAGCACGAGCTTGGACGCGCGCGCCATGGTCGACCCTGTGACTCGCAACCTGCGGTCGACGTCACTGTCGGGGACGACGTCCCGCGCCGGCGCCATGGCCGCCGTGACCTGGTACAGCAGCTACAGCCCCACCACGGGTGACATCACCTCCTCGCAGACCCGTCTGGCCGGGGGTTATGGCCCCCCTCGCGGCCCCTGGCGCATCGAGTCGGGCATCGTCTACGACATCCACCGGGGGGAACTTTTGGAGCAGCGCTACCTGCTGCGCTGGAAGGCCAGCTGCTGGGCGGCCCTGATGGAACTGCGCGACTACCGCATCGCGCCCTACCAGCGCCGGGACGTGCGCCTGCTCATCGACCTCACCGGCCTCGGCACCATCCTCGACTCGCGCACCGCCTTTTAAAACCTCTCCCCTTGCGATGGCGGCCCATGGTGGTGTACTCTCCCCACCCCGCGGCCGGGGCGTAGCTCAGCCTGGTAGAGCACACGGTTCGGGACCGTGTGGTCGGAGGTTCAAATCCTCTCGCCCCGACCATTTGCGCTCGGGGGGTCCTGCGACCCCCCGGCCACGACGCGCGCGGAAGGCCGAGGTGGTTTCCCCCGAGCGAGTTCCGAATTTGCCACTGGACACCCAGGGGGCCTGCCACCGCGTGCCGTCAGTGGCCGACGTTCGGTCCGTCATCTCCCTGGGTCCTCGTCTCCTCAGCAGAGGTGCAGGTTTCTCGCCCCAGGTGCATGGCCTGCCGACCCCTCGTGCGCACTCTCACCTGGCACGCTTTTCGCTTCCAAACCGATGGGGGGCGAGGCAAACCGAAAAACTCGCCCTGCGAGCAACACCGCGGTCGAGGATCCGCCGGGAGCGTGCCACGATGGCCGGCCGAGCCGGCACGGTGTGCTCGACCGGCCATGCAGCCGGCGGTTGCACGGAGGGGATCGATGCGAGGTTCAACGTGGATGACCTTGGGGGCGCTGCTACTGGCAACACTGTCTCGACCGGGCACGGCGTCCGCCGGCGAAGCCGGGGCGCCTTCGCCGGTTTCGGCGCTGCGGCGCACCCTTGAGGCCGCCGGAGGCATGGATGCCTTGCGCCGGCTCGCGCTGGTGAAGTTGACCGTCGAACGGGAAGAGATCACCCTCGACGGCAAACACACACAATCGCAGTCGATCTTTTACGTGCGGCTGCCGGGGCCGGTGCCAGGCCGACTCGAGATTCCAGCCGCAAGGGTGGTCGCCGGCGATGACGGCAGCGGTGGCTGGGCGTTCATCGCCGGTAAACCCGACACCCGCACCAACACCCCCCTCATGGTCAAGCGTCTGATAACCACGGACCTGTTCCCTCTTCTGTTGCCTTTCTCGCTCACCTGGGATGGTGTCAGCATCAACTCCGTGACTGCCGGCACTGTCAAAGGCAGGCCAGTGTGGCAGCTGCGCGTGGAAACCACCCGCACCTTCTTTCACACCCCGCAGATCGCCACCACTTGGACGGTTTCCGTCGATCGCGACACCTTTCAACTGGTGCAGGCGGAAAGCCCATTTACTGATCTGGGGCGAGGAATCGTCGCCGACGGCATGCGCATTTCCTGGCCGACCACCCAAATCGTCGAGGGCGTTCGATTCCCCGCCGTGCTCACCGTCATCGGCCTGGATGCCAACGGGCAGGAAAACGCCCACACTCGCTCGGACCGGGTGACCGTCACGCGCACCGCCACCGAGGCGGCCGCCGGGCTGTTTTCCAACCCCTCCCCACAGAGCCAGCCTCAACTCCCGGTGCTGCAGCCTCCGCCCGGGCTGGGCAAGGGCAGGGGTTAAAAGCGCGCTACAATCAGTCGGAGCCGGTGTCCCGGCAACCGCGGGAGGCGCTCGTGGAATGGAGTCGTTTCCTCTCCGTCATGGCCGTCATCGGAGTGCTGTGCGCCCCCGTTGCCACCGCCCAGGAGGGCACCGCTGACCTGCGGCAAACCCTCGCCGAGATGCAGCGTCGTCAGCAGGCGCTGGAGTACCAGCTGGACCAGCTGGCGAAAGCCATCGACGACGTCGCCTGGTTTCACCGGGTGGGCGACATCGCGGTGGTCGACAAGTGGCGCATCATCGGCCCCCCCGACGCCAACCCGGCCAGGCCCAAGGCGCCCGGTGCCAGCAATCCCATCAAGTTTTACACCTACACCTTCCTGCCGCGCCAGCGCGCAGCGGGGGAAAAGCTGCCGGTGGTGGTGCTCCCCCACGGCGGCGTGCACGCCGATTTCACCACGTACTACGCGCACATCGTTCGGGAACTGGTGAGTCAGGGGTATCTCGTGGTGGCTCCCGAGTACCGCGGTTCGACCGGGTACGGACGAGCGTTCCAGGAGCTCATCGACTACGGCGGGCGAGAGGTTGATGACGTCCACGCTGCCATGCGATGGACCCTGGCGACCTTCCCCGAGGCCGACGCCAGACGAGTGGGCCTGGTGGGCTGGAGCCATGGGGGGCTCATCGCCCTGATGGCGAGCTTCGCTCACCCGGGCGAATATGCCTGTGTCTTCGCCGGGGTGCCGGTGTCCAACCTGGTGATGCGCATGGGGTATCACGACGCCCCATACCGGGAGCTGTTCTCCGCCGACTACCACGTTGGAGCCACTGTCCGCCAGGACATTGAAGAGTACAAGCGCCGCTCACCGGTGTGGCAGGTGGACAAACTGGCCATCCCCCTGCTCATCCACACCACCCCCGACGACGAGGATGTGAACTACATCGAGGTGGAGCACCTCATCCAGGCTCTCAAGGCGGCCGGCAAGAAGTTCGAGTACAAGGTGTGGCCCGCCGGCACCGGCGGCCACTCCCACGACCGCCTAGATACCCCCGAGGCGCGGGCCGCGCGGCGCGAAATCTACTCCTTCCTGGCCCGCTACCTCAAACCCCCACGGCCGGTGCGTTTCGACCCTTGAAGCAAGTGGGTCAGCGCGGCAGCAACGCCGGGCAGCGGCGCAGCCTGCCCCCGTGGGCCAGATAGCGCACCAGCAACCCCAAAATGGCCAGCCCGTAGCGCAACCATACCAGCACGCCGATCTGCCATGCCTTTCGGAAATAACCAGTGGCGATGGGGATTTTGGCCATTCTCGGTCCCGCCAACACACCCTGAGCGATGATTTCCGAGTCGAACACGAAGGCATCGGAGTTGGCCTCGAACCTCACCCGTTGGAGAAAGTGCCGCGAGCAGGCGTGAAACCCGGAATGGAGGGCGATACGGGCGAGGTACTTCCACAGCAACGAGGCCCCCTCCCGCGCTCGGGCGCCCAGCATTCCACTTCCGAACACCGCATCGGCACACCCGTCGGGATGGGCGCCACCAGCTGGGGGATACATGGGAGGGTCGTGGCGATGGTCCGGGTGGACCACGACCACGATGTCGGCACCTCGTGACAACGCCCGGCGGTAGCAGGCCTTCTGGTTGCCCCCATAGTCACGGTTGAACGGGCGGCGAATCACCTCCAGGCCCAACTCGTGCGGGATGGCCACAGTATCATTTTGTTTGGTATCGTCCACCAGGATAATCTCGTCCACCACCGAGAGCGGGATGTCGGCCGCGCAGGCGCTGCGCCGGGCGCCCCCTCGGCATCCGCCTCGACACCCACCACCGTGTACCCCCGGGCGGTCAATGCAACGCCCATGTACCCTCCCGCCGCACCCCAACCAGAGCCTTGCCCGGGGGAGGCGGCAGGAGAGCCAACAGCCGGCGATGGGAGGAGTGGGGAAAATCCTTGAACACGTAGCCGCCACCCGCAGGCATGCCGGGCACCTTACACGATCCCGGCGTGCCAATCATCCTCTTTGCATGCTAGACTCAAGGGCGTGCGCACTTTGGCGTGCGTCCTCCTGGCTGCGACCTGTGCCACTGCTTGTCATCGCGGACCTCGCCCCCTGGCTGAGGTGGGGAGCCGCGTCGTCACGGCAGCGGAGGTGGAGGAGTATCTGCGCCGGGAAACCGGCCGCGAGCCGAATACCCTGCGCCCGGAACTGGCGGAGAGACTGTTGGAGCTCTACCTCCAGGAAGAGGTGCTGCTGGCGGCGGGCCGGAACCCGGTCCCAGCCTCCCTGTCTCCGGAACAGCGCAGCGCCCTGGCGCGCCAGCGTCTGGAGGAGCTGTGTCCGGTGCCCCCGCCGGACCCTACGCTGACCGCAGCGGATCCCGCCGATGCCCAGGAGGCGGGGACCACCAGCGGAGAGCGAATTCTCCTGCGGCAGCTGGTGCTTCCTGACGCGGCGGCGGCCCGTTCGGCCCGGGAGCGCTTGTTCCGCAACGAAGACTTTGCGGAGGTGTCTCGCGCCGTCTCCCGCGCCCCCAACGCCGCCACCGGCGGCATGCTGGGTTGGGTGGAGCGGGGACAACTGCCACCGGAGTTCGAGGCAGCGGTGGCCGCACTGCCCCGCGGCGGCATCAGCGCACCGGTCGCTTCCGACGCCGGCTGGCACATCTTCCAGGTGATGGACCGGCGCACCGGTCTGGCCGACGAGGAGCAGCGCCAGCGCTCCCGCCGAGCCATGGCCGCCCGCGCGGCCGAAGCGGCGAAGCGGGCCTGCCTCGACCGCCTGGCTGCAACCCTCAAGATCCGGGTAGACTGCCGTGCCGCCACCTTCCCCTGTCGCAACCCCTTCGAGGAGAAGTCATGAGGAGAATTCTCGCCGTTGTCGCCTTCGCCAGCCAGCTGGTATTACCGGCGTCCGCCGAAATCATCGAGGGGATCGTGGTGCGCGTCAACGAGCGCATCCTCACCATCCGCGACATGCACCGGCGGGTGCTGGAAAAGAGCGCCGAAATGGGCACCCCCATCCCGCCCTCCGAGTACGCCGCGCTGGTTCAGGAGGCGGCGGACGAGTTGTGCCTGCTGGAGCGCGCCCAGGAGCTCAAGATCGACATCTCCTCCGACGAGGTGGATCAGGCCGTCACCCAGCTTCGCCAGAGCAACCGCATCGAGAGCGAGGCGGCATTCGACGCCATGTTGCGGGAAATGGGACTGTCCCTCACCGGCCTGCGCGCCCGCCTGCGCGATACCATCGCCATCAATCGGGCCTTGCAGAAGGAGGTCGGGGAAATCCCCATCACCGAGCAGGAGCTCAAGGCGCGCTGGGAGCGTGAACGGGACGCCTACATGCTACCCGAGAAGATTCACATCGTGCATCTAGTACTGGCCGCCGAAGACGACCAGCAGCGGGAGCGCGAGCTCGCCCGCGCCCGTCGCCTGGGCGCGGCGGCGCGCAGCGGCGGCAACTTCGCCGCGCTGGTGGCGGAGGAGGTGGCGCGGGGCAACGCCTCCGGTGGCGATCTGGGAGAACTGGCCCTCGATGATCTCCGCGCCGAGGTACGCCAGGCGGTTGGGGCCCTCGCACCGGGTGAGATCAGCGAGCCATTCGTGTCTTCAGCCGGCGTTCACATTCTTCAACTCCTCTCCCGTACACCCGCGAGTGTCAGGCCATTCACCGGCGAGCTACAGGAAGAACTGCATGAGAAGGAGCTCAGCGAACGCTACCATGCGCGTCTCCGGCTGGTGGTGGACAACTTGAAGAAGCGCTACGTGGTCGAAACCCGACCCGAGCTTTTCGCGCCACGGCAGCCCTCCTAGCGGACACCCGCCAGCGCGAGGAGTCCCTCGCCAGGTATCTCGTCGGTCGTCGACCAGCCGGAAAAAGGCGAGCGCCCGTCCTCCCCCTTGACTTCGGTGCGGGGCCGCCCCATGATGGCAGTGGACAATAGTGGAGCGAAGTGGACCAATGTGGTCAGTCGACCACGGTCGGGGCTCCGCAGGGTTAACCAGAATGGAGCATTTTCGCGGGAGTTTCCAGGCTTCCATTGACGACAAGGGTCGCCTCAAACTCCCCGCACGCCTCAAGTCTCAACTGGAAAGCTGGTATGGCAATACCGTTTTCGTGACCTCGCTACTGCCCCACGAGCTGCGCGTGTACCCGATCTCCGTGTGGGAGGAGCTGGAGCGGCGCGCCCTCGCCCGGCCATCCCTCGATCCGCTGGTGGCGCGCCTTTTGGAACACGCCAACTACGGCCAGGAGCAAGAGGTGGACAGTCAGGGGCGGGTCCTCGTGCCGGCCCTGGTACGCGAGGTGGTGAACGTCACCTCAGAGGTGGTGGTCTCGGGGCGGGGCCGATTCCTCGCCGTGGTGGCGCGGGAGCGGGCCCAGGCGGAGCTGGCCACGCCGTTCACCCACGAGGAACTGGCGGCGCTGGCCGCCCTGGAGCTGTAACGGTCGTGCCATGCCCACTACCCCTCGGCACCGCCCGGTCCTCTGCCAGGAGGTTGTCACCGCGCTGGCAGCGCCATCGCCCCGCCTCATCGTTGACGCTACCCTCGGCCTGGGAGGCCATGCTCGCGCCTTACTGGAAGCGCTCCCCGAACTGTTCCTGCTGGGCATCGATGTGGACCCCGACGCCCTCGCCCAGGCCCGCATCACCCTGGCCCCCTTCTCCTCCCGCACCCACCTCGCCCTGGCCAGCTACTCCAACCTTGCCAGCGTGCTGCGGGAGGCCGGCGTATCGCAGCCGGACGGCGTGCTCTTCGATCTCGGTGTCTCATCCCTCCAGCTGGACAGCCCCGAGCGGGGGTTTTCGTTCCGCTTCGATGCGCCACTGGACATGCGCTTTTCGGGACGAGGCATGACCGCGGCAGATCTCGTGGCCACCCTGAGCGAGGAGGAGCTGATCCGAATCCTTCGCGACTACGGCGAGGAGCCGCGGGCGCGTCGGGTAGCACGGGCCATCGCCAGCGCCCGCCAGCGTGAGCCGCTGCGCACCACCGGGCAGCTACGGCAGGTGGTGGCCCGCGCCCTGGGGCCGCGGCGCGGGCGCACCGACCCGGCGACCAGGACCTTTCAGGCCCTGCGCATCGCCACTAACCGCGAGCTGGAGGGCATCCCACCGGCGCTGGCCGAGGCGGCTCGACTCCTCGCTCCCGGGGGACGACTGGCGGCCATCACCTTCCACTCCCTCGAAGACCGGCTCGTCAAACGCACCCTCAAGCGCCTCTCCGGCGGCTGCGTGTGCCCGCCCGGCACCCGAGGGTGCGCGTGTAACCCCCAAGCCCTACTAGACATCGTCACTCGCCGGCCGATCCGGCCCGCCGCCGCCGAGGTGGCTGCCAACCCCCGCGCCCGCTCCGCCGGTCTGCGCGTTGCTCAGCGGAGGGAAGCGTGAGAATCGCCGGGTACCGGCCTCGCAACACCTACCTTCAGCGCCAGCTCGACCATCGCTGGCACCGCTTCCTGCTCTGGTGCGCCCTCGGGGCCGCCGGGCTGGCGGTCGTCCTGGGAGGGATCGTCGGACCGCGCCAGACCACCGTGCGGTTGCGCTACGAGATCGCCCAGATCAAAAGCGAGGTCGACGCCCTCGAGCGCGAGCGTCGTTCCCTCCTCCTGCAGCTGGAGAGCGAGACCTCGCCCCACGTCCTCGCCCCCCGGGCCGCCGACCTCGGCCTGGCCGTCGTGCCCCCGGACCGGCTCCTCTTCCTCACCTCCTCCGGCGAGCTCGTGGGCCAGGGTTTGAAAACCCAGTCACCGGCCGCCTCCCCCACGGGACGTGACTGATGCTGCCCGCTTCTCGCCTCCGGCCGCTGGTAGTCCTGCTCGCGGGGTGGGCGGTCATCGTGTGGCTGCGCCTCGGCTTCGTTCAGCTGGTCCGCCATCGGGAGCTGGCGGAGACGGCTGCCCGGCAACGCGAGGCGACCATCGAGGTGGAGGAACCGCGGGGGGAGATCCTCTCCGCCGACGGGCGGGTTCTGGCGGGATCGTTGGATCGCGTCTCGGTGTACGCCAACCCCGCGCGCATACCCCGTGAGCGCTGGGAGGAGCTGGCCGAGAAGCTGTCGCCGATCGTCGGACTCGAAGCGGGCGACATCCTGCAGCGCTTCGCGGCGCGTGATCGCTTCTTTTTTTTGGCAAAAAACCTCGATCCTGCGGTAACGGAAGCGGTCGGCCGGCTGCGCGAGCGGGGCCTCGGCGTCATGCGCACCCAACGACGCGTCCACCCCCACGGATCTCTGGCCGCCGCGGTGCTGGGGTTCGTGAACAGCGAAGGCGTGGGCCAGGCTGGCCTGGAGAAAGCGTACGACCGGACCCTCGCCGGCACCCCTTCGATTTACCGCTTGCTACGTGACGGCAAAAGCATTCCCACACCGCTGGATTTGCGCCTGGAGCAGGCCGGTCGTCCCGGTCTGTCCCTGCAACTCACCCTGGATACGAGAATCCAGGCCGCCGTGGAGGAGGAGCTGTCGACGACCCTGGCAAGCATTGGCGGCCGCGGCGCCTCGGCGGTGGTCATGGACCCCGTCGGCGGCGCCGTGCTGGCCCTCGCCTCCCTGCCGTCGTTCCACCCCGACGCACCGGGCGCCTCACCTCCCGAGAGGTGGCGCAACCGCGCCGTCGAGGACGCCAGCGAACCCGGATCGTCCTTCAAACCCATCATCGTCGCCGCCGCCCTGGCCGATGGCAGGTTTCGCTCCACTGACCTCATCGATTGTTCCGGCGGTGGTGTGCAGGTGGCCGGGGTGTTCATGCGCGACCACGCGCGCTACGGGATGCTGAGCGTGCGCGAAGTGATCGCCTTTTCTTCCAACGTCGGCTCCATCCGCATCGCCCAGCGTCTCTCTCCCGCTCTTCTGGACGGCACGATCCGCGCCCTGGGCTTCGGAGCGCCCACCGGCATCGAGCTGCCGGGAGAAACCCGCGGCCTGCTGCTGCCGCCCGAACGCTGGTCGGCACTCTCCCGCGCCGGCCTCGCCCTCGGCCAGGAACTCACCGTCTCGGCCTTGCAACTCGCCCGCGCCTACGCTGCCTTCGCCAACGGCGGATACCTGGTGCAGCCCCGTCTGGTGCGCGCCACCGTGGACGAGTCCGGGGCGGTGGTGACCCCGGCTCGGGGAGAAGCACCCCGCCGGGTTCTCCCTCCGGAGGTGGCGCAGCAGATCACGGCGATGCTCGCGGCGGTGGTCGACGAGGGCACCGGCAAGCGAGCCCGCCTCGCCTCCTACCCCAGCGCCGGCAAGACCGGTACGGCGCAGAAAGCGGTGGACGGGGCACTCCGCTCGGGCCGCCACGTGGCCTGGTTTGCCGGCTTCTTTCCCTTGCCCAGGCCGCGCGCCGTCATCGTCGTGTGCATCGACGAACCGCGCTCCACCTACTGGGCCTCGGAGGTGGCCGCACCGACCTTCGGTCGCATCGCCCAGCGCCTGGTCACCGTCATGGGCCTACCCCCCAGCGAGGCGGTGCCCCTGTGACCCTCTCCCAACTGGCGGCGGCCTGCGAGGCCAAACTTCATGGCAACGGCCCAGTGTCGGTCAGCGGCATCACTCACCGCGCTCAGGAGGCCGGCCCTGGCGTGGTGTTTGCCGCCCTGCCGGGACAGCACCACCACGGCCTCGAGTTCCTGAATGAGGCGCTAGCACGCGGGGCCGTCGCTGTACTGTCGGATCGCGACCCGGGCGCCCCCTGCCCCTGGCTCGAGTCTCCCAACCCCCGCCGGGCCACGGCGCTGGCGGCCTGGGCGCTGGCCGGCCACCCGCACCGGCGCCTGCGCCTGGCGGGCGTCACCGGCACCAACGGCAAGAGCACCGTCGTCGATCTGATCGCCCGCATCGCCACCGCCGCCGGGCTGGTCAGCGGTTCCTTCACCACCATTGCCTATTCAATGCCGCACCGCTCCGTGAGCGCCATCAACACCACCCCCGAGGCCACCGTGCTGGCCCCCCTCCTCGCCGAACTTTCCGATAGGGGGGGCAGCTTCGCGGCGGTGGAGATCTCCTCCCATGCACTGGCGCTGGACCGCGTGGCCGGCCTCGAGCTCGACGTCGCGGTGTGGACCAACGTGAGCCGTGATCATTTGGACTTCCACCGCACTATGGAGGAGTACGTCGCCGCCAAATATCAGTTGGAGCGATACCTGAGGAGCGAACCGTGGGGCCACCGGGTGGTCAACGGCAACGATCCCCACCTCGCGCCGCTGCGCTCCCGCCCCCGGCGCGGTGATCTGACCTTCGGACTGGACGGGGGAAACGACGTCACCGCGAAGATCTCCAGCCAGTCGTTGGAGGGCTGCCTGTTCACCCTCGTGACCCCGGTCGGACAGGTGGACATCGCGCTTCCCCTCATCGGCACCCACAACGTCCTCAACGCCCTGGCGGCGGCGGCGGCGGCCGTGTCCCTCGGCTTTTCCCTGCCGGCGATCCACGCCGGGCTGAGCTCCGCCCGACCGCTGCCCGGGCGGCTGGAGCTGGTGACTAGCGCGCCGTGCCCGGTTCTGGTGGATTACGCCCACACCCCCGATGCCCTCTCCAAGGTGCTGGGCGCCCTGCGCGAGATCTCCGGGCGGCGCATCATCGCCGTATTCGGCGCCGGCGGAGACAAGGACCAAGGCAAGCGAGGTCCCATGGGAGAAACGGTGGGACGGCTGGCGGACGTCCCCATCGTCACCTCCGACAACCCGCGTTCCGAAGACCCCCAGGCGATCATTGCCGCAGTCATGGAGGGGGTGCGCCGCTCGGGCAACCCGCGGGCGCTGGCCATCCCCGACCGCCGCGAGGCCATCGCCGCCGCCCTGGCCATGGCCGACGCCCGCTGCGTGGTGCTCATCGCCGGCAAGGGGCACGAGACCACCCAGATCTTCGCCGACCGCTCGATCCCCTTCGACGACCGACAGGTGGCTCGGGAGCTGGCGCGTCGGAGGCGAGGATGATGCGCCGCAGCGTTGCCGCTCTGGCCCGTCTCACCGCTGCCCGGGTGGCGGGCGATGAGCGCGTGCAGGTGACGGGGGTTGCCATCGACTCCCGCGAGGTGCGCCCCGGCAATCTCTTCGTGGCTCTCCCCGGTGCCCGCGTGGACGGCCATGACTTCGTCACCGACGCCGAGGCGCGGGGCGCCGCCGCCGTCCTGGCATCTCGGCCGGTCCAGACGGGCCTCCCCGTGCTGCTGGTCGAGGACACGCTCGCGGCCCTGCACTGTCTCGCGGCGGCGGAGCGCCTGCCCCCGCGGTTCAAGCTCGTCGGCATCACCGGCTCGGTGGGCAAGACCACCACCAAGGAGTTCCTGGCGGCGCTGCTGGCCACCACCTACCCCACCGGCAGCTCCCGGGGCAGCCGCAACTCCCAGGCGGGTTTGCCGGCAGAGATCTGCAACCAGCCGGATGACACCGCCTGGATGGTGGCGGAAATGGGGATGAACCACGCCGGCGAGCTGGACCGCCTGGGCGCCCTGGCGCGACCCGACGCCATGCTCTACACCGTCATCGCCCCGGTCCACATCGAGTTCTTCGGCACCCTGGCGAAGATCGCCGAGGCCAAGGCGGAGGTCCTGCCCCACCTGCACCCGGAGGGGGTGCTGGTGCTCAACGCCGCCGATCCCTTCACATCCCTCTTCGCCTCCCGCTTTTACGGTCGAGTGGTGCGCTACGGCGTGCCAGGAGAGAGCGACCTGTGGCTGGAGCACTACCAGGGGGCCGGTCTGCGCGGTTCGAGCTTCACCTTGCGTTCGGCCACCCGCGTCCTGGAGATCTCGTGGCACCTGGCCGGCCGGCATCAGGCCGACAACCTGCTGGCCGCGGCTGCCTGTGCCATCGCCCTGGGTGTCCCCTCGGAGCGGATCCCCGCCGCGGCGCAGCACCTTCAGCCCGCCCCCCGGCGTGGGCAGATCCACGTGTTGCCCGGGGGAATCACCGTGGTGGACGACTCCTACAATGCCTCCCCAGTGGCGGTGGAGACGGCGCTCGCCCTGCTGGCCGAGACCTCCGGGCGGCGCATCGCGGTGCTGGGGGAAATGCGCGAGCTGGGGGAGGCCACCACCGAGTTGCACCGTCGTGTTGGTCAGGCGGCCGCCAGAGCCGCCAACGTCCTGATTACCGTCGGAGGCGAGCCATCCAGAGCCATGGCCGCCGCGGCGGCGGGCATCGAAGTCTACACCACCTCCGATGCGTTGGCCGCCACCGAACTCCTCCGCTCCCTGCTGCGCCCGGGGGACGTGGTGCTGGTCAAGGGCTCGCGGGGGGTGGCGCTGGATCAAGCGGTGGACGCTCTCGTGGGGAAGGTGACCTGAATGCTGTACTGGCTCCTGTACGAGATGCACCAGTTCTGGAGCCCGCTGAACGTGTTCCGCTACATCACCTTCCGCGCCGCCCTGGCGATCGTGACGGGGCTCGCCATCGGCCTGGTCCTGGGGCCGCCGATGATTCGCGCCCTGCGCCGCCTGCACATCGGCCAGGCGATCCGCGAGGAGGGACCCTCCTCCCACCAGGCCAAGGCCGGCACCCCCACCATGGGGGGAGTGCTCATCCTGGCCGCCGTGGTGGTGCCGATCCTGCTTTGGGGGGACCTCACCGAGCCCTGGGTGTGGGTGATTACCGCCACAACCCTGGCCTTCGGCGGCATCGGCTTTCTCGATGACTATCTCAAGGTGCGGCGAAGAAAGAACCTCGGGTTGCGAGCCGGGGAGAAGATGGCCCTGCAGATCGTCGCCGCCCTGGCGGCAGCAACGGCCATCCGACTGGTGGCTGGCAACGCCCCCCACGCCGGGTCGCTGGCGGTGCCGTTCTTCAAGGACGTCTCCCTGGATTTCGGCTGGGCTTACATCCCCCTCGTCGCCCTGGTGCTGGTTGCCTCGTCCAACGCCGTCAACCTCACCGATGGCCTCGATGGCCTGGCCATCGGCTCCATGCTCATCGCCACGGCGACCTACTCCATCTTCGCCTACCTGGCCGGGCACTCGCGGTTGGCCCAGTACCTGCAAATTCCGGTGGTGACCGGCGCCGGGGAGGTGACCGTGTTCCTCGCTGCCCTGGGCGGGGCAGGGCTTGCCTTCCTGTGGTTCAACTGCCACCCGGCGCAGGTGTTCATGGGGGACGTGGGTTCCCTGGCCCTGGGGGCGGCGATCGGCTGCGCCGCCGCCATCTGTAAGCAGGAGTTGCTGCTGGTGGTGGTGGGTGGGCTGTTCGTCATGGAGGCCGGCTCGGTCATCCTCCAGGTAGCGTCGTTCAAGCTGCGCGGCAAGCGCATCTTTCGTATGGCTCCCCTGCACCATCACTTTGAGCTGGCTGGGTGGGCCGAGACCCAGGTGGTGGTGCGCTTCTGGATCATCGCCGCAATGTTCTCGCTGATGGGACTGGCAACGTTGAAACTGCGATGACCAGCTCGTCCCCCCTCCGCGCCCTGGTCGTGGGCCTGGCAGCCTCGGGGCACGGCGCTGCCCGCCTCCTCGCCGCCCACGGGTACCTGGTGCGCGCCAACGACCGCGCCACCCCCGAGCAGCTGGCCCTGCCACCCACGGCCCTGCCATCGGGGAGCGAGCTGGTGCTGGGCTGCCACCCGTCGGAGGTGCTGGAAGGGGTCAGCCTGGTGGTGGTCTCCCCCGGGGTGCCCTGGCAGCTGCCCCTGCTCGTGGAGGCGCGGCGCCGCGGCCTGGAGGTCATCGCCGAGGTGGAGCTGGCGTGGCGCTCCCTGGCCACCGTTCCCCTGGTTGGTGTGACCGGCTCCAACGGCAAAAGCACCGTCACCGCCATGCTCGGGGCCATCCTCGAACGAGCTGGCCTGCGCACCGGGGTGGGCGGCAACATCGGTCGGGCCGCCAGCCAGCTGGCCCTGGAAGGCGGGTGGCAAGCCCTCGTCCTAGAGCTGTCCTCCTTCCAGCTGGAGGGGTGCACCACCCTCCGCCCCAGGGTGGGGGTGTTCCTCAACCTCTCCCAGGACCACCTGGACCGCCACCCCGATATGGCGGCGTACCTGGCCGCCAAGGCGCGGCTCTTCGCCTGCCAGAAAAGCGACGACTGGGCGATCCTCAACGCCGACGATCCGAACATTCGCCGCCTGCCCACTCCCGGCAGACGGGCGAGCTTCTCGCTCCACGACCCCAACGCCGACGCCCACCTGGCCGAAGAGCGCCTGATTGTGGACGGCGCCCCGCTCATGCAGCGCCATGATCTCCCCCTGCTGGGCGACCACAACGTCGCCAACGCCCTCGCCGCCGCCCTCGCCGCCACCCGCTTCGGCATCGCGACCACGATCATTGCCGACGCCCTAAGCAGTTTTCCCGGGCTGCCCCACCGACACCGACTGGTGGCGCAGGCACGTGGCGTGCGCTGGGTGGACGACTCCAAGGGGACCAACGTGGGGGCCACCACGGCCGGCCTGGCCGGCTACCCCGCTGGGACGATCCACCTCATCCTGGGGGGACTGGGCAAGGGGCAGGACTTCACGCCTCTGAGAGAAGCGTTGCCCGGGCGGGTGGCGCGGGCGTACCTCATCGGGGCGGCGGCGGCCGAGATCGCCGCGGCACTGGCTGGCATCGTACCCGTGGAGGACTGCGGGACTCTGGAGAATGCCGTCCTGCGCGCCGCCACCCTGGCGCGCCCTGGGGATACGGTGCTGCTCTCCCCCGCCTGCGCCTCCTTCGACCAGTTCCGCGATTACGCCCACCGCGGGGACGAGTTCGCCCGCTTGGCGCGGGAGGTGGAGTGATGCCCCGCCGCCGCGTCCTGGACTACCAGCTCATTGCTGCCACCATGGTCGCCGTCAGCCTGGGGGTGCTGCTGGTGGCCAGCGCCTCGGGTCCCCTGGCGCGCGACTACTACCGCCTGCCGGAGTGGGACTTCGCCTGGCGTCAGGGCATCGCGGTGGTGCTGGGGTTGGCCGCCATGCTGGGTGCCACCTTCACCCCGCTGGAGAGGCTCACCTCCCTGCGGGTCGCCGTGCCCCTCCTGCTGCTCACTTGGATCGCCCTGGCCGCTGCCTACTTCCAGCCCGAGGTGGCCAACACCCATCGCTGGCTCCGCCTGCCCATCGGGTCGGTGCAGCCATCGGCGTTCGCAAAGGTCGCCCTGCCGCTGGCGCTCGCTACCTGGCTGGCGTGGTGCCGCCGCGAACGCATCAGGCCCGGCGTTTCTTTCGGGGTGGCTATGGCGGCCGTCGCCCTGACCGTCGCCCTAGTGCTTTTTGAGCCGGATCTGGGCTCGGCCATGCTGCTGGCCGCGGCTGCCGTGGCCATTTTGTGGCTCGCCGAAATGCCGGCCATGGCCCTGCTGGCTACCGGCCTTGTGGCCACCTCGGCGTTTGCTGCAGCAGTGGCGCTCGCACCCTACCGGCTGGAGCGGGTAAAGGCCTTCTTCGGGACCGGTTCCTTCCAAGTGCAGCAATCGCTCATCGCCCTGGGTAGCGGCGGCCTGCTGGGACGCGGGCCGGGCAAGAGCGTACAGAAGCTCTTCTTCCTGCCCCAGCCTCACTCCGATTTCATCTTCGCCATCGCCGGGGAAGAGCTGGGGTTTTTGGGCGCCAGCAGCATCATGCTGTTGCTGGGCGTCATCGTCGTCGCCGGGCTGCGCGCCGCCCGGCGGGCACCCACCCTGGCTGCCGCCCTGCTGGCCGCCGGCCTCACCACCACCCTCGCCGTGCAGGCCTTGCTCAACCTTTCCGTCTGCCTCAAACTGCTGCCCGCCAAGGGCCTGCCCCTGCCACTCATTTCCGCCGGCGGCTCCGATGTGCTGCTGACCATGGTGGCCATCGGCGTGCTGCTCAACATCGGTAAGGAGGGGGCGTGATGCGCTTGCTGGTTGCCGGCGGCGGCACGGGCGGGCACCTCTTCCCGGGGTTGGCGGTGGCGCGGGAGCTGAAGGCGGCAGGACACGAGGTCTTCTGGCTGGGGGCGCGGCGCGGCCTGGAGGCAGAGCGGATACCCAAAGAGGGGTTTCCCCTCACCCTGCTGGCGGTGACCGGGGCGGTGGGGCGCTCCCGCGCTGACCAGGTCGGAGCGCTGCTCCGCCTGCCGCTGGCGTTGCTGCGGGTTGTGGCGCTGCTGCTCGGAGCGCGGATCGAGGGGGCGCTGGCGGTAGGAGGCTACGCCTCCCTACCCGGTGCCCTGGCTGCCGCCGCCCTCGGCGTGCCCCTGGTGGTGCAGGAACAAAACGCCATCCCCGGGGTGACGACCCGGATCCTCGCCCCTTGGGCCGATGCCCTTGCCTGCGGCTTTGCCGCCGCCCTGCGCTTCTTCCCCTCGCTGCCCGCTCGTGTCACCGGCAACCCGGTGCGGGCCGAGTTCTTCCAGGTACCGCCGCCGCCCGCATCCGGCGGGGTGCTGGTGTTGGGGGGCAGTCAGGGCTCAGCGGCGCTCAACCGCACGGTGCCCGAGGCCCTCGCCCTGCTGGCTCGCGACGGCCTGCGCCCATCGGTGGTCCACCAGGCCGGAGCGCGCTGGGCCGAGTTCGTGGCGGCGGAGTACCGTCGTCTGGAGTTGCCAGCGCAGGTGGTGCCCTTCCTGGAGCGCCCCGCCGCGGCGCTGGCGGAGACCGCGCTGGTGGTGGCGAGGGCGGGAGCGCTGACGGTGAGCGAGCTGGCGGCAGCGCGGCGGGCTGCCGTACTCATCCCCTTCGCCGCCGCCGCCCATGGGCACCAGGCCGCCAACGCCGCCGCCCTGGCCGAGACGGGAGCCGCCGACGTCCTCCCCGAAGCGGAGGCGACTCCCGGCCGCCTGGCCAGTGTTCTGCGTCACCGTCTCGCCGATCCGGCCGCTCTCGCCGGGCGAGGCGCCGCTGGCGCCGGCCTGGCACGACCCCAGGCCGCCCGCGAGGTGGCGGCGCTGGTGGTGAGCTGCGCCGGAGGTGCGGCATGAGCTTAGGCCGGGTTCGTCACCTCCACTTCGTCGGCATCGGCGGCGCCGGCATGTGCGGCCTCGCCGAGCTGCTGCACGGCGAAGGGCTGGCAGTGTCGGGGTGCGACCTGGCCGCCAACGAGGCCACCCTGCGCCTGCAAGCTCTCGGCATCCCGGTGGCGCTGGGGCACGACCCCGGCCACCTGGCCCAGGCCCAGGTGGTGGTGGTCTCCTCAGCGGTGGGACAGGACAACGCCGAAGTTGCCGCCGCCCGGGAACGGGGCATCCCGGTCATCCGTCGCGCGGAAATGCTCGGGGAGATCTCCCGCCTGCGCCGCTGCCTGGCCATCGCCGGCACCCACGGCAAGACCACCACCACCTCCCTCACCGGCCTGATCCTCACCGAGGCGGGCCTGGATCCAACCGTAGTGGTGGGTGGGCGGGTGCATTTCCTCGGCGCCCATGCCCGCCTCGGCCGCGGCGCCCACTTGGTCTGCGAGGCGGACGAGTTCGACCGCTCCTTTCTGGATCTCCACCCCATCGTGGCGGTGATCACCTGCGTCGAGGCGGAGCACCTGGACACCTACGGCACCGTGGAGGCGTTGGAGGATGCCTTCGTCACCTTTGCCAACCGCGTTCCCTTCTACGGCGCGGTGATCGCCAACCTGGACGACCCCGGGGTGCGCCGCCTGTTGCCCCGGCTGCACCGCCGGGTGGTGACCTACGGCTTTTCACCCCAGGCCGACGTGCATGCCCGCGCCGTCAGCCTGACCCCCGACGGGGGAAGCTGTCAGGTGGTGGCGGGCGGTCGACAGGCCGGCACCCTCACCATCCGCTTGCCAGGCCGGCACATGATCGCCAACGCCTTAGCCGCCCTCGCCGTCGCCCTGGAGGTGGAGGTGGATACCGCCGCCGCCCTGGCTGCGCTGGCTACCTTCACCGGCGTGGCCCGCCGCTTCGAGCGCAAGGGGGAGCGTCGCGGGGTCATCGTGGTGGATGACTACGCCCACCACGCCACCGAGGTGTCGGCCACCCTGCAGGCGGCCCGCCAGGCGTTCCCCAACTCCCGGCTGGTGGCGGTCTTTCAGCCGCACCTCTTCAGCCGCACCGCGGCCTTCGCCGCCCAGCTCGGGGAAGCGCTGCTGGGCGCCGAGGCAGCCGTGGTGCTGCCCATTTACCCGGCGCGGGAGACGCCCATTCCCGGCATTACCGCCGCCCTGGTGGCGGAAGCGGCGCGGCGCTGCGGACATCGACACGTGCTCCTCGCCGACTCCTTCGACGACGCCATCGCCACCCTCGACGGCCTCCTCCGCGAGGGGGACGTCCTGCTCACCCTGGGGGCGGGCGACGTCGTGCACCTGGGGGAACGCTGGCTGGCGGAGGTGAAGCCGTGAGCGGCCTGATCCGGCGCCGCCCCCGCTGGCACTCGCTCATCCCCCGTCTGACGCTGGCGGTGGGCGCGGTGGCCCTCACCGGATCGATCGCCGCGGCGCTGCAGGTGCGGCGGGTGCACGTGGAGGGCGTCGGAGCCCCCATCCGTACCCAGGTGGAAGAGGTGCTGGCGGCCGCCGTTGGCTCGTCCACCCTGACGGTCCGGGCCGAAGAGCTACGCGCCGCCGTGCTCCACCAGGTGCCCTGGGTCGCCGACGCGGCGGTGTCGGTGTCTTTGGACGGGGTGGTGCACTGCGCCGTCACGCTGCGCCGGCCGATGGCCTTGCTGGTCGACGGCGCGCGATCCCTGTTGGTGGACGACTCCGGGCGTGTTCTCGGCGAACCGCAAGGCGAGGCTTTTCTCCCCCGTCTGGAGCTGATCGGCTTCGCTGCCCACCCGGAGGAGCGAGCCACACTCCTCGCTGCTTTGCCGGCGCTGGAAACCGCCTGGGGCGGCGAAGTCCGGCGCGTGGAGCGCCTCGGCCCGCGCGATGTGGCTCTCCAGTTCGTCGAAGGGCCACCGCTGGTCATCGCCGATCCCTCCCACCCCGAACGCCTCAAAGAGGGACGTACCGTCTTGACGGCGTGGACGCGGCGCTTCCCGACCGCGGTGCAACGGCTGGACGTACGCACACCGGGCCGAGTGGCGGTTGCGCCCGCGACCGACGGGGGGACCTCGTGAGCCCCGCATCGATTCTGGGCGCCCTGGACGTGGGCAACCGCCGCGTGCTCGCCTTGATCGCCGAGGTGGACGAGCGAGGTGAGCTGGTCATCCGCGGGGTCGGGGTCGCCGCCAGTGCCGGCATGCGCCACGGGCAGGTGGTACAGCTAAAGCCGGTGGTTACCGCGATCCGCGCCGCCGTGGAGGAGGCCGAGCTGATGGCCAGGGTGCCCTTGAGCCGCGTCCTGGCCTCGGTCGCCGGTACGTTCATCATCGGCAAGTTCACCCGCGCCGCCGTGATGCTGGGGTCCCGAGAGCGGGAGGTGAACCTACGCGACCTCGAGGAGCTGGTGGAGGCGGCCCGCCGCCAGCCCTCCCCACCGGGACACAGCGTGCTCAACGTCTTGAGCCACGCCTATACCCTGGATGACCAGGAGGGCATCGTCGACCCCCAGGAGATGGTCGGTCGACAGCTCTCCATGGATGCCTACGTCCTGATTTGCCAGGACGGACCCCTGCGTACCCTGGAAAAGGCCATCAACGCCGCCGGCCTGGAAGTGGACGAGTTCCTCTTTTCGCCGGTCCCTGCAGCACTCGCCACCTTGAGTGACGATGAGCGCCGCCTGGGGGGCGTGGTCATCGACGTCGGCCACGGCAACACCACCTTCGCCGCCGTGGTTGGCGACCGCGTGCTGGCAGCCGGCAGCTTCCCCTTCGGCTCGGCGAAGATCAACGACGACCTCATCCAGCTCTTCCAGACCACCTTCGATGGGGCTGAAAAGGCCAAGTGCGAGGCGGCCACCTGTCTTCACACCGAAGTTGATCCGGACGAGACACTGTCGCTGCCTTCGATGCACGGACGCGGCGCCCAGGTGGTGTCCCGCCGGGAGTTGTGCAAGGTGGTGCGGGCGCGCGTTCAAGAAACGCTGGAGCTGGTGGCCAACGAGATCCTCCGTCAGGTCCCCGAGAGCACCGCCCTGCGCAACGTCGTGCTGTGCGGCGGCGGCGCCCACCTCGACGGCCTGGTTGCCCTCACCGAAGAGGTCTTCTCCTCGCGCGCCCGGCTCGCCGACCTGGAAAGGGTCGCCGACGCCACGCATCTCCTCGCGTCATCCGAGCTTCCCCCGGCCTCACCGGCGGTGGCGGTGGGCCTGCTGGCCCACGCCCGTCGCGCGGCGCTGCCCGATTCACCCCCGCTCGTCCGCCCGCGTCCGGCGCGGGTGGGCTGGCTGCAACGTCTTGCTGCGAAGTTTTCTTTTAGTTAAGGAGGTGGCTGATGATCACGTTCGACGATCCGAAAGGCGACGCGCCTTCCCTCATCACCATGGCCGAGGACAGCTCCCCCGCCACCATCAAGGTGGTCGGCGTCGGCGGCGCTGGCTGCAACGCCATCAACCGCATGATCCAGGCGGGGGTGAAGGGCGTGGAGTTCATCGCCGTCAACACCGACGGGCAGTCGCTGCGGGAGTCTCGCGCCGGCACGCGGTTGCAACTCATCACACCTAACGGGCGCGGCAAGGCGCTGGGAGCGGGGTGCGACCCCGACGTCGGGCACAAGGCGGCGCTGGACAAGACCGAGGAGATCTTCGAGTGCCTGCAAGGCGCCGACATGGTCTTCATCGCCGCTGGCATGGGCGGTGGCACCGGAACCGGCGCCGCTCCCGTCGTCGGCGCCCTGGCTCGCGAGGCCGGCGCCCTCACCGTCGCCGTGGTTACCAGGCCCTTCGCCTTCGAGGGAGCGCGCAAGGCGCGCATCGCCGACAAGGGGATCGAAGAGCTGCGCAAGAGCGTGGATACCCTCATCACCGTCCCCAACTCCCGCCTGCTGCAGATGGTGGGCCCGCAGGTCACCATCGAGGAGGCGTTCTTCATGGCCGATGAGGTGCTGCGCCACGGTGTGCAGGGGATTTCCGACATCATCAACGAGATCGGCGTCATCAACCCGGATTTCGCCGACGTCGAAACGGTCATGCGCGGCGGCGGCATGGCGCTGATGGGCATAGGCGTCGCTTCGGGTGAGCACCGGGCGGTGGAAGCGGCGCAGCAGGCGTTTACCTCGCCGCTGCTCGAAGAAACTTCCCTGGAGGGAGCCCAACGCGTCCTGCTCAACTTCGTCGGCGGCCCCGACAGCACCCTGGCCGAGATCAACGATGCCGCCGAGCTAATCGCCCAGCGCTGTGCCCCCGACTGCCTGTTCATCTTCGGCTATGGCCAGCGGCCGGAAATGCAGGGGCGCATCCAGGTCACCGTGGTAGCCACCGGCTTCGGGGAAACCGCGGTGGAGCGCCCTGCGGTCCGTCCCGCGGAACGGGTGCAAGCGGTCATCCGGGAGGCGTCGACCACCCCGGCCCCCACCAGTCCGCCCAACCCTTACCTCCCCGGCGAGTTGCCCCCCGACTACGGGGTGAACGTGGGGAACCTGGCCGAGTTCGACATCCCCACGTATTTGCGCCGGCAGCTCGATTAGCAAGGACAGCACGAGCATGAGCTCAGGGCAAGGCATTTAGGACCTACCAGGGGCGGCGCGGCGCATAACCAAAGGCCACCTCCCGTCGCGCGCCGCCCCCTCCTCCTCGACCAGCCCGCCTGTACGGCGGGCCTTTTTTTTCTCATTCTGCTCGGGGGCCTTCGCCGGCCCGCCACCCCCACCTCCGCCGTACCCCCCCGCGCCCCCTTCGGCGCGCCGGCAAAGCCGCACGCGCCTCGCCTCTCGCCCCCAGCACACCCCGCCTATACTTCCTCCTGGCCCCCGCTTCTTTCTGGGATCGCGGGTCTCTGGCACGCCCGGACGAACGGTACGACTGCCCGAGGCAGGACCGGTATACGTGGCCCTGACCGTGTCCTTGTCCCTACCGCTGGGTGCGCGGGCCTCTGGATCGCCCTCACGGTCGGTATGCTTTGCCCCGGCCGGAACGGTGCCCGTTTCCGTGTCGGTGTCCGTGGCCGTGCCCGCGGCTGCCGCCCGTGGCCGGAGCCGTGACCGTTTCGATGTCCGGTGTGGGTGCCTCCCGGGCGGCGCGGTTTGGGGGTGTTCGGCAAATTGGACAGGAATTCGCCTTGCCGGACAGTTGCTCCCGTGACAACGCCCATAAGGCTTTACAGAACGGCACGGAGCTTGCATAATCACGCGCTGCGGGAGGGTAAAATGCCCGACGCGAGGAGGTGGCAAGGAAGCTGGAAATAACCACAAGTCTTCGGTCATCAACCGTATCCGCGAGGATCCTGACGACTCTCAGAAGGAGGAAAAGGCATGAAGAAATTCGGAATTCTGTTCGTGGCTATGGCGCTGGTGGCGCTGCCCGCCCTGGCCCAGATGCCCACCGCCACAGCGAGCGGTCGTGTGGTGGACACCCAGGGCCAGCCCCTGCCCGGCGTCACCGTCACCGCCCGCTCGCCGTTCCTGCAGGGCGATCGCACCACCGTGACCTCGGCCAACGGCGACTTCATCTTCCCGTTCCTGCCCCCTGGGGACTACACCATCACCTTCGAGCTGGCTGGCTTCCAATCGGTGGAGGCTTCGGTGCGACTTTCCGCCGGGCAGACCCAGCGCGTCGACGTCCAGATGCCGCTCGCCACCCTGGCCGAGGAAATCGTCGTGACCGGCCGGTACGAGACCATCTCGGCGGCGACTCAAGTGGCCACCACCTTTGAAAAAGATCTGATTGAAAAGCTCCCGGTGGCGCGGACCATTGCGGCGGCGGCGCTGCTCTCCCCCGGCGTGACCAACACCGGGCCCAACGGCAACATCACCATGCAGGGCGCGCTTTCCTACGAGAACCTGTGGCTGGTCAACGGGGTGGTCGTCAATGAGAACCTGCGCGGCCAGGCGCTGCCGCTGTTCATCGAAGACGCCATCCAGGAGACTACGGTGGCCACTGCCGGGGTCTCCGCCGAGTACGGCCGCTTCGCCGGTGGCGTCGTCACCGCCCTCACCAAGTCCGGCGGCAACGAGTTCTCCGGTTCCTTGCGTGCTTCCCTTACCAACCAGAAGTGGGAGGAGAAGACCCCCCTGACCGTGGCGCTGGCCGACGACATCAACACCATCTACGAGGCCACCCTGGGCGGCCGTATCCTGCGCGACCGTCTGTGGTTCTTCCTCGCCGGCCGCGACCGGGTCACTGAGAACACCAGCCAGACCGCCATCACTCGCATCCCCTACCCGGTCAAGGATGAGGAGACGCGCTACGAGGGCAAGCTGACCTTTGCCATTACCCCCGAGCACCGCGTGGTGGGGTCCTACATCGAGCGCACCACCGACCAGATCAACAACTCTTTCGGGAGCATCATGGACACGGCCAGCCTGTACGACCGTTCCATGCCCGAGAAGCTGATCTCCGCCAACTACTCTGGCGCCTTCTCTCCCAACCTCTTCGGCGAACTGCAGTACTCCAAGCGTGAGTTCGCCTTCGTCGGCTCCGGCTCGCGCTTCCGGGATCCCATCTACGGCACCTTGCTCGTGGATGTTTCCACCGGGCGGCGTTTCTGGAGCCCGACCTTCTGCGGTGTCTGCACCCCCGAGGAGCGCAACAACGAAAACATCCTGGGCAAGCTGACCTACTTCCTCTCCACTGCCAGCATGGGCTCCCACGACATCGTCGCCGGCTTCGACACCTTCAACGATATCCGTTCGGCCAACAACCACCAGTCCGGCTCCGACTTCCGCATCTATCTGACGAGCGTCGTGATCGGCGACAAGGTTTACGCTCGACTGGTGCCCAACAGCTCCTATTTGATGTGGAACCCCATCTTGAAGCCCACCAAGGGCTCCGACTTCAAGACCAACTCCTTCTTCCTCAACGACCGCTGGCGGTTGAACAACAACTTCTCGTTCAATATCGGCGTGCGCTACGACAAGAACGACGGCTCCGACCAAGAAGGCAAGAAGGTCGTCAAGGACGACAAGATCTCCCCGCGCCTGGGCGTTTCCTGGGACCCCAAGGCCAACGGCGATCTCATCGTCAACGCCTCCTACGCCAAGTACGTCATGGCGATCGCCAACAACCAGGCGGACGCCTCGTCGGCGGCGGGCAACCCGGCCACCTACACCTGGTGGTACACGGGCAACCCGATCAACGCCGGCTGCTCCCCCGCCACCCCCTCCGCCTGTCTGCCCACCGAGCAGGTGCTGCAGCTCTTCTGGCAGTGGTTCAACTCCATCGGTGGCACCAACAACACCAACTACCGCTCCAACCCCTCCATCCCGGGCGGCAGCGTGCTGATTTCCGAGACGCTGAAGTCCCCTGACGTGGACGAGTTGGTCATCGGCGTCACCAAGCGTATCGGAAACCGTGGCCTGGTGCGGGCCGACTACATCCGCCGTGAGTTCGGCGACTTCTACGCCGAGAAGCGCGACACCACCACCGGCAGCGTCCTGCTGCCCAACGGCATCAGCCGCGCCGATTTGGGCATCGTGGTCAACGAAAACTCCATCCTCGAGCGCAAATACAACGGCTTCCAGGTGCAGGGCCAGTACCGCCTGGACCGCTGGCTGTTCGGCGGCAACTACACCTGGTCCAAAGCTGAGGGCAACTGGGACGGCGAGACCGGCCCCAACGGTCCGATCCGCTCCGGCGTGCTCTCCTACCCCGAGTACTTCAACGTGGCGTGGGCACTCAATTACGGCCCGCTGGCCATCGACCAGCGCCACCGCGCCCGCCTGTGGGCCTCCTGGGACATCATCGACACTCGCCACCACGACTTCAACGTCACCCTGCTGCACCAGTTCTACTCCGGCACCTCCTACGGTTCGGTGGGGACCATCTCGCTGATCAACCGCAACGTGTCCCCCAACGTGCCGTACGTGCCCAACACCTACGGTTACATCAACCCACCCACCACCACCACCTACTGGTTCGAGGGGCGCGACACTTACAAGACCGACGACATCCACCGCACCGACCTGGCCCTCAACTACTCCTTCAAGTTCGGCCGCTCCTACGAGCTCTTCGTCCAACCCGAGGTGCTCAACGTGTTCAACCGTCGGGGCGTCGAGGCGGTGGACACGACCATCGAGACCCGCGCTCAGACCACGGCCCTCAGATCCTTCGACCCGTTCACCGAGACGCCGGTGGAAGGCGTGCACTGGCGCAAGGGTGCCAACTTCGGCAAGCCCACCGTGCCCGGCTCGTACCAGACGCCTCGCCTCTTCCGGGTGTCCCTGGGCTTCCGCTTCTAATCGAGCTGATTCTGGCAACGACGCCCCGGCCTCGTGCCGGGGCGTCGTGCTTTCCAGGGGGGTGGTGGCTCGCCGGCGTGGGAATGTTCTACCAATCCACGTATCCGGCTGCGGTGCGGATCTGCACGCCGGGGCGGGTGGCGCGCACCTGGATGCGGCGAAAGCGGCCGTCGCCGTGCCGCGAGGGCGGGTAGTAGCCGAGCACGTACTGGTCGCGGAGCTCGCGCAGCAGCTCCGCAAAACCCTCGGTGATGGCCCCGGCCGTCCCCGCCGGGATCACCCGCCCCCCGGAGAGGGCCACTGCCTCAGCCAGTAACCGCCGCTCCTCCTGGTGCTCCGCCGCGGTGCGCCAGGGGGAGCGCACGGTGGCCCCATCCCGCGCCCGCAACGCCTCCAGGTTGAACCAGTACAGCTGGGCGCGGGAACGCTGGAGCGCCGGCAGCACCTGGCGCATGCGCAGCACCGAGTGGGAGTCCACGCCATCGGAGAGCAGCACCACCACCCGCCGCCCCTGGCGCCGCTTGAGCGGCACCAATGCCAGCCGCAGAGCGTCGTTGAGGGCGGTGCCGCCTCCCGCCCCGACATCCGAAAGCGCCGCCCGCAGCACCTCGGGAAACGTGGAAAACGGCGTCACAGTTCGGATTTCCTCGGCGAATACCACCGCTCGCGCCTCGTCCAGAGGGCGCATGCCGGCGGCGAAGGCGTGTACCCCGGTGCGTGCCGCGGCGAGCTTTTCCCCACTCATGGAGAGGCTGGCGTCCATCAACACGACCGCGGTGAAGGGCACCTCGCCCTGGGCAAAGGTGACGATAATCTGGCGCCGCCCATCCTCGCTCAGTTCCACCTCCTCTCGTCGCAGGTCCAGGATACGTTTTCCCCCTTCCGTGGCGGTGAGGTAGACCTGCTGCAGGGTCACCGTCACCTCGTCGTGGACGGCGAACCGGCCGGTGCGCACCTGCGCGTGCCACCGCTCGCCATTGGCGGAGGAGGCCACCACGGCTATGTCGTGTTCCAGGTTGTCCCCCCCGAGGTCGACGGCCAGCCGCCAGGGTGGCCTCACCACCTCCCCCACCCGGCGGTCGTTCACCAGGAACTCCACCCTGACGATTTCGGCTCCCGCGACCTCGGCGTGCACCTCCACCACCCCGTGCACCACCTCCCCGGGGCGAGGGGAGAGTATGCGCACCTCTGCCGCCATGGTCGGCAGCGCGCCCACCATCAGCGCTACACCGAAAGCCCGCGGGCATAGCCGAGCAAAACCGCGAATGAGCATGACCGAACCGCGGTCACAGCAGCGGGCTGCGCGACTTTCCACGCTCACTCCCCCTGGCCGAGACCTTGGAGGGCCACAGCCAGCGCCGGCCGTGCCCTTTTCTCCGCCGCCCGCAGCTCCTGGCGGCAGGCGCTGATCGCCCGCACAGGCCGGCGGGTGTAGAGCAGCCGGGGGCTCTCGCCGCCCCCAGGCGGGGCGGCAGCCAGCTCGGCCCACAGAGCTCGCGCCGCGGCGGCCTCACCCCCCTCCTCGTGCGCCTGGGCGAGCAACAACCGCAGGGATGAATAAGCCGGAAACGCCGCCGCCGCCGGCCCCAACAGGCCCACGGCAGCGGCCGGCCGGCCAGCGGCCAGCTCGATCCGGGCCAGCTCCTCCAGGGCAGCGACGCGCGCCCACTCCGGCTTCTGCTGATCGACACAGCGACGCAGCACGGCCACGCCGCGTCGAGTCTCGCCCAAGCGGCTCAGGTTCACTCCCAGGCGCAGCAGCAGCTCGCCGTCGACCGCTGGGGCGTTCTCGGCGGGGCGGAGGAGAGCCACCGCTTCACCGTACTCGCCCAGCCACTCGGCCACCGCGGCAGCACCGATGCGCGCCGCCTCCAGCTCGGGGGCCAGCTCCAGGGCTCGTTGGAAGTACCGCCGCGCCTGGTGCCAGGCGGCCTGACGGGCGTGGAACTCGCCCAGACCGGTCAGGGCCTGCCCGGCGGCCAAGCGCACCTCGCCGGCGCAGCGTCGCCGGTCACACAGGCCTGCGAGGGCGGCCAGCTGGCCCGCGGCCACGGTGCCGTGTAGGTGCTCGGCGCCCGCTGTGAACTCATGAAGAAGCTCGTAATGGAGCCAGAAGAGGGGAGCCAGAGCCGCGTCCTCCCCGGCCGCCAACTCCCGGGCGACACTCAGAATGGCCGAGGCGTACCGCTCCTGCCGCTCCCCGCCCCCCTCGCCCAGCGCCCGGCGCTGCAGGGATTCGGCCGCCTGGAGAGCCCCCTCCGGCTCCCCTTGCGCCAGCTGTCGGAGCACCGCCAGGTACGCCGCGCGCAGCTCACTGGCGGGCGGTAACGGCTTTGCCAATGGCACCAGAGACGACGCCCCCCCGTCGTTCTCCCCGGCCACCCACCCTGCCGCCTCCTCGCGCCCCGCCACCCACACCGGCATGCGCACCACGGCCTCCTCTCCGCCGCCCGCGGGAATCAGGACCTCGAGGGTAGTGGCCCCCGGGGGAGCGCCCTCAGGCACCGGCCACTCCAGCTGCACGACATCACCAGCCTCGGACGCCGGCACCCGGGTGAGGGGCGATGCCTTGCCGCCCCGCAGGCGGCCGCGGATCTCTCCCTCGGGGCGCGCGCCCAAGGGTGGGAAGAGGGCAACGGAGAGAGTTCGGCCGGGCCAGGCGATCGGCCGCACCTCAGGTGTCAGGGAACCATTCGACTCCTGGCCGCCGACCTCCACCTCTTCCCCCTTCGCGGCCAGCACGAAGCCGATCCACCCTTCGCCCGCCACCTCGGCCTGCGCCTCGCCCAGGAAGAAGTCGCCGCTGCCCCGGTGCAGGAGGAGTACGCGCAGCGTGAGCCTGGTGCAAGGCAGCCCGGGCAAGCGCCGATGCACCCGCGGCCCGCCTCGAGACCGGGGATCCCCCAGGCGACCAGCATCCAGACGAAGGAGCACCCGGTCGAAGGCGACGACCCCGCTAGCCCCGGCCAGGGCGTAGGTCACCACCTCGACTTCGGCCGTACCGGCCTGCCGCCCAGAGACCAGCCTGGTGCCATCCACTTGGAGCCAGAAATCGGCCCGACATGTGCCGTCTTCGGTAGCCTCCACCGGGCCGGCCACCAGCGCGCCCTCGATAGCGCCCCCCCGCTGGCCGGAAAGGAGCAGGGCGGCGGCGCGCGCATCCACCCCGCGCAGGACTTCCGGAACGATCTCGGCGGCCGCACTGACGGCCGCCAGCGCCAGCCCCAGGCCAGAGATGAACCGCGTCACTGTCTCGACGCCGGCGCCCGGGCCGCCTCCCCCACCGTCACCGTGGCGGTCTCCACCGCCACCGCGCCGGCCAGTTCGTCGCGCACGGTGATGGCCGCCTGCCACTCCCCCGCCCCCAGGGCCAGGTCGAAGGTGAAGGCCACCTGTTGACCCAAGGCGGTCAACACCGCGTCGTTGGGGATGCGGATGGGGAAGGGCTGCTCGATGACCGGCGACGTGCGCCCCGACGCCCCCTGCACCGCCAGGTACAGCGACAGGCGCCCCTCGTGGACCTCCCCCCGCGGCAGCAGGGTGACGTTGACTACCGGCATGCGCATAGCCAGGCGGACCAAATAGCCGCCGCCCTCGCGGACCCACTCCGACTCCTTGATGAGCTCCACCCCCAGGCGGTTGTTGCGGCGCTGGTAGAGCAGGCCCGCCAGGGTCAACTCCTTCATGCGCTCGCCCAGGGACTGCACGGTGAAGGCGGGGCGGTAGCGCAGCCGGACCCCGGGGCGGCGCACGGCCACTTCCACCCGGCGCTCCCGGCCGTCGGCGAAGGGCGCCGCGTCAAATCCCAAGGAGTAGTACGCCTCCAGCTGTTCACCCAGGCGCTGTACGGCGCCGAAACGCTCCCCCACGCCCAGGACCTCCCCACCCGTCTTGGAGGAGATCTCCTGCATGCTGATCTGCTGATCTAGCCGCCCCACCACCAGGGGGGTGGGGCCGGAGGTGGAGGTGCCGCGCTCCGCCCCGATGGCCGTGAAGTTGGCCCGGTCCCCGGCGTCCAGGGTGAAGATGCTCACCAGCGACGCGTTGGCGCGCGACACCAGCTCGCGGATCTCCTCCTTGAGGCCATAGCGGTTGGCCTCCAGGCCGGTGGACATTCCCTCCTGGCGGGCGAGGGCGGGGTAGCGCTCCTCCCAGGCCCGAAAGAGCCCATCGGCGGGGTAGGCGTGAATCCCCTCGCCCACGTACACCAGCACCTTGGCCCCCTGGATGCCGGCCAGCGAGCTGACGAAGCTCGACATCGACGCCAGCCGCGCCCGCGTCTGCTCCCGCAACATCTGGGCATAACCGCGGATACGCGGCAGCAGGGTACGGGCGTCTTCCAGGTCGAACTCGAACCGGATGCCCGTCTGATTCGGAGATGGAACCACTGTGCGCTCCATGGTGCGCAAAATGAAGTCCCGCTCCGCCTCCAGCTGTCGCACCGAGCCGCCCGGCTCCTCCAAGGTGGTGAGCAGGTGGGGCAGGGCGCGTGGATCGTCCTGAAACCGGTGCCGCACCTGCACCCGCGCCCCATGGGTGACCAACATGAGGCGGTTGCCCCGCGACGCCTGATCGCGCACGAAGGCGGTGAGATCCTCCAGGAGGGGGCGCCGGGCGAAGGGGCGGATGCTCTCGTCATCGAGATAGATGACCACGTGGGAGGGAGGCACCAATGGGGGCTCGTCGGTCGCCTGAGGGTCGACCGCTGGGGCGTCCGACCCCGACCCCACCGCCGGGCCCCCCAGTTCGGCGGTGGCCCGGCGCCGTGCCGCCATGTCCAGAAAGTTCGACACCTCGACCGGTTTCCCGTCCACCCGCAACTCGAAATCCTCGCGTTTCAGGCCAGCGACGGGAATCCCCTGGCGGTCGGTCACCCACACTTCCAGGTTCACCACCACCACGTCCACTAAATCCACGAGGCGGGGCTCCTCGCGCGTCGTCCGCTGGGCAGAGGCACTGGCCGAGAGCACCGCGGTGGCGAGCAACGCCGCCAGGATCCGTCGTACGCTCATGGACTCATCACCTCCTCCGGTCCATCGCCTCCCACTCCTTCTAACTCGCAGGCGGCGCAGTTATTTCTTGAAGAGAGCGGCAAAGGCGGCGCGCGGATCCTGGCTGGCCGCCGCCGCCTCGGAGGCGAACTCCTGCACGGTGCGGGGAGCAAAGAGCGCGCACGAGTTGGCCCGCACCTTGTTGGCGATGCGCTCGGCCACCGGCTTGCGGCACTCGAAGCGGCTGGCGGTATCGAAATGCAGGCAGTTGGCGCAGCAATGCAGATCGGCGCCGCAGACCCGGCAGACGGCCGAAAGCTCTAGCTCTCCAACGAGTTGCACTTTGGCACCGCAGGCCCGACAGCGAAAGACCGTGGCGGTGGGCGCCCCTAGGCCACGCCCGCGGGGCCCCTGGGGCCGATCACCCCGCGAGCGGGCCGGCGGCTGCCGGGACTTCTCGCGCCGCTCGAACGACCCGCCGTCCTGATACCCCCGGTGCCGATACTTGCGCTCGGACATAGAGACTCCTTATCATCCGACCTGGTTCCCCGCGGCGTACCCCTTGCGCGCACCGCTTTCCCCCATCGCCGAGATCGCTCCGCAGCGGATCTGGCGGCCCGCGTAGGAACGCGAAACCGCTAACCCTTGACCTCTTCCAGCAGCTTCAGGAACTGCTCGTAGGCCAGCGCCTGCCAGCTCTCCGCCGTCACCGCCCCTTGCGCCCGCGAGATCAGCGACACCTTGTGCGCCGTCTCCACGTCCGGCGCCTCGTAGATGTCCATGAAGTCGTAAGGGCCCAGGATGGCGTAGTGCGCGAGGAAACGCACCTGGGGACAGGCCTGTTTGACACGCTTGAGCCACTCCTTGCCCATGGCCGCGCGGCCCGCGGCGTCGTGGGCCGCCTCGGGCGCCAGCCGGGTCATCAGCACGAACGTCGGCATCGAGCACCTCCCCGCACGTGGTGTCAGCAGTGTAGCGCACCGTGTCGGCCCCACGGCCGATAGCATCAGCGGCCGGGCCAGCGCGGGCGCACCCACACAAACCCCGGCACCCGCTCCGCCACCTGCGACAGCGCCGTCAGCCGCGCCGCCGCCGTCCCCGGCGCCCCCAACCCCACCCACGCACCCCACAGCTCGCGCACCACCAGCCTGGCGGCCAGCCGCCGCACCTGCCGCTCGCCCACGCCGCCCAGCGCCGGAAACACCACGGCGAGCGCCGGCAAAGCCCCGGCGAACAGGCCGGAACCAGGGGTCGGCCACCCCCCCCGCGGCAACCCCACCACCGGCGGCGGGCCATCGCGGACGGGACGCAGCCACACCAGGTCATCCGCCAGCACCGGCCAGCCGGCCGCCGCCGCCGCCGTGGCGATCGTCGTCTTGCCCACCCCGCCCGGCCCCGGAAAGACGAGCGCCGAACCCTTAAGGCCCACCGCCGCGGCGTGCAGCAAGAGCCACCCCTGGGCCAGCGCCAGCTCGCCGAGCACGGCCGGCAAAACGCGCCAGATCACCTGCCGGAGGAGCTCGCCGTCGTCGGCGGCAGCCACCACCACGGCCGCGTTGCCCGACGCGTCCACCTCCACGCTCACCTTCCCCGCCAAAGCCGCCACCTCGCCGCGCGGCCGCCACAAAAAACCGGAGGATGACGGCGGGTGACCGCTCTCCCCCTTCGGCACGCGCCAGCAAACCACCGCGGTGGTCCCCTCCGGTGGCCGCGCCGTCGCTTCCGCCCCGAGAAAGTGCCGGGCGGCGGCGAGCGCCTGGGCGGGCCACCCCCGCAGGGTAAACCTCGGGGCGCCGGGGATGACCGGTGACCAGGCCCAGTCGCGGCACTCCTGCACGGCGGCATGATACCGGGAACGGAAAAACTGTTCAAATTCATTACATGCGATGACTGAATCACTTGACGCGGCGAAAAGTGATCACTATCGTAACGAAGAGCTCGGCCGGCCGAGCGGAGAGGGGGGACATGCCATGAAAGCGAGCACTTTGCTGTGGACAGCAATGGCCCTGGCGGTCGGCGCCGTCGGGCCGGTTTCGGCTGCCCTCCCGTGGGCCACCGTACCCATGCCTCTCGAGGCGCTGCAGGCGCCCATCGAGGAGCCGGAGCGGGGCGCGCCAGGCGCAGCCCTCGAGCAGCTCGCGCAGCTCGTCGCCAGCGGCCGGCCGTGGCAAACCTGGGCGGCCGCTCACGGCCTGCTGGTCGAGGACGAGGCGGTGCTCGTGGAGCTGCGCTTCGCCGCTGCCCCGGCGGGCCCCGAAGAAGTGGCGCTCGGCCGCCTGGGGGTGCGCCGCCATGTGCAGAACGTGCCCACGCTCCTGGAGGCGTGGGTGCCGGTACGCGCCCTTGCCTCCCTGCAGGCGCTGCCGGGCCTGCTCGCGCTGCGGCCGGCGCGCCTGGTACGCCCCTCCACCGCTGCACCCCTCGCCGGCAATGTGCAGTCGGAAGGGGTGACGCAGTCCGGTCTCGACCCCTACCACGCCCTGGGCGCCGACGGCAGCGGCACCCTCGTCGCCGTCATCGACGTCGGTTTTCAGAACTGGGCCGCCCTGCAGTCCAGCGGCGACTGGCCACCGCCGAGCCGCCTGCGGCGCTTTGAGGTCAGCGGCAGCACCGTGACCGACTGCGACGTGGGCAGCTGCACCACCTTCGGCGCCTCCCCGCACGGCGCGGCCAACGTGGAAATCGCCTACGACAGCGCCCCCGGCGCCACCTTCCTGGTCTACAAGACGACCACCATCGGGGAGTGGTACCAGGCGCTGCTGCACGCCTCCGACGCCACGGCCAACGGCCAGGGGGTGGCCGACGTCATTTCGGTCTCGCTCGGTGCCCCCTTGGACGGCATCGGGGACGGCAGCGCCTGCCCCCCCATTTGGCCAGCCCCCTGCGGCACCATTGCCGAGGCGGCCACGATCGCCCGCAGCCGCGGTTCGCTGGTGGTCAACGCCGCCGGCAACGGGCGCATCCAGCACTGGGGCGGCCTGTACGCGCCGTCGAGCGGCAACGCCAACATCCACACGTGGAGCGGCTCCAACGCCCGGGTCAACTTCATCGGCAACGGGTCAGGCGGCGCGTACTGCATCCCCAACGGCACCCTCCTTACCGCCGAGCTGTTCTGGGACGATTGGACCAACGTCAACCACGACTACGATTTGTATCTCGTCGAGTACACCGGCAGCTCCTGGTCGGTACGGGCGCAATCGATCAATGGTCAAAACGGCAGCAGCGGGCAAAGCCCCCAGGAGTACATCGCCTGGACAGCCTCGACCAACTATCCCGCGGTATGCGGTGCCACTTCCGGCGTGTACGGCTTTTACGTTCGCCGGTGGAGCGCCGCCACCAACCGCAACCTGCAGTTTTTCGGCCCCTACGATATGAATTACCGCGTTCCCGCCCGCTCCCTGGGCTTCCCTGCCGACTCGCCGGCGGTGTTGGCGGTGGGAGCGCTCGACGTGGGCAACCCCTCCAGCCAGGAGTACTACAGCGGCGAGGGGCCGCAGCTGGCCCCCGGCGGAGGCTTGGGCAGCCCCACCAACCCCAAACTCGACCTCATGAGCTTTGCCCGCGTTTCCACCATCAGCTACGGTCCCGGCGGTTTCGCTGGCACCTCCGCCGCCACCCCCCACGCCGCCGGGGTGGCCGCGGTGCTCACCCAGCTGCGCAACGAAAAACCCGTCGAGCGCGGCAGCCAGCCGGCCGGCCTGCAGCGTGCCCTCGAGCTGGCGGCCCTCGACGGTGACAACGATCTGGGGGCGGCGGGGCACGACACGGTGTACGGCTACGGGCGGCTGCGCCTGCGGGAGTGCAGCGTGGCGGCGGGCATCCAGGCCGGCTGGAACCTCGTCGCGCTGCCCTGCGACCGGCGCGGCCAGAACACCCCGGCCGGAGTGTTCGGGGCGTCCCTCGGCACCTTCAACACCGACTGGGCGATGTGGCGCTACAACGCCGGCGCTGCTGCCTACGAACGCATCTGGAGCGCCTCCGCCCCCCTACAGCTGGGCGAGGGGTACTGGCTGTACCGCTTCACCACCCCGTCCCCCAGCAACTACACCGGCCTCGTAGCCGACCGCTCCGAGGCCTACCCCCGTGCCGTCACCGGCGCCCCGGGGCTCGGCCGCCCGCACATGGTGGCGGCGCCGCGCACCTTCTCGATTCCTTGGAACCAGGTGCGCTTTTACTACGGCGGCAGCGAGAAGAGCTTCGCCCAGGCGTACGCCGACGGGGTGATCCGCAACCTCATGTGGACCTGGAACCGCACCACCCAGCAGTACGAGGTGTTCGACGGCCTGCTCGGCGAGGGCACGATTGCCCCTGGGCAGGGCTTTTGGATCCGCGCCCTGCAGGATGTGGAAGTGCGCCTGCCCGCCGAGGTGAGCGGCGGCGGCAGCGCTCCCGAGCGTCGGCTCACCGTGGGGTGGATGGGACGCCTGCACCTGACCGGCTCGACCGCCACCGCCCACGTGCAGTTGGGCCACCGGCTGGGCGCCGCCGACGGCTTTGACCCGCACGACGCCGAGCACCTTCCGGCTCCCTCCTCCCCCCCATTGCGGCTCGCCTTCCCCCACCCGGACTGGAAGGATTTCGCCGGCGACTACCTGCGCGACGTGCGCGCCCCCAAGAAGCGGGACGAGTGGGTGATGGTCATCCAGGCGGCGGCGCCCACCAAGGCCACGCTCACCTGGGAGGTGCCGGCCTGGGTGGCGGCGGACAGTGTCCTGGTGGACGAGGCCGCCGGCAAGGAGATCCCGCTGCATCTGCTGCCCCACGGGTACGAGCTGGAGCTGGCGGCGGGCAGCCGCACCTTGCGCTGGCGCCTGGGCCGCGACAGTGTCGGGACGGCCCCCCCGCGGAGGTCCCCGTGACCTCCGCCGCCATCCCCGCGAACGCGACGCCCTCCGAGCAGCATGGGGGTTACCAGCCGCCGCGGCTGGAAATCCTCGGAAGGCTCGAGGAACTGACACTGCAGTTCCCCTCGCCCCCTCCACCTCCGGGTCACCCCGAAGGCTACCCACCCTGGCCGCCCCGCTGACGCCCCGCCGCCGGCGCCGGTAGAATGGCGGTCACGGGAGGAGCGAGCCGGTGAGCGATGGTGCGCAGAGGTGGGGCGGGGAATTCGCCGGGGCACTGCGGGGAGGCGACGTGGGGCGGCGGGTGGAGCTTTACGGCTGGGTGCGGCGGCAGCGGGATTTGGGCGGCATCATCTTCGTCGACCTGCGCGACCGCGAGGGGTGGGTGCAGGTGCTCTTTCCCGCCGACCCCCTCAAAGCCGAAGCCGCCACCCTGCGCGCCGAGGACGTGATCCGGGTGGTGGGCACGGTGCAGGCGCGTCCAGAGGAAATGATCAACCGCGAGCTGCCCACCGGCGCGATCGAGGTGCACGCCGAGGAGCTGGAGGTGCTGACCAGAGCCGATGTTCCCCCCTTCGTGGTGGAGGACCATCTGACCGCCTCCGAGGAGCTGCGCCTGCGCTACCGCTACCTGGATCTACGGCGCCCGGCGATGATGCGCTGCCTGCTTCTGCGGGACCAGGTTACTTTCGAGGCGCGGCGCTATTTCCACGAGCTGGGGTTTGTGGAGGTGGAAACCCCCATCCTCACCCGCTCCACCCCCGAGGGCGCGCGGGACTACCTGGTGCCGTCGCGCCTGTCGCGCGGCGAGTTTTACGCCCTGCCGCAGTCGCCGCAGCTGTTCAAGCAGCTTCTCCAGGTGGCCGGGCTCGGACGCTACGTGCAAATCGCCCGCTGCTTCCGCGACGAGGACCTGCGCGCCGACCGCCAGCCCGAGTTCACCCAGATCGACGTCGAGGCCTCGTTCATCACCGAAGAGGACGTCTTCACCCTCATCGAGGGCCTGTTTGCGCGCCTCTTCCCTCTGGTGGGGATCACGCCGCCGCCGCGCTTTCCCCGGCTCACCCACCGCGACGCCATGGAGCGCTTCGGCTCAGACCGCCCCGATCTGCGTTTCGCGCTCGAACTTCAGGAGCTGGGCGGCGTCGCGGGCGAATGCAGCTTCGAGGTGCTGCGCCAAGCCGCCGCGACCGGCCGCGTCAAGGGCCTGGTGATTCCCGGCGGCGCCGCCTTCAGCCGCAGGCAGCTCGACGAACTCGGAGAAGCGGTCAAGCCCTACGGAGCGCCGGGGGTGGTGTGGTTCCGGCGCACCGCCGAGGGCTACGCGTCGCCGGCCAAGAAAGCCCTCGGCGACGAGGGCGTCGCCCGCTTCCTGGCGGCCGCCGGGGCAGGCGCGGACGACCTGCTGGTGGTGGTGGGCGGCGCTTCCAGGGTGGTGTTGACCGCTCTCGGGGCGCTGCGGGTCGCCCTGGCGCGGCAGCTCGCCCTGATCCCGGCGGGACAGCATGCCTTCGCCTGGATCACCGACTTCCCCCTCCTGGAGTGGGATGAGGAGACGCAGCGCTACTACGCCTGTCATCATCCCTTCACCTCGCCTCTCCCCGCCGACCTCGCCCGCCTCGAGAGCGATCCGGGTAGCGTGCGTGCCCGGGCCTACGACGTGGTCATGGACGGCTACGAGCTGGGGGGAGGCTCCATCCGCATCCACGACCCGGCCGTGCAGCGGCGCGTCTTCGCCGCTTTGGGCATCGACGAGGAGGAGGCGCGCAGCAAGTTCGGCTTTTTGCTCGAAGCCTTCCGTTTCGGCGCCCCCCCGCACGGCGGCATCGCCCTGGGGCTGGACCGGCTGGTCATGCTGATGTCCGGCCGCGACTCCATCCGCGACGTCATCGCTTTCCCCAAGACCACCGCCGGCAACTGCCTGCTCACCCAGGCCCCGAGTCCGGTGGCGCCGGCGCAACTGGCGGAGCTGGGGCTGGCCCTCGCCGACCGCGGGGCGGGGGAATAGGCCATGGCCGGTCGACGCTGGTGGCACTCCCCGGCGGTGGCGCGGGCGTTTCGCGCCGGCTCGCGGTTGTCCGGCTCGCTCTCGGGGGTGTGGCGGCTGGCCTCGGCGGCGCGGGTGGCGCTGCGGAGCGTGCGCGCCGCACCCCACCGCTTCCGCGCCGACGCCGCCCTGGTGATCCGCATGCTCGAGGACGTCGCCCGCCGCCGCTACCGGCGGCTGCCGGTGCGCACCCTCATCGCCGCCGCCGCCGCCCTGGTGTACTTCCTCAACCCCCTCGACCTCATCCCCGATGTCCTGCCGGGGCTGGGGCTCATAGACGATGCGGCGGTGCTCGCCTGGATCGTGGGTCTGATCCGCAAGGATCTGAACGCCTACCGCGCCTGGGCGTCCGAGTGGGGCGACGCCATCGACGTGGAGGGGTACGTGGTCGAGGGGCCTCCAGCAAGCTCCGAGGCCACCTCCCGCCCGCCTCTCCCAGGATAGACACGCCGGCGCCGTCCCCTCGGACGGCCGATGGGTTCGTGTACCCTTCGCCCATGACCGTCCCCTTCCTCTGCATCCACGGCCACTTCTACCAGCCGCCGCGGGAAAACCCGTGGCTCGACCGCATCGAGGTACAGGACTCCGCCGCCCCGTTTCACGACTGGAACGAGCGCGTCACCGCCGAATGCTACGCTCCGATGGCGGCGGCGCGCATCCTCGATTCGGCCGGCCGCATCGCCACCATCGTCAACCTGTACTCCCGCATCAGCTTCAACTTCGGACCCACGCTCCTGTCGTGGCTGGAACGCCACGCCCCCGAAACCTACGCCGCGATCCTCAAGGCCGACCGGGAGAGCCTCCACCGCTTCTCCGGCCACGGTGCGGCCCTCGCCCAGGCCTACAACCACACCATCCTGCCTCTCGCCTCGCGGCGCGACAAGGTGACGCAGGTGCGCTGGGGCATCGCCGACTTCGTGCATCGCTTCGGTCGCGACCCGGAGGGGATGTGGCTGCCCGAAACCGGCGTGGATGTGGAAACCCTCGAGGTGCTGGCCGAGCATGGAATCCGCTTCACCATCCTGGCGCCGCACCAGGCCCGCCGCATACGGCGCCCGGGCGGGACCTGGCAGGAGGTGGGGGAGAGCGGCGTCGACAGCCGCCGCCCCTACCTCATTCATCTTCCCTCGGGCCGCTCGCTGGCGCTGTTTTTCTACCACGGACCGGTGGCCCGCGCGGTGGCGTTCGAACGCCTGCTCTCCTCCGGCGAGGCGTTCCTCGCCCGCCTGCTGGCCATCGCCGACGCCGGCAGCGGCAACGATCAACTGCTGCACATCGCCACCGACGGGGAGACCTACGGCCACCACCACCGCTTCGGCGAGATGGCCCTGGCCTGGGCGCTACACGCCGCCGAGCGGCAGGGGGTGGCGCGCTTGAGCAACTACGGCGAGTACCTGGAGCTCCACCCCCCCACCTGGGAGGTGGAGCTGGCCGAGGGCACCTCGTGGAGCTGTGCCCACGGGGTGGAGCGCTGGCGCGCCGACTGCGGCTGCCGCCTCGCCGCGGGGACCTCGCAGGCCTGGCGGGGGCCGCTGCGGCAGGCGCTGGAGTGGTTGCGCGACACCGCCGACACCCTGTTCGCGCGGGAAGGCGGCCGCCTCTTCCGCGACCCCTGGGCCGCCAGAGACGCGGCGGTGACCCTTCATCTCGACGGCGCAGGCGATGCCACCTCCCGTTTTCTTGCGGCCCACTGCGGTCGCCCCCTCACCCCGGAAGAGACCACGAAGGCACTGCGGTTCATTGAGATGCAGCGCAACGCCCAGCTCATGTTCACCTCCTGCGGGTGGTTTTTCGACGACATCGCCGGGCTCGAGGCCGAGCAAATCCTGCGCTACGCCGCCCGTGCCGCGGAGCTGGCCGAAAGCCTCGGCGGCGGGCCTTTGCTGACCGAGTTGGAGCGGCGCCTGGCGGCCGCCCGGGGCAACGATGCGGCGCTGCCCGACGGCGCCGAGGTGTTTCGCCGGCGGGTGCTTTCGTCCATGTACACGCTGCCGCAGCTGGGGGCGCGGGCGGCGTTGTTGGCGCTCTTCCCCGACGAGGAGCGCCCGGTGCCGCGGATCCAGACCTCCCTGGCCGGTCGGATCGAGAGCTTCGGCCGGGCACGACTGGCCAGCGGTCATCTGCGTCTGACCGCCCCCGCCACCGGCGAAGGGGCGGAGCTCACCTTCGCCGCCGTGCACTTCGGCGACCACACGCTGCTCGCCGGAGTCCGCCCCTCCCCCGCGGAGGCCGGCGGGGAGCACACCCTCGACGACATCCGCAGCGCTTTCCGCCGTGCCGATCCGGCGGCCGTGCTGCGGCTCATCGACCGCGACATGGAGCTGAGCATCACGCTGGCCGGCTTGCCCGTGGACGATCGCCGCTGGGTACTGGATCGCATCGTCGCCTCCGCCGTCGAAGACACCCGCGCCGTCTACCGCACCCTCTATTACGCCCACGCGCAGCTCTTGAGCTTCACCGCCGAGCTGGGCGTGCCGATCCCGCCGGAACTCGCCACCGCCGCCGCCCGCGCCATCGACCACACCCTCGCCGCCGAGCTGTTGGCAGTAACTCCAGACCCTCAGCGTCTGCGGGAAATCGTCTCCGAGGCGCGCCGCCTGCACGTCGCCCCGGATGGGGCGGCGCACGGTCTCACCCTGGGGCGGGCGCTGGAGCGCCTGGTGGCCGCCGTGGCCGAAAGCCCCGGCGAGGTGACGGCCCTCGAGACCCTCACCGAGCTGCTGCGGCTGGTGCCGGAGCTGGGATTCCCGGTCAACCTGTGGCAGGTCGAAACCCGCTACTGGGCGTTGCGCCAGCAGCTGCGGGAGGGCTGCTGGGGGAGTGAGGACCCACCCTGGCAAGCCGCCTTCGCCCGCCTCGGCGAGATCCTCCGCTTCGCCCCCCAGCTCGACCCGAAATAGCGCTCCTGCACCACCCGCGCCGAGGGCCTCGCAGCGGCTGACGGCATGCGGCTCAGGCGCGCCGCCGAGGGCAGCGCAGCGGCGTCGGCTAAAGCGGCGGGTTGGGCGGCCATGCCGAGGTGCTGGCTGCGATGTCTTCATCGTATGAAATGTGACCTACTGATGCCTGGAAATGACCACCGCTTCACGGCAGTTTCGCCAGAACACTGAGGAGTGCTCTACGTTGATTGGCAAGCCAGCCCCCTCGAGCATGCCATGGATACCGCCACCGGCGAGGAAAGCTTTAAAGTTGCGATTGTGGTCGCGTCCGAACGTTGCTTCCACGATGCGAATGCCAATTCCACCTGCGTTCTTGGGAAGCGGGACTACCGAGTCAATGATGATACACTTGTTGGCAACGCGCAGTGCTTCCGTTAGGACACGAACCTGTTGTGAACGGGGCAGTTCGTGCATGATCATCAGCATCGTGGCGTAATCAAAAGAATGATCCCCAAAGGCTCTCAAGTCGGTAGCATCTTCATGGACAAAAACCACATCTTCAAAGGGACTGCATTTGCGAGCGAATTCCAACATACGTAGTGAAAGGTCAAGACCCACGACGCGGCAATGTTTCTGCTCCTTAAGTGAGAAGCACAGCAACCCCGTACCGCAGCCTATGTCCAGCACCGACGATCCTTCAGCGATGAGGTCTACGGTTATTTGGCGCGCTTCGGCTAGCTGAGAATCGAAGAGCTTGTGGTAAATGGCTCCATAATAGAGCAAACTTTTATCTTTCGGCATAACAAAATTCCCTTTCTGCAAGCCGTCTAACGCAAGGTTCGGCTGACGCGAGCCCGCGCCGCCGGCGAGCGGTCGGCTGGAGAGCCTTGGATGTCCCTGAAGTATTGGTCTTTCATGGCGTTCTTTATTATACCCAACGCCTTGCCGCAGGCTGCGGCCGCCGAACGTGACCGTCGGCTTCATCGGCTTGTTGGCGGCGCTTTTGCACCCGGTCCGCCACTCCCACCACCATCCCGTCATGGAGGTCTTCGCCGCCTGCTCTGCGGGCGCTGGGCGTGGCCTTCCATGGCGCCACGGCCACGGCGGCCGGTTCGTCTCCGATCCCTTCCAACGCGAGCTCGCGTTCCGCGGCATGACCCCGCAGCCGGCCTTCGTCCGCCAGGCCGCGGGCGAGGGCCTCCGGTCCCGGGGGCGGCGGGCACGGGGAGAGCTTCCTCCTTCACGCCGTTTCCGCGGCCAGGCTGCCGCTTCGACCCCGGATCAGGGGGCTCGCCCGCCTCGGCGAGATCCTCCGCTTCGTCCCCGCAACCTGACGGCTAGGGGCGGCGCTCCACCTCGCCGGTCATGGGTACGAAGCGCACCGGAATGACGTCGCGCTCCTGAATGCCCCCCTCCGTGCGGGTGATGACCTTGAGCTGCTGGTAAAACGAGCCCACGGGAATGACCATGGAGCCGCCCACGGCCAGCTGCTCCAGCAGCGGCTCGGGGATGCGGTCGGGGGCGGCGGTGACGATGATGCCGGCAAACGGTGCCGCCTCCGGCCACCCCTGGTAGCCGTCCCCGGCGCGCACGTGCACCGTTTCGAGCCCCAGATCAGCCAGGCGCTTGCGCGCCTCCGCCGCCAGCGAGGCGCGGATCTCAATGGTGTACACCTCGCACCCCATGGCAGCCAGTACCGCCGCCTGGTAGCCCGAGCCGGTGCCGATCTCCAACACCTTGTCCCCCGGCTTGACGCCGAGCAGCTCGCTCATCAGCCCGACGATGTAGGGCTGGGAGATGGTCTGACCCTCGCCGATGGGCAGGGGATGATCGGCGTACGCCTGGGAGCGCAGATCGGCCGGCACGAACAGGTGCCGCGGCACGGTGCGCATGGCGTCGAGGACGCGGGCGTCCTTGACGCCCCGCGCCTCGATCTGGGTACGCACCATCTCGGCCCGCGCCTTCGCCCAGCTCTGCGAGTCGTCCGCGGCGGGAGCACCGCCGCATCCCCACGGCCACCCTCCCGCCAGTAGGAGCGTCACGAGCATGGACGTCCTCCTCACGAACCACCTCCGGCCGCAAAGGCATCGCGGCCCGCCACCACGGTACGCAAGACCCGTGCCTCCCGCAGGGAATCGGGGACAGCGGCGAGCAGATCGCGGTCGAAGATGGTGAAATCGGCGGCGTATCCGGGCAGGATGCGGCCGCGCCACGACTCCTCGAAAGCGGCGTAGGCGGCCCACTGGGTGAAGCCGAGGATCGCCTCCTCGGCGGTGAGTGCCTCGGCCAGGTTCCAGCCCTCCGGGGGTGTCCCCTCCAGAGTGCGGCGCGTCACCGCCGCCCACAACCCCAGGCGCGGATCGGCGTCTTCCACCGGAACATCGGAACCGAGGCAGAGCGCCGCCCCGGCTTCAAGCAGCGACCGCCAGCGGTACGCCCAGAGGGTTCGCTCCTGGCCGAGACGCTGGGGCACCCATGGCATATCCGAGGTGCAGTGGGTGGGCTGCACCGAGGCAACGACCCCCAGCGCGGCAAAGCGGGGCACGTCCTCGGGGCGCACGATCTGCGCGTGCTCGACGCGCGGCCGCATCCCCACCAGGCCGGCGCCGGTGAGGGCGGCGTCGAAGGCATCCAGGACGGCGGTGACCGCGGCATCACCGATGGCGTGGACGCACGGCTGAAAGCCGGCGCCGGCGATGCGCTGGACGAGCTTCACGAGGTGCCCCGGCGGCGTCAGCTGCAGCCCCGAGGTCGTCGGTTCATCGCTGTAGGGCGCCGACAGCCACGCCCCGCGCGAACCCAGCGCCCCGTCGGCGTACAGCTTGACGGCGCGCACGGCCAGGCGCCCGTCGCCGCTCACCCAGGCGCCGCGAGGCAGCTCGGCGGCCAACAAGGCCTCGTCCGAGCCTTCCAGCATGCAGTAGACGCGGATGGGCAAGCGCCCCTCCTGCTGCAGGCGGCGCAACACCGAAAGCGTCTCCCCACCGGTGCCGGCGTCGTGGATGGAGGTAAAGCCCAAGGCGGCGAGCGCTTCGGCGGCACGCAGCACGCGGCGCTCGAGGTCGGCTGCGGCGATGCCGCGGACATGCTCGCTGACCAAAGACATGGCTGCGTCGACCAGGACCCCGGTGGGCTCCCCGGAGCCGTCGCGCAGAATCCGCCCGCCGGGGGGGTCCACGGTCGCGGCAGAAACCCCCGCCCGCTGCAGCGCCGCCCGGTTGACCAGCACGGCGTGCCCGTCCACCCGCCGCAGGATCACCGGGTGGTCGGGCACCGCCTCGGAGAGTGCGGCATGATGCGGGAACCCGCCCCCGGGCCAGAGGTTCTGGTCCCAGCCCCGGCCCTGCACCCAGCTGCCGGGCGGCAGCTCGGCGGCGGCGCGCCGGACGCGCGCGATCACCTCCTCATAGGATGCCGCCCCGCGCAGGTCCACCTGCTCCAGCGCCGCGCCGAACCCCACCAGGTGGCCGTGGCTTTCGGTGAACCCGGGGTAGACGTGGGCGCCGGCCAGGTCCACCACCTCCCGCGCCGCCCGCCGCCAGGCCCGGTCCCGATCGGCGGCCACCACCGCCAAGATCCGCCCCTCCGCCACCGCCACGCTGGCGCGCTCGGCGCCGCGCGGCGTGTGCACGACGCCTCCCACCAGCAGCCGGTCGGCGCCGGGCACCGGGGCACAGCCGACCGCCGCCGCGGTTGCGGCGACCAACACGATGCCGGCCAGCTTCTTCATGGCTCTACTGTAGCCGTGCCGCCATCCCTGAGCAACGGCGACAGATGTCCCCCCCCTGCGCTCGTCATCAGCAACGCGGTGATTGCGCCGTCCGCGCGCCTCACCTATGCTGCAGAGCGAAACGCCGCGCCACGCGCTCCGCGCCCGGCGGGAGGGATGCCATGCCCCAGCTTCTGACACGTCGCCATCTCCTGCGCACCGGCGCCGCGGCGGCCGCCGCCACGGCCGTCGCGCCGCGCCGCCGTGCCGCGGCCGAAAACCCGCTCCGCCCGGTGGCGGTGGCCTCGGGCAACGGGCTCGCCGCGGTGAAGGAAGCGGTGGCGCGCATGCTGGCCGGTGTCTCTCCGGTCGCAGCCGCGGTGGCCGGCGTGGCGCTGGTGGAGGCAGACCCGGAGGACGTCACGGTCGGCTACGGCGGCCTGCCCAACGAGGACGGAGTGGTGCAGCTGGACGCCGCGGTGATGGACGGCAGCACCATGCGAGCCGGCGCGGTGGCGGCGCTGGAGCGCATCAAGCACCCGGCCCAGGTGGCCCTCAAGGTCATGCAGCACACCACCCGGGTGCTGCTGGTGGGCGAGGGGGCGCTGCGCTTTGCCCGCGCCCACGGTTTCCCCGAGGAGAACCTGCTCACCGAGCGGGCGCGCAAGATCTGGCTGCACTGGAAAAACACCGCTTCCCCCGACGACGACTGGCTGGAGCTGCCGGAGGACAGCGACGACCCCGATATCCAGTGGTTCGAAAAGCGCTTCGGGCGGAGGCTCGCCCGGCCCACCGGCACCATTCACCTGTCGGCATGCGGGGGAGACGGCAGCCTCGGGTGCTGCACCACTACCTCCGGCCTGGCCTTCAAATTGCCCGGCCGGGTGGGCGACTCGCCGCTGGTGGGCGCCGGGCTGTACTGCGACGGCGAGGTGGGCTCCGCCGGCGCCACCGGGCACGGCGAGAGCTGCATGCTCACCGCCGGCGCCCACACCGTGGTGGAGTTCATGCGCCAGGGGGCCTCGCCGCAGGAAGCCTGCCTGGAAACCTGCCGGCGCATCGTCCGCAACACCCGCCTGGACTACCTGAAGGACGCCCAGGGACGCCCCCGCAACAACGTCACCTTGTACGCCGTCAACCGCGCCGGGGAGGTGGGCAGCGCCGCCCTCCTCTCCGGTGCTCATTTCGCCGTTTGCCGCGCCGGCGAAGAGCCTCGCCTGGAAAGCTCGGCCTATCTCTTCGCCCGCACCTGAGCCGCCGCGGGCGAGCCGGGCGTGCGGTATCCTTGCCGACCATGGAAACGCTCACCCCCGGCCGCCTGGAAGAGATCGCCGCGGTCTTCGCCGCCCACCATGACACCGGGCGGGTGATTGCCGCCCTGGTGGCCGGGTCCGGCATCACCCTCGCCGTGCCCGGGTGGACCGAGGCCGCGGAGGTGTCCTACCAAGCCATCTTCCCCTTTCCCCACCACCCCCTGGCGGGCCACACCCCGTCGCTGACCTTGCTGCGCAAAGGCCCCCTCGGCCTACTTGTGTTCAACGGCCGCTTTCACCTCTACCAGGGGTACAGCGCCGCCGAGGTGGCCGCCATCCCCCGCCTGGCGGGCCTGCTGGGCGCTCCACTCTACGTGCTCACCAACGCCGCCGGCGCTCTGGACCCTTCCTTGCGGCCCGGCGATCTGGTGGTCATCGAGGACCACCTCAACCTGCAGGGGGTCAACGCCCTGGTGGGAGAGTGGGCGCTGTGGCGGCAACCCCGCTTCCCGGACATGACGAAGGCGTACGATCCCACTCTGCGCCGCTGGGCGCTGGCGGGAGCCCGCGAGGCGGGGTTCACCGCTCAGCAGGGGGTCTACGCCGGGGTGCTCGGCCCCTCTTTCGAAACCCCCGCCGAGGTGCGCATGCTGCGCGCCCTCGGCGGCACGGTGGTGGGTATGTCCACGGTGCAGGAGGTGATCGCCGCCCGCCACATGGGCATGCGCGTGCTGGGGCTCTCCCTGGTGACCAACCTGGCCGCCGGCTTGAGCGACACCCAGCTCACCCATGAAGAGGTCATGGAAGTCGGGGCCATCGCCCGCCCGCGCCTGGCCGCCCTGCTCCGGCAGCTGGTGGCTCGCCTGGAGGAGGAGATAAACCATTGAAAATGCTGCCATTCGAGGTGGGGCCCTTTGCCGCGCGCTGCGTGGTACTGACCGACGACGGCGGCCGCGACGCCTTCATCGTCGACCCGGGGTTCGACGTCCAGGTGGTCGTGGAGGAGGTGCGGCGAGGGGGTCTTCACCCTTCCGCCATCCTCCTCACCCACGCTCACCTGGACCACGCCTACGGGGTCGCCGAGGCCAAGGCGGCTTTCCCCGCCGCGCGGGTACTGCTCCACCCGGCCGATCTCCCCCTCTACGAGAACTTGCCAGCACAGGCCGCCGCCTTCGGCTTCCCGCCCCCGCCGGTGCTGCCGCCCGACGGCTTCCTCGCCGACGGGGAGGAATTCCTGCTCGGCGGCGAGCGCCTGCTAGTTCGCCACGCCCCCGGCCACTCCCCGGGGCACGTGGTGCTGGTGAGCCACACCACGCCCAGGGTGGCAGTGGTCGGCGACGTGCTGTTCGCCGGCTCGGTGGGACGTACGGATCTGTGGGGTGGGTGCTTCGACACCCTGGCCCGCTCCATCCGCGAGGTCCTCTACGCCCTGCCGGGAGACACCCGCGTGGTACCCGGTCACGGCCCGGAGACCACCATTGCCACCGAGGCGGCCAGCAACCCCTTCGTGCCCGCCCGCTGAACCCGAGGACGAAAAGGTACGTTCTATCCCGCGATGGGAGGACCCCATGCGCATTGCGCTTGCCACCGTCACGCTCCTGCTCGCCGGCGTCGCCCAGGCGAACGATGCCCGCACCCTCACCCTAAAGCGCCCCGCCGCCGGCGTGACCACCATCAACATTGACGCCGGCGTGGGCGACGTGCAGGTCCGCGGCGCCGAGGTCGACACCGTGTCGGTGCGCATCACCCTGCGCCCCAAGCGCGGGCTCCTCGATTCCCCCCGCCGCACCCGGGAACTGGTGAAGGCCGTCGAGCTGCGTGCGGAGGAGCGGGACTCCACGCTAGCACTGCGGCTGCGACCCGCGGCTCGCCAGGGCAACTTCGAGGCCTCCTGGTCGGCGGTCATCCCCGCCACTGCCGGCCTGCGCCTGGACGCCGGGGTCGGCGACGTGCGCATCGTCGGCGTCCAGGGCGGGGTCAGCGTCGACCTGGGGGTGGGGGACGTGGCCCTGGTCGACGTGGCGGGGGACCTCAACGTGGATGTGGGAGTGGGCGACGTCGAGGTGACCGGCGAATGGGCAGCCTTCGGCTCGCTGCGGGTCGACAGCGGGGTGGGCGAGGTGACCCTGCGTACCCCCGACGGCCGCCAGCTCAGCAAGGGATTCGTGGGCAGGGGGCTTTCGACCACCGGGCCAGGCACGGCGCGCCTGCGCCTCGGCGTCGGCGTCGGCGATGCGACCATCGTGCTGCGTTGACTCACCGTCTCATCCCGCGGGGGGGCAGCTCGGCCGCCACCCCCCTCACCACCCCCCCCGGCGCGAGCCAATTGCTCCCGGTGGCGGTTCGCCACCCCCGGCAGGTCCCCCAACCCTGATTCAGCACCTCCAGCGCGGCCGCCACCCGGCCCCCGGCGGGCTCCCCCCTTGCCGCTGGCAAGTTCCAGCTCCAGCAGGCGGAGTCGCCCCTGGGCCAGGAAGATCCAGGTGTTGACGTCGTTGAACTAGATGGCCCCGGCCTGCTCCAAGTGATCCCCGGCCCTGGCCAGCGGGCCGAAGGATCACGGCCGGCGAGGATCGCCGCCTCGCCAAGCCGGCACGGCACGTCCCCCAGGGTGCGGTGGGCCCAGTTCATGCGGGGGTTCTCCTCGAGTACCCCCCGCAGTGTGGATACCGCCCCTTTCCCCAACGCCTCCGCAGCCAGGACGAGGCGGCGCACCTCGAAGCGGAGTAACGGCGCGGCGGCCATACTGAGACCGACCTGGGAGGTCAAATCGCCGGGCTTGCTGGTCATGGATTCCCGGCAGGCGACCGCCGCCCGGGGGAGGGCTTCTCGGCGGTTGATGCCCACCCGGTTCTCGTGCACCCCTCGCTCCAAGAGAATGTGTCTCCCTCGGTGGCAAGCGCCTCCTGGTTGCGGGGGGTCAGCGCCAGGCGCCCGCTGGACCGCTTCGAGGCCAGCGGCGAAGGCCTGGCGAGGGTCCATCTTTTCACCTTCCTCTGCAACCCGTAGTGGCTGGCCAGCTAGTTGCCCACCCGGGCGCTGGAGGGGTCCAACCCCCGTAGCCCGCTGCAGCGCCGCGAGCACCGCCGCCCTCGCCTCATGCACCTCCTCGCGGCGAGTGAAGAGATACTCAGCGCGGTCATCCAGCAGGTCTGCCAGCTCGCACAGGAGGACGAGGCGATCGGGATCGGCGAGGAGCCCCTCGCGACAGGCGCCGGCGGCGTCGTTGACGAGGTCCTCGGGTGCTGCCTTGAAGTTCCACACCGAGTGGCGATGCTCCCGAGCCAGGAGCGCGCACAGGCCCTCATACACCGGGGTCCGACTCGGCGATCCGACGCGCCTGGCTCCACGCCTGGCGCGCCGCCGTGGCCGCTACCTGGCCCAGCGAATCAGACCGGTGCCGTGGGGGTGGGCCAGCAGCTCGTGGAAGGGCTCCACGCGCACCGTGAAACCCTGCCGGCCACTGGCCGAGCACGGCACCTGGGCGATGAAGAGCAGCGCCCCGTCGGCTCGCCGCTCGGCGAAGGCCATGGCGATTTTCTCCGCCGCCACCAGCTGGTGGTGCTCGTCCAAGGGCCCGAGGATCACCTGCACCGCCAGGTCTTCCGGCTGGAGGGCGCCGGAGTTAATCCAGCAGCGCACGGTGAAGGTGGCGCCGACGCGCAGATCGGCCGGCAGCTCCGTCTCCACGTTGAGAATCGTCACCCCCGGCCAGGCCGCTCGCACCGTCTTGCGCCACGCCGCCAGGGCGCGGGCGCCGCGGTAGTCGTCCCGCGCCAGCACGGCGCGGCGGATCTGCGCCGGCACGTAGGCCCTGGTGAGGTAGTCGTGCACCATGCGGTTGGTGTTGAACACCGGGCAGAGCTCCTGCATCGCCGTCTTCATCATCGCCGTCCACCCCCGCGGCACGCCGTCCGAGCCGCGGGTGTAAAACAGCGGCACCACTTCCTGTTCCAGAATCTCATACAGTGCCCCCGCCTCCAGGCGGTCCTGGTAGTCGGCGTCGGCGTACTCCTCGCCGGTGCCAATGGCCCAGCCCACCCGCGGGTTGTACCCCTCGGCCCACCAGCCGTCCAGCACCGACAGGTTGAGCACGCCGTTGAACACCGCCTTCATGCCGCTGGTGCCGCAGGCCTCCCGCGGGCGCCGGGGGGTGTTGAGCCAAACGTCGCACCCTTGCACCAGGTAGCGGGCGATGACCGCGTCGTAGTCCTCCAAAAAGACGATGCGGCGGCGCAACTCGGGCCGCTCGGCGCAGTGGATGATGTCGCGGATCAATGATTTGCCGGCGTCGTCCCGGGGGTGGGCCTTGCCGGCGAAGATGACCTGCACGGGGCGGCGGGGGTCGTTGAGGATGCGGCCCAGCCGATCGAGGTCCCGCAGCAGCAGGGTGGCCCGCTTGTAGGTGGCGAAGCGGCGGGCAAACCCGATGGTGAGCGCCTCCGGGTCCAGCACCTCCTCCGCCCGGGCGAGGGCCGCCGGTCCCGCCCCGCGGGAGCGTAGCTGGCTCAGCATTCGCTTGCGGGCGAAGGCCACCAGGCGCTCCCGGCGGCGCTCGTGGCTGCGCCACAGCTCTTCCCCTGGGATCTCCTGCACCTGCTGCCACACCCGCGTGTCCCCCGGCTCCTCCGCCCAGCGGGGTCCCAGATAGCGGTCGTAGAGGCGGTGCATCTCGTCCGAGATCCACGTCCCCGGGTGCACCCCGTTGGTGATGTGCACGATGGGCAGCTCGGCCTCGGGCACCCCAGGCCACACATCCCGCCACAGGGCGCGCGACACCCTCCCGTGCAGCTCGCTCACCGCGTTGACGAAACCGGCGAAGCGGATGGCCGTCACCGCCATGTTGAGAGGCTCGCCGCTACTACCCGGGTGGAGACGCCCCAGATCCAGCAGTGCCTGGCGGTCGCCGCCGATCTCATCCAGTAGCGGCCCCAGGTAATGCTCCACCATCTCCGGCGGGAAGACGTCGATCCCCGCGGGGACCGAGGTGTGGGTGGTGAACACCGTGGTAGCGTGCACGATCTCCCAGGCCTCCCGCCGGGACAGCCCCTCCTCGGCCATCAGGCGGCGGATGCGCTCGACGCTGACGAAGGCGGAGTGCCCCTCGTTCATGTGGTACACCTGGGCCCGCAGTCCCAGGCGATCCAGCGCCCGCATCCCCCCCACCCCCAGGACCACCTCCTGGCGGATGCGGGTCTCCATGTCGCCGCCGTAGAGCTCGTCGGTGATGTCCCGCAGGTCGGGGGGGTTTTCGGGCAGGTTGGTGTCCAGCAGCAGCAGCGTCACCCGCCCTACCTCCACCCTCCACAGCTGCACCAGCACCGAGCGGGGCCCCATCGGCACGCTGATGCGTACCGGATGCCCCTCGCCGTCCAGGAAAGGGCGCAGCGGCATGGTGGAGAAGTCGTTGACCGGGTAGCGCTCCTGCTGCCAGCCCTCGGGGGAGAGGTATTGCCTGAAGTACCCCTTCTGGTACAGGAGGCCGACGCCCACCAGGGGGATCCCCAGCTCGGACGCCGACTTCAGGTGATCGCCGGCCAGCATCCCCAGTCCCCCCGAGTAGTTGGGCAGGCACTCGGTGAGCCCGAACTCCATGGAGAAGTACGCCACCAGCGGCCGCTCCGCCGGCCCGAACACCTTCCGGTACCAGGTCCCGTTGCCCGACATATAGCTGTCCAGGTCGCGTTTGACTCGCTCCAGATGGGCGAGCAGCGCCTCGTCCCCCGCCAGCGCCTCCAACCGCCGCTGATCCAGCCGGCCCAGCAGCAGCACCGGGTTGTGCCCGCTGGCCTCCCACAATTCCGGGTCGAGCCGCCGGAACAACGCCAGGCTCTCGTGGTCCCAGGACCACCGCAGGTTGTAGGCCACCTCTTCGAGGGCGGCGAGGGAGGGCGGAAGAGCCGCCTTGACCTCAAACGTTGCCACCGGGCGCATCGGCCACCTCCCCGACACGTCACCTTCCATCATGACAAACCCCCCCCTTCGGTTGTACCCCCGGCTGTCTAGCCCCACCCCTGCCGGCACCAACACGGGCACCAATACGAAAAACGGAAACGGGCACCCCTCCGGTTGGGGCAAAGCATGCCGACCGTAAGGGCGGGCCGGAGGCCCGCGCACCCAGCGGCACGGTTCGCCGTTCGGGTGGGGAGCAGATCGGCACGCTTTGCGCGCCGCCAGCATGGGGACGGAGACTGGTGCGATGGAAGAAGGGACTCTGCGCAGCGGAGGCGCAGCCGCTTCTTCTGGGGAATTCGACCCCGCCGGGCTGGCCCTCGCTGACCGGGGAGGCCACCGCGGGGGCCTTTCTCGGCTGCCTTGACGCGCCGACGCCTCTCTCGATGGTCATGCACTGTCATCTCCCCGTTACCCGAGTGTCGGGGCCGAGAGAGTCTGCAGGGGGACCTGGATCTTCTCGCCAAACCCCGATGGGGAGCTCCCTTCCGGGATCAAGGCGGGGAAGCCCTCGCGACTTATGGTGGATCGCCGGAAGCTTCCCCTCCCGCAGAGCTGTCCTTTCCCCCCGTCGAGCAAATGCTTACGTGAGGCAAGGACCCCCGCTCGGGCAGATTTTGTTGAGGCAACGCGCGGACTTGACAGCCACCCTCACCCGCGGTAGCCTCTCCGCCACGCGTCAAATCCCCTGTGAGGGGGCTTGACAAGCGGTGACGCCGGGGCTAGGTTATATGGTGTGACAGCATACGAGCCCGTCAAGGGCGGCTGGGAAGTGAAAAATCCGGAAGGGGAGGTGGTGCGATCGTCAGAGGCTTTGAGAGTCGGTTCAAGGTTCTCAAACGCAGCATCCCACATGGAGTTTCTAGGAGGAAGGAGAAATAGAAGATGAAGAAGTTCATCGTATTCGCTCTGGCAGTCACCCTTGTGGGGGGCATGGCCTATGCGAACTACTGCGCCCGGGACATCGTGCCTGCTTCGACGATCCTCGTCCCCTACGCGGTGGTGAGCATGACCGGCTCCACCCCCAACCCGCAGGGCTACACCACCCTGCTGACCATCACCAACGTCTCCAAGGATGCGCAGATCATCCACATCACGGTGTGGAACGCCGTGTCGACGGCCGTCCTCGACTGGGACGAGGTGCTGTCGGGTTATGACATGTGGACGATCAACTTCCGCGACATGCTCACCGGCCAGTGGGGGCTGTTCGACACCAGCCGTGCGGCGACTGCCTACCCCAACACGGGCCAGCGCGATCCCTTCGAGTGGGGCCCCGACGGCCGCTCGGCCTACCAGACCCCGCCCGTCCCGGGCAAGCTCCCGCTGCCTGATAAGACCTCTAACCTGCCGGGCGCCGGCTGCAACATGCCCTATGGCGACATGTCCGGCTACCTGAGCTTGTTCGTGCCGCAGCTGTTGGCGCCGATGAAGGCCCGCACCCATCTGGGCTGCGGCACCCAGACGGTCCGTGGTGACAAGAACGCCACCTGGCTGACCACCCTGGGCGCCAACGAGCTGTTCTTCTACGTGACCATCGACGTGGTCAACAACTGCAACCTGGACTTCCCGACCACCGCCGGCTACTTCCAGAACACCTACCGCAACGAGAACGTCCTCATCGGCGACATCATCTACATGAACGCCAACATGAACTACTCCGAGGCGCTGCCGGCCGTGCACATCGAGACGTCTCCCACCCGCTACAGCCTCGCCTCGAGCTGGATGAACTTCTACGAGGAGAAGGCGGCTGCGGCGGATCTCCCGTTCCTGTACCTCGAGCCGCTCGCCACCGCGCTGGCGTTCCGCTACCAGAACGACCCCGCCGGCACCCGCTGGGGCATCCCGATGACCTCCAACATCATGCTGTGGAAGAACTTCTGGGAGTTCTCCGCGCCTCTTAACAACTCGGCGGGTAATGTCAACGACTGCGGCGCCTACATGTACTACTCCTGGGACGAGGACGAGCACGTCGTGACGCGTGGCGTGCAGTGCCCGATCTCCCCGTGCGGCACCGCGGAAATCGACCCCAACGTGTTCCCGTTCGAGACCCAGATGGTGCCTGTGACGTCGGCCAACTTCGACCTGCCCGACAAGTTCGGCTGGATGCTGGTGATCTTCCCGCCGTCCTACCCGGCCGGGTTCGTGGATCCGACGCCGAACGAAACGCTGCTTACCCGCAAGTACATGGCGTGGGGCGCCTACAAGTTCAACTACGGCACCTACTCGGCCGCGGTCGAGGCTGCGACGATGGCGAACGCGCACTGCTTCCCGACGCAGACCCTCCCCTACCTCGGCATCAACTACGAGTACCTCCGGTAGTTTGGGGTTGACCGCTTCACATTCCCGGGCGGGCCGCAAGGCCCGCCCGGTTCTTTGCGCCCCGCCGAGGCGTGGCCGTCGGGCGCCACCCGAAGGTGAGACGCCGGGCGCGAGCCCAGAGGGGCCGCTCGTCGCCCCGCGGGTTGCGCGAAATTCCGCGAGATCCCTCGCGCCGGGCGGGCGTCGCGCGGGTGCCGGGGAGAGAGGCGATGCCGGCGTCCCCTCGCCGGTCGCCTCCCTGGGCGGTCTGCCGGGTCGGGAGTGAGGTGGGTCACGGTTTCGCGGGGCCTCCGCAGGCGAACCGTGAGGTTGGTCACTAATCCTGCGCCGCCAAAAACTTGACCGGGACACCCGGGCCAAGGTACATTGTGAAGTGGAGGTAGTTCATGCAGCGATCGAACGCCGTGGTGTGTGGGTGCCTGGCCGGATTGGGGGCGCTGCTGCTGGCCTCGGTGGCCTCGCCGCAGTGCGTCACCCCTCGGGGGGTGTATTTCGACGAGTTCGTGCCGGGCGGGGACAACCGCGACGGCACCGGGTTTCCGCGCATGTTCCCGCAGGTCAGTGCGTCCTTCAACGGGCGGGCCCATGTTTTCGCAGGAGTGGGGAAACGGGTGCGCGTCTACGACCCCGCCGACCCAGTCAAGCCCACACTGCTGGTGGATGCCGGGCTGTGGTCCGGGGGTACCGTCTACCTGCACAACGAGTACCCGCTGCAGCACGTGGCGGTGCGCTCGGACTATCCTTACGGCATTGCCTCCTACACGTCGGAAGGGTGGGTGCTGTTCCGCATCACCTGGGATGCCACGGGCAAGGTGACGGGGCTCACCAACGTCGCCCAGCTCACCTTCGAATCAGCTTCCGGCTCGCCGGACACCTGGATGTGGCGGGCGCAGCTCTTCCAGGTGGCGGGGCGCTATTACGCGGTGGGCAAGTACCTCGGTCCGCCCGGGAATCAGACCTCCGAGATGGCCATCGTCGACCTGGGGGACGGCACCGGCACGCCGCCGCTGACCCGCGTGGCGGTGCTGTCGACCGTCCCGACCTCGGCCCAGTACTTCGATGTCGTCCAGGACAGCGGCTTTTGGTACCTCTACGTCTTCGGGGCGAACTTGGCGTACCCCCAGGGGGCGTTGTTCATCTACAACATCTCCACCCCGTCGGCGCCGTCGCTGGTGGCCACCATCGACGGCGCCACCACCCCCGGGGTGGCATTCGCGATCAACGGCGGCGGGCTTTCCACCGAGCGCACGGCGATCGTCCAGGCGGGTGGACGCAAGCGGATGTATACCATCCCGTTCCGCCCGTCGGGTAACCGCAAGGTCTTCGCCTTCGATATCGCCAATCCGGCGAGCCCCCAGCCTCTGGGCAGCGTGGACCTGCCCGACACCGGTTTCACCGAGGCCATCGCCAGCGACGGCGAGCTGCTGGCGGTCAGCCTCGCCAAAGACAACGGCAAGGCGCGGGCCCGCTACTTCGCCGTGGGCAACGACACGTTTTCCGCCATCGGCGACGGCCCCCTGTGGAACAGCAGTGATCCGCCGTACTACTACGAGCTCACCACCGACGTGGCCCTGACTCTGGTGGGGACGCAGTACCGGGCGCTGCGCGGCGCCAAGATTCGGGCTTACTGGGACACCATCGAGACGAGTTGCCTGTCCACCACCCCCAACCCGGGGATCACCATCACCCGCGCCACCACCCGCGGCACCCCCACCTGCACCGGCGGCACCGGCATCGAGGCGCGCGGTTTCCCGGGCGACACCTTCACCCTCACCAACACCTCCTCCGGCAGCTACACCTTCGTCCAGACCGAGGTGCTGCGCGCCGGCGTCCCGGTGGCCACGTTCACCAACGCCGCCACCTCGTGGAGCTGGACTTCGCCGGCCACCGAGACCGGCGAGTACGAGGTGAAGATCACCGTCCAGGACAGCGGTGGCTCGCCCTACCAGGCCTCCAAGAAGCTGTACCTATGCGAGGATCCCAGGGGCGTGGTCAAGGTCACGGCGGTCAACGGCGTGCCATGTACGTCGTGCTCGTGGCTGCAGGGGCAGACGCTGACGATTTCCCTGGCCGACAGCGACGGCTTCCCCGACTTCGCGAGCTCCAGCTGGACGCTGGAGTTCGCCCCGCCGGGCGGCAACTGGGAACCGCTGTCACCGCCCCCCAACGGTCAGACCGCCTCGCTGCCGCTGTCCTCCCTCGGCGACTACCGGGTGACGGCGCTGGTGGTCTACCCCTTCGGGCATCAGAGCACCACCGCGCCCCTGGTATTGCACTCGGGTCAGGTCACCGGCGTACTGAAGATGTTTCAGGGTGCCGAGGTGTCGCGGGGCGGCACGGTGCTGGCGAGCACCGGCCTGGAGCTGCGCTGGGAGGGGGCGCTGGCGGCGGGTCAGACGGCCACCTGCACCTGGAAGATCCTGAACAGCTCCCAGGCGGAGATCTGGAACGAGAGCGGCGCCTGCAGCCCGCCGGCGAGCAAGAACCAGCCGGGCCTGGCGACCACGGGCTCGTACACCGCCACCTTGCAGGTCGTCTCCTCGGGCGGCGACTCGTTCGCCGACGAGTTCCCCTTCAGCGTGTCCTCCTGCACCCCGCCCGGACCGGTGTCCAACCCCAACCCGGCCCACGGCGCCACCGGCGTGCCCGCCGGCCACCAATCCCTGGCCTGGTCGTCACCGGCCACCGGAACCGGGCCGTTCAGCTACACCGTCTACGGTCCCCTGGGCCCGCTCGGGGGGTGCGAGAATCTCTCGACCACCGCGTGCACCACGACCACGTCCTTCTCCGGCGGCGCCTTCCGCTGGAAGGTGCGGGTGTCCAACTCGTGCGGCAGCAACGATCCGCCCGCCTTCTGGGAGTACACCATCGGCTCGGCGTGTACGCAGCCCTCGGCGCCGGCGCTGTCGAGCCCCGCCAACGGCGCCACCGTGAGCGCCGGGTGGGTGACGTTTTCCTGGGCCGCCTCCGGCGGCACGGCGCCGATCACCTACAGGGTGGAGGTCTCGGCGGGGGGCATCAGCGCCGGCAGCTGCTCCACCACCTCGACCTCGTGCTCGATCAATCTCACCGCGGCGGCCACCTACTCGTGGACGGTCACCGCCACCAACTCGTGCGGCAGCGCCGCCTCGGCCAGCCGCACCTTCACCATCGGCTCGGCCTGTACGGCGCCGTCGGCGCCGGTGCCGGTGAGTCCGGCCTCCGGCGCAAGCGTGAACGCCGGCGCCATCACCTTCACGTGGGCGGCCTCGAGCGGCACCCCGCCCATCAATTACACGGTGCAGCTGAAAGCGGGCCCGATCGGGGTGGGCGGTTGCTCGTCCAGCAGCACCAGTTGCTCCGCCGCGGTGACCACACCGGGGAATTACACCTGGCAGGTCACGGCCAGCAACGCCTGTGGCGCACCATCCTCGGCAGCAATTCCGTTCACGGTCATTTCCCCCTGCGGGACACTGGGGGCGCCCACCCTCACCTCCCCGGCCAACGGGGCGGCGCTGAGCGGCACGGCGGTGACCCTGCAGTGGAGCGCCCCGACGCAGGGGCAGGCGCCTTTCACCTATGACGTCTTCGTCGACGGCGCCATCCGCGCGTCGGGCCTCACCACCCTGCAGACGTCGGTGACTGGTCTGTCCGAGGGCAACCACACCTGGTTCGTCCGGGCCAAGGATTCGTGCGGTCAGTCGACGGACTCGGCGACGCGCACCTTCACCTTCAGCCTGTGCGGTGTGAGCGAACCTCAGCCGGATTTCGACTGGGAGCCCAAGGGGGCGGATCCCTTCTTCCCGAACCAGCAGCGGCCCTACGCCGGCCAGCAGGTGACCCTCACCTACACCGGTCTGGGGGGGCCGCCCGAGTATTACCGGTGGTTCGACTTCCAGCAGAACCCGCCCAAGGTGCTGGAGGGGCCTGCCCTGAGCCAGGTGACCCACACCTGGACCGCGGTCAGCGGCACCAGCTATCAGGACATGAACGTGCGCCTGAAGGTGAGCAACTGCGCCGGCTCGCCGGCCGAGCTGCTCAAACCAGTGCGGGTGTACAAGGACACTCGCCCCGTGCTGGCGGTGTTCGGGACGGTGGGCTCGCTCATTGCCGGCTCACCGTCCACCTTCCGGGCCGAGACCGGCCCCGCGGTGGGCGACCCCACCGAGTTCGAATGGGACTTCGGCGACGGCAACACCCTCAAGGGCACGGCCAGCGAGGTCCGGCACACCTACTCGTGCGGACGCACCTACGAAGTCAAGCTGACGACCCGGCGGGGAACCACGAACTCCACGACCACCTCCAAGCCGGTGGTGGTGGGGGGCAGGCCGTGCGCGCCCCTCGCCCTGGTGGTGCCCGACGTGGCGGTGAACCTGCAGTCGCCGTATGCTTTCTGGCAGTCGCGGGTGCGCCTGTTCAACCCGGGGACGGCACCTATAACCACGTCCATCATGGCCCGCACCAAGGATAACCAGGAGTTCCAGGGTAACCTGACGATTCCCGCCGGCGAGGCGGCGACCCTGGATGACATTATCGGGCACCTCGACCCGGTCCTCAGCAACAACGTGGTGACCATGTGGTTCACCGCCCGGGACGGCGAGCGCCTGCCCCTCATTGGCGCCCGCACTTTCACCGAGCCGACCGGCGGCGGCACCTACGGGCAGGCGGTGCCGGTGTACTACCTCTGGCAGCCCGCCTCGGTGCCCACCACGCTGTGGGTGGAGGGCGCCGAGCACGACGGCGTGCAGACCGGCTTCCGCACCAACCTCACCGTCGTCAACCCCTCCCCCGACGGTTGGGGAGGTGGTAAGGGCATCACTCTGACGCTGTTCAGCGAGAACGGGCAAACCTACACGAAGCGGTTGACCGGCTTTGGACCGCGTCAATATAACCGCTACAACCCCATCACCGCCCTGTTCGGGCTGCAGGATGGGGCGGATCTGGGAGCGATCACCCTCAAGGTGGAGGTGGACGCCGGCGTGCTGGCGCTGGTGGGGTGCTCGGTGAACGACAACCTCACCAACGACTCCTTCTTCCTCCTCGCCCAGCCCGATTTAGACTGAGTCGAGCCGGCCGCCGAAACCACCGCCACGGCCCGCCCGCGGGCGGGCCGTGGCTTTGTGTCTTTGCTCCTGTGCTAGCCTTGGGCCGTGGCGGCCGGCGAGCTGGCGGTGGAGGTGCGCGGGGCGGTGAAGAGCTACCCCGTCTTTGCGCGCCGGCGCGACCGCGCCCTCGCTTTGTTGGGGTTCTCCCGTCGCCTGCCCCGCGCCACCGCGCTGGGGGGGGTGGACCTGGAGGCCGCCCCCGGCGAGGCGGTGGGGCTGGTGGGCGAAAACGGCTCCGGGAAGACGACGTTGTTGCGCCTGGTGGCCGGCATCGGACAGCCGGACGCCGGCCGCGTGTACGCTCGCCCTCCCGTGGCGGCGCTCCTGGAGCTGGGCCTGGGATTCCACGGCGAGTTCACAGGACGCGAAAACGCCCTCCTCTACGGTGCGCTGGTGGGTGTCGACGAGGTCGAAATGCGCCACCGGCTGGATGACATCCTGGCCTTCGCCGAGCTGGGGGAGGTGGTAGACCGCCCCCTGCGCACCTATTCCTCGGGAATGGCGGCGCGGCTGGCGTTCGCCGTGGCCACCCACGTGGAGCCGAGCGTGCTGGTGGTGGACGAAGTCCTGGCGGTGGGCGACGGGGCGTTCCAGCGCAAGTGCGTGGAGCGCATGGTCCGCTTCAAACGCGAGGGGCGCACGGTGCTGTACTGCTCCCATGCCCTCTACCAGGTGGCCGAGTTCTGCGAGCGGGCGGTGTGGTTGCGCCGGGGCCAGGTGGCCGCGGCCGGCCCGTCGCGGGACGTGGTCGTCGCCTACGAAGACTACCTGCGCGCCCTGCGCCGGGAGCCGCGTCGCGACGCCCCGGTGCTGGAGAGCCAGGCGCTGGCGCGCATCACTGCGGTGGAGGTGCGCCCGGCGGGCCGGGATGTGCAGTCGGGGGAACCGCTGGAGGTTCTCGTGCGCCTCCAGCGGCGGGAGCCGGGCCTGCCGGTGCACGTGGTGGTGGCCTTTCTGGAAGAGGGTGGGCTGTGCCTGGCTGATTGCTACACCCGCGCCGACGGGCTGCCGGCGCTGGTGGGAGGGCAGTTTCAGGACATCGTCCTCCGCCTGCCGGCCTCCCCGTTTCGTCGGGGGAAGCTTGATGTCATCGCCTATCTTTTGGATGAGAACGGTTTGCAGGTGATCGACCAGTACACCTGCCAGGCTGGACTGTGCGCCGCCGCGGACCGCTGGGAGCCGGGCTACATGGTGGTGGAGCACCAGTGGACGACCGACTGAAGGGCGTCCGCATTCGCCCCTTCGCGCCGGGGGACGAGGTGGGGATCAACGCCTCTTTCAATCGCGCCTTCGGCCTGGAGAGGACCCTGGCCGACTGGTACTGGAAGTTCCCCGCCGCTCCACCGGGCCGATGGGTGTGGGTGGCGGCCACCGACGATGGACGCATCCTGGCGCATTACGCCGCCGTGCCAGTGACCGTGCAGATCGATGGCGTCACCGTGCTGGCGGGGCAGGGGGTGGACGCCTTCGCCGCTTTCGAGGTCCAGGGAACGGGGCTGTACACCCGCACTGTCGAAGCCTTCTACGCGGCCTGTGGGGGGTCCCAGGGGCTGGCAATTTCGTACGTTCTCCCCGGCCCCCGGTCGGCGCGCATCTTCGCCGATCGCCTCGGCTTCGAACTCCTCGGCGAGCCCGGGCTGTGGCGGCGTTCCCCGAGTCGCCGCGCCGCCCTCTGTACGGGCCACCAGGTGGTGGAAGCGGACCCCGATACCCGGGCCGACGCCCTGTGGGCCGCCGCCGCGGACCGCTACCCGGTGGCGGCGGTGCGCGACGCGGCGTGGCTCAAGCGCCGTTTCACCGGCCGACCCGAGGTGCGCTACTTGCACCTGGCGGCGCTGCGCCGGGGCCATGTCCACGCCTGGGCGGTGGCGCGGGTGGAAGAACGCCGGGTGGCCTGGGCCGAACTGGTGTGGGACGGCGTCCGCCGGGGGGCCCTGGCTGCCCTTGACCGCGCCCTGGTGGGTCTTGCCCGCCGCGCCAAGGTCAATACTCTGGAGCTGTGGCTGGAGGGGGACGAGGCGGCAGCAGCGGTGCTGCGGCGCCTGGGGTGGCGGCGAGGACCACAGACGGCGGCCATGGTCCTGATGGCCCGTTCCTTCACCCCAGCGGTGGACACCGGCGCTTTGCGTCGCCTCTACCTCACCATGGGTGATGCGGACCTGGTGTGAACACAGACCTTGCCACCTTCGCCTGGGCGCTCCTGCCCCTTGCCGCCCTGCACCTGGCCGTGAGACGCCGGCGGGCGCTGCTACTGACCCTGCTGGTGGTGGATTTGGGGGTGGCAGCGTTGCTGGGTCGCGTGGTTCTGACCGGCCACCAGGTGGGGGCGGGGGTGCCGGGCGCGCAGGCGTGGGGAACTCCCGCCACGGCCAAGGGGTCGCCCGAGCAGACGGATCTGCCCCTGCAGTTCCACGTCTGGTGGGAGGAAGTACGGCGCCTGGTGCGGGCCGAAGCTCCCCCATGGATCAGCGATCGCATCGGTGGTGGTACCGGCCTGTACGCCCACGGCCAAACCGGGCTGCCCTTTCCCCTCCATGTGCCGGTGTGGGTACTGGGAGCGGAGCGCGGCACGGTGGTCATGATGATTTGGAAGCTGGTGCTGGGCGGCCTGGGGGCGGCGACGTTCATGGCCCGGCTGGGCGCCCGGCCAGCGGCAGTGGTGGCGGCGGGAGCCGGATGGGCGTTCAACCTTTATGCCCTCTCTTGGTTGGTGGTGCCCCTGGCCTGGGTGGTGGCCGCCAGTGGCTGGGTGGCGTGGGCGCTGCTGGGAGCGCTGCGTGGCCGTCGACAGGCGGGGGGAATGCTGGCGCTAGTCCTGGGGGTGCTGTGCGGCTGGTCGGTGCATCCGGAAAGCGCGGTCTTTCTCCTGGGGGCCGCCATCGTCCTGGGCCTGCCCCTCGCCTGGGGTCGCCGCCGTCGGGTGGCGCGGCTCGTCCCGCCGCTGGCCTTGACCTTGGCAGTGGCCGGGGTGGGGGCGTTGCCCACCCTGGCGGCGGTCGCCGACTCCTCGAAGCTCGCGGGTTCGCGAGAGATCCCCCTCTACCCCTTCCCCTGGCTGACGCCTGAGGTGCAGGTACACCTGCTCGCCCAGGCGCTGGTGCCGTGGAGAGATGGCCACCCCGCCGACGGCAGCTGGCGCTTCGAGTTCCCCGCCGCACCCTTTGCCACCTCGGCGGGGACCGTCCCGCTGGCACTTCTCCTGGCAGGCGGGGTGCGGCGACGGCACCGGCGCGTTGCCCTCGGCCTGGTCGCGGTCGCCGCAATGGCTGGAATCCTGGAGTTCCAGCCGCCCGTCGTCACACCCCTCCTGGCCGCCGTGCCCGGCCTGGCGGCGATGACCTGGGTGCGGGCTGCGTTCCTGTTGCCGTTTTCCCTCATCCTCCTGGGTGCGCTGGGTCTGGACGCGTGGCTCAGGAGACCGCGGCCGGCGCGCCTGGCGGTGGCCGCTGGCGCCGTGCAGGCGGTGGTCCTGCTGGCGGCGCTGCTGCCGCCCCGCCCGCCTCTCCACCCGGCGGCGATGCGCACGCTGCTCGCCCCGGCCGCGGTGGCGGGGCTTTCTTCATGGCTGGGTGCGGCGCGGGGAGCCGCTGTGCCGGTTCTGGTGGCTGCCGAAGCGGTGGCGCAAGGGTGGGAGGTGCTGCCGGGCATTGCGCGCCGATCGCCGAAGGGCGAGGCGCTGGAAACGTTGCTGGAGCTGGCGCGGGGCTCGGAGGCCCGCGTGCTCGGCCTGGGACCGGCGCTGCCGGCCAACACCGCGGCGCGGTGGGGCCTGGCCGACCTGCGCGCCCACGACCCGGTGCGCCCCCGCGCCCTGGCGCGCCTGCATGCGGCGCTGGGGGCGCAGGGAATGGACCTTTCCGGCGACGTGACCCGTCCCTGGGCGGGGCTGGCGGGGGCGTGGGGGGTGCAGTGGCTGGCGACACCCCCCGACGGTCTACCGACAGCGCAGGCCGACGGGTGGGTGCCGGTGTGGCGCGGGAGCGGGGGCTGCGTGTATGGGAACCCGCGGGTGCTGCCCGTGGCTAGACTCGCCCGCCGGGCGATCGCGCCCCCCGGGGACGCCGGGGCAGGCGCCTGGGAGGGGGTGGACTTCGCCACCACGGCCGTGGTGGAGGGCTCGCTGCCGGCACTGGGGGGCGAGGGGACTCTACAGGTGGTGGAACAGCGCCCGCACCGCTGGCGAGTGAGAGTGCAGGCGAGGGGGGACGTGCTGGCGGTCCTCCACGTTCCACGAACGGTTGGGTGGAGCGTCCGCGTCGATGACCGCCCGGCGGCGATGGTTACGGCCAACCTGGCGGGCATGGGCGTGGTAGTCCCGGCAGGGGAGCACCAGGTGGAGTGGCGCTATTCGCCGCCCGGGCTGGCGGCGGGAGCCCTGCTCACCGTGGTGGGGCTGGCGGGCTGCCTGGGGCTCGCCCTGTCGCGGAGGCGGCAGTGAGACGCCGGCTCCCCCTGGAAAACGAACTGGTGCCGTTTGTCCCCGGCTTTCCACCCGGCGCCCGTTGGCTGGTGCTGGCACCCCACCCTGACGACGAGGTGCTCGGCCCGGGGGCCGCCCTGGCGATGGCCGTCCGAGCGGGAGTCGAGGTCAACGTGGTGGTGCTGACCGACGGTGCGGCGCAGGGGGAGGCCAGCGTGCGCGCCGCCGAGGCCCGCGCCGCTGCGGCGGTCCTGGGGATACCCGAACCGCAGCTGTGGGGGCTTGCCGACCGCTCCCTGCAGCCGCACGACCCGCAGCTGGGCCGTCTCCTACGCCTGAAGATCCAGGACAGCGCCGCCGACACCCTTCTCCTTCCCTCCCCGGTGGAGTTGCACCCCGACCACCGGGCGGTGGCGCTGGCGGTGCAGCGGGCGCTGCGTCGCCTCACCTGGTGGGGTGTGCGGCGACGGGGCCCGCAGTACGTGGTGTGCTATGAGGTGTCGGCCGCGCTGTTACCGAATCTGCTGGTGGCCGCCGACGAGGGGTGGGAGGCCAAGCGCGCCGCCGCCGCCCGCTACGCCAGCCAGCTGGCGGTGTGGCCGTACCTGGAGGTGGCGGAGGGCCTGGGCGCCTTCCGCGCCTTGACGCTGCCCGGGACCCGGCGGGCGGAGGCGTTTCACCTCACCCCCGCAGGCAAGGTGGTGCAGTGGTCGGCGCGGGCGTGGGCGGCGTCCATGGGCTCGCCGGGGTGCGTGCGGTGGCGTCCTGTGGAGGGGACGTAAGACACCCCTGGATTGCGCATGTCCGCAGGAGGAGCCGGCACCGATCTTGCTTAATGGGGCAATGGAGGCGTCGGACCATGCGTCTTCGAAGGGTTCTCATCGTCTTTGTTTTCGCTCTGGCGGCGCTGGCCTCGGCGGCCCTCGCCTCGTCGCCCCGGGTGCGCGTTCACCTGGGCCTAGGGTGGTGGTGGGGACCGCTGTGGGCGCCCGAGTTGGTAGCCGCCAGGGGCTCCTCATGGACGGTGGTGGACACCGATGTGTCCCCGGAACACGCGCTGGTCTACCTGGACGGCAAGCTCATCGGCACCGCCGACGACTTCGACGGATTCCCAGATTACCTGTACCTGCGCCCCCCTGGCCGCTACGAGTTGGAGTTCCGTTTAGGGGGGTACGAAAGCTTCACCATCGCCATCGATGCGGTCGAGAATCACTTCGTCCCCATCAACACCAAGCTCCAGCGCAAGCCGGGGGAGCGGCGGGGAGCCTGGTATGAGCGACCCGCTGGACTCCCGGTGGCGCGGGCGTTCGAGAAGGACCGACCGGTGGAACCGACGGTGGAAGAGCCCGCAGGCCCGGTTCGCCGCCGGAATGCCCCTCGCCCTGACCCCGGCCTGCGCCGCGAGCTGACTCGTCCACCCGAACCCCGGTCGGAGGAGACCACCGCCGTGCTGGTGCTCTCGGTCGCGCCGGACTTCGCCGCGGTGTACCTGGATGGGCGCTTTATCGGGACTGCCGCAGAGCTGGCTCGGCTGGAGCGCGGCCTTGCCGTCACCCCTGGCCCTCACGTGGTGGAGGTGCTGGCTCCGGGATTCCACCCCCGCCGGCTGGCCATCGAGCTCGAGGAAGGGGCGCAACAGCAGGTGGTGATCGAGCTGGACAAGGAGCCGGGCGGGGGGGCTGGACAAAACCGAACCGGGGTTCTATACTTTCGTTAGACCGTGGAAAAGGGAGGGCGGCGGTCAAGCATCCACTCTTGCAAACCAATCAACTTTGGCCTACCACGTGAAGTTCCTCTTTGATCCCACCAAAAAGGCCATTCTGAAATGACTTGAGTGACCGACCTCCCGCTTCTTTCCCATGCCGCCGGCAGCGACCGGCGGCATTCTTTCTTCTCGGGGGGTCCGGTCGCCCCCCGCGCCACCTCCGCGCCCTCGACCCGGCTCCCTTAAACTGGGGGCTCCGCTCTCCACCCACCCTCTCCCCTCGCTCCAGCCCCCAGACCCCACACTCCGGGGAGCCGAGCTCCCCTCCGCTCGCCCCCTCGGCGCGGCGGCACAGCCCCGCGCACCTCGCCCCTCACCTCCACCACCCCCCACCCGCCCCACCTCCCGGCCCCCGCGAACCCAAAGCGTCGCAGACGCTTCTCGGGGGGTCCGGTCACCCCTTCCTGCCGGCTCGGCAAATTGCCGATTCGTCGCCACCCGCTGGCGCCCGGGGTCCGGCTATCCCGGTACGCCCTTTTCTCATCGTTGGTTGAAGTTTCGATGAAGACGACCCCGACTTAAGGGCGCTTTGCCCACAGATTGGCAAACCAGGTGGGGGGCAGTGCGTCCACCCGCCGATTTGCCAAGAAGGCAGCGAGGGGCTCGGCCGTCCCCTCCTGCTCATCGATGACCGTGACGCTGAAGCCCATCTCGGTGAGGGCGCGGGGGAGCTCGAGGGCCTCCCTGCCGGCAGCGCCCAGGCAGACTGGGTTCCACTCGATGACCATGGCCATGGCGGGGCTGGCTGCCAGTATCTCGCTCATGCCGGCCAGCACGTCCAGTTCCGCCCCTTCCACGTCCACCTTGATGAGGTGAGCAGGTCCGGTGAGCAGGGCATCCAGCGGGGTCACATCCACGGCGATTCGTTCCACCGTCGAAGCCAACGGGTGGTCGTAGAGGGAATTGGTGTCGCCGAGCTGGGTGAGCGCGAGGGCCCTCCTGCCACTGCTGGCACCGGCGGCTTTGGCGTGGACAGTGACGTTGCCGGCGCGGTGGCGCTCGAGATTGGCCCGTAGCAGGGCGAGGTTGGCCGGTGCCGGCTCCACGGCGTGGACCTCGCCGCCGGGCCGCACCAGCCCGGAAAACAGCAAGGTGTAGTAGCCAACATGGGCTCCCACATCCAAAGCCACCATACCAGGCCTCAGGTACCGTCGCACGCGATCGGTGGTCAGGCAATCGAAGCCTCGCTGGGCCAGTGGCGCGAAGAATACGGCCGGGAACAGCAGGGTAACACCGTTGATGCGGGCCAGGCCGACGGTGGACCGGGGCCGGTAAATGCGGCGAAACAGGGTGCGTTGCAGGATCAGGGGCGGATAATCGCTTCGCAACAGGGTGTCGGCGCCCAGGAGGCGGGCCACCCGCCACCAGGTGCGCACGCCGCGGTGGGGAAGACGGACGGGAATCAATCCAGCGCCGCCAGACGGCCCGCCGCCACGGAGTCCAGGCCGATGTTAAGCGCCGTTGCCACTCGCTGGGAGCTGAGGAGGACCGCCGCGGCCTTCAGGAGGTTCTCGGCATCGTCGCGGGGGCGAGCAGCGAGCGTGGCGACGATGGCCGCGAGCAGCGGCACGACGGTTTCCATGTGCTTCAGCCGCCGAGCCAGAACGCTCACGGCGACACCATCACCCCTGAGGACCATGGCCACCAGCTCGACCAGCTCGGTGATGTCGGCCCCCCGAAGGCCGAGGGCGACGCCGAGGTCACCCCCGACGGCGGCGAGCTGCGCCCGCGCCTGCTCAGGGGAAAGGGCGGCGATGGCCGCCAGAAGTGCGGTCGCTTCGTCGAGACTCGGCGGCGGGACGCGAACCTGGACGGCGCGGGAGACGATGGTGGGAAGCACGTGCCGGGGGTTGGCGGCGAGGGCCAAGACGACGACGCTGGGCGGGGGCTCCTCCAGGGACTTGAGCAGCGCTGCCGCCGCCTCAACCCCCAGGGGGGGAGTGTGCACACTATCCAGAATGACCACCCGGCGAGCCCCCTCGTAGGGGCGGCGGTCGAGGGTGGCGATGAGGTCGCGCACATCGTCGATGGAGATCGTCTTCTTGCGCTGGCCGCCGTCGTCCTCATCGTCGCCCTCCTCGCCGCGCCGCTGGGTGGCGGAGCGGGGCTGCAGCAGGTGCACGTCGGGGTGAAGGCCCCGCCGCGCCCGGTCGCAGGATCGGCACGAGCACAGCTGCCGAGGCTTTGAGCGGCAGACCAAGGCAGCGGCCAATTCCATCGCCAGCGCCTCGCGGCCCAGCCCTGGCTCACCTACCAGCAGCAGCGTCGCCGGCAGTGCGCCGGCGTGCGCCAGCTCGAGACAGCGCACCCACAGGCGCCGGAGCTTCGGCCAGCCGAACGGGAGTTCGAGTATCGGCGGCGGATAGGGCGGCGGCGGGGTGTGGTTCACGGCACCAGTCCGGCGAGGGCCGCCAGCACGCGGACATGTACCTCCTCCGCGGGCCCACGAGCATCCACCAGGCGCACGCGCCGGGGATGGCGCGTCGCCAGGTCGCGGTAGCCGTTTGCCACGGCGCGGTGAAAGGCGTCGTCCTCATCTTCGAAGCGGCGGGTGGCGGCGGTGGTGGTCGAGCGCGAGCGCGCTCTTTCGAGGCCCACCTCCACCGGCAGGTCGAGGACGAGGGTGCGGTCGGGCTCGACGCCGGCGCACGCCAGCCGGTTGAGCTGCTCTACCATCGGAATGCCCAGGCCGCGCGCCACTCCCTGATAGACCACCGAGGAGTCGGCAAAACGATCGGCGATGACCGTCCTGCCAGCCTCCAGGGCCGGCAGGATGACCCTGTCCACCAGGTGCGCCCGGGCGGCCTCCAGGAGGAACAGCTCCGCCCTCGCCGTGGGGTCGCTCGCGGGGTCCAAAAGGACGTCGCGCAAGCGCTCGCCCAGGGCCGTGCCCCCGGGTTCTCGGATGGCCATGGCTGCGATTCCTCGGCGCTGCAAGTGCGCCACCAGCAGCGCCACTTGGGTTGACTTCCCACTCCCCTCGATCCCCTCGAAGGAAATCAGACACCTTTGCCGCACTCTTTAATTGTAGCGGCAACACGCTGAGTACCTGGTACTGATAATTTTGCTAATTTCTGGTGGGAGTGGAAACCTCAAGGTCAGAAGCTGAGTCGGCCCAGGCGCGGCGCCAACGCCAGCCGCCCAGCAACCGCCCTCGTCCGGGGTGCGTACACTATCCCTGTGACCGACCAGCTGCGGCGATTCCCCCGGGCGGTACTGTCGATCCTGGCGTTCGGCGTGGCTGCCTTTTTGATCGCCTGTCTTTCCCTGCTGGACATGTTTCTCCCCCGCCCCTACGACGGGGTGGTTGTAGATCCCAACCGCGGCGACCTGGTGATTCAGTCCGTTCGGGCCGGGTCGGGGGCGGCGGCGGCGGGGCTCGCGGCTGGAGATCGCATCGTCGGGGTTGCCCGCCAGATCGTGCGCACCCCGGCGGAGGCGGCGCGGGCGCTGCAGCGGCAGCGCATCGGCGACACCGTTGCCTACCTGGTGGAGCGCCGCGGCCAGCTGTTGGAAGTTGACGTGGTACTGGGACCCCGGAGGCTGGGGAGTGGTCTTTACCTGTACGCCAGTTTCGCTGGCCTTCTCTTCTTTTTCATCGGCGTGTTCGTCTTGCTGCAGCAACCTGAGGTGCCCGACCGCTCGCCGGCGCAGGTGTTTTCCGTCATGTCCACGCTTTTCATGTTGTTCCTGGTGTGCCGGTTACGCCCCGCCTCCTACTCCTGGGTGGACCACTTGGTCCTCACCACCGGCAACCTGTCGTTGCTCGCTCTGCCGGCGGCCTTCTTGCACTTTTTCCTCGTCTTCCCCCGTCGCTTCACCCTGTCACTGGGGGTCGGAGAGGAGGAGTCAGGCACTGCGCGTGCCCTCTCCACGCTGGAGCGGTTTCTCAACTCGTCCCGCCTCATCACCATCGTGTACCTCCTCCCGCCCATGCTCTACGGCGCCAGCCTGGCGGCAGCCGCCCTGCTGAACGTCAAGGTGCGCCTTGTGTCGGGGGCGCCACTGCCCTCCTGGGTGCTGATGGGGGATTATCTCATCCTGGGCTTGCTCGCCCTGTTCGCCTCCCTGCTGCGCGCCGGCGAGGGGCGGGAGCGGCGCCAGATCGCCACCCTTTTCGCCGGCACGGTGCTGGGGGTGACGCCGTTTCTGGTGCTTGGAGTGGGCTTCCCGTCACTGCTGCGCGACGACCGTTTTCTCCTGCTGGGTGTTATGCCCATGCTGATCGTGCCGCTGACCTTCGGCTACGCCATCGTCCGCTATCAATTTTTCAACATCCGGGTGATCGTGCGGCGATCGTTGCTGTACACCTTGACCACCGCGGTGGTGGCGCTGCTCTACGCGGTGGGCATCGCGGCGTTCAACTTGCTCTTTCGGGATGCGTCGCTGGGGCGCTCGCCCTACTACCCCGCGGTACTGGCGCTGGCCATCCTGGCGCTGTTCGATCCGCTGCGGCGGCGGCTGCAGGAACCGGTGGACCGCTTCTTCTTCCGCGAGTCGTACGACGCCCGGCGCGCCATCGAGGAGATGGCCGAGTCGGTGGTGCGCGAGATCACGGTGGAGCGCATCGACGAGATTCTCACCGTTCGCCTGGCGCAGGTGATGCACCTGGAGTGGGCGGCGCTGTTGCTGCCGGAAGGGGAAGAGCTCTCGGCACGCGGTCCGGTCGGCGAGGCGATCGCTCCGATCCCGCGGGATCTCCTGCTGGTGGAGGAGGTGGCCAGGCGAGACGGGCCCCAGCGGCTGGTGGAGCTGGAGCCGGTCAAGCTGCTGGATGGGCGCTCGGCGCAGCTACTGGGGCGGCTGGCGGCCATGGGCGCTCGACTGGTGGTCCCGCTGGCGGCACGAGGCTCGCTGTACGGCCTTCTCCTGTTGGGCGGTAAACGATCCGAGGAGGAGTTCCAGCGAGAGGATGTGCAACTGGTCAAAACCCTCGCCAATCAGGCGGCGGTGGCGCTGGAAAACGCGGCGCTGCTCAAAGAGCGCACCCGCCAGGCGGCCCTCGAGAAGGAGCTGGAAATCGCCAGGCGCGTGCAGCTGTCGCTCATCCCCGAGAACCTCGCCCTGCCCCCCGGCTGGGAGGTGGCGGCTCACTGCGAGCCAGCGCAGCAGGTGGGAGGGGATTTTTACGACGTCCTGCCGGGGCCGACCCCCGGAGCCGCCGCGGTGATCCTGGGGGACGTGTCGGGGAAATCGGTGGCGGGTGCCATGCGTATGGTGGCGGCACGGGAGGTGTTGCACACCGCGGCGCTGGCCGGCGCCAGCCCGGAGGAGCTCCTGGTCACCGCCAACCGGAGACTGTACAACCCGCAGCCGCGCCTGTTCGTGGCCCTGGCCTATCTGCTGGTGGACGGGCAAGGACAGGTGCGTTTCGCCCTCGCGGGGCAACCGGCTCCCCTGCTGCGCCGCCCGTCGGGGGAGGTGCAAGAGTTGGCGGCACCCAAGCATCGGCTCCCCTTGGGGGCGTTGCGGGATGGCGAGTGGGACCTGTGCGAGGTCGAACTGGCCGCCGGCGACACGCTGCTGTTCTATTCCGACGGTCTCGTGGATGCCCGCAACCGTCACGGGGAACCGTTCGGCGAGGAGAGGCTCCTCCGGCTCGTTGGCGACGCCAACGGCACCCCCCGGGCGATGGTGGCGCGCCTACGTTCGGAGCTGGCGGCATTCACCGCCGGGGCCGAACCCTATGACGACGTCACCCTGGTGGCGGTTCGCTTCGTGGGAGACTCCCATGCCTAGCCCAAGGGAGGGGTGGCGCCGTGCCCGGCTGGAGACAGTTCTGGATCTCTCGCTGGCCCTGGCGGGTCCGCGCCGCGAGGGAGAAGTGGTGGAAGAGCTGTGTCAGCGCGCCGTGGGGCTTTTGGACGCCCGTGCGGGCTTTGCCGTGTCGCTGCTCCCCGGGTTGGAGGTGGCCAGCTTCGCAGCGGTGGGCTGGCCGCTGGAGAAGATACGCCTGGCCCCCCTCATCGCCTCACCGCAGCTCGCCGAAGTTCGTCGGGGCGGAGTCGCCCGCCTCCGTGGCGGCGCCCTGGATTTGCCGCTGGGCGAGCTGTTGGTGGCCGCCTGCCTGTGGCAGGACGAGCTGGTGGGGGTGGTGGCGGTGGCCGACAAGGAAGCGCGGGAGGGTCGCGTGCCCTTCGACGAGGAGGACGCCGTGTTCCTCCGCTCCCTGGCGCTGCTCGCCTCCTCAAGCATCGCCTCGGCGCGGGCGCTGGCGGAGGTGGAGCGGCGGAGCCAGGTGTTGGAGGACGAAAACCGGGCGCTGCGCGCCTCCGCCGGAGGGGAGGAAGGGCTGGTGGGCGAGTCACCGGCCATGCGGCGGGTGCTGGAACTGGTGCGGCGGGTGGCGGCGGCCGATGTGTCGGTGCTGGTGCGCGGCGAGTCGGGCACCGGTAAGGAGAAGGTGGCGCGCCTAATTCACTCCCTCTCGGCGCGCAGCCGCGGCCCGTTTTTGCCTCTCAACTGCGCCGCCGTGCCGGAGACCCTCCTGGAGGCGGAGCTGTTCGGGATCGAGGCGGGTGTGGCCACCGGGGTGACGGCGCGGGTGGGAAAGCTCGAACTGGCCCACGGCGGGACGCTCTTTCTCGACGAGGTGGGGGACCTATCCCCGGTGCTGCAGGCCAAGTTGCTGCGGGTGGTGCAGGAACGCGAGGTGGAGCGGGTGGGGGGGCGCGGGTCAATGAAAGTGGATGTGCGGTTGGTCACCGCCACCAACCGGGATCTGGAAGCCATGATGGAGGACGGCCTTTTCCGTCGCGATCTCTACTACCGACTGCGGGTGGTGGAACTCTTCCTTCCCCCACTGCGTCAGCGCCGCGAAGATATCCCCTTGCTGGCTCGTCACTTCCTGCGCCTGCACGGGGCGCGTCTGGGGCGCGAGCGCATGACCCTGTCCAGGGGCGCTTTGGAGCTTTTGCTCCGCCACGACTACCCCGGCAACGTGCGGGAGCTGGAGAACGTGCTGGAGGCGGCGGTGGCCATGTCTCCCTCCTCGCGCGTGGAGGCCGAGGACGTTCGCCTGGCGCTGGGAATGGGCGAGCCTCCGCCATTGGCGGGGGGCACCACCCTCGAGGAGGTGACCCGGACGCACGTGCTGCGCGTCCTGCACGCCCATCGCGACAATCGCACGGCGGCGGCGCGGGAGCTGGGCATCGATCGCTCCACCCTGTACCGCATGCTGGCGAAGTGGAATGCAACGCCTGTTGCAAGACGCGACGCACCGACTCATGACCATGCAAAAAATATGCTTCCGAACCGGAGACGAAGATGACGAGAGGTCTTCGTTGCAACATGCACCATCCAAGCTCCGGGGGGGATTTGGGATCTGCTGCTCAAGTGTTGTCATTCCAGCTGTTTGCCGATGTTGGCCCGAACCTTGCTCCGGGCTGTAGTCATGACGCCTCTGACCGTCGCCAGCCGCTTTCTCGAGCCCCTTTCTCACCCCTGGGCCGTGGTGACGGCAGCGGTGGTTCCCGTCGACGCGGTGATCTGGGAGGGAGCGCAGTCGATCCTGCGCCTGGCTCTCCGGTTGTTGCACTTGCTGCTGGCGCTCTAACTCGGAGTGGAGAGGGCCAGCGCCATGGCTGACGGCTGCCGCCGCCGCATTGTCCTGCCCCGTGAGCCCCACGCGGAGCTGGCGGCGGTTCCCCTCGTCGACCTGCTGGGCGAACGGCTGGGTTTTTCCCGTGATACGCTGGCCGAGATCAAGCTTGCCCTGGTGGAGGCGTGCCTCAACGCCCTCGAGTACGGCCAGGGGGAGGTGGAAGTCGAGGTGGTGGCCCACGCGGATGCGCCGGCGCGCCTGGAAATCACCGTGACCGATCACGGCGCCGGGTTTGACGTCAGTATCGTCCCCCAGCCGGACCTCACCGCCAAGCTGCACGCCTCTCGCAAGCGCGGCTGGGGGATCGAACTCATGCGCCACCTCATGGACGAGGTGGAGGTGCACTCCACGCCGGGCCTGACTCGCGTGCGTCTGGTGAGGAAGCGGAAGGAGGCGTGACCGTGGAGACGTTCGAACTCAAGCTGGCGCACCGCGACGGGCGGCTGGCCGTGCTGGAGGTGGCCGGGTACATCAACAACGAGGCCGGCGAGGCCATTGCCGACACCGCGGCCACACTGCTTTCAGAGGGTCACCGCGTTCTCATCCTCGATCTGGCGGGCACGCGAATCATCAATTCCATTGGCATCTCCATGTTGCTGGAGGTGCTGGAGAAGGTGATCGAAGTCAAGGGCACCCTGGCGTTTTGTTGCCTCTCGCCGTCCATTGCCAAGACGTTTCAGATCATGGGGCTGGCCCAGTACGCCAAAATCTTCCCCGACCGTGCCCAGGCCCTGGCTGCCTTGTCCGTGGAATCATGACGGTCGCCGAAGAGGTCCTGGCCCTGGCGGAGCACTCCAGCCGCGAGGAGGGCAAGGCGCTTCCCCAGCAGGTGCTGGAGCGCTTGATCGGCGAAACCGGGGCGGCCGCTGGGTTGCTCGGCCGTGGCCAGGAGATCATCGCCCGGTGGGGCTCCTCGCCGGCTCCTGGTTGGCGCCTCGAGCTGCCGGGGGGGCGCGACACCTTTTGGCTCGAGCTGGCCGGGGGGCGGCAGCTGGATGCCTCCGCCCGCCTGGCGGCCGGCATGGTGCTGGAATCCTGGCTCGTTCGGGAAGAGCTCAAGCGGGCGCGCTTTGCGGAGCGGCGGCGGCTGTGGGAGGTGGAATCCCTGCGCGCCATCGCCGAGGCTTTGGGCGGTACGCTTGAGCCCCGGCGAATCGCCGAGGAGTTGCTGTGGCACGCCGCCGCGCTGCTCGACGCCCGACGGGGCGAGGTGTGGCTGGACGAGGGCATCATCGAGGAGAGGAATGGTACCCCGACGGGGAAGCTGGGGATGGTGGCGCGGGTGGGGGGGCAAGTCTTCGAACCGGCGGAGGCGGCCACCCTAGCCGAGGCCGGGTTGGTGGAGGACGAGCGCCTGGCCGTTCCCATCGGCGGCCGCCGGGGTCGGCTCGGCCTGCTGGCGCTGGCGGCGCGCGAGGTGCGCGGCGGCCTCGCACCGTTCTCGGCCACCGACGCGGAGACGGTGGCGTTGTTCGCCACGCAGGCGGCGGTGGCGCTGGAGAACGCCGTTCTGCACCGCCAGGACCTCAACCGCCAGAGGCTGGAGCGGGAGGTGGAGCTGGCCGGGGAGATCCAGCGGCAGCTGCTTCCCGCCTCGTTCCCGGTACCCCCGGGGTACGAGGTCCTTGCCCGCGCCGAAAGCAGCCGGGAGGTGGGCGGGGATGTCTACGACCTGGTGTCCACCGGCGACGACGTGCTAATTATGATTGCCGACATCACCGGCAAGGGGGTGCCGGCGGCGCTCATGGCGGCCTCGCTGCATGCCGCGGTGCGTGTGATGGCGCAGGGGTGCCCGCCGCCGGAGGAGATGGCGGCGCGCCTGCACGCCCACCTCCTCACATCGACGCCGGACAACAAGTTCGCGACCGTTTTCCTGGCCTGTCTGCAGCCGGGGGGTGAGCTGAACTACGTCTCGGCGGGGCACAACCCGGTGATCGTGGTGTCCCAGGAGGGAGAGGTGCGCACCCTCGGCTCCACGGGCCCGCCGCTGGGGCTGGTGCCGGGGTCCACCTTCAGGGCTCGCCAGGCGGTCCTGCCACCGGGCGCCCTGCTGGTAGCCTACACCGACGGCTTCTCCGAGGCGCCGGCGGCCGGGGGGGACGAGGAGTTCGGGGTGCAACGGCTGGCCGCATACCTCTCTGCCCATCGCCAGTTGCCCCTGTCCGCACTGGTAGCGGGGGTGTTTGCTGAGGTGGCCGCCTTCACCGGCGATGCGCCGCTCCACGACGACCGCACCCTCGTCGTCTTGCGCCGCTTTGCGGTGTGATCCAGCGCACAGTGTTCCGTTGGTCGTGATGGCATAGTGTCAATGGTTTTCCCCCTCTCCTTGCTCTCTGCCCCCTCCCCGAGGGGGCGCTTCTCCGTCAGGGCTGCCGCACCGGCGCCATCCCTCGGGCCTGCCGGGGGCTCCAAGTGGTCGGCCGGTGCGCCGCGCTGCGGCGGGGGCAGGCGGAGCAGACGGGCGAGGAAGGGGTCATCGGCGGGCTCCAGCCAGGCGCGGTGGGGAGCCCCGTGCCACCACGAGGCCCCCTTTAGGTGCTGCACCACCCAGCCGGCGACAATCTTGAAAATGCCGGAGGAGGTGGAGGCGGAGCGAGAAGGGACGGTCGTGCCGTTGCGGGACAGGCCCAACTCTCCCCGGCCCTCCAGGAGGTCGCCCTGCACCTCCGCCACCCGCTTGAGGACGCGCCGCCCGGGGGGCACCCCGGAGCCGCTCACCAGGTGAGGAGGCAGAGAGGCCAGCACCACCCGACCCCGGCGAACCGGCGCGAGAAAGGGGGGGCGCGCCAGCACCACCGCCACGTCGCCGGGGCGCAGGGTGGGCTCCATGGAGGCGGACATCACCAGGCACAGGCGCAGCGGGGAACGGACCAGGGCGAGGGCCGCCAACAGGAGCAGGAGAAGCGTTGACCAGCGGCCTCGGTGTCGGCGCTCATCGGCTCCGGCGGCGAACCCCGAGAGCGAAGGGGCCGGCGGAGGGTTCGCCCGCCGCCGGCCGCTGCTCATCCCGTGTTCAAGACTCACTGGGGGAAGGTCCAGCAGACCGCAGTGTCGGCGGCCCACTGGGCGTTGCAGACGCCGATCTTGAACCAGTCGCCGCGGGCCGCCCGCTTGCAGCTGTCGGCCTTGGCGTCGGCCTTGTCGGTGCATTTCTTGAAGTCGGAGCGGGTGTCCTTCTTCTCCTCGCGGTCCTTGAAGTCCTCGGCCTTGGCTTCGGCGTACGCCGCAATGATCACCACCGCAGCGGCCACCAGTGCGCCGACGATAATCGCGGTGGTGGTCGGCTCGATTGCCGACACCGGCTCGACCCCCAAAAGACCGAACTCGTGGTGAGCGGTGCTTGAGGGGAGCTGCGGCGGCAGGGCGCCGGTCTTGGCGACCGCCCGCTGCAGGTTGGTGCTCAAGGCCTCGAACTGCTTCGAAACGGCATTGACCTCGGCCATCGCCCGGCCCCGGGCCGCCTGGGCGATGGTGGCGGCCCAGGGGGCCAGCACCAGAGCGGCCGCCGCCACCGCTGCGGCCAGTTGGGCGACGGATGAGGGTTGACGTGACATGGCACACTCTCCTTTCGCTGGTTCGAGCCGCCCGCAGGCGGCGGGTTGGCAAAATCGGTCGCTGGACCGAGGGGTGAGAGACATCACGGTGCATCCTCCAGCGAAAAGCTCCTCCACGGACTGCGCTCCAGCTCGTCGCCACCCTGATCCAGGGGCGCCACCCGCCAACGCAGAGGGGAGGCCGGCGAGGGCGAGGCCACGAAGGGGGGGAGCTGGTAGGCCCCCACTCCGCGGGGCATGAAGGCGGTGAGCAGGGTCTGGCCATGGTCGTCCTGCACCTCCAGCCGGACAAAGGCCACCCCCGGAGCCTCCCACCAGCTGAAGACCGCCCGGGTGCTGGGGAGGCGGCCGCCGCCGGGGGGCTCGAGGGGTTGCACCAGGGCCAAGACGGCGGCCTGGGTGGGGGCGCTGCCCTTCCCCACGGCGTAGCGCAGGGGGGGAACGGAAAACCCGGCCGCGGCGCCGGTGGCGACAAGCCCGCCGCTTTCCCCGACGGTGGCCATGTCCAGATCCCCTCCGACGTCGCGGGAAGCCTCCAGCTTGAGCAGGAGGAGGTACTGGCCCTCCCGCTGGGTGGGGAGCCGACGGGGGTCCGGCCCTTCCAGGGTAGCCGCGACCCCGGGGGGGAGGGTGACCTGGAAGCGCCCCACCTCGGTGTAACGGCGGGTCAGCCCCCGCAGCTCGGGGGGCAGCGAGCCCTCCGGCAGGAGGTCCTCGGCGGTGGGCGGAAGATCGCCCGGCTGCACCACCTCCCAGCGCCCCCGCAGCACCCCGCTGCCGGTGTAGCGCAGCTCGGCGCTGATCGCCGGCGGTGTGGCCCCGGGGCCACCACCAGCACCGGCGCAGGGCTGGCAAAACGCAGGGTGACCTCGGTGATGGCGAAGGGGGTGCCGAGCGTGCCGCCGGCCAGCCGGCAGGTGACCACCACGCACTCGTCGGGCAGCCCGAGGGGGCAGGAGAACCGGCGCACGTAGTAGAACTGCCGCAGCCCGTATCGCCGGGCGGCCTGCCAGGCGCGGCGCGCCAGGCTCGCCGGGATGGACATGATGTCGGTGAATCCCTGCTGCCCCGAGGCGCGGGAGAGGTCGTGCCGGGCCGGCAGGCGGCCCCAGCTGCTGGCCGGAAGGCAACGCAGCCCCAGGTCGGGGGTAGTCTGGACGGCCTGCGGACACCACTCGGCTTCCACCGAGAACTGATCCGGCCGCAGCCGCCCGTAGCTGATGAACACGACGCTGGCCCCCTGGCTCGGCACGTTGACCCCGGTAGGGGTGCGCAGGATCTGCGCCGGGGAGGGCGCGGCAGCCGCCAGCAGCAGGGAGAGGACAGGGAGGAATCGCATGGCGCACCTCATGGCGCAAGGCTCACCGACACCCCCAGGGAGAAGCGGTAGGAAAGCTGTACATCCCCGTCGGTGCCGGTGTTCTCCACCCGGTCGGGCAGGGAGCGACGGGTGCTGTGGGAGAGGTTGACGCTGCACCCCAGGGCCTCACCGAGGCGCAGGGAGGTGGCCAGCCCCAGGCGGTGGTTGCGGTCCTGCTACCCGGATCCAAGCTCCCGCGTCTCTTCCCGGGAGGCGTCCAGGCTCACGTTCACCCGCTGACCCAGGACTCGGGCCACGGCGATTCGTTGCGAGGTGGGCTCCAGATCGACCTGCGCCTGCGCCGGGTTGCGGTTGTCCGCCAGCGACCGGCTCCAGCGGTAGCCCACCTGCCAGGCGCCCACCCCCCAGTCCAGCGAGGCGCTGCGCGAAGTGGTGTCCAGGTCGGGCACTGTGTCGGGGGGGAAGAGGGCGCCATCGCGGGCCAGGCCCCTAGTGCGGCTGCGGTCCCACCCCGCCTGCAGCGACGGCAGCCAGGACGTGGACAGGAGCTGCGGCAGCGGGAGTGCCAGGTTTACCCCTTGCCGCTCTCCGTGGGAGCCCAGCACGGTGGGAAGGCGCTTGTTGTCCACGGTGCGCTCCCACGACCCCTGCACGGTAACGCTGCCCAGCTGGGCGATGAGCTGCCCCGCCCGCTGGTCCACGTCCGCCTGGGTGGAGGCGGCCACCGAACGGTACAGGGGGTCCACCCGCTGGTGCTGCAGGGCCAGCCGCTGGGCGCCCTGGGCGTGCTCGCCCAGCCGCCCCTCGAGGAGAGTGGCCTGCAGCTCGGCGTAGTGCCCGCTGGAGGTGGAGGAGGCTACCGGCTCCACCGCGAGGCCTTCCTCCAGCTCGGCGTCGAAGCCCCCGTCCAGGCGCATGCGCGCCCACCCGGCCTCCAGCCCCAGCCGACCGGAGGGCAGCGCCAGGTGGAGCTGGGCGCCGCCACCCCAGCTGCGCTCCGCCGCCACCACCGCGCCGCGATTGAAGTCCGAGCGGGGCAGCAGCGACCCATCCAGCCAGGTGAGGGTCAGCCGCGTCGCCCCCGGGACGCTGGGGAGGAACTCCAGTTGGAGCGTGGCACTGCGCATCTGGTGCTGTCGCTCGGACAGGCTCACCAGGTCGCTCCACCCCACCGAGGAGGAGCCGCCGGTGGCCGCCAGCTCCACGCTCACGCCGCGGGCGATGGCGACCGAAGCGGCCAAACCGCGGGCGGAAAACCCCTGCGCCACCAGACGATGGCCACCGAACTGGAGGTTGCCTACTGAAAGCGTTGCCTTCCCCAGCCTGGCCTCGACCCGGTAGCTGGAGAGATCGACGAGGATGGGAGTCTGCTGGGCCGGGAGATGGTGTGGGGCACCGGTGAAGATGGCGCTTGTCAGCAGCCCTCTCGCCCACCACTGGAAGAGGCGGGTGGCCGCAGCCGCTCCACCGCAGACCGGGGCCTCGGGGGCGACGAGGCGGTGGGGTGCGCTGAGCATGGGCCCACACTAGGGCTGGGCAGCGGTGGGGTCCTTTCGGGGGGCAGACGGAGGGGCGAGGGTGCCCCGAGGGGAGGAGAGAAAGCTGTGAGGAAATCCTGATGGAATTCCCAACGAGTGACCCTTCAGGAACTTCTACTGGTGTCTCGAAAGGATGACGAGAGAGCCCGGTGACAAGGCCACCGGGCGGTTGAGCGGGGGTGGCGGCTGCGGTGGGTGGCCTCGGCCCGGCCGGGCAGCCCGGCATCCCGGCTCAGGTGGCGGGGGGAGCGGCCCGATCCATGTCGGTGATGGGAAGCCCGAAACGGGCGGCGAAGGCCTTCTGGCGCTCGGCGGCGGCGGCCAGGAGAGCGCGAACGGTGGAGCGGGGGTGGAGGGAGCGGAGGGTGGGGTCAGCAAGGCAGGGGGGGCAGAAGAACCCCTGCTCGACGGCTTCCCGCAGACACTCCAGGGCGAAATCACCTTCTCCGGCGAGGGCGGCCAGCTGCGCGATCTTGAAAGTGAACTCCCCGTCCCTGGCGTCCAGGGCGCGGCGCTCCAGCTGCAGCTGGCGCAGCACCGTGAGGGCGTCCTCCCGGCGTTCCTCCTCCAGCGCCAGCAGGGCGGCGGCCAGGCGGCTGAACTGATCGGAGGTGGAAAGCTGGAAGGCCTGCCGCAGGGCCGCCCGGTGGGCAGCCTCCTCGCCCGTCAGAAACCCTGCGAACCCCTGATAGAAGAGGTTCAAGGGGGTGGGCAGGCCCGGCAGCGAGGCCACGAACCTCTCCATCTCATGCAAATAGAGGAAAGTATTGGGAGCGCCCCCGTTCCGCGCCATCACCAGGGGGTCGAGCTGCAGGGCCCGTTGCAGCGCTTGCCGGGAGGCGGAGAGCATGCCGGCGTAGCGCAACACATAGGAGGCGAAGTAGTGCAGGGCCGGCTCCTCGGGCAGGCGTTTGAGGTCCTCCAGGAGGTGAGCGTAGGCGACCTCGGCGTGACCGGTTTCCACCTCGGCCAGGGCGGTAATGACGTAGGGTTGGTGGGCCCGGGGCTTGAGGGTGCGGGCTCGCTCGGCGGCGGCCAGCGCCAGGCGGTAGTGGTTGCCTCCCCGCCCAGAAAAGGAACCGAGGGAGTACAGCGTCCAGGCGTAGGTGATCCACCCCTGGGCGCGGGTGGGTTCGCGCTCCAGCACTTGCTCCAGCAGGCGCTGGGCGGTTTCCACCTCCCCTCCCCCCCGCTGCAGGTGGTCATGGGCGAGGAGCAGGAGGTGCAGGGCGTCCCGGTCCACCCCGCGCACCAGGGAGGCAGGGTGCGAGGCCAGCACCGTCGTGATGTCATGGTAGGCCGCGGCCACGATGGGGTCCCGGCGCTCCACGAAGGCGGCCAGCCCGGTGGCCCGCCCCAGAAGGGGGAAGTCGTACACCCCCACTGGCGACATCAAGGGAGGGGCGTTGTCCTGCCGCTGATACACCTTGAGTTCCACCACCCCCCAGGCGGTTCGCCCGGTGTTGACCGTGCCCGCCAGGACATGGGGAGGTTCGGCCAGCACCGCGCTGCCCCACCGGCCCCCCGGGGGCTCCTCCGGTTCACCCTCCAGCACCCTGAGGTGGTGATCCTCCTGGAGGCGGCGCAGCAGGAAGTGGCGCAGGGTGGAGGCGGCAATTTCCAGCTCGGTGTCTCCCCCGGCCACCAGGAACGGCGGAATCACCAGCGTGATGGGCCGCGCTGAAGCGGCGTTCCCGCTGCGCCAGAAGAAGCTGGCCGACACCCCCAGGCCCGCCAGAAGGAGCGCCGCTCCTGCCAGAGTCACCGCCTTGCCCACCACCCGCTGGCGGTGGCGCACCAGGTACACCAGCAGCTCCAGGACCCGTGGCTCCAGCTTGAGGGGACGTCCCTGGTGTCTCAGCTCAAAGCGAGAGGGAGAGAGTAGAAAGGAAGCGAAGGCGAATTCCGCTCCCGGCGCCGCAGGAAGCCGCCGCTGGGACTTGCGCGATTAGTCATGCTTCAAACCTCTAACGCGTGGCCCTCCCCCACTATTCCAGTTCCCACGATCCGGGAATGGTGATGGGCGCTCCAGCTGCCGTATCTCCCCGGCTGCACCATCTCCTCCAGGGACCGGGGCCGCTGGGCGGTGGGCCAGGTTTCGCGTAGCTGCTGGCGAGCTCTTCCGGCATTGACGGGCGTGGAACGGGCTTGTACAGTTGCAAAAAGAGAAGCCCGCGTGGCCGCTAGAGGGCCGGAGGAAGGGAAGGAGGAACACGTATGAGACGCTTTCTAATACTCGCCGGGGTCGTGGCGTTGGCCCCGGCTCTGGCGTGGGGGGCCGGTTTCTCGCTCTACGAGCACGGCGCCCGGGCAGTGGCTCTGGGCGGCGCCTTCGCAGCGACGGCCGACAACCCCACGGCGGTGTATTACAACCCGGCGGGGCTGGCGTTTCTCGAGGGCACCAGCGTCACCGCCGGGGTCTACGGCATCTCGTTCGACTCCAAGGTGTACGGGGATAGCCCCTACCCCGGCAGGGGGTACATGGCGGAGATGGACAGCCGCATCTTCTATCCCTCTCACATCTACGCCACCGGCAAGCTGCGGGAGCGGGCCGGCTGGGGCCTAGGGGTCTACGCTCCCTTCGGCCTGGGCACGACGTGGCCGGACAACTGGGCGGGGCGCTACGTCAGCCGCCGCATTGACCTGGAGGTATACAACATCAACCCCAACTTCGCTTACCGACTGGGGAACAACCTGGCGGTGGCGGTGGGGGCGAACCTGTTTCTGGTGGATCTCGACATGTGGCGGGCCATCGGAGCGATCAACCCCTACACCCAGGTGATGACCGATGTGGCCAGCCTCAACATCGCGGCCTCCAACGAACAGGCGTGGGGATGGAACGCGGCGCTGCTGTGGAAGCTGGGGGGAGGGTTCTCTTTGGGGGTGTCGTACCGGTCGCGCGTCGAGCTGGACGCCGAGGGCCAGGCCAAGTTCACGCAAATCCGCACGGGTCAGCAGGACTTCGACTCCATCGTGGCGGGGATGTTGCCCTTCAATTCGACCCCCAAAGTGACCAGCGAGATCACCTTCCCGGCCGAGTCCCGGGTGGGCCTGGCCTGGCGGGATGAGCGGATGGGGGTGGAGTTCAACTGGGTGCGTATCGGTTGGTCCAGCTTCGACACCTTCCCCATGGTGTTCCCTGACTACCCCCAGTTCTCCCAGGTGCGCCCGGAAAACTACGACGACTCGAGCTCGTACCGCCTGGGGTTCGAGATGAAGGCCAATGACAAGCTGGCCTTTCAGCTGGGAGCGCTGTACGACGAGACACCCGTGCCGGTGGAGATGGTCTCGCCGCTGCTGCCCGACGCCAGCCGCCGCGGGGTGTCGGTCGGGGCTTCCTACCAGCTGGCCGACTCTCTCCGCCTGGACGTGGGATTCCTCCACCTCATGTTCCTCGACCGCTCCACCAAGGGCAAGTCATGGGACCAATTTAACGGCACCTACAAGAGCAGGGCGGAGCTTTTGGGCTTCTCCCTGAGCTACACCTTCTAGGAGGCGACCATGAGAATTGCACGTACAACCCCATGGGTGGCCCTGGCCCTGCTCCTGGCGGTCGGCAGCGGGCCGGCAGTCGCCCAGGTGCAGTCCGGGTATTACGTGGCGCTGGGAGACAGCCTCACTGCCGGCTACGCTTCGGGCGGGTTGGCGCAGTCCTACCAGGCCCACTCTTACCCCGCCATCCTCGCTCGCCAGCTGGGTGTGCCCCCGACCATCTTCCAGCAGCCCCTGGTGTCCGACCCGGGCATCCCCGCGGTGCAGGAGCTGAAGTCGCTGGCGGTTTCCGGCGGCATGATCGTGCCCACCATTGCCCCCAAGTCCGGCTCGGGCCAGCCCATCAACGCCACGTACTCCGGGATGTACGGCAACCTGGGAATCCCCGGGGCGAAGACCGGCGATCTGCTCACCAAGACCGGTGACATTACCAAGCTGCAGCGGGGCATCATCGATCCCAACACCATCATGTACGACATCGTCCTGCGCTTCCCCGTGTTTCCCGGCACCACCACGCCGGCGCCGGCGGTGGCCCAGGCGGTGGCGCTGCCCGGCACCTTCTACACCGTCTGGATCGGCAACAACGACGTGCTGGGGGCGGCCTTGACGGGCGTGGCGGTGGATGACATCACTTTAACCCGCAAGGAGGTGTTCCAGGCCCAGTACACCGCCCTGTTGGGGGTGCTCAAGCAAGGGGCGCCGTCCGCCAGGATGATGGTGGCCAACATCCCCGACGTGGCCTCCATCCCCTTCGTGACCACGGTCAAGCCTTACGTGTTCGGGCCCCAGGGGCAGAAGGTGTATCTGCTGGGTGAGAACGGACCCCTCACCGACGCCGACTATCTCACTCTGTCGGCGTCCAGCCTGATTGCCCAGGGGTTCGGGGTGCCCGGGTCGGGCAAGCCACCGCTGCCGGAGGGTGCAGTCACCGCCACCGGGCTGCAGGCCGGCGTGATCTTGCGGGCCGCCGAGGTGGCCGCCATAAGGGTGCGCACCGCCGAGCTCAACTCCATCATCGCCGCTGTGGCCGCCCAGGTGGGGGCCAAGGTTTTCGATGCCAATGCCTTCTTTGCCGGGGTGGTGCGCAACGGCTATCAGGTGGGCGGCGTCAGGCTGACCCCCGAGTTCCTCACCGGCGGCCTTTTCTCCTACGACGGCGTACATCCGCAAAGCCTGGGGTACGCCATCGTCGCCAACGAGATGATCAAGACCATCAACCGCGAGTTCGGCACCAAGGTGCCGGAAGTCGATCTTCGGCCGTATTTGCTGGGCGCCCAGGCAGCCACCACGGTGCAGGCGGCCGGCGCGCTATTCAGCCTGGAGGCCTACCGCTCGCTGCTGCAGATCTTTGCGCCCCAAGCTGATACGTCCTATTTCAATCAGCCGCGGCCGGCGGCTCGCCCGGCTCCTGCTCGCCGGGTGGAGCGCCAGCCCCTACCCGTGCCGGCGCCGCGGCCCTAGCCCCGGTCACCGGCAGTGCTGGCCAGCCCCGGCCCCCCCTGGGCCGGGGCTTCACTTTTTCAAATTCCTGATAATACTGGGATGGGAAGAAAGGAGGGTGAGGTATGGACTACCCCATCTGGCATCTGGCGTTTGGCGGCGGGGTCCTGATCGGCATCGTGGCCATCGCCCACGTGCTGGTCTCCCACTTCGCCGTGGGTGGCGGGATCGCCATGGCGTTGGTGGAGACGCTCGCGGTGCGGCGCAAGGACGCAGCGCTGCGGCAGCTGGCCTACCGCAGCTCGTGGATTCTGATCCTCGTCTCGACGGTGTTCGGGGCCATTACCGGGGTAGGGATCTGGTTCACCATCGGACTCATCCACCCCACGGCCACCTCGGCGCTGATCCGCACCTTCGTGTGGGGATGGGCGATCGAGTGGGTGTTCTTCATTCTCGAGGTGGCCACCGCAGTCGCCTACGTGGCCACCTGGAACAAGGTGCGGCCGCGCACCCACCTGCTGCTCATCTGGCTGTACGCCTTCGCCGCTTTCATGTCGCTGGTGGTGATCCAGGGGATCATCTCCTACATGCTCACGCCGGGCCGCTGGCTCGAAACCAAGGCCTTCTGGGACGGCTTCCTGAACCCCACCTACGTCCCCGGCCTGGTGATGCGCACCGGCATCTGCTTCTTCCTGGCGGGGGCGTACATGGCGTTCGCGGCGTTGCGGGAGCAAAACGGCGAGGCCCGCGGGCGGCTGGTGCGACTGATGGCCATCTTCCAGGTGGTGGGCATCCTGGTGGCGTACGGCGGCTATCGCTGGTGGGAGGTGGCGCTGCCCGATCCCATCCGGGCGCTCTTTTTGGGCGACGCCCCCAAGCTCGCTGCTCTGGCGGCCACCCGTAGTTTCCTGCTGTGGGCTCTGGCGGCCTACTTGGTGTTGGTCCTCTTCGCCCTGCTGGCGCCGCGGCTGCAGCGCTGGCCGGTGACGGCGGTGGCGCTGATTGCCGCCTTCGCCTTCTTCGGCGGCTACGAGCGGCTGCGGGAGGGGGCGCGCAAGCCCTATATCATCCGCGACCACATGTTTTCCAACGGGGTGCTGGTCAGCGACATCGAACGGCACAACCAGGAGGGGATCCTCACCCACGCCCGCTGGGCGGCACGGGAGGACGACGGCTCCCTGGAGGGCAAAGGCCGGGCGGTCTTCCGCGCCCAGTGCGCCTCCTGCCACACCCTGGACGGGTACCTCTCCATCCGCCGGCTGCTCGCCTCGGCGGACGCCGCCATGGTGGACATGATCCTGGAGATCATGCACGAGCAAGGAGACGCCTACGCGGGCGGGGCGTTGCCCGACACCACCACCCTGGATTACCCGACGATGCCCCCCTTCGTGGGCACGGAGGAGGAGCGCCGGGCCCTGGGGGTGTACCTGACCACGCTGGTGCCAGCTCACGTTGCGGAGGTGCGTCATGGCCGGTAACGAGTTGATCCCCGCCCTGGACCCCATGCCGGTGCCCGGGCCGCTGTGGCTGTACCATGTCCTCTGGGTAGTCACCTTTCTCATTCACATTTTGCTGGTCAATGCGGTGCTGGGCGGGTCGTTCATCGCCGCCTGGGCGGGCGCGGCGAAAGCCGACCGCCGCCGCATCGTCGAGTTGCTGCTGCAGGTCAACACCTGGGCGATCCCCCTGTCCATCACCTTCGGCATCGCGCCGCTGCTGTTCGTGCAGGTGGTACTGGGGCGCTTCTTCTACACCGCCGCCCTGTTGGTACCGTGGTGGTGGCTGGGGCTGCTGGGGCTGTTAATGGTGGGGTATTACCTCAACTACCTGGCCAAGTGGCGGCTGGCCCGCGGCGAGGGGGTGCGCCACTGGCTGGTGCTGCAGGCCGTCTGCTTTCTCCTGGTGACGCTCATCCAGGTGGTGGTCAACCTCCTGCACATGCAGCCCCAGCGGTGGGAGGCAGCGGCAGCGGGCCTGGCCGGCGCCCTGGCCGACCCCACTCTCATCCCCCGCTTTCTCCACTTCCTGCTGGCCGCCCTGGCCATGGTGGGGGCGATGGTGGCGTGGGTGGCGGTGCGGCGAGCGGGCACGGGGGTGGCGGCGGCCGAACGCAGCGAACTGGACGGCATGGCGCGCTTTGGCGTGAAGTTCGCCCTCTACGCCACCCTGCTGCAGCTCATCGACGGGTTCTGGCTGCTCTTCGCCCTGCCCGAGGAGGTGCTGAAAGGATTCATGCGGTCGGGGCCGGCGGCCATGATCCCCCTCACCCTGGGGATCCTGGCGGGGGTCCTACTACTGGTGTTCCTGGCCCAGGTGCACGACCCCCTGGCCCAGAGCGGCAAGGCGCGGCGGGCCCTGGAGCTGGTGATGGCGGCCACGGCGGTGATGGTGATCACCCGCCACCAGGTGCGGGAGGTGTACCTGGCACCCGCCCGCGCCGCTGAGGAGCTCGTCACTACCGCCCCCTGGGGGCTCATTGCCCTGTTCCTGGTGATCTTCGTGGCGGGGGTGGCGACGACGGTGTACGCCATGGTGCGGGCCGCCACCGACCGGCCGGCGCCGGGGGAGCAGGCAGCGTAGAAGCATGTCCATTCCCCTTGCCAACAGCGGCGGGGACCAGCTGCACCGGCTGGTCCCCGACTCCTACTGGGTCATCCCCGGCCGTCTGGCGGCCGGGGAGTACCCGGGCCACTGGCGAGAAGACCAAGGCCGCCGCCAGCTGGCCGCCTTCACTCGAGCGGGTATTGAGGTGTTCGTGGACCTCACCGAGCCGGGGGAGTACGGCCTTAAGCCGTACGCCCCTTGGCTCCCCCCCGGGACGGAGCACCGGCGCTTTCCCATCCCCGACATGCACGTCCCCGAGCCGGAGGAGATGGCCGCCACCCTGGATGCCATCGACGCCGCCCTGGAGGCCGGGCGGGGGGTATACGTGCACTGCTACGGCGGGGTAGGGCGCACCGGCACGGTGGTGGGATGCTGGCTGGTGCGCCACGGCCTGTCGCCGCGGGAGGCCCTGGCCCGCATTGCCGCCTGGCGGGAGGGAACACCCAACGGGGGGAGGACCTCTCCGGAAACGGCCGAACAGCGGGCCTTCGTGCGCGACTGGGGGGAGGGGCCGTCAGCTCGGTAGGACCCTGGCGGCCGCCGCCAGGGCCGCCTCCACCTCCGCGTCGCCGATCTCGTAGTGGGTGACCAGGCGCACCTGCCGGGGACCGAAGGCTCCGCACAGAACCCCGCGCTCCCTCATTCCGGCCACGAAGGCGGCGGCCGGCGGCAGTTCCGGGTGGGTCGGTGCCGTGAGAGTGGCCACCACGATGTTGGTGCGCACTCCTGCGGGGTCCAGCTCCACCCCAGGGAGCTCGGCGATTCCTTCGGCCAGGCGACGGGCACGGATGTGGTCCTCGGGGAGGCGCTCCACCATGCGGGTGAGGGCCACGATGCCGGCCGCCGCCAGCACCCCCACCTGCCGCATCCCTCCCCCGAACAGCTTGCGCACCCGGCGCGCCTCAGCCACCAGGTCGGCGTCACCCACCAGCAGGGATCCCACCGGCGCCGCCAGCCCCTTGGACAGGCAGAACATCACCGTGTCGCAGCCGCGCGCCAGCGCCGCCGCGGTGGTGGAGAGGGCAGCGGCGGCGTTGAAAATGCGGGCTCCATCGAGATGGACCTTGAGGCCGTGCCGGTGCGCCACCTCGGCGAGGGCGCGACTGCGGACGGCGTCCATGGGGAGGCCGGACCACAGGTTGTGGGTGTTCTCCAAACACAGCAGCCGGGTGGGGGTTCGGTAGGTGACGGGGGGGTTGATGGCCGCCTCCACCTGGGCCGTCTCCAGGAGCCCGTTGGCGGTGGCCACGGGTCGGGGTAAGGCCCCCGACCACACCGCCATGGCCCCCATCTCGAAGTTAAAGATGTGGGCTCGGGCCTCCAGGATCACCTCGCTGCCCGGGTGGGTGTGCAGGTGCACGGCAATCTGGTTGCCCATGGTCCCGGTGGGGACGAACAGTGCCGCCTCCCGCTCCAGTATGGCTGCAGCTAACTCTTCGAGGCGGCGGACGGTGGGGTCCTCCTCGTAGACGTCATCCCCCACCTCCGCTTCGGCCATGGCTCGGCGCATCTCGGGGGTGGGACGGGTAACGGTGTCGGAGCGCAGATCGATCATGGCGGGTATCATAGGCGGTCATGGGATCGGCAATTCCCCGGGATTTCCTGGCGCTGGACAAGGGTGGCGGAGTGGAGGAGCTAGAACTCGTCAGCAACGGCCTGCGGGTGCTCCTGGTGGCCAACCGCTTCGTCCCGGTGGTGACGGTGTGCGTGGTCTACCACGTGGGGTCGCGCCACGAGGTGAGCGGGCAGACCGGGGCCACCCATCTGCTCGAGCACCTGCTCTTCAAGGGGTCGGTCAACTTCAACGCCGACAACGGCCGGCCTATCGCCCGGGTGATGGAGCGGGTGGGAGCAGCGTTCAACGCCACCACCTGGCTGGACCGCACCAATTACTACGAGACGCTGCCGGTCGAACACCTGGACCTGGCCCTCGCGGTGGAGGCCGACCGCATGCGCGGCGCGCTATTGCGGGACCAAGATCTGGCCACCGAACTGACGGTGGTACGCAACGAGCTGGAGCGGGGCGAGAACGACCCCTTCGAGGTGCTGCTGAAGGAGTCTTTCGCCACCGCCTACCGCGAGCACCCCTACCGGCATCCCACCATCGGCTGGCGGCATGACGTGGAGCACGCCACCATCGCCACCCTGCGGACCTTCTACGACACCTTCTACTACCCCGACAACGCCACCCTGGTGGTGGTCGGCGCCTTTGACCGGAAAGCCCTGTTAGGGCGCATCGCTCACCACTTTGGGCCGCTCCCCCGCGCCGGGCGTCCCATTCCCCGCGTGGTCACTCAGGAGTCGCCCCAGCAGGGGGAACGGCGGTTCATGATCCGGCGGCGGGGAGAGGTGGGGTGGGTGGGGCTCTCCTGGCACGTCCCCCCCGCCGCTCACCCCGACACCCCCGCCCTGGCGGTGTTGGCCGATGCCCTGGGGGGTGGGGTTACCTCTCGCCTGTACCAGCGCCTGGTGGAGACCAACCTCTGTCTCGACGTGCAGGCGGTGGCCTGGCAGCTGCACGATCCCGGCCTGTTCCAGCTCTTCGCCACGCTGGCGCCAGGGGTGGAGCACGCCCGGGTTGAAGCGATCATGCGCGAGGAGCTCCGCACCGCGGCCAGCGGGTTGACGGCGGCCGAGCTCAACCGCGCCAGGACCCAAGTGGAGGCCCACACCGCCTACCACCGGGACTCGCCGGGGCAGGTGGCGGCGGCCCTCACCGAGGCGGTGGCGGCAGCCAACTGGCGCTTTTACACCGACTACCTGCGCAGCATCCGCGGGGTCAGCAACGACGATGTGATTCGCGCGGCGGCGGGGCGGCTGGAGGATGACAACCTCACTGTGGGCTGGTTCGTGCCCCTCGATGGCACCTCGGGCCGGAGGGGCGCCACCCCCGCCGTGGCTCCGCAGCCCTGTACGTACCGGACCGCGCTCCTCGAGGGGGTGTGTGAAACGCTCTTCGAGGAAGGCGCCCGGGTAGTGATCCTGCCGCGGCGGGGCAACCCCACCGTGACCATCTACGGGACGCTGCTGGCCGGACACGGAATGCTGCCCGCCAGCGGGTGGGCCGCCGCCTCCCTGGTGCCCGACATGCTGGAGCGGGGGACGGCCAGCCGCAACCGCCTGGCCATCGCCCGCTACCTGGAAGACCGGGGTATCGAGTTCGGCATCTCCTCCGAGAGCTTCAACCCGCTGGAGGTGAGCTTTTCCGGACGCTGCCTGTCCCGGCGGCTGGAGGGGTTTCTCAAGCTGGTGGTGGAGCTGCTGCGCGCCCCATCCTTCCCCGAGGGGGAGCTGGAGATCGCCCGGCAGCAGCGCCTGGGGGAGCTACAGCAGTCCCGTGAGGAGACCTTCCAGCAGGCCTGGGAGGCGTTTTCCCAGCTGACCTACCCGGCCGGCCACCCATGGGCCATGCGGCCCTTCGACGAACGCCGCCGGAGCCTGGAGTCGGTCGGGCGCGCAGAGCTGGTGGCGGTGCACCGCGAGCTGTACGGGCCGCGGGGGCTCGTTCTTGCGGTGGTCGGCCAGGTGGACCGGGACCACGTGGCGGCCGTGATCGACCTGGCGGTGCAGGGCTGGCGCGGTGGCGCCGCTCTCCCCACCTTCCCGCGCCGTCCGCCCACCTCCTCGCCACCGGCGGAGGCGCGCGTCGTCATGGCCGATAAGCCCAACGTGGATGTGTTGCTCGGGCACCCCGGAGGGTTGCGCCGGCGCGATGAGGACTTCTTGGCGGCACAACTGGCCAACGCCGTGCTTGGGCACTCCACCCTCTCCTCGCGCCTGGGTCGCCGGCTGCGGGAGCAGGAAGGCCTCACCTACGGCGTGTTCTCCCGCTTCTTCGGCGCGGGGCTGCTGGACGGACCCTGGGGGATGGCGTTCTCCGTCTCGCCGCTGCACCTCGAGCGGGCGATGCGAGCAGCCCGCGAGGAGCTGGAGCGTTACTGCTCCGAGGGGCCCACTGAGGAGGAGCTGGAGGAGCAGCGGCAGGCCTTCGCCGGCTCCTACCGCGTGTCGCTGGCCACCCCGGCTGGCCTGGCGCGGGAGCTGGCGCTGGCGCTGCGCTACGACCTGCCGTTGACCGAACTCGAGGAGCTGCCCGCCCGGGTGCTGGGGACGTCGCTGGCGGCAGTGCGGAGGGCGATCCGCGCCCACTTCTCGCCCGACCACCTCTGTCTGGCGGCGGCGGGGGAACTCATTGACCCCTCCCCGCTACCCGGCTAGCATCGCTCCACTATGCTGCACGAGCTCGTGGTGCAGAACCTGGGCATCATCGATCGGGTCGAGCTCACCTTGCCCGCCGGTCTGGTGGCGGTCACCGGCGAAACCGGGGCCGGCAAGTCGTTACTGGTGCACTCCCTCAAGCTCCTGCAGGGGGAACGGGCGGACGCCGAGTTGGTGCGCGCCGGCTGCGACCGGCTGCTGGTGCAGGCGCGCCTGGGTTTGCCCCCCAACTCGAGAGTGCGTGAGCTCGGGGCGGAACTGGGCATACCCATGGGGGACGAACTGGTGCTCCGCCGGGAGGTGACGGCGGCGGGACGCTCCCGCGCCTGGGTCAACGATGCGCCGGTGAGCGCCGGGGCACTGCAACGGCTGACGGCCCAGCTGCTGGTCATCCACGGCCAGCACGACCAGCGCTCCCTGGCGGATCCGGCGCGGCACCTGGAGCTGGTGGATCTGCTGGGCGGCCTGGAGGAGCAGAAGGCCACCGTGGCAGATGCCTTTGCGGCGTGGCGCGAGGTTCGCGACAAGCTGAACCGCCATCGGCGGGCGCTGGCTGCCCGGCAGGAGCGGCTGGATCTCATCGACCTGCACTGCCGGGAGATCGACCAGGCGCGGGTGGTGGCAGGCGAGGACGAGGCGCTCCGGGAGGAGCGGGCCCTGTTGCGGCACGCCGAGCGCATCGGCGAACTGGTCCAGGGGGTGCGAGCCGCGCTGGGTGGGGAGGGGGGGGGGGCGGGGCTGGCCCGGGCGGCCCGGGCGGCGGCGGAGCTGGCTTCCCTGGGGCTGCCGACCCAAGAGGCGGCGGCGGACTTGGAGCAGGCCCGGCTGCTGGCCGAGGAGGCGGAGCGAGTCATCGAGGCCCTGGCCTCGAAAGTCCGCCACGACCCGGCTCGCCTGGATGCGGTGGAAGCTCGCCTGGCCACGCTGGAGCGGCTGGCGCGGAAGTACGGGGGGAGCCTGGCGGCGGTGCTGGAGGAGCGCGCCCGCCTGGCCCGAGAGCGGGAGGAACTGGAAGGGGTGGAGGACGAGATCCAGCAGCTGTCCCACCGCGAGGCGCAGCTGGCGCAGGAGTTCGTGTCCCGCGCCGGGGCATTGTCTCGCCGGCGCGCGGTTGCCGCCCGTGAAGTGGCGGCGCGGATGCGGGAGGTGCTGGCCAGGCTGGGGATGCCGGCGGTGACCCTGGAGCTGCGTCTGACGCCCCGCCTGGCCGAGGACGGAGAACTGGAGGTGGATGGCCATCGTCTGCGACCGGCGGCGGACGGCCTCGACGAGGGGGAGCTGCTGTTCTCCGCCAACCCGGGCGAGGAGCCGCGCTCCCTGGCGCGCATTGCCTCCGGGGGGGAGCTGTCCCGCCTCCACCTGGCCATGCGCACGGTGCTGCGTGACCGTCTGGGCGAGGGGGGAGCGACGCTGCTGTTTGACGAGGTGGACGCCGGCATCGGTGGCCGGGTGGCCGACGAACTGGGCCGGCTCCTCGCCCAGGTGGCGCAGCGGGACCAGGTGCTGGTGGTGACCCATTTGCCCCAGGTGGCGGCGCGCGCCAGCGCACACCTGGCGGTGAGCAAGGTCACCGAGGGAGGGCGGACGGTGACGCGGGTGTCGCCGGTGGAGGGGGAGGAGCGAGTAGCTGAGCTGGTGCGCATGCTGGGGGGACATCCCGCCACCCCGGCGGCTCGACGGCACGCTGAGGAGCTGCTGTGCACACCATCGTCCCGGTAGTCCTTCGGTGGCCAGTACTTTCGCCCGGCTGACGTGAAGAGCGTGTGAAGTTTCCACAGATGCTGCGGAAAACTCTGTGGAAAACCCTGTCGATTTCTCGCCAACCCCGTCTAAAGCATAGGGTTATACAAGGTGCACTGATATCAGTACGGGTCGCTAAGAAATTGAAATAACGAAGCTTATGCGCATCACATGGAGCCAGCGAGGTTTGGGCCACAGAGGTGCGGCAGGTTTTTCACAGGTTACCGACTAGCGGCAACTTGTGTGCCATCGCCGGACCACGTTGCCGGGTAGTGCGACGCATGCTAGGGTGGCCAGCCGCGGGGAGGTGGTATGCGAGTTCGGCCGTTTCAGGGGCTGGCACTGCGCTGCGGGGCGCGGGTATGGGTGGCGGCCAACGCCGTACTGGTGGGGGACGTGGAGCTCGGGGACGACGTCAGCGTCTGGTACGGAGCGGTGCTGCGCGCGGACCTGCAGGCCATCCGCATCGGGGCACGCAGCAACATTCAGGATCTGGTGGTCATCCACGTGGACTCCCCCGACTCCCCCACCGTGGTGGGCGAGGACGTGACGGTGGGGCATGGGGCGATCCTGCACGGGTGCCGAGTGGAGGGGGGAGCGCTGATCGGCATGCACGCCACGGTGCTCAACGGCGCGGTGATCGGGGAGCAAGCTGTGGTGGCGGCAGGGTCGCTGGTGGTGCCCGGCATGCAGGTGCCGCCCCGCGCCCTGGTGGCGGGGGTGCCAGCTCGGGTGCGGCGGGAGGTGAGCGAGGAGGAGCTCGCCCACCTGCGGCGGGGGGTGTCGGTGTACCTGGAGCTGAAAGGGCGCTACCTGGCGGACGGGGGCGAGCGGGAGGTGGCCGACCCCGAAGAATGGGGAAAGCTCCTGTGATCCAGCGCCCCCGCGGCACGCGCGACCTGCTGCCCCCCGAGACCCGGCTGTGGCAGGCGGTGGAGGAGGTGGCGCGGGAGGTCTTCGGCGCCTTCGGGGCGGAGGAGATCCGCACCCCCATCTTCGAGCCCACGGAGCTGTTCGTGCGCTCGGTGGGGGAAACCACCGACATCGTCCACAAGGAGATGTACACCTTCGCCGACCGCAAGGGGCGCTCGTTGACCCTGCGCCCGGAGGGTACCGCCTCGGTCGCCCGCGCTTGGATCGAGAACGGCCTGGCCGACCGCTCCCAGCCCCTGCGCCTCTATTACATCGGCCCCATGTTTCGCTACGAACGCATGCAGCGCGGCCGCTTCCGCCAGTTCGCCCAGATCGGTCTGGAGCTTTTGGGGGCCGATGGCCCCTTGGCCGACGCCGAGGTCCTGGCAGCCCTGTACGAGTTTCTGGGGCGACTGGGGTTTAAGGATCTAGAGGTGCACCTCAACAACCTGGGGGACCCCGAAGACCGTCCCCGCTACCTGTCGGCCATCCGCGACACCCTCGCCCCCCACCGGCAGGAGCTGTGCGGCGACTGCCAGCGGCGCCTCGCGGAGAACCCCCTGCGGGTGCTGGACTGCAAAGTGCCCCGCTGCGGCGAGCTGGCCGCCGCTGTCCCGTCGATGGACAGCGTGGCTTCGCAAGCTTCCCGCCGGCACGTCGGAGAGGTCGAGGAGCAGCTCGCCCGCCTGGCCATCCCCTTCCGCCGCAACCCCCGCCTGGTGCGGGGGCTCGACTACTACCTGCGCACCGTCTTCGAGGTGGTGTCGCCCCAGCTGGGGACGGGCACGGTGGTGTGCGGAGGCGGCCGTTACGACCGACTCATCGCCGATTTGGGAGGGCCGGCGGTGCCGGGGATCGGCTTTGCCGTGGGAGAGGACCGGCTGGTGGAAATCCTGCCCGAAGGCTTCCGCACCTCGGTGCTGGCTCGCCCCCGGCTGTATGTGATTCCCTTGGGAGAGACCGCCGTCCGTCACGCCCTGCCTCACGCCCGCGCCTGGGTGCGGGGCGGGGTCTCCTTGGAGCTGGAGGTCACCGGCCGCTCCCTGCGGGCGGCCTTGAAGCGCGCCGCCGGGGAAGGGTTTGCCGCCGCCGCCATCCTCGGCGAGGAGGAGCTGGCGGCGGGGGAGGTCACCGTCCGGGACCTGGCCCGAGGGGAGCAGCAGCGGGTGGCCCTGGCGGCTCTGCCGGAGGTGTGGCACCGGCACTGGGGGCGGGGGAAGTGAGCCCCTCCCTCTACCGCCGCCTGCCCGGCACGCTGTACTCCGCCGTGGTCATGGAGCTGTTCGAGCGGTTGGCCTATTACGGCATGGTGCTGGTGCTGGGGCTGTACCTGGTGCAGCGCATCGGCATCCGGCCGGAAGTGTACGGCACCGTGTACGGCATCTTCACGGCGGCGCTGTACTTCCTGCCGCTGCTCGCCGGTGCCCTGGCTGACCGCTTCGGGTACCGGCCGGCGCTCATCGTCGCCTTTGCCACCCTCGCCGGCGGGTACTGGTTGCTGGGCACCGCCACCTCCTTTCCGCTGATCTGCGGCGCCCTGGGCCTGATTGCCGTGGGTGGGTCGATCATCAAGCCCACCATCTCGGGAACGATCACCCGCACCACTGCGGACGGCCCCCTGCGCACGGTGGGGTTCGGCCTTTACTACATGATGATCAACGCCGGCGGCCTGCTCGGGCCCGTGATTGCCGCCCAGGTGCGCAACCGCGCCGAGTTCCACTACGTCTTCTGGGTGTCGGCGGGGGCCTGCGCCCTCATGCTGCTGCAGGCCCTCCTGGCCTTCCGCGAGCCAGTGACGGTGGCCCAGCGGGCGGCGGGCAAACCCCTGCGGCAAGTGTTCGTGGAAATCCTCCGGGTGCTCCGCAACGGCCGCTTCGTGGCCCTGCTGGTGATCTTCTCGGGATTCTGGGGGATGATCAACATCCTCTTCGGCTTCATGCCGCTCTATCTGGAGACGTTTTCGGACCTCGTCGCCGCCGAGGCAGCCATCGACCGGGTGGTGCCGCTCTCGCGCCTGCTGGGGCGTTGGCTCAACCCCGAAGTGTTCATCGCCCTGGATTCGCTCCTCATCGTGCTGCTGCAGGCCCCCGTCTCCCACGCCACCCGGCGCTGGCAGACGGTCACCGCCATGCTGGTGGGCACCGCGGTGGCCACCGGCTCGTGGGTGCTGCCGGCGCTGTCCCCGGCGGCGGCGGTGGTGGCGCTGGGGATCGTGATCTGGTCGCTGGGGGAGATGTCCTGCTCGGCTCGCTTCTTCCAGTACTGCGGCAGCATCGCCCCGCCCGACCAGGTGGCGGTGTATCTGGGGTACTCTTTCCTCTCGATCTTCCTGGGCAACCTCTATTCGGGACCGTGGGGGGGGCTCCTCTACCAGCGCTTCATCGCCGATCCCCAGGCGGCGGGGCTGCCGCCATCTCCGGTGCTGTTTTTCGCCGGAGTGATGGCCATGGGCGCCGCCGCCACCGTCGGGCTGCTGCTGTACTCCCGCCGGCCGGGGCCGGCCCACGACGCCTGAGTGGCGGCGGGATTGGTCTCGTTGGATCCTGCCATGTTACTTCGCAGCAGCGCAGCGCATCCAGTGAAACGGCCGTGCCGCCACCGCACCGCTAGCATCACCGCGCGAGGCGCACCGTGAGTGTCCCCGCGGCCACCGCCGCCTTTTTGGGCGGTGTTGGCATGTTCCTGCTGGGGATGAGGTTGATGACCGAGGGTCTGAAGCTGGCGGCGGGCTCGGCGCTGGAGCGCGTGCTGGCCTCTTCCACCCGCACCCGCCTGCGCGGCCTGGGTTCGGGAGCGCTACTGACCGCCCTGGTGCAGTCCTCCAGTGCCGTCAGAATGGCCACCATAGGCTTCGTCAACGCCGGCCCGGTGAGCCTGGGCCAGGCGCTGTGGCTGCTCTACGGAGCCAACGTGGGGACCACCATGACCGCCTGGCTGGCCACCATCGGCGCCACCCCCAACGCCAAGCGGGCGGCTGCGGGGCACGTGGCCTTCAACGTGCCCACCGCCGTGGTGGCACTGGCGCTGCTGCCGTGGCTGGTGACGGCCATCGCCGGCCTGCGCCAGGGCCTCGGCCTGCCCCCATCACCGGCGGCCAAGCTGGCGCTTTTTCACACCACCTTCAACCTGCTGGGAGTGGTGTTGATGTGGCCCCTCTCCGCACGCCTGGCGCGGGAGCTGGGGCGGCGCTTTCGCAGCGGCGAGGAGGACGAGGCCCGCCCGCAGCACCTGGACGACAACGTGCTGGCGGTGCCGGCCCTGGCGCTGGAGGCCATGGAGCAGGAGGTGCGGCGCTTTGGAGAAATGGCCGCGGAGGCGGCGCGCCGGGCGCTGACCGGGGAGTTTGCCCCGACCCACGATCCCCGCCCCAGCGCCCGACTGGGGAACGCCATTGCCGAGTCCATCACCCGCCTGAACCGCCAGAGCATGGGGCCGGAGAGCGCCCGCCGGCTGCCGGAGATCCTGCGGGTGGTGCGGTACTGGGAGGCGGTGCGGGAGCTGGCCGCCGACGCTGCAGCGGCGCGCGCCGAGCCCGGGGCCGCCGGCGCCCTGGCTCGGTTCGACGCCGCGTTTCGCTAATCGGCCCTAAAACTGCTGGAAGCCGTGGACCCCCGCCGGGAGGGGTTGGACGCCAAGGAGGTGGCGCGCCTGACGGAACAGGTGCAGCGCCACTACCAGGAGCTGAAGGCGGCCTACCTGGAGGCGGGGGCCGAGGGGAGCCTGGCCCCGGAGGCCATGGACGCGGCCCTACGCTACGTCAGTGCCATGCGGCGCGCCCTGGAGCAGGCCATCAAGGGTCGACTGCATGGGTGGCTGTCGGTCTCTTGACCGTCGCTACGGGGGGGGCACGCCGTCAAACAGCACCACCGCCAAACATGGGGACCCCAGGAGAAAAGGTGCTGGCCTCAGGGGCAACTCCCGTGCCCCAGGCAGCGAACTCGCGGTGGCGCTATCCAGGATCAAAATAGTGTGGGGGGGGTCGAGTTCGTACCCCACCGAGGCCGGCACGGCGCCGGCGGCAATCAACTCCTGAGCGGTACCGCACGGGATCTCGTACACCGCCTGGGCCAAGGCGAAAAGGCGGGCCAAGCGTCCCCAGACACCGGCGGCCAGCGTACGTTGCTTGAATTCCCAAGCGCGCACGACGGCGCGAGCCCGCACAGCGCGGGCGCGGGCCTGTAACCTTTCAACGTTCATGCCGTGGTTTTTCGGTGGCTTCGAGGAGCAGCAGCAGACGGGCCAAGCTCGCGCGGTGGGGCTGAGGGTCGGGCATGCCCGGCAATGCCGGGAGCAGCGAGAGCTCCGCCAGATTGCCGCGGATTTCGTGGCGGGCCTGGCCGTCGAGGCTGGAGTAGAGGTCGATGAATTCTTCCACGCTGCGCTCGTCCATGATCAGCAGGAGCGCCAACGCCACCAGCTTGTCTCGCTCCCCTTTCACCCCGCTGCGGTCCGTGAGTAGTTTTTCCGCCAGCAATCCGGCCGGGTGGGGCACAGGCACTCGCACGTCCTCGACCTCGACCAGCCCTCCGCTGCGCAGAAGGGAAAGGGGGCCAAACACCAGCAGCGGCAGCTGGGGATCGGCGGCCACGTAGGTTTCGCCCGCCGTCCGGATGGCGGGATCGAGTCCAACGAAATTCACCTCCAGCAATTCCTCCTCTTGCGACACCCACACCGAAGGCTCCTGGGCGGAGCGGGAGTGGTGGGACAAAGTGCCCAGACGAGCTACCACCTGGTGGCGCACGGCAAGAGGAACCGCCAGGTCCACATCCCGAGAGACCACCAGGGTGGCAGCGGCGTGGGGCTGCAGCAGGTTGGGCACCTGCGAACCTACCACCATGACCCCCTCCACCGCCAAGATCTCTTTCACAGCCCGCAGCGTGGCCACCAGCCGAGGCCGGAAACTCATACTGACAGTATACGAACCGTTCGGGGTGCCGGTGCCGAGGCCGGTGGAGAGCCGCCTCTGCTGGCGGGCGCGGCCCAGCCTACCTTTTCTCGAAGCGGTGGCGGGCCTGCTCGATGATCGCCACCCCTGAGGAGGTGCCGACGCGGGAGGCGCCGGCGGCCACCACGCGCAGGAGGTCGTCCAGGGTGCGGATACCGCCGGAGGCCTTCACCCTCCCCCCGACGGGGGCTACGGTCCGGTACATCAGCGCCACGTCCTCCGAAGTGGCCCCGCCGCCGGCAAAACCGGTGGAGGTCTTGACGAAGTCAGCCCCGGCCTGCACCGCCAGCCGGCACGCCCGCACCTTCTCCTCCTCAGTGAGCAGGGCAGTCTCCAGGATCACCTTGCACAGCGCCCCATGCGCCCGGCAGGCCTGCACCACCCCGCCGATGTCTCGTCGCACCCACTCCTCATCCCCGGCCCTGAGGGGGCCAATGGGGAGGACCATGTCGATCTCCCGGGCGCCCGCTTTCAGGGCATGCTCGGCCTCGAAGGCCTTCACCTCACTGGCCTGGGCCCCTAGGGGGAAGCCCACCACCGTGCAAACAGTGACCGGACTCCCGGCCAACTCCGCTGCCGCCAGGGGCACCCAGGCGGGATTGACGCACACGGAGAAGAAGGCGTGCTGGCGAGCCTCGGCGCACAGCCGGGTGATATCGGTTGACGTGGCCTGCGGCAGCAGCAGGGTATGATCGATGAGCCGTGCCAGCTCCGCCGGGGTGGTGGGCAAAGGCACGAAAGCCCCGCCCGGAGTGCTTTGCTCGCCCCTCATTCCGTCCTCCTCGTCGGCCCGGGAACCCTCGAGCCCGCCACTGCCGCCCCCCATTGCGGGGCGGGTCCACCCCGGCCCAGCGCCCCCCGCGGGCAAGTTCCCCGGCGGGCGCTGCATCCCACATGCTACTCCAGCGTTCCCTGGCCGCGCGGGGGTCCGCGTATGCTTGCAGCCGTGGTGGGCAAGATCGTTGCGGGCGGTCAGACCGGGGTGGACCGGGCGGCCCTGGACGTGGCGCTGGAGCTGGGAATCCCCTGCGGCGGGTGGTGCCCCGCCGGGCGGCGGGCCGAGGACGGCCCCATTGCGGACCGTTACCCCTTGCGAGAGACCCCCTCGCCCGCCTATCGCCAGCGCACCGAGTGGAACGTGCGGGACAGCGACGCCACCCTGATCCTGGCTCGCCCGCCGCTGGCCGGGGGCACCGCCCTCACGGCGAAGCTGGCACGCGCCTACCGCCGTCCCCTCCTCATCGCCGACCCGGCGGAGCCGACCGAGGTGAAGAGGGTGCGCCGGTGGCTGGCGATCGTGGCGCCGGCGGTACTCAACGTGGCCGGTCCACGGGATGACGACGGCGGGGCGGTGTACCAGGCGGCCCGCTCGTTCCTGATCGCGCTTTTCCAGCCCTTGACGTCTGCGGGGGCGGTGCCGTAGCGTGGTTCGAGATCTGGAGGATAGCTCGCCATGAAAGTGGAAAAGGTGTTGTGTCCCACGGATTTCTCGCCGTGCGCCAGGCAGGCCCTGGAGCTGGCGGTGCTGGTGGCTCGTTCCTTCGGCGCCGAGTTGCACGTGCTGCACGCCGTGGTGTTGCACGCCGAGGACCCCCACAACCCCGCCCACCACCTACCTAACCTGGAGGAGGTGGAGGCCCTTTTGGGACGAACCGCCACCTCGGCATTGGCCCAGGACATCGCACCGCACGCCGACGGGGTCCTGCGCATCCTCCAGGTGCAGCGCCGGGCGCCTTTCGCTGGCGAGGCCATCCTGGGCTACGCGGACGAAGTCGGAGCCGATCTCATCGTCATGGGGACCCACGGTCGCCGGGGGCTGGCCCACGTGCTGCTGGGCTCGGTAGCCAACGAGGTGGTACGTGGCGCCCCCTGCCCGGTGATGACGGTGCGCGCCCGGCCGGAGGGTCAGCACCTCGAAGCCATCGAGCGCATTCTGCTACCGCTGGATTTTTCGACTGCGAGCGAGGCAGCTCTCGCCGCTGCGCGGGATTTGGCGGTGCGGTGGACGGCCTCATTGGACCTCCTGCACGTCATCGAGGAGACCGTCATGCCGGCCTTCTACGCCGCCGGCGTCACCTCGTTGTTGCAGCTCGATCCCGAAATCCGCACCCGCTGCCAGGCCGAGATGCAGCGGCGGCTGACCCATCTGGGTGACGCCGCGGTCGCCGTCACCACCCACGTGCGCGAGGGCAAGGCGGCGCGAGAGATCGTGGCGTTTGCCGAAGAGACCGGCACGGACCTCATCGTTCTTGCCACCGCCCCGCGCAGCGGGCTCGAGCGGCTGCTCCTCGGCAGCGTGGCGGAAAAGGTCGTGCGTCTGGCCCCCTGCCCCGTGCTGGTGGTGCGCGCTCGAGACACTCACACTTGAGGATCTCCCCGTCAAGGAGTGGCCCGCCGGCGCCCGCCGCGACGAACACAGACACCGACACGGACACGGGTAGCGTTCCGGCCGGGGCAAAGCATACCGACCGTGAGGGCGGGCCAGAGGCCCGCGCACCCCGCGACACCGACACGGACACGGATGTCCCGCATCCCCGGGTTTGACAGCCTCTCGGGCGGCGGATACCGTGACCGTCGGCGCTGGGCCCGTTCCACACTGCCGGCGGTGAGGAGTGTCCATGCACGATAAAGACCCTGGCCATCTGGCTCCCGAGTCGTTGATGATGGGGTTCGGGTACGTGCCCGAGTGGTCGGAGGGGGCCATCAAGCCCCCGCTGTTCCTCACTTCCACCTTCGTGTTCCGCTCGGCCGAGGAGGGGGAGTCGTACTTCCGCCAGGCCTACGGGCTGGATCCCGGGGGGCCCACCCAGCCCAAGGGGCTGATTTACTCCCGGCTCAATAACCCGGTGCTGGAGATCCTGGAGGACCGCCTAAGGGTGTGGGAGGGGGCCGAAGCGGCGGCCAGCTTTGCCTCGGGGATGGCGGCCATCTCCACGACGATTTTGGCCCTGTGCGTGCCGGGTGATGTGATCGTCTACTCGATCCCGGTGTACGGGGGAACGGATTTCTTTTTTAACCATATCCTTCCCGCTTACGGCATGCGCGCCATCCCGGTGCAGGCCGGGGATGGATTTGCCGAGCGGGTGCGCGCCCTCAAGTTGGCGCACGCCCGCGTGCTGTACGTGGAGACCCCCGCCAACCCCACCACCCTGATGACGGACCTTGCGGCCGCGGCGGCGCTGAAGGGGGAGCTTTCCCGTCCGGGCGCCGAGGGGGAGGCAGGGGCGGTTGCCCCGGGGGAAACGATCCTCATGGTGGACAACACCTTCCTGGGGCCCCTGTGGCAGAACGCGGTGGCCTGCGGGGCCGACCTGTCCCTCTACTCGGCCACCAAGTTCATCGGCGGGCACTCGGACCTCATCGCCGGGGCGGTGCTCGGGCGAGCGGATCTGCTGACTCATATCAAGACTTTCCGCACCATCCTTGGAACCATGGCGGAGCCTTTCACCGCCTGGCTCATGCTGCGCTCCCTGGAGACCCTAAAAATCCGCATGGAGGCCCAGGCGGCCAACGCCGAAAAGCTGGCGCGATTGCTGGCCGACCACCCGGCGGTGGGGCGGGTGCTCTACCCGGGACTGCTGGAACCGGGCTCCCCCCAGCACGAGCTGTTCGTCCGCCAGTGCTCTGGCCCCGGGTCACTGATGGCCTTCGAGGTAGGGGACGGCACCGACAAGGCTGCCGCCTTTCGGGTGTTGAATCGCTTCCGCCTGGCCCACCTGGCCGTCAGCCTGGGCGGTACCGAGACCCTGGTGGAGCACCCGGCAGCCATGACCCACGCCGACGTAGCCGACGAGGTGAAAGCGCGCACCGGAATCACTCCCGGGATGATCCGGGTCTCCTGTGGCGTAGAGCGCATCGACGATCTCGTCGCCGACTTCCGGCAAGCCCTCGACCCGGAGGGCGCGAAACCCCTTCGGTGACGGAGCGGTGACAACCGCCTGAGTCGAAGAATACTGAGAATGCGCCCGCATTCGAGCGAGAAATCTTCGCCTCTTACCATTGTTATTGGATTTCCCTTGGAAATGCCGACTCTTTGTCTTATCTTTATTCGCAACGATCAGGGTGTCCCCGCGGTGGGGCGAGAAGGCCAAGGGGCCGGGGGAACGAAGGAGGCGCACCGTGAGCGCGAACCACCCCGAGGGAGTTGCCCGCTACGTTCGGGAGGCCGATCGGGCCCTGGTACGTCGGCGGGCCCAGCGGGCCCGCCTGCGGGCCTGCAAGTTCGACACCATCGCCGTACACGGCATGTACTCCATGGAGGAGGCCTTCGCCGGCGGCCAGGGGGGGATCATCGAGCCGGTGTTCCCATCCACCTCGCAAGGTTACCGGGACAGCGACGAGATGGAGGCGGCGCTCGCCTACCTCATCCCCACCTGGTGCTACTCCCGCATCCACAACCCCACCGTGTTCTACCTGGAAGAAACGCTGGCGCTGCTGGAGAGCTACGGCTGCCCGGCTGACGCCTCGGCGCTGGTCACCTCCTCCGGCATGGCGGCCATCAAGCAGGCGGTGGAGCCATTGCTGGCCCTGCGGGGGGAGGGGCGCATCAACTTCGTCTCGGCGGCGCAGGTGTACGGGGGCACCTTCCAGCTCTTTTCCGTGCGCATGGCCGAGCGGGGGGCACGGGTGCGCTGGGTGCGGGAGAGCTGGGACGTGGAGGCATGGAAGCCTCTGGTGGACGAGGACACCCGCTTCCTGTACGCGGAGATGCCCTCCAACCCCCAACAGGCGTGCTTCGACGTTGTCGCGGTGGCGGAGCTGGCCCACACCTTCGACATCCCATTGATCGTGGACGCCACCATCGCGACTCCGGCTCTGCTTCGCCCGTTGGCCCATGGCGCGGACATCGTGGTTCACTCTCTCACCAAAACCGCCGGAGCCGGGGGCTTCACCGTGGCCGGGGCGATCATCGCCCGCCACGGTCTCACCAGCCGGCACCTGCCCGAGGAAGCCCGCGCCGACTACGCCACCTGGCTCAAGCTGTGGCCGTTTCGGGACTCGGGGCCGTGCCTGTCGGCGTTGTCGGCGTTCATGCTCTTGAACGAACTGCGCATGTTGCGGGTGAAAGTGGCCCACATGTCGGCCAACGCCCTGGCGGTGGCGGAGCACCTGGCCGCCCACCCGCGGGTGGAGCGGGTGGACTACCTGGGGCTGCCCTTCCACCCGTTGCACCCCCTGGCCAGCCGCTACATGCAGCTGGTGGACGAGGGCACCCCCGCCTTCGGCCACCTCCTGTCGTTCAACGTCCGCGGAACGGCCGCAGACACCCGGCGTTTCTTCGACGGGCTGCAGCGCATCTGGCGCGCCACCGATCTGGGGCGGGTGAAGTCGGTGGCCACCATCCCGGCCATTTCCACCCACCAACAGCAGGGCGAGGAGGGGCGCCAGCTGGCCGGCATCCCCCCCACCATGGTGCGGCTGTGCGTCGGGGCGGAGCACCCGGCAGACATCATCGCCGATCTCGACCAGGCGCTGGCGAGACTCGGCTGAGTGAGGAGGTCACATGAGAATTCTCTTCGTTGGATTCGGCGTCGTCGGCCAGGGCCTGGCCGAGCTGCTGCTGGAGAGGCGGCAGCTCCTGGCCGCCGAATACGGGCTCGACTGGCAAGCCGTGGGCATCGCCGACGCTCAGAAAGGGAGCTGCTACCTCCCCGCCGGGATTGACCTCGGCGCCGCCCTGGAGGCCGCTGCGCACGGCGTCTCCCTCGCCAGCTTGCCCGGCGGCTGCGACCTCGACGCCCTGACCATGATCCGGCAGGCCGACGCCGACGTGCTGTGCGAGGCCACCTGGACCGACATCCGGACCGCCGAGCCGGCCACCAGCCACCTGCGCGCCGCCCTCGAGCGGGGGATGCACGTGGTGACCACCAACAAGGGACCGCTGGCGCTGCACTACCACGAGCTGGCGGCGCTCGCTGCCGAGCGGAGGGTGGAGTTCCTCTTCGAGGGCACGGTGATGGCCGGCACCCCCCTGCTCAACCTGCGTCGGGAGTGCCTGGCCGGCAGCGGCATCCAGGCGGTGGCCGGGATTTTCAACGGTACCACCAACTACATCTTGACCCGCATGGAAGAAGGGCTGCCCTACGCCGAGGCGCTGGCCCAGGCGCAGCAGCTGGGGTATGCCGAGGCGGTCCCCGACGCCGACGTGCTGGGCCACGACGCCCTGGCCAAGGTGACCATCCTGGCCAACGTGGTGTTCGGGGCGCACCTCACCCCCGCCGACAGCCCCTGCCAGGGGATCACCGGCGTCACCCCTGAGGACATCGCCCGCGCCCGCGCCGAGGGGCAGCGGTACAAGCTCATCGGCCGGGTGTGGCGCGAGGGGGAGGAGGTGCGCGCCCAAGTGGCTCCGGAACTCGTGCCCCTCACCCATCCGCTGGCCGGAGTGACCGGCGCCACCAACGCCGCCACCTTCACCACCGCGGCGCTGGGGGAGGTGACCGTCGTCGGCCCCGGCGCCGGACGGCGCCCCACCGGCTACGCCATGCTCAACGACCTGCTGCACATCTGGAGGAGGCAGCGATGAAGATGTTCCTTGCCGGCCAGTGGGTGGATCGCGAGCGCCGCATCGAGGTCCGGGACCCCTTCGACAACTCTCTGATCGACACCGTCCCCGCCGCCAGCCGGGAGGACGTGGAGACGGCCATGGCGGCGGCCGAGGAAGGGTACCGGGTGTGCCGCGCCCTGACCACCTTCCAGCGGGCGCAGATCCTCTACCGGGCGGCGCAGATCGTCGCCGACAACCTGGAGGAGTTCGCCCGCACCATCGCCCGGGAGGGCTCCAAGACCATCCGCGAGGCGCGCAAGGAGGCGCGGCGCTGCACCAACACCCTGACCGTCTCCGCCGAGGAGGCCAAGCGCCTGCTGGGGGAGACCATCCCCTTCGATTCCTTCCCCGGGGGAGAGCGGCGGCGGGGCTTCTGGGAGCGGCAGCCCATCGGGATCGTGGTGGCCATCACCCCCTTCAACGACCCCCTGAACCTGGTGGCGCACAAGCTGGGGCCGGCCATCGCCGCCGGCAACAGCGTCATTTTGAAGCCCGCCACCGTCACTCCCCTGTCGGCCCTGAAGCTCACCGAGGCGCTGCTGGAGGCGGGGCTGCCGCCGCAGGTGCTGCAGACCATCACCGGCTTCGGCGGCGAGATCGGCGATGCGCTGGTGTCCGACCCGCGGCCGCGGATGATCTCCTTCACGGGCGGCGTCGAGGCCGGGCAGCGCATCGTCAAGCTCGCCGGCCTGAAAAAGATCGGCATGGAGTTGGGCTCCAACTCGCCGGTTGTTGTGTGGAGGGACGCCGATCTCGCTTGGGCGGCGGAGAGCTGCGTGTCGGGGGCGTTTTGGGCGGCCGGGCAGAACTGCATCGGCGTGCAGCGCATCTACGTGCACGGCAGCGTCTACGAGGAATTCCGCAGCCGCATGGTAGAGCTGACCAGGGCCTACCGCATCGGCGACAAGCTGGACGAAGCCACCGACATGGGGCCGATGATCAACGAGGGGGAGGCCAGGCGGGTGGAGCGCTGGATCGAGGAGGCCAGGGGGAAAGGCGCGCACGTGCTCATTGGGGGAGGTCGCCAGGGGGCGTTGCTTGCCCCCACGATTCTCGAAAACGTACCCAAAGACGCCGCCCTGCACCGCGAGGAGGTGTTCGGCCCGACCGTCAACCTCTACCCCTTCGAGGATGTGGACGAGGCCATCGCCGAGGCCAACTCGGTGCCGTACGGGCTGCACGCGGCGGTGTTCGCCCGTGACGTCGCCATGGCCTTCAAGATCGCATCGGGGCTGGAGTGCGGTGGA
>CALEVZ010000012.1 GCA_937924755.1 uncultured bacterium
CGCGCCGGGGGACTGCGCCTGGGGACTTGACAAGAAGAGAGAGAGAATGCGGGCAATCTCAATGAGAGCGAGAAGGGACTCACATGAGAGCACCACCATCGAGCACGCGATACCTGCTGGTTCTGGTGGTCGTAGCGGTAGCAGTCAGTGTCTCGCCGCATGCGGCCTGGGCCGACGAGTTGGACTTTCAAGACAACGACCCCTGCGTGTGGGGCGATCCGGACATCTGGGGGGACATCTGTTGGGTTTCAGGGGGCGGCGGCAGCCCCACACCATGTAAGAGATGTCTTCGGTGCAACTGCTTTGGTACGAACTGTTCCTCGGCAACTTGCTGTAACAGGGACAGCGAGAACTGCAAGAGATCACTCTTCTGTCCGCACCTGGAAAACGTCTGGCGGCAGCAGTGCCTTGTCGTCAATGGGCCGCGTGGCAAAGAATGCCGCAGTAATGGGGCATACTGCTACTGAGGTCGAGAATGCTCCCTCTTCTTGCGGGTCTGGTACTGGCAGGCGCACCGGGTGCGACACCGGCCCCGGAGGGCGTGGCGGTGGCGTTCCATCCATCGATATCGGTGCCGGCCGCCGCGTTGCTGGTACGGGAGGGCGGTGGGGAGCCAGCGCCCGTGGCGCTCGAGCGACGTGGCGTCCAGTGGGTCGCCCTGGTACCGGACGCCCTCCTGTCCGACGAGATGGTCTGGCTGCTCGCGGGGGAGGGGTGGGTGAGCGCTCCGGTCAGGGGCCGGCCGGGGGTGGCGCTGCCGGTCCTGCCGGCCGGGCACTTGACCGGGACGGTGGTCGCGTCGGCGCGAGAGCAGCTGCCCACCTGGGGTTGGCTGGTCCTGGCGCCAGCCGACGCGCCGGCGCAGCTCCCCGAGCGGCTGCCCGTGGTACTGAAACAAGGTCGCTTGTCGATGCCAGTGCCGGTGGGCACCTGGCGCACGGCCCTCGAGTTTCCAGGCTTCTCTCGGGTGGAGCTGGGCGTTGCGACGGTCGCCCTGGAGGGCACCGTCGTGGCCCTGCCCAGTCCGGTGGCGCTCAAGCCAGCGGCCACCGTGGGCCTGCACCTGCGCGCCCAGGGTGCCGCCGCCCTGCCCGGGCCGTGCCGCAGCTGGCTGTTCGCCGCATCCGAGGTGGACGCCGCCCAGTGCGCCCTCGCTTTTGAGGGGACCGGCGCCTGGCCGAAGGGCACCCTCGTCGACCGCCTCGGCGGGGTGCAGCTTGCCGGCGGCTCCGCTGGCGAGGCCTTCGCGGTGGTGGAGTGCCCGCCGTGGCCGCCACACCTGCTGGGACCGTTGCCACTCGAGGTGGGCGAGGAGGCCATGGCGCGGGCGGAAGTGGGCCCGGCCGCGGCGGTGGAGGTGGTGGCGCCGTTCGTGGCCGAGTTCCTGCAAACCCACCCCCTGAACAGGGCCATCCTGGCGGCCTACCCCCGCGCGACCCGGGCTCTGTCGTGGTGCGCCTTCGAAGCCGAGCTCTCGTCCGACGCGGAGGTCTCGCTGCCGCTGCTCTTTGGGGGGGAGTGGGAGCTGGAACTGCTAGCCGGCACGCGCGAGCCGTTGCTGCGGGGGGCGCTCATCGTCAAGGAGGCGCTCCACCTGACGCCTGGGGATCGGCAGCGACTGGTGCTGCCCCAGCCGCCGCTGGTGCGGGGCGTGGTGGAGCACGGCCAAGCTGGCGCCACCTGCCTCCTGACCTTTGCGGGCGTGGGCGCGGCAGCTGGGGAGCGTCCCACCTGGTCCGACTCGGAGGGCCGTTTCCTCGTGCTGGGTGCCGAAGGCGGCAGGACGCAGGTGACGGCGCGCTGTACTCGCCCGAGCCTGGACGCGTTTCTGCCGGAGGTGGAGGTGGTGCCCGGCAAACCCCTGCGCTTGGCGTTGCCCGCCGGGGAGATCCTGGCCGCGGTTGTCGACCAGAAAGGGCTGCCGCAGCGGGGGAGGACGCTGGTGTTGCAACTTCTGGACGGCCCCGGCGCCGCCCACCCGCGGTGGGGTGTGCAGGGGGTGAGACGGACCAGCGACGCCGCGGGCCGCGCGCGGTTTGCCTCCTTGCCGCCGGGACGGTACCGGGTGGAGGTGTTCGCTGACACACGCCGGCGGGGCGCGGCGGAGGTGACGCTCCAGGAGGGCGAAAGCCGCCGGGTGGTGGTGCGCGAGCAGAGCGGGGTGGTTCGGCTTCGCCTCCGCAGCGCGGCCGGCCAGCCTCTGGCCGGGGCGACGCTGTGGGTCCTCGCGCCGCCTGGCGGTTCGGAGCCGGGCCTGCCGCCGGGCGGTCTCGCTCTCGAGACCGACGCCGCGGGCGAGGCGGAGCTTTCGCTTTCGGCACCGCCGTCGCACTCCCTCAACGTCATGGTGGACGCACCGGTGCTTGGCCGTGTCCTGCTTCTCTTGCGCCCCGGCACGGTTGAAGACGAAGAGGCGGTGGAGTTCGTTCTGCCGCCGGCCGGGGGGGAGCTCGAGCTGCTGGTTTCGGCGGGAGATCTCGAGGGGCCGCAGGTGGCCTTCCTGGTGCGAGGCGACGGGGCCTACACCGCGTTGCCCTTGCACCCGGAGGAGCGGTGGGTTCGGGCCGAGGGGGAGGGGCGCTGGGTGCTGGGGCCCCTCGGGCCCGGCTCCTACCAACTGCTGCGGCTGTCCTGGGCGCCGGCTGGGGGCGGGCCTTTCGGCTTCGACGAGTTTCTGCGCGCCGCCTGGGCGGCGACGCGCGCGCAGGGGTCGTGGGTCACGGTGGTGCCAGGCCAGCGCACCGTGGTGGCGAGCGGCTCCTAGGTTTCCCGTCCGGCCATCGTCGAGCCGGTGATTTGCGCCGCCGCGTCGGTCCCGGCCAACGTCGCCGAGGGTGAGGGCCGCTCGGGGCAAGACCGCGTGTGCCACTGGCGCTTCGCCTACGGCTCGGCCCGGGAGCTGACGGTCCACCTCACGCTGCTTGGCGAGGCCGGCGCCATCGACCGCCCCGCCGCCGAGCGCCTTCTGTCCCTGCTGGACGAGGTGCGGGCCATGCTGTGGCGGATGCCCACCCCCGTTGACACAGGCATCGACACGGTCACGGGCACGGGCAGGAACCGTAATCAAGACGCCTGAGCAGCGCGCCGGAGGGGCAACGATGATCGGACGCGTCGAAACGGCGGGCGAGAGGGGTAGGGATTTCCTTTTTACCAGGTCAGAGGATAGGGGGGCTCAGGGTGGTGTCAAGCGCCGCTGGCGGAGCCTCGGGAGCGTGCAGGAGGGGCGGGCGGAGCACGGGCGACGTTGGGAGTGGTGGGTCAGGCGGCGAAGCCGTGCCCGGCAGGCCTGCCGGGCACAGCTTCGCCAAGGCCGCATCGCGGGGCCCGCGGTCGCAGATCAAGTGAGAGCGCTGCTGTTGTGCGGCGGGCTGCGTTGATCTGCGGGCTTGGCGGCGAGGTGACGGAGGATCTTGGTGATCACTCGGGACTCGGTGATGAACGCGATGATCCGCATCGCGGCCCCCATCGAGGGCAGGCGAGCGGATCGAGCTAGATCAGTTTGATGAGCTCCGCCCATTGGCGCCTGAGAGCACGGCGCTCGGGGTTGGGCGGCGCGGTGGTAGGGGGAGTCGGCGCGGGCTCCCCCTGCTGTCCGGGGGCTCGCTCTGAGGCCTCGCGCCGGCGTCGTGCCCTCACGACGCTCGAGTAGGCGCCGTAGTAACGGATCACATGCCGGCGAGGCTCGGGGATGTGCATCACGATGCGGGCGAGGAAGTCGCTGGGATCCTCCGGCGCGGTGGCCTGGCGGTGATGGCCGGGGCGGATGCGGGCGGTATAGGCGGTGGCCTGGGCCCCCTCGTCCACGTGCAGCCTCTCCAGGCTCACGGGTGGTCGCAGGAGGTAGGCGCTCGATCCCGTCGCGGTCATCGGGCGGGACGGTCACCGCGGTGTGGACAAAGAAGCCCGAGTGGCGCCACGACAGGAGCAGGCGAATACGCTCTGGGTGCAGCAGGCCTTCGGCACGCAGGAAGGAAAAGACACGATGGCGGAGCACGAGAGCAGCGGCCTCGCCATCGACGTAGGGGACCGGCACCCAGTCCCCGGGCGAGTCCCAGCCGCCGCGGGTGACGAGCGCGTGAACATGTGGGTTCCATCCCAAGTCGTCGCCGAACGGCTGCCCTTGCCTGGCGCCGCGGCGCTGATCATCTCGCGGGCGGTGTGATAGGCCGCCTGGCAGAGGCGGCCGAGCAGCGGGCGATGGTAGAGGAAGTAGGGCCGGAGCATCTTGGGGATGGAAAGCACCCATTGGGCGTGACCGACGTCGGCCAGCACCTCCTCGCGCAGAAACGCCGCGAGCGCCGCGGCGCGCTTGGCAGCGCAGGACGGGCACAGGCCACGGCCCTTGCACGAGAAGGCGACGGGAAACTCGGCGCGACAGGCGCCACAGCGCACGCGGGCGAACCCGTTCTCCAGGATGCCGCATTCGAGGCAGGCGCCGACCGCCGTGTCGGTGAAGGCCCGCCAGAAGCCATACTGTCTCTCGTACCGCTCTTCCCAGGCGTCGCGCACGTCGGCGTAGTGCGCCTGGACGAGGCGGTTAAGCGGCATCGCCTGAGGGACGCGCGGGCGGTAGAGGGCACAGTCGGAAGCGGCCACGGCTCGGCTCGGAGTCGTGGCGTAGACGGGCGGCGCCAGGGTGCCACCAGGACGGGAGCGTCGTCAACACCTCCAAGCGGTCCTCAGGGCGCCGCGGTCAGCCCGCAGTGGCGGCGGCGGTGCCTGCTGGGTGCGGGCAGCGGGGGCAGCGGGCGGGGTGGCAGACGCGGCAGAACGGCTTGCCGCAGCCGGGGCAGGGGGCGAGGCCGGCGAGCGTCGCCGGGGCCTTGCTGCTCCAATCTGCGCGTGCCGTGACAACTTTCGGAAGTAGGAGAAAAACCAAGGGCCCGCCGGTGCGACCGGCGGGCCCAGGTGCGTGCGACGGTGGCGTGTCAGCGTGCCACGGCAGCTCCCGGCCCGCTCTCCTCACGAAAAGCGGGCTTTGAAAAGAAGGTGAAGCAGCCGTCGCGCTGCATCAGCAACGAGTAAAGTCCATATCATGCCCGTACCGCCGACGGCGGGCTCCGGCAGCCCACCGCCCCCCAACCGCCCCTGTCCTCGGTCACGCGGGACATGGCATCCATCCGTCAGCACGAGACGGTGCCGGGCTGGCTGCACGAGCAGCCGTCAGAGGACCCACCGGCCACTTTGCCGGCGGCGTGCAAGCGTTGGCAGGGCGGGGCCGTGCTGCCGGTCGACGCGACGCCAGACACCCCCATCACGCGACGGGAGGCCGGACACTCTTGTCCGGCCATAGGGTCACCTCCGCCCGGACAGGCAGGAGTGCCTGTCCTCCCCGCGCATCCGTGCCCGTTCCGGCTGTGGTCGCGGCACCGGC
>CALEVZ010000013.1 GCA_937924755.1 uncultured bacterium
CGGGCTCGAAGAGAGCCAGCTCCTCGGCGGCGCGGCGCACCACCCCCTTGACGGAGCTCCCGGGCAGGTACGGCAGCCCGTACGGGTCGAGAAAGGCGAAACCGTTCTCGAGAGGGTGCTCGATGCCGAGGCCGGTGGTGAACGGCGCCGTGCACGTCACACTAATGCACAGCCCGCTCACCGTTTGCGCTGCGGAGCGCTGACGGCTCACCGTCGATTGCAGCATTGTCACAACTTTTCCATGCAGAGTGGTGAGGCTCTCCAGCGACTCGCGCTTGGCGCCGGCGGGAATCGTCCAATCGTGGGCCCAGCCTCGAAAGTACTGGCGGAACGCATGGCCCGGCGGGGCCTGCTGAAAATGGTGAAGAGGGAGGCGCTGAAGATAGCCCGGCGCGGCGAGCTGGAGGTGGTTGCCGCCGCCGTGCGGCCCCGCGCCCCCATGCCCGCCAGGGGGATGCCCTGCGGGGCTGCCGTGCCCGCCCCCCGTAGGTGGCGGCGAGTGATGCCGCCCGCCAGGGCCGCCGCCACCGGGGTTGCCTGCGCCACCCCCCGCTCCCCGGCGTTGCTCGCCGCCCGGGGGCCGAGGGCCACCGGAGCCGCCGCTGCGAGGGGGCGGATTGCCGCGATTGCGGTGCTGATCGTAGGGCATGGCGAACCTCCTACCCGCGCGCGGCGGCGAACTGCCGGATCCACTTCAGGATGGCCAGGGCTTCCTGGGTGGCGTGGAGGTACTGGTCGGACGTGATGGCGTTCCCCGCGAGTTGCCCCATCGCTGCCTCGAACTGGTCCGAGGTGAGGAACGGACAGGCCGCTTCCGGCTTTTTTAACCAGCCGAGGATATCCAGAAGAAGCCTGTTGTGATGCTCCTTGCCCTTGGACTTGAAAAACGCCAACGTCTGCATGAGGCCGTTACCCATGATGAGAGCAGGGGCGGCCTTGGCCAGGTTCACGTAGTCTGCGGAAACCTGCTGTACGCGTCCCCACGCGTACGCGGCACGCTTCTGATCAAGACTTTGCGGCATGGCACCCTCCTCAACCGGCAAAGCTCACGGCCACCAGGCCGCGGCCGGCGGTGGCGTCGCCGCCGAGCTGCACGACCTTCGCTGCAAGCTTGCTTTCCAGCTCGTTCATGATTTTTTCTGCCTTCATTGCGTTGTTTGCGGTCTCCCCGCGCTTGACCCGCTGCTGCGAGGCCATTACCACCGACACGAAGAGCGCTTCCGGCGGGGCGTTTTCGGTGTAGAAGAGGCCACCGTCGTCGGCGGTGCCGGACTCGTCGTTGATGCGCACGTGAGGCTCCACGGTGGTGGCGTTTTGGACGAAGTAGTCGAAGCGCGTGTCGCTCAGAAGCAGGAGATGCTTCTTCAGCTTGTCGCGGAAAAAGTCGTAGCTCGCGTCGCTCGGGATGGCCTTCTCGGCCAGCCAGTCGGCCACTTTGCCAAGCTGTTCGCGGCCTTGCTTGTCGATCGCCGCCGTGAATTGAAACGCTTCGAGGATCACAACGTCCGTATCTGCGCCGTTAATTTTTGCCTTCACGGTGAGCCCGGAGTTGTCCTGCACCAGGCACAGGTCGTCGTTGCCAACTCTCGGCACCGACCACGGCGTTTCCTCACCCACGAGCTCCGCCGCCCGCTTGAGTCGCGCCAGCGCCGTGGGACAGGTGGCGTACACGAACGACTCCCGCAGGGAGCGCACCGGGAAGAGCACCACCTGGGCGTCGGTGAAGGCCACCGCCCCCGCATGCTCGGCGTTCCCCGCCTCGGGCCCGAAGATTGCGAGAGTCAGGGCCTTACCGTTCTCAGGTCCGGCCTCGCCTTTTGCGGCTGCCTCGAACTCGTCCCGCAACGCCCCCTTGATCCCCGAACCGGCGAAGACGGGGTGACCGGTGTGGCGCTCGCGCTGGATGGGGTTGTCGACGACCCCCAGCGCCTGGCCGGCGCCCATGTGCACCGGGCTGACGCAGTACAGGAACATCAAACGCTTTTCCTCGAACATGGGTCCCTCCTCAGCTTTCCTTCGTTTCTCCGGTGGGCCACGGCACCACCAGAACGTTGTTGAACCCCTCGGCCTTGCGTTGCTTCCACACGACATCCCAGCGATCCTTTCCGCCCCGCTGGGTCAATTCGTCGCACACGAGATCCCAAAGATGATCGACGTACTGGTGCACGTCCCCCACCACCTCGTCCAGGTAGTAGACGCTTCCCGCCGGCACCGCCCGTTGCGCCGGCTTCGGCCGGTGCGCCGGCAGGTCCCAACCGGACACCACCTGCGCCCGCGGCACCACGGCGCAGCGCAGACGGGCGGAAAAGCCTTCGCAGCGAAGGCGATACTCGTTCCCCTCCCGCGCGGCGCCGGGGGGCAGCCATCCCTGCGGGAACAGCCCCGGGGTCAGCAGAAAAAGGGCGACCTTTTCGTCGGGCGGCACCGGGCGCAGATCGATGGGCGCTTGTGGGAGCGGTTGGACTCTGGCGCCGCGGCCGTCGCCGCCGAGACGGACGAGATCGACGCCGTGCAGGAGCTCCGCAGGGCACCCCTCCACCTGGACGAGGAAACCGGTGTGCGGCTTCATGGCCACGGTCCGGGTGGTGTAGATTCTGCCCTCCTCCGCGGTGTAGCTTTCGCGGCTGCGGGCGATCCCCAGGCGGAAGTCGGGCTTCCAGAGGTCACCAGAGGGCACGAGCTGATCGGCCTGCGGCACGCCGCCCTGACGGTACGCCTCCCACCCGGCGGCCGAGAGCCACCACCCGCCTTCGGCTTTCCCGGCCTGCGGGCTGACCAGGACCGGCACATCGGTGGTCGGCCCGCCGTGGCGGATCGGCGAGAGCGCAGCTGGCCAGGCGGTGGGACGCAGCCGCCGCACGATCCACCGGTCGTCGGCGTCGGCCTCCCGCTTTCTTTCCACCACCAGGTCGGCGGGGAGGGGCAGCACCGGTTCGAGCTCGTCTTTTGCGGCGCGCGCCAGCGTGACCCCGGCCAGGCGAAAGCTGCCCGGGTTTTCGGGTGTGCCGAGGACATCGCGGTATTCCGTGCGGCTGTGCTCCGCCGCCTCGTCGGTGAAGCGCCCGAGATCCACGCCGGCGCGCACCAAAAGGGCCGAGCGCAGGGCCCCGGAAAACACCGAGGGCCACGGCGGCATGAGCGCCTCGGCATGGTCGCCGGGGCCGCCGAAGAGGTTGTTGCCGCGCAGGTAGAGTACATCCAAGGGTTCGAGGTACAGCCAGACGCTCATGCCTTACCCCCTTTCCCGTCGTCGGATGCCGCGGGCGGCAACGGCGCCCGCCCCTCCCGCGCCAGAAACTCCGCCACGATGAGCAGGTTGGCGAGATGCTCCGGAACCGAGAGCCACGTCCGCCGCTCACCCCAGGGCCGGCACTGGCGCAGCGCCACCTCCACGATGTCGACCGCCAAGGACGTCGCCGGAGGGGCGGAGTCCTTGAGCCAGGCGCCGTAGCCGTTGTCTTCGAATTTCTTGCCGTCGACTCCCTGGCGCTGGAGCTGCCACGCCAGAGTCCGAGTCAGCATCTCCTTGTAGTCGGGTTTTTTCATCGGCGCGCCCGGTGAGTCGGGATGGGACGGCAGGTCGGCCAGCCACTCCAGGGTGTGGTAGACCGCCCGGCGCGAGACGAACGGCAGCGCCAGGGTGTCGCGCAGGCGCAGCAGCACCCCGATGGGGGTGACGAGGCGCGCGGTGAGCACTTTCGACCACTGGTCCGGGATGTATGGCACATCCCGGGGGTCGGCCGTGTCGTGCTCCTTGGATTTCACCCCGCCGAATCCCCAGGAGGCGGTGTAGGTCGTCTCGCCGCCCCCGCGCTTTGACAGCACGATGGAGAAGCTGTTGCGGCCATTGTTCTTGGCTGTCTTCTCGGCCTCCCGCAGGCGGCGCAGCACGGCCTGCAGCGGCGCCTCGTGGTGGGCCACCACCGCGCCCATGGAAGCGGTCATGCGGCCCCCCATGGCCCGCAGCAGGCGGCCTCGCACCCGCACGAAGCCACGGTCGATGTCGCCGAGCCTCGCCCCGAGCTGGCGGTACAGTTGCCACACGCTGTCCTTTTCGCCGCTCGGCACGATCCCGGAGAAGGCGCAGCGCAGGGCGAACATGCAGGGGAGGAGGTCATCCACCGCCACCATGGCGAGGGCGTCGTCGCCGCCGGAGTAAATCAGGCGCCCGAGAAACAGCTCCTCCACCACCCAGCGCGCCACCTCGAGGGCGAAGCCGCTCATGGCCCCGGACAGCGCCGCGTGGAAGCTGGGGCTCGGCGGACGGGGGGCCCGGAGCAGAAGTTGGACGGCCGTGTCGGGGCCCGTTTGCTTCCCGGCCAGCCACCCGGCCAGCTGCGAGTGCCAGAGCTCCTCGAGCCGCAACATGAGCTTGGGATCCCCCGACAGCCACCTGCCGGCCTGGTCGCCGTCCATGAGGATCATGCCGTAGTACCGTTCGGGGCGGCTGCCGAACGCCGTCTTCCACAGCTGCTCCAGGCGCTCCGCCTGGGGGGCCGCAGCCTTCTTTCCCTGAGGGTCCGGGGTTTCCGTGGTTTCCGCCGACCCGGCGCGGTCAAAAAGCTCCGGGAGCACGCGGCACACGGTTCTGACGTCGGCGGTTTCGCCTTCGAGGCGGTCGGCGAGCTTTTTGGGAAGCACCGTCCACGGCGTGCTCTGGCTTTCCTTGGCGGTGTCGGCCGCGATCTTGGCGAGTTGGTTGAAGGCATCGAGACGTTTCTTGAAATCTTTTTCCTTCTCGCTTGGCTTCGGCTTCAGGGGCAGGCGGTCGAGGTCGGCGGCGAGGGCCATGGTGTGGGTGGAGACCACGAAGCGGGCGAGCCGCTCCGGGGCAGGTGCGGCGCCTTTCTCCGGGGCTGCAGCTTCAGAACCTTCACGCCGGAAGTGGGCCACCCAGTCGCCGGCCATGGCTGCAAAACGCCGCGGCCACAATCGCTTGGTGGCACACAGGGCGCACAGGCGCTCGCCGCCCTTGGCCACCGCGTGATCGCGCTCGGCCAGCCGGGTCCACAGGGTTTCCACGCCTTTCCCGGCCGGCAGCTCGAACTTCCTGCGCGGCCTTTTCTTTTTTGATTCGTCTTCGGAGGGCTGGTCGTCGCCGGGCCCGCGCAGCCACTCCCGCTCGCCGCAGATGCTGCACCGGTAGCCCTCCTGACGGATCTGTTCAAACCCCCGCGCGGCCTTGCTGGCGGCGTGCACCCGTTCCGCGAGCTCCAGCACGGCCGGGTACAGCGTGCCGGGGTTGGGCTCGTAGCGCAGCAACGCGGCCGCCGCCTCGGACCCGCCGGCACCGCCCGCTTGGGGCAACGAGGTGAGCGCCTGCCAGAATTCGGACCCCAGGAAGCCGGGCGCGGCATCGGTGCCGAAGAAGACGCCCAGCGCCTCGGCCAGTTGCGAGGTATCGAGCGACGGTTCCCCCCAGGCGGGCCGCGCGGCCGCACCGGCTTCGGTTTTGCCTTGGGACTTTAGCATGAAGGTCTTGAAGGGTACGGCCGACCAGTAGACCTCGGGGAAGCCGGCCAGCTGGTCGTGGAGCTGGCGTTTCGCATCGTCCGTGAGGTCGCCCGCCTCGGCGAGCCGATACAGCTCGCTGGCGGTTTCTCGAGCCTGCGCCGCGGCCCACGCCCGCACCTTTTCGACGATTTCTTCGGCCAGCCCGGCCGCGGCGCCCGCAGGCACGATGGCCACGAAACGGTTGGGCAGGCACGGCGAGAAGAGGGGGTTGGAGTCGGTGGGCGAGTGCTTCCAGTCGGGCGTGGCGGGGATCTCTCTGTCGCCGGGCAGCTTGAGCCCCTGCTCCTCGAGCCACACGTCCACCAGGGGAACGCCCACCAGCGACGGAAAGACCACGGCGTCGGGGCCGAAGCGCTCGGCCACCGGCTTCATGGCCTCCCAGGCCAGGCAGGAGAGCAGGTGGGAGCCGGCCCAGAGATCCGAGGTGGTGCGCGCCTGCTCGATGAAGCCCTGCACCGGCCCCAGGGAGACGAGCAGCAGGGCAGGATTTTCGTCCGGATCGGCCGCCAGCGCCCCGGCGAACGCCGAGGCCAGGGCGTTGTGCTCCCAGATGGAGTGGTCGGGCACCCGGGAGTCGGCGGGCAGAAGACGCCAAACCGCACCCAGGTCCAGCTCCTTGGGTGGGCTCGCCGGTCCGAGGCGCCACAGCGCCAACACGGCGCGCCGCAGTGCTGCCACCGTCGCCACCTCCTCCTTGCCCAGTTCCTCGGGCAGGCACGCCGCGGCCAGCACGCCCTCGTCGAGCACGGCATCCTGCACCGCCTTCTCTGGAACCTCGGTGGCGTCGTCGAAGGTCACGTCCTCTGTCGCGGTAGCGAGCAGATCTTGAATCCCCCTGGACGAGCCGGTAACGATGCGCCCCGATGTCGTGACGTACAGGTCACCCAGCTGGTAGTGGTCGCCGCCGAGCGGGTGCACGAGCTCGGCGCCATGGCGCGACCAGAGGAAGATGCGCCGGTCGGTGGTCCTGTCCTCTTTCGGAATGGGCCACTGGGGCCGGTCGCTGGCGGCCGCCCACCAGTCGGCAAGGCGGGCAATCCTTTGTAACTCTCGTTCCAAATCTTCGGAACCGAAGCAGTACTCTCGCAGCACCGCCGCCGTGCCGCTCTCGTGGCCTCCGCGAGTGCGGCCGAGGATCAAGGCCTTCTCCGGCGGGTCGTGCAGCCAGGCGGCGAGCTTGGCTTGCCAGAGGGAGAGAAGTTGCGAGTCGGTCATGGGCACCTCCAGATGGGATGGCCGGTGAGTGGAAAGGGGCCAACGGGCAACCTTCCTCCCGGGCCGGCGCGTCTTGCAGGGTGTTGGTCAGGCGACATCTGTCACCTCCACGTTGTCGTCACGTCTCCGAAGCGGGGCGGATGGGCGTGGGCCTGAGAGGTACTCGTGGCCAGATTGCACTGACGGCAATCTGCGGAACTTGTGATTATGATGGGCGGCGACCGGGGCGTTTGTCAAGACTATGCGATCCCCGCCGTCGGAGAGGAGGCGCATGATCACCACCGCCGCAGTCACCGTGGGAACCAGCCTGTACAGCACCCTTGCGGCCCTCCGCCAGGCCCCCTCGGGGGAGGCATGGCTGGCTGCGCTGCCCGACCTGCAGGCTCGCCAGCGTCTCGGCGACGCCTCGGAAACCCTAGAGCAGCTGCGCCGGGCGGCGGATCGGGGGGCCTGGGAGCGGGTGGGGGAGCTGCTGGCCCTCTTGCCGCCGGGCCTGCCCCAATGGGGGGCCGAGGCGGCTACCCTGCGTGCCCTGCGCCACGAGCCGGAGCTGCGCAACCTGGAACGCATCGTGCTGCTGGCCTCCGACACCGCCGAGGGGCGCAACGTGGCCCAGGTGCTAAAGAGCGCCATGGGTGGGTGGGAGCGCCTGCCGGTATCCACCCGGGTAATTGCCGACCTGGATTATTCCTCTCCCGCTCGCTTCAAGGTGGAGGGGCTGCGCAACCTGGTCTCCGCCCTGGCGCAGGTCACTCGGGAGGTGCGCCCACACCAGCCGGTGTTCGTAGTCTCCGGGGGGTTCAAGGCCCAGGTGGCCCTCACCACGGTGGTGGGCCAGGCCTTGGGGGTGTCGGTGGCCTACCGCTTCGAGCTCTTCCCCGACACTATATGGCTGCCCCCCCTGCCGGTGCGCCTGGACATGGGGGTGGTGGCCCCGTTGGCGGACCTGCTGCGCCACGGCACCGCTACGGAAGATCAACTGCGGCAGCGCCTGGGCTCCCCCCTCACCGAGGCCAACCCGGCCTGGGCGGCGGTGCGGGCGCTGCTCACCCCTCACTCCGGCACGGCGGGCGAGCCGCTGTGGCGCCTGTCCCCCCTGGGGCAACTGGTACTGGAGATGCTCCCCGCTCAGGGATAGATCGGCCCCCCACCGCGCCGGCGACCCGGCAGGCGCAGCCCAGACCCGCCGCCCGAACCTGCCGGCCGCCTCGTCCGCTGACGCTGTTATCCGTGCGGCGTTGGGGCGGGGTGCTCCAATCCGAACTCCACCTGGCCGAAGCCGTGGGTGGTGAGCTTGCCGAGTCCCAGCAGAGAGGCCACCCGCAGGTAGTCGACGGCGACCGCCCACTCTCCCTCGTAGCTAGCCCACCCCACCAGGCCCCCCAGGGTGAGGGTGGCCCGCTGACGGGCCGAGCGGCGGGTATGGTCCTCCCAGCGAACTTCCGACCGGAAGGCCTCCACCCGCATCTCCGGCAACCGGTCCGGCGGCGACGGCCATCCCCAGGAGAGGGCGGCCAGCCTCCAGCGCCGGGCGGCGGCTCGCACCAGGGTGGCGAAATCGGGAGCGCCGGCGGAGGGTGAACCATCGCGAATCAGGCGCAGCGGGGAACGAAAGTACACCAGCAAGGGGTGTTGAAGATTCACCTCCGCGGGACTCCAGCCAAGAGCCGGCACCTCCACGGTGGGAGTCACTGGAAGAAAGGGTCGACGAGCCGGGGTGAGTCCTCGGGCCAGGGCCGACTCCAGGGCAATGCGAAATCGGGCGCTGTCCCCTCGAGCTTGCCCGAACAGTCGCAAGGTGACGGCCAGCTCCTCCCCCCGCCAGGCCACCCGCAAGAGCCAGGGGGGTAATCGGTAAAGGGGACCGCGGGGGGTTTCCCGGATCGGTTGCCAGTACTCGGGAAAGGAACACCCCTTGGCGTGGCTGCACGTCTCGCAGCGGCGCCTGGGAGCAGTGCAGACCAGGGCTCTAAGAGCCGACCCCAGGGCCCCCCGCACCGTCGAGCCCCACCACCGACCCGGCCAGGAAAAACCAGAGCCGAGGGGTCGAAACCGACCAACCACATCGAGGGCCTTCACAACCCTACCGTTCCCGGTGCCGCGGCCCGCCAGTCGCCGTCAGACATGCGGACCTTGCCCCGTCATGGCGCGGCGGAGGGCGGCGAGGGCCGCCTCCAGCGGTCGACAGGAGGCGCAGTCGTTGGTGGCAGTCGGACAGGGAACGCCGTCAGCTTGCATTTCAGCACAGTGGGGCTCGCGGGCCAGTTCGAGCACCTCGCGGATGACCTCGACAGCCAACTCCCGGGCACGGCTGTCGGGCAGATCCCGTAACGCCGCCAGCAGCCCCCACTCCTCCCTGCTTACCGCGATGGTCACCGGTTCATCATTCATGCCGTCTCCCCTCCCGCTGCCGCCGCCGCGCGCAGCATGACGCGGGCTGCGGCGAGACGCAACGCCACCTGAGCGCCCTCGTCGCCAGCGGCGCCGGTACCGCGGGGCCAAGCCTCCAGCTCCGCCAGGGCATGGCCGACCTCTTCAACCGGCCTAATCTCCGTCAGCGGATCCAGCAGGCGATCCAAAACCCCCGCCAAACGAGCGGGATCGGCGGGCTCGGCCACCAGTACCTCAGAGATCGTCGCGAGGGCGGGCGCGCGGCGGGCCACATCCCTGGCCACGGCGGCAGCCGCCCGCTGACCGAAAATGAACGCCTCCAGCAGTCCGGTGCCCATGGTCCGCCGGCCCCCCTGCACCCCGCCGGCCGCCTCCCCGCAGGCATACAGGCCGGGGGTGGAGGTCCGCCCCCAGGCGTCGATGGCGACTCCCCCCACCGAGTGGTGCAGAGCCAGACGCAGGGGCAGGGCTCCCGGGCGGCGCAGAGCCGGGCTTGCCTTCACCCGGGGCGGCACGCTGCCGTTTTCCACCGCCGGCGGCAGCAGCTCCACCGTCACCCCCCGGCGCAGCGCCTCGGCCACCATGGCGGTCGCCTCGGGCAAGCTGGCAGCCCGCTCCTGCACGATCCCCCCCACGCGCAGGCGGCCGTTGACCAGCGCAGCGCTGGTGGGAAAGAACAGCGGCGGGGTGGCGGTGACCGGCAGGGCCTGGGTGAGGTGGGGGTGGTGCAGCCTGGTGCCGCTCACTTCCGCCAGCGCCAGGCCGCTGCCGCAGCACCAGCGCGGGGAGGTGGAACAGGGGAAGATGGCCCCGGCCCCCCCGCAGGCCAACACCACCGCATCAGCAGGCAGCACGGCGCGATCACCCTGGCCCCGCCGCAGCGTGACCACGCCGCTGGCACGATCCCTGCTCATCAGCAGCCCGACCACCACCTCGCGCTCGCGAAAGACCACGCCCAACCCCTCGCAGTGTCGCACCAGCGGCTCCAGCAGCGGCCGATGCTGCCGCGGCAAAAAGCGGCGGCCACGAGGCATTTCATCGCCGGGCAGGAGCACCGGCCCCTCATCCAGCGCCTGCAGATCCAGCTCTTCTACCAGGGTCCTGGCAGCCGGGTGTGCCTGCTCGGCGAATATCTCGTCGAGACCCGGGCGCGCCAGGCCCCCGCTGCGCTGGCGCAAGTCGTCCAAGAATCGGCGGGGGCTGTCCCCCCGCACCCAAGGGGCACTCAGGAGAATCCACGGCGCCAGGCCATGCACCCGGTGCGTGGCGCCGTCCCGACCACGGCGGGAGGCGGTCACCACCGTGACCCGCTGGCCGCTCTCGGCGAGGCGGCGGGCACAGGTAAGACCCGCCAGGCCACTGCCCACCACCACCACGCGGAACTCCCCCAGCTGCGCCACGGGCGAATTGTGGCACAGGTTTTTAGACCCGGCATCGGACCCGGCGCGATCACCGACACTGGCACGGACACAGACACCGGCACGGAAACGGTCACGGCCACGGTCATTGACACGGAAACGGGCGCCGTCGCGGCCGGGGCAAGGCCTGCCGGCCCTGGGGGCGGGCCGGAGGCCCGCGTACCCAGCGACACGGGACGGGCGCCGTTGCGGCCGGGGCAGGGCCTGCCGGCCCTGGGGGCGGGCCGGAGGCCCGCGCACCCAGCGACACGGAAACGGGCGCCGTCGCGGCCGGGGCAAGGCCTGCCGGCCCTGGGGGCGGGCCGGAGGCCCGCGCACCCAGCGGCAAGGAAACGGGCGCGAACATGGGCTGCGCGGCGGCCAGCTCCGAATCGCCAAGACCGCTGTAATGGGTACCTGCGTAAGGGCGAATTTGGGCTGGCGCTCTCCCGCTACTCGTAGCGGAGGGCCTCGATGGGGTCGAGGGCGGCGGCCTTGGCGGCGGGGTAGACGCCGAAGATGATCCCCACCGCGGAGGCGAAGCCAAAGCCCAGGAAGACGGCCCACAGCGGGACATGGGCGGGCGGAAAGCCGGGGATGGCCTTGGCCCCCAGTACCCCCAGCCCCCACCCCACCAGGATGCCCACCATGCCGCCCAGGGCCGACAGGGTCACTGCCTCGATGAGAAACTGCACCAGCACGTCGGCTTTGCGCGCCCCCACCGCTTTGCGGATGCCAATTTCACGGGTGCGCTCGGTGACTGAAACGAGCATGATGTTCATAATGCCGATGCCCCCCACCAGCAGGGCGATGCCCACCACCGCACCCACCACCTTGGTGATGGCGCCAAGGATCGAGGAGGTGGTCTCCAGGAGTTCCTCCTGTAGGGTGACCTGGAAGTCGTTGGCCTGTCCCGGGCGGAGGCCATGGCGGCGGCGCAACAGGTCGGTGATGAGGTCCTTAGCGCGTTCCACGTCGTTGGCCGAGCGCGCCTTGAGGTCCAGACGGAAAAACTGCTCGATGGCTCGCTCGCCGTAGAGCTCCCGCGCGGTGGTGAACGGGATGACTACTAGGCTGTCCCGGTTGGCGCCAAGGATTTGCCCCAGCTTTTCCATCACCCCGATGACCGTGAAAACGGTGTTGCCGATGGTGATGTCCTTGCCCAGCGGCTGCTCCCCCAGCTCCAGGTCCTCCACCACCTTGGTGCCGACCACGCAGACGTGGGCGCGGCTCGCCTCGTCCAGGGGGGAGAAAAAACGCCCCGTGCCCACCCAGGTGTTGCTCACCTCCTGAAACGAACTGCCGACGCCCAGAATGAAGGGGGCGCTGGTGCGCTTGCCCCGGCGCACGCGGTCCGAGCGGAAGGTGATGGGAGAAAAGGCGACGATTTCCGGGATTTGGGCGAGGATGGCCTCGCCGTCCTCAAAGGTGAGGGTGTTGCCGCGGTTGGCAAGGTCGGGGTCGGAGGGGTCGCGGCGGTTGTCCACCCGGATGTAGGTCGCCCCCACCCCCTGCAGCTGCCCGGCGATCCAGAAATTGAGGCCCTGCACGATGGACACCACGCCGATCACCGCCGCCACGCCGATGATGATCCCCAGCGTCGTCAGCACGGAGCGCATCTTGTGCGCCCAGATGGAACGCAAGGCCATGCGCAGGTTCTCGATGAGCACCTAGGCCTCCCGGCGGGCGTCCTCGAGAATCTTGCCGTCACGCAGACGCACCACCCGGCGGGCATGGGCGGCGATGGCCTCCTCGTGGGTGACGAGGATGATGGTGTTGCCCCGGGCGTTGAGCTCGCCGAAGAGGCCCATGATCTCCTCGCCGGTGCGGGAGTCCAGATTGCCGGTGGGCTCATCGGCCAGTAGGATCGACGGGTGATTGACCAGCGCTCGGGCAATCGCCACGCGCTGGCGCTGGCCGCCGGAGAGCTCCGCCGGCACGTGCGTCATGCGGTCCGCAAGACCGACCATCGCCAGCACTTCTTCGGCGCGGCGGCGACGCTCGCGGCGCGGCACCCCGGCGTAAATCAAGGGCACCTCCACGTTCTCCAGCGCCGTTGTCCGCGCCAGCAGGTTGAAGGTCTGGAAGACGAAGCCGATCTCGCGGTTGCGGATGCGCGCCAGCTCATCGTCGTTGAGCCGCGACACCTCCTGGTCACCCAGCCGGTAGACCCCGGACGACGGCGTGTCCAAGCAGCCGATGAGGTTCATGAGAGTGGACTTGCCCGACCCGGACGGGCCCATGATGGCCACGTACTCGCCCTTCTCCACGCCCAGACTCACCCCGTCCAGGGCGCGCACCTGCACCGCGCCCATGTCGTATACCTTGACCAGGTCGCGGATATCAATCAGCACCGCTGCCCTCCTTGGTCTTCTTCTTGCGCTCCAGACGCACAGGGTCGCCATCCTTGAGGGACCGAAGCACCCGGTACGGCCCGGTGATGACCTCCTCGCCCCCGACCAGGCCCTCCTTGATCTCCACCCAGATCTCGTCGTGGACGCCGGTGGACACCTTCCGTCGCTGCGCCTTCCCGCTTTCCCTGAGGTACACCGCATTCACCTCCGACTGGCTGGCATCCCCTTCTCGCCTCGTTACTTCCTTGCCGGCGGCGTCGAGCCAGCGAGTCTGCACCGCCTGCTGGGGGACGCTCAGGACGTTCTCCGCGCGCTCGGTGACGATCTCGGCCTTGGCACTCATGCCCGGCTTGACGCGGGGGTCCCACTCCTTGAGGGCTACCTTGACCTTGAAGCGCACCACATCGATCTGCTTGGCACCCGAGGCGGCGATCTCCAACACCGTCCCGGGCATCTCCACCCCCGGCAGGGCGTCGGCGGTGACGGTGGCGACCTGACCCACGGCAAGGGAGACCACCTCGCTCTCCGCCACATCCACCTCGGCCACCATCTCCGAGAGGTCACCGATGACCATCAGCACCGAGCCGGCGAAGTTCATGGTGCCCATCACCGCGGTCTCGCCCTTTTCCACGTTGAGGGCAGTCACCGTGCCATCGATGGGGGAACGGATGGTCGTGCGCTCCAAATCGTCCAGAGCCCGCTGATAGGCTGACTGCGCTTGCCGGATGGTCTTCTCCTGGGCGCGCACGGCGATCGCAGCGGTGTCCCGGGCCAACGCCGCGCGGTCACGCATCTCCTTGGACACCACCCCCTGCTGGTAAAGGGCCTCCACCCGGGAAAACTCCAGCTCGGCGTGGGCCAGTTCGGCGCGGGCCCGCTCCAGGGCCACCACCGTCTGGTCGTAGGCGGCCTTGGCCTGGTCACGGGCCGCCTGGTAAAGCTGCGGTTCGATCTGCAGCACCACCTGACCGGCCCGCACGGCGTCTCCCTCCCGCACCGGCAGGGCGACGATTTCACCGATCACCTTGGACTGGATTTCCACCTTGACCTTGGGGTTGATGGTGCCGGAGGCCTTCACGCGAGCAATGACGTCGCGCCGTTGCACCTTTTCGACCTCGACCACCTGGCCGCGCTCCCCGGAGGAGGCCAGCGACACCCAGACCACCGCCCCGAGCACGGCGATGATGCCAACCACGATGAGGGTTCTTTTCATTGGCGCCGCCGCTCAGAACAGGGTGGCCAGGAGGACGCGAATGCCCACCCATCCCAGCCACACGACGGCCACCAGGGCGGCGGCGCGAGCGCGGGGGATGCCGCCGGTGATGGACAAGCCAATGGCCAACAAAATCCACATCCAAATGTTGAAGACATCCAACACCTCCGCGGCCGCGCGCAGGGCCGCCGGGGCGTCGGGGGAAAGAAACGCCCCGAGGTTGGACTTCACCACCCGCGCCACCTCCCCCCCGGTGAGCGTCCCCTTCTGGGCCACCACCACGGCGGTCAGCGCGCCGCCCACCACCCCCGGGGGCAGCATGGCGTGCAGAGTGGTGGCGAAGACCGGTTTGAACTCTGCCTCCGACCCAGCCGCCTTGAGGCCGAGGAAGTACACCGCGGCGATGATGAGAAAGATCACCGGCGTCGCCACCACCCCCATCGCTGCCCCGATGGGAGCGAACCTGGCACCCTGCCGGACGGCCTGCTCGATCTGTTCGTCGCTGAGCTGGCGCCCGCGCGTCGAAGAGGTGATCTGCTCCCGCACCGTCCCCTCCATGTCCATGTGGCGGATCACAACGACCTGGGTCGCCATGGAGACGGCCAACAGAACGATGAGCGCCAACCACCAGCGCGGGGACTGTTTCACGGCCTCGAAGGCCTGGGTCGGCGCGCGGAACACCCGCAAGACAACGGCCAACGCGGAGGGTGCTGAGGTCGTCGTCTCGGGGGTGGGGGGCAGGCTGCTCATCTTGACCTCACCTTTCTCCCGCGCCGGCCGGAGTCGCCGGGGACGCTTCCGCCTCCGCCTCGCTGCTCCACCGGCCGTAGCGCAGCCAGTTCACATCGGACAAAAACGTGTGCGGCTCGCGGGCCTGCGCCTCATCAGCCAGCTTCACGCCGGTGCTGGCGAGCAAGGTACCGGTGGCTACCTTCAGCGCCACCAAGTTCTTGCGGTACAAGACCAGAGCTTGCAGCTCCCGCGCCAGGGCGGCGGCCAGATCCTCCTGGATCTTGAGCACCTGGAAGTTGGTGGACATGCCGTTGGCGAACTTTTTCTGTTCGGCGTCGAGGTTGCGCTCCGCCAGCTCGCGCGCCTTGGCGGCGGCGGCAATACTCTTGGCGCCGGCGTCGAGGTTGCGCACCGCCCCCCGCACCTCGGCAACGATGGTCTGGCGCAGCGCCGCCAGCTGCTGGCGGGCCTGGGCCAAGGCGAAGCGGCGCTGGGCAAGGCTGGCCCGGGCCTCGGTATTACCCAGCGGCACCGACAGCTGCACTCCGGCGCTCCAGCGGTCATAGTCACGGTCCACGATCTGTTCAAGGGCATCACTCCACCCCTGGGAGATCACCTGCCCGGTTTGGGGATTGCGGTAAGTCCCCGAGGCGCCGGTAAGCCCATAGCTCGCCACCAGATCCAGCCGCGGGCGAGTGGCGTTGTGGGCGGCGACTACCCCGAGACGGCTGATCTCCTCGCCGAGCAGGCGCTGCTTTACCTCCAGCCGCTGGGCCATGGCGGTGCGGATTGCTTCCTCAACATCCACCGGTTCGATGCCCACCTCCAGCGTGTCCACCGGCACGATCACGCTCCGCCAGTCCTCAGGGTTTTCAAAGCCCATGAGAAACTTGAGATTGTCCGCCGCGGCCTCGACCGCATTCTCGGCCACGATGATGTCCTGCTCGCGCGCCGCCACGGTGGCTTCCGACTGCACGATGTCGATGGGAGCCGAGGTGCCGATACGCACCCGGGTGCGGGTCTGCTCCAGCAAGTCGAGGGCTAGGGTCAACGACGTGCGCGCCACCTCCAGGTTTTCCCGGGCATACACCAGGTTCCAGTAGGCGTCCTCGACGCTCTGCACGATGCCGATGACCAGGCGCTCGAACTCTAGCCGCGAGATGTCATGCTCGCGCCGCGCCACCTCGATGAAGGTGCGGTTGACGTCGGTGCCGAAGCCGCGCAGCAGCGGCTGGGTGAGGGTGAGTCCCAGCGAGGAGTCATAGGCGGGGTTGATGAAGTAGAACTGGGAGTTGGTCTCGCTGCGGGAGTTGTTCCAGCTCACCCCCAGAGTCGTGCCCGGCGGCAGGACCTGGGTGAGTCCCAGGTTGAGCTGACGCCGCTTGGCGACGTTGACGTCGGCGCCGATCAGCTGGTTGGTGGCCCGAGTGGTCGAGGAGGCCTCGTTGAACTCCAGTCTAGCCACCGGGTCGAAGATGCCGGTGGCGGCCAGGAAGCTTTGCCGCGAGCTCGCCAACGACAGCCGGGACACCTCCAGGCTGATGTTGTGCTGCAGTGCCACGGTCACCGCCTCTCGCAGGGTGAGCCGGAGCTCCGGCGCGCCCAGGCGCGCCCCCCGCTGTTGTTCGCCCGACGTCGTGGAAACCGTCACTACGCTCTGGGCCCAAACCATCTGTGCGGCAGCCAGAACCACCGCGGCAAGCACTGCTGCTTTCTTGCTCACACGCACCTCCGTCACGTTCCGATGCAGTTGTACGCCATTCGCTACCCTTGGTTGCATCCGACCCACCAGAACGTTTCTTTCACATTTCGAGCCGAGATTCCACCACCGCTCTCCCGCCGCGCCACCTCTTCATCTCTCGGCCCGGGGGTCGCTCGCCTCTGCCCACCCCTTCCAGGCCACCCTGCTGACCGCCACCATGTCCGCCGACGTCGGGTGGCGCGGCTGCGCCAACAAGGCCGTGGTGGCTCCTTCTTCCACGACCGATCCGCCGTCCAGGACAATCACCCTCTGACACAGACACGCCGCCAGTCCCAGGTCGTGGGTAATGACGACAAGTGCCACCCCCCTGCCCCGCCGCAGCGCCTCCAGCACGTTGACCACCTGGCCCCGCATCGAGGCATCGACAGAAGCGGTCGGTTCGTCGAGCACGAGCACCCGCGGATCACACGCCAGGGCGCGTGCCAGCGCCACCCGCTGGCGCTCACCGCCCGAGAGGTCCCGGGGCAGCCGCAGCGCTAGCTCTCGCGAGCGCGGCAAACCCACCAGCTCCAGCAGCTCCTCCATCCGCCGCGCCAACTCCCGACGGGGAACCCGGCGAATCACCAGTGGTTCCGCCACCGCAGCCCCCACCCGTTGCCGCGGATCGAGAGCCTGGCCGGGATCCTGAAAGACCAGTTGAACCGTTTGCCGGAGCGCCCTGAGGGCGCTTTCGGGGCCAGGGTTCAAGGCCACCCCGCCCACCGTGACGGTACCGGCATCCGGCGGCTCGACCCCGGCCAGCACGCGGGCGAGGGTGCTCTTTCCGGCGCCCGACGGCCCCACCACCGCCACCGACTCGCCCGCATTGACCTGCAGCGACACCCCGCGAAGGGCGCAAACGCTCCCCTTCCGTCGCTGCCACACTCCGCCGCGGGCCGCATAGCGCCGCCTGATCCCTTCTGCGGCGAGCACCACTTCACTGGCCACCGGGGCCCTCTCCGTCGGCATGGAGAAAGCAGCGCACCCGCCGCCCCGGCGTGACCTCCACCAAGGCCGGATGGGCCATGCTGCATCTGGGCAGGTCCTGGTCGCAGCGTTCCACGAATCGGCATCGGCGGCCCCACTCGGCCGGCGCCGGGACCTCGCCGGGGATGGTGGCAAGGGGGACGCGGCTTCCATCTCCTTCGCTCCTCGGCAACAGCACGGCACAGCGCAGCAAGGCCTGGGTGTAGGGATGGAGTGGACTCGCCAACACCTGAGCAGTGTCGCCAGACTCCACCGTCTCGCCGGCGTACATCACGACCACCCGCTGTGTCGCCAGGGCAGCCAGGGTGAAGTCGTGGGTGATCACCAACATGGCCAGCCCCCGCTCGCACTGCACCCGACCGAAGAGTTCCAGCAGTCGCTGCTTCGCCAACGGGTCCAACGCCGATGTCGGTTCATCGAGGACCAGCAGCCGCGGATCCCCGGACAGCGCCGCCGCCAGAAGGGCCCGCTGCCTCTGCCCTCCAGACAGCTGATGGGGGTAGGCGGCGGCGACAGCCTCGGCGTCCGCCAGTCCCACCTCCCGCAGCAGCTGCACCGCCTTTCGGCGCGCCTCCTGGCGCTGCCATCGGTAGCGCAACACCCCGGCCTCTGCCACCTGCGTACCTATCCTCAGCAGCGGGTTCAGCGCCGAGGATGGATCCTGAAAGACGTACCCCACTAGAGCGCCGCGCAGCTGCTGCAGCTCCTGCTCCGGCAGCGCTCGCACATCCTTGCCCGCCACTTCCACCCGACCGCCCACGATCCTTCCCGGTTCCGGAAGCAGATTGACCAGGGAAAGCGCCGTGAGCGTCTTGCCGCACCCCGATTCCCCCACCAGGGCGACGCTCTCACCCTCCGCCACCGCAAAGTTGGCGCCGCGCACCACTCGCACCACCTCACCGGTCCGACGAGGAAAACCCACCTCCAGTTCCTGAACGGCCGCGAGGAACGCCACGCCGGCATTCTACACACCTCAGGTACCTGGTATGTTTTTTTTACCATCTTCGGCGTATCCGGCGGTTCACTTTGACTCCTGATTGCCTCCAGCGGGGCCGACGATCCACCACCGACGAAGAGAGGGCACTGAAGGGGAAAAAGACCGAGACTTTGTGTTCTCAGCGCATCGGTGGTGAAGAGCGGGGAGTTCGCGGGTTGATAGCCGGGTATCGCCGCACCCCCCTTAAGGCCCATGGACCGGTGCCGGCCCTGCCCGGCCAATCGCCACGAGGACGAATCCGGGCTCCTCGCAAGGGTGAACCAACCCCCCCATCACCAGACGCCGGGGCCGCTCGTGATGTTTTCGAAGCAGCTACTGGCGACGGGCCACGACGCGAACGACCCATTTGGGGCCCCGGTGGCGCGGGCTGTCGTCCCCGGACACCAGGCGGTCCTCGTACCAGACCACCCGCAGGGGCGGCGCCCCTCCGCCGGGGAAGGCGATCAACTCGATGAGTTCGTTGGGACGCCAAAGCAGGTTAGGATTCTGGGGGCCGCCCGAGGATCGCCCCAGCTGCTCCTGCGCAAACCCCTCCACCAGCAACGCCCCCCCTGGACGCAGCATCTTCGGGGCCGCCGCCACCAGCCCACGGGAGTGGTAGTTGACCACCAGGATGAGGTCCCAGTGGGCCGCGTCCGGGCGCAATGGCCAGTGGTTGGTGTCGGCCACCGCCAGCGCCAGGGAGCAGTACTCCTGCGCCGCCCGCCGCCGCGCCGTGGCCACCCCCGTCACCGCCACGTCCACCAGCGTCACCTGCCACCCCCGGCTGGCCAGAAAGAGGGCGTTGCGCCCCTCACCCCCGGCGACGTCCAGACAGCGGCCCGGCGCGGGCAATAGCGGTAAGGCGCGGACCACGAAGGGCGATGGCTCCCGTCCGTAAAAGGGCTGCTCCACCGCCTGTTGATAGCGTTGCTCCCACTTGACTCGCTCGTCCACCGCCACCTCCCGCCCGACGATTATCCCCGAGCGCTGGCCAGGACCTCTGGCGGGCGGCTACCATGACAGCGGGGGGTGGCGCCGTGAACGACGAGCTGCTGCAGCGGGCCAAACGCATCCGTGCCCTGGCGTTGGACGTGGACGGGGTGCTCACCGACGCCAGCCTTCACTACGGCCGCGGTGGCGAGGCCTTGAAGACGTTCTCGGCGCGGGATGGTTTCGGCATCAAGGCGGCACAGATGGAGGGCATCGCCATTGCCGTCCTGTCCGGCCGGGTGGCGCCGCCGTTGAAGGCTCGCCTGGCTGACCTCGGCATCCCCGACCGCCTGGTCATCCAGGGCAGTCTGGACAAGGGACGGGACATCGCCACGCTGGCCCGGCGAGTGGATCTCACCTTGCCGGAGCTGGCCTTCCTGGGCGACGACATCCCGGACCTCCCCGCCCTGGCGCTGGTGGGGCTGGCGGTGTGCCCGGCAGACGCGGCAGCGGAAGTTCGCAGTCGTTGCCACCTGGTCACCCGGGCGAAGGGGGGCCGGGGGGCGGTGCGTGAGGCCGTGGAGTTCATCCTCGCCGCTCAGGGGCGCTGGGAGGCTCTGGTGCACCGCTGGGCGGCAGGGGAGGTGCCGGAGAGCTTCGGCGCCGCCGCCCGCGACTGCCACGCCGGCGACGACTGAGTGGGGAGGAAAGGGGCGTCCTTCACCCCCCTGGGAACTGGCCGTTAAACTCACCGGCCTCTGCCGCCGCAGCGATTTGCCGACCCACCGCGCGCAGACGAGGGATAGGGCCGGAGACCGTCACAGCCTGAGCGAGGCGAGCTTTACCAGGGAGGATGGTGACAGCCCGCGACTGCGAAGATCCACCGAAAAAGGAAAGAAGGCTATACCAGGTACCCAGCGTTCGGTATACTGATGATATGGGAATGCGAGCGCACCGACGGCGCCCCGGCGTATGGGAGGTGGAGCCGCAGGGGGGGATGCGGGTGCCGGCGCGCATCTACGCCTCCGACGCCCTGATGGAGCAGATACGCGGCGACGAGTCGCTGGAGCAGGCGTGCAACGTCGCGCACCTGCCCGGCATCGTGACCGCTTCTCTAGCCATGCCTGACATGCACGAGGGCTATGGCTTCCCCATCGGCGGGGTAGCGGCCTTCACCCTGGACGAGGGAATCGTCTCCCCCGGCGGCGTGGGGTACGACATCAACTGCGGCGTCCGCCTGATGCGCACCGACCTGCGCGCGTCCGAGCTGGGGGAGCGCCTCACCCGGCTGGTGCATCAGCTACAGCGCGACATCCCCGCCGGCGTGGGCAGCGAGGGGGCGATCAAGAAGCTCAGTGACAAAGAGCTCTCCGAGGTGCTGCGGCGCGGCGCGGCGTGGCCGGTGGAGCAGGGCTGGGGCGAGCCGGAGGACCTGCTGACCACCGAGGCGGAGGGCTGCCTGCCCGGCGCCGATCCCGACGCCGTCTCCCCCCGCGCCAGGGAGCGCGGCGCCCCGCAACTGGGGACCCTGGGCTCGGGCAACCACTTCGCCGAGGTTCAGGTCGTCGATGAGGTGCTCTTTCCCGAGGCGGCGACCGCCTTCGGCTTGGCGGAAGGGCTGGTGACGGTGCTGTTGCACTCCGGCTCACGGGGGCTGGGCTACCAGGTGTGCGACGACGCCTTGGCCACCATGGCCAAGGCTGCTGCCCGTTACGGCCTCCAGTTGCCCGACCGCCAGCTGGTCTCGGTGCCGGTGAGCTCCCGGGAGGGGGCCCGCTACCTGGCGGCCATGCGCGCCGCCGCCAACTTCGCCTGGGCCAATCGCCAGGTGATGATGGCTCTGATCGAGCAAGCCTTCATCCGGGTGCTGGGGGGCAACCGGCGCACCCTGGGTTTCCAGCTGGTGTACGACGTCGCCCACAACATCGCCAAGGTGGAAGAGCATCTGGTGGACGGGCGCCCGACGCAGGTGCTGGTGCACCGCAAGGGCGCCACCCGCGCCTTTTCCGCCGGCCACCCCGAGGTGCCCGCGGCGTACCGGCACGTGGGGCAGCCGGTGCTGATCCCCGGCGACATGGGGCGTGCCTCCTTCGTGTGCGTGGGCACTCCGCGGGCGATGGACGAAACTTTCGGTACCGCCGCCCATGGCGCCGGCCGCACCCTGTCCCGCACCGCGGCCCGCAAGGTGGGAGGCAACCGCAACATCGCCAAGGAGCTGGAGGCGAAGGGCATCGTCGTGGCGGCCCGCTCCCGCAAGACGTTGGCGGAGGAGATGCCCGAGGCCTACAAGGACGCCTCCCAGGTGGTGGCAGCCCTGGAGGAGGCGGGCATCGCGCGGGTGGTGGCACGGCTGCGCCCCCTGGGGGTGGTCAAGGGGTAGACATTACCACAGGCGCACGATCCGACCCACCTGCAGGAACCACAGTTCGAAATGCGGCCGCTCGGGGAGGGCGAACGCCTGCTGCACCGCCCGACAGTAGAGCTCCCCCTGGCGGGCGTAGCCGCCCACCGCCCTGGTGAGCTCTTCCTCGCTCGCCACCGCGTCGGTCTTGAAGTCCGCGACCACCAGCTGGCCGGCGGGCACCTCCCAATAGAGGAAATCAATCGACCCAGAGAGGTACCCCAACGGCCCGTCCCCCTCCTCCTCCCCGGGCAGCAGCAACGGCACCTCCCGCCCCAACACCGCCGGCGCCAGCTCCTGCAGCCGCTCGAACAGCGACGAGGCGAGGAAGCGCTCCAGCACCTTCCTTGCCCTCGTCGCCGCCGCCCGGCGCTCCTCGGCGGGCAGGTCGGGGGGCAGCACGGCGTCCACCTGCCCGGCCCACTTCAGGAGCTGCCCCTCCAACCGACACGACAGATCCAGTTGCTCGAGCACCGCATGCACCGCCGTACCCGCGGCGCGCGCCGCCACCCCTGAACAGATCCTATCCCGGAAAGGCCAATCCTCTTCGTGGCGGTGAGCCTCGGCGGTTACCGGTGCCCCCCTGACCCGAGCTGCCCGTCGCTTTGCCACGGCCGCCAGGCTGGCCAGCCGAGCCGCCTGCATCGTCAGTCGTTCCCCCTCTCCCGCCGGCCCTTCCACCTCGACCCGCACCCGCCGCCCCGGCGCCGCCAGGGCGGGGGGGTAGACCCAGCGGGCGCCGTCCACGTCCACCCAGCGCCACCCCTCTTCTTCCAACCCCGCCGCTTCCCAGTCCAGGGACGGGCGGCGATGGCGACACACCTCCAGGTGCGAGCCCGTCCCCTGCCTCCGCCGCGGCTGCCAATCCCCCACCACCACCAGGCGGTCCCGCGCCCGGGTGAGGGCCACGTAGAGGGTGCGAACCAGCTCGGCCTCCTCCTGGGCCTGCCGCAGGCGCGCCCCCTCCTGCCAGTTGGGCCACGGATACCCCAGCAGCTTGAGGTACAGGTGCGGGCCCACCCGCACCACCAGGTTATCTCCGCCGCCGCTACGGGACGCGCGGTGCGCCTCCACCAGGTAGACGTGGTCGAAGTCGAGCCCCTTGGCGGCGTGGATGGTCATGACCCGTACGCCGTCCAGCGATCCTCTGCCCGGCTGCCTGGTGTCCCGCCGCTCCGCCGCCGCCAGGGCGCGCCGTACCGCCTTGAGCACAGCCCGCCGGTCCCCCCCCGCCTCCTCCACTTGCCGCTCCAGTTCGCGAAAGAAACTATCCAGGTTGGCGAGGCGGAAGCGGCCCAGAAACCTCACCGCCTCTCCCGCCTCCAGCCAGGTGACCTGGCGCACCCGCTCCAGCCAGTCTGGAAAAGGTTCCTGCTCCAACCACCAGCGCAACTCCGCCACCCGCCGCACCCCTTCCGCGAGCAATGCGGTCCAGCCGCCCACGCGGTCCATCCCTGGCACCCCAGCCGGCACCGCCCCGGCTGCCTCCCGGATCATGGAGTCCAGCCGGTTGAGGGAGGGATCATCGGGACCGAGCAGATCGGTCAGCAGCTGGGGGAACCCCGCCCGCCACAGGGGCAGCAGGGCCGCATCGGGGACCCCCACCAGGGGGGAGCGCAGCCAGGTTAGCAGCGCCACCTGGTCGGTGGGGTCGGCGAGCAGGCGCAGCAGGGCGGCCGCCTCGATCACCTCCCGGCGCCGGTAGTAGCTGCGCTCCCGCGCCGCCGCGTAGGGCACCCCCGCCTGGCGCATGGCCTCCAGGTAGGTCTCCAGCTCACCCGTGGTGCGTAACAGGATGCCCACGCGCTCCCACGCCACCCCCTGTCGATGCAGGGCCGCCAGATCCGCCGCCACCGCCCGGGCGGCCAGCACAGAGCTGCGCTCCCCTTCCTCGACCGGCGCCTCCCAGTACTCCACTGCCGCCCAGCGACCCAGCCGAAAGCCGGTCTCCCGCTGACGCTCGGGGCTGGGGAGGAGAGGCTGGAAGGCCGGCTGCACCCCCGGGTGGTACACCATGGCGGGGGCAATGACCCGTTCCACCTCGGCGAGGATTGCCGGCACCGAGCGGAAGTTGACGTTCAAGGGGTGCACCTCCCCCCCCGCTTCCTTCACCTGCGCCACGAACGCCTCGTAGGCTGCCAGGTCGGCGCTCCGCCACGCGTAAATCGACTGCTTGGGGTCCCCCACCACAAAGAGGCCCGGACGCTGGCCGGGCGGACCTTCGAGACACAGCCGGGCCACCAGCTGGCACTGCACCTGGTCGGTGTCCTGAAACTCGTCCACCAGCACCTGCTGCAGCCGCGCCCGCTCCCGCGCCGCCACCGCCGGATAGCGGGCCAGCAGGCGCTCGGCGCCGCGCAGCAGCCCTTCGAAGGTGACCACGCCGCTGCGCCGCAGCCGCTCCTGAACCCGTTCCAAAAGCCCCCCCAGCACCCCGGAAGCCGCCGCCAGCTGGACGGGCCGCATGGTCAGCAGCGCCTCCAGGTGGCCGAGGACCTGCTCGGCGTGCGTCGTGGAAGCCGGAACCGCCTCGCCCAGGGCGGCCCGCTCGCTGTCGCGCCACTCTCCCCGCCCCCAGTCACGCAGCCGCGTCCGGCGGTTCTCGGGCCACAGGGCGGCAAGCGGGGCGAAGATCGCCTCCAGCTCGCTCGGACGAGGGGTCTCCAGCAAGCTCCTGGTTTGCACCACCGCCGCCCAGGTGGCGAGGGTGAGGGAGCTCCTGGCGGACACCCGCGCCAGTCCCCCGGCCACCTCGACCAGCGCCGCGAGCGCTTCACCGAGCTCCGCCAGCCGCAGCCAGGTCTCCTCGGCGCCGGGGACGGCGAGTTCAGCCGCCTCCACCCCCGCCGTCACCAGCATCACCAGTGCTTCTCCCACCTGGGTGAGGGAGCCTCCCTCCGCCACCAGGCGGCGCATAGCCGGTGAGGTCGCCGCCTCGGGCAGCCAATCGGCCAGCTCCGCGCGGACCGCCTCCTGCACCCGGCTGCCGTCGGCGTCCACCTCGAACCCCGGGTGGAGCCCGGCCGCCGGACTTTCCGCCCGTAACAAGGCCAGACAGTAGCCGTGGATGGTGGAAATATTCAGCTGATCCAGGGCCGCCGACAGGGATGCGGCCCGGCGCGCCGCTTCCAACGCGCCCACTCCTGCCGGGATGGCCAGCCAGTTCGGGATCGTCCCCGCCGCCACGAGTCCGAGCGCCTCCCCCACCCGTTCCGCCATTTCCGCCGCCGCCGCCTCGGTGAAGGTGATGGCCAGCACCCCCTTCAGGGTGGTCGCCGCCACCTCCTCCGCGGAGGCACCGGGACGGTCGGCGGCCGCCCGCTCCCACCCCGGCCCCAGCGACCAGGCCAGCACCCGCGCCGTCAACGCCGCCGTCTTGCCGGTGCCGGCGCCCGCCTCCAGCACCAGCGGCCGGATGAACTCCTCCTGGGCCCGCCGGCGGGCCAGAGCATCCCGGGCCGCCTGGCTCATTCGTCCTCCAAGGCAGAGAGACCGGCGGGCAGGACCCACCCTCCCGCCAGCGCCATCGCCGCGGGATCGCCGAGGAAGCCGGCGCGCCGCCGGGCGACCAGCTCACCGGCAGCCAGCGCGAGGCGCCGGCGCAGGCCGGAATCCCCTCGCCAGCACGCCTCCCGCACCGGACACCAGAGGCACGCCCGGGGTTCCTGGCCGTCCCGGGCCGACTCCAGGCGGGGGAACAGCGTCCCCGTCGCCCAGAGATCCGCCAGCGCGGCCAGTACCCGGGCGAGAGGCTCCCGGCACTCGGCGGCGTCCACCGCCACCTCCCGTATCCGCTCCCCACCCTCTTCCGGCCGCAGGTACAGCAGCCTCCCCACCCCCCCCGAGGCCGCCGCATACACAGCCGCCTGCAAGTGCTCTCCCCGTTGGACACCTTTCAGGTATGCCCTGGTCACGGAGGATGAGTTCCCCTGGTCAAAGGGATTGCGCCCGGTCTTGAAGTCGGTCAGACGGGGACCCGTCGGGGTTGCCTCCTCGAGGTCGGCGCGGAAGTCGACCCGCCACTCCCTGCCACCCACCCGGTGTACCAGTGCCCCCTCCTTCTCCACTCCCACCACCATCAGAGCCTCTTCGGCAGGCCACAGGAGCTGGCGGGCCACCCGGAGCAGTTCGACGATGCGGGGCACCGCCAGAGAGGCCGCCTCACCGGTCAGGCCTTCCCCCCTCGCCACCTCCTCCGCCGCCGCTCGGGCCGCAGCGCCCAGCTGGCCTTCGGTCGGTGGTGGCACCGAGCTACCGCCCCCACCGCCCTCCCTCGCTCCCAGGAGCAGCGCCAGCGCCCGATGCAGGGCGGTGCCCAGCAGACCGGCGTGCAGTTCCCCCACTTCGGCCTCGGGATCCAACGGTGGCTCCAGGCGCAGCACGCGGGTCAGGAAAGTTTGCCATGGGCAGCGCGCCAGACCCTCCAGCCATGAGACGCTGAACGCCTGCGCCGCGATCGGCTGGCACCCGACAAACCCCAGATACGGGCCAATGCGGTCTAGCATTCGCTGTTCCAGAAACTCCTCTTCCCACGCCACATCCTGCTCGCGCACGACGGCCAGCCGCGCTTTTCCCACCGCCTCCCCTGTGCCCGGCCCCAGCCGCTGCCACAACCCCAGCAGGCCCTCGCCGTCCCCCGCCACTCCCAGGTGGCGCGCGGCATCCAGGGCGGGCACCGGCCCTCCGCCCTGCCCCGGCGCTCCCCCCGCCTCCACCGCGGCCAGCCCGAGGGGTGCCACGAGGGGCGAGAGCGGCAACGCCTCTCCCGTCTCCCCCTGGCGACGCCAGGACAGCGTCACTTTCCCCGCGGCGGCGCACAGCTGGGCGAAGAGGTAGCGCTCCTCGGCCGCCGGGTCGCCCTTGAGGGGCAGATCCGGCAGGAGAGGCAGCAGCAGCGCCCGCATGCGGTCGGGCAGGAGAGGATCCTGCACCCCGCGGCGGGGAAATACCCCGCGGTTGCAACCCACCACGAACAGGTGCTCGAAGGTGAAGCCCCGCACCGCCATCACCGGTGCCACCACCACTCCACCCCCCTGCTCGGTCGGCGCCTCCCGCAGGAGCTCCCGGGCGGCGTCCTCCAGCAGCCGGCACAGCTCCTCCCGTCGCAGCAGGGTGGCAGCGGGCACCGACCTTGAAACCTCCCCGAAGAGGCCCGTCCACGCCCCGCCCACCTCACCGGCGGGCTGCCACCCCAGTAGCTCGCCCAACCGTTCCAGGGGCCGGCGGGACTCGGCCGATCCTGTGGGGTCGTGCCACCCCTCCAACCACTGTGCCACCGCCTGGGCACGACGCTGGGCCGTCTCCACCTCTTGCCTCCCCACCACCCGCCACCGCACCCACTCCTCGTCTCCCTGCGCTCCCGCCGCCAGCGGTACCGTGATCCCCCCCGAGACCGAGAAAGTCGCCAGCTGCCCCAGCCGCCTCACCCCGGCTCTGGCCAGGGCCACCGCCAGTACCGGCGACAAGCCCTCCGCCGCCGCCAGGTAGGCCTCCAGCGGTGCCTCCGCCCCGTGTCGAAGCAGCATCAGGGCGCTCTTCACCCGCCGCGCCCACGGCAGCCAGGGACCCGCCACCCCCAGCGGCGACCACGGCACCGCGAAGCGGCTCAGCTGACGGGCGAGGGCATCGCGGTAGGGAAGGATGTCCCGGGCCACGATGCCCACTCCTTCCGGCCGCACTCCCCAGTCCAGCAGCCGCCGCACCCGGGACGCCACCTCCTGCACCTCCCCCTCCAGGTCGGTGGCCGCCACGGCCACCACCTCTCCCGTTGCAAAGAGGCCGTCCAGCGATGTCCAGCCCTCGCCCACCCCCAGCCGCCGCCGCAGCCGGGAGGTGTAGGCAGCCCCCGGATCCGGACGAGCCCGGTCAGCCGGGTGGGGAGGCAGGTCCATAACCACGGTGGCCCCCTGCGCCACCAGCGCCTCCAGGAGATCGCCGGCCAGGGCGGTGGCGTCGGCGAACCCATACACCAGCACCGCCCGGGCGGGCAGCTGCACCCCGGCGCGCAGGTGGCCGGCGGCGCGCGCCAGCACCCCCGCCGGCCGCTCCACCCCCTCCGCTGCCAGGGCCAGCGCCGCCTTGGCCGCCACCCGGACCACGGCTGCTGCCCGCTCCGCCTCCTCCTCCCCCACTTCCCCCAGGCGCTCCTCCAGCGCCTCCACGTGCGCCACCTCCAGGCCAGCGTCCAGCAGATCCTGGACGCTGGTGAGGAGGGCGCCGTACGCGTCCTCGTACCCGGCCAGACCCGCCAACGCCCCCTCGCGACGGGCAAAGCGCTCCACCATCACCGGCAGGAGAGCGTCACCCACCACCCCCGGCGGATGCCCGGCACGCTCCAGCACTTCCCGGGCGAGGGCCAAGAGCGTCTGCACCTTCACCCCCAGCACCGCCCCACCCCGCCAGCGCACCAGCTGCTCCTGCAGATGCCGGCGCAGCGCCGAGGAGGGCACCACCACCCGCACCGGCTGTGCGAGGAGCTGGGGGTTGCGGGGGAGCGGCCGGAGGAGATCCTCGAGACAGGCGAACAGCTCCCGCTGGGCTGCCCGGGGACCCGCTGCCACCACCGCCGCCGGGCGAGGCTCACCCAACGCCCACCCCGCGCTGGCCCCGGGCCGCCATCCCTTCCGCCATCAGCGATCCCTGCTCGCGCTCCGCGGGCCACTCGGTCCCCAGCAGGTAGCGGTCAAACCAGGGCCGCCACTGCTGCCTGGTCACGTAGTCGGTGATGCCGAGAAAATGCTGCGCCTGCGCCTGGCTCAACTTGAAGGAGCGCATGAAGCTCTTGAGTACGGTAAAGAAATGACTCTCCCCCAGCTCCTGGCGCAGGGCTTGCAGCACCAAGGGCCCCTTGTAGTACAGCAGAATGCCGCGGTCCTCCCACCCCGCCTGACCGGCCGGGTGGTTGGCCAAGTCTACCGTACCCTTGTCGCCCACGAAGTTACAGTTGCTCTTCCAGCGCCGAAGGGTGGCGTCGAATTCCTGTTTTTTCAATAACTGGCCCATGGCATAGGGGGCCAGGTACTCGGCCGAAGACTCGGACAACCACTGGTGCTCGCCCGCCCCCAGCTTGGCGTCATGCCCCCACCGGGTGTGCGCCGGCTCGTGCGCCAGTGGGGCGTTGATGCCCTGGGAAAACAGGCGCGCCAGCACCTCTTCCAGTGGCGAAAACGCCTCCCTGGTAATGAAGAAGATGATGCCGGCAGGGGACTGGCCGAAACCGTAGGAATTGATCTTGATGACGTGCGGCTCGGCGAACGGGAAGGCCCCCAGGTAGGGTTCGTGGAGGTCCAGCAGAGCGCTGATGATCGAGGCGATCTGCTGCATCGAGCGCTCCCTGGCGGACAAGTAGCGCGACAGACGGATTCTGATCCCCCGGTGTTCCCGCTCCAACGTCTTGTACTTACCGGCCAAAATCGCCGGAATCTGGATGGGTTTGTCCTCCCTGAGCTCGGCGCCCTCCAGCCCCTCCTCATGCCAGCGGCGTACGGTGCGGCCGCGGGAGAAGGGCGTGGGGAAACGAGGGCGGTGCTCCTCCAGCGCCGAAGACTGCCCCAGGGGCGGCGACTCCCCAAACAGGGTGGTCACCCCTCCGGGCGAGGAGAGAATCCGAGCGCTGGTATCGTTATCCTGGAACACCCTATCGGTCCCGATGGTGCACTGGGTCACTCGCTTGACGTTGGTGCAGAACACCGACCCGGTGAACTTGTCGGCGATGGCGTAGCGCATCCTGGCCTCGCCGGCCAAGTATGCTCCCACCACCCTCTGCCGCGCCAACACGCGCCGCTGAAAGCCGCTGCGACTCTCCGGGCGCAGGCGACCTAGTTGGAGCGTTCGCCCCGCCGGCGGCACCCCTGCTCCGGATGAAAGCACGTCGCCCAAAGCCGCCCACCCCACCACCGTGCCGCCGCCCACCTCCACCCCGGCCGCCAGGATGATCACCGCAACACCGAACGCCAGCCGTCGTCCCAGGCTCTGCCTCCCGATGACAGGTACTGTACACGACCCCGTCGGCGGTTGCCGCCCCACCCGCCGGCCCGCGTAAAATCCTCCGTCGTGACCGCGCGCGTCGACCTCGAGGGGCGGGTGGTGACCTGCTCGGTGCACGATCTCCTCCCGGACCCCCTGCGGCGCTCCCTGGGCCTGCCAGGGGAGGGGTTTTCGCGCCTGGCCATAGGCGCCGAGTTGCACCGGCGGGTGCAGGCCCAGCGCGCCAGTGAAACGCCCGGCTACCTGGCCGAGGTGCCCATCGATGCAACGCTGGAGATCGATGGCTGGACCTTGCGCATCGCCGGGCGCGCCGACGGGGTGGCGCTGGGCGACGACGGGCGGCCGGTGGTGGAGGAGATCAAGACGGTGGACTTGCGCGCCAAGCTTTCGAGATCCGCTGCGACAGAGCAGCTGGAGCGCCACCGCTGGCAGGTGCGGCTGTACGCCTTCTGCCTCTATCCCGACGGCGGCGCCGGCGCCCGCCTGCTACTGGTGGATTTCTCCGGCCGCCGCACTCACCTGGAGCAGGTGCCCTGGTCCCCGGCGGATACCCGCGCCTTTGTGCGCGGGCGGCTGCACACCTGGATCGCCCTCGAACGGCAGCGTGAGCGGCTGAAGGAGCGCTGGCGGCGGGCGGCGGCGGAGCTGCCTTTTCCCTATCCGGAGCCGCGACCGGTGCAGCTGGAGGCCATGCAGGCCGTGGACGAGGTGCTGGCGACGGGCCGGCATTTGCTGCTGGCGGCCCCCACCGGCACCGGCAAAACCGCGGCGGCGCTCTACCCCGCGGTGAGGCACGCCCTCCAGCACGGCCGGCGGGTCGTCTTCCTCACCGCCAAGACGTTGCAGCAAAAACTGGCGGTGGAGACCCTGCAGTTGCTGCAGGAGGGAGCGTGGCGCTCCCTGCAGCTGCGAGCCAAGGCAAAGATGTGCGCCAACCGCGAAGTCATCTGCCACGAGGAGCTGTGCGAGTTCGCCCGCGAGTACGGGTTCAAGGTGCAGCAGCGGGGGGTGGTGGAGGCCATCCTCGAAGGTTCGCCACATCTGGATCCGGACCGCATCTTCGCCGTCGCCCGCACCGCCCAGGTGTGCCCCTTCGAGGTGTCCCTGGAGCTGGTGGGGCACTGCTCGGTGATCGTCTGTGACTACAACTACGTGTTCGCCCCCAACGTCTCCCTGGGCTCGCTGGTGGGCGATGGCGAACTGGACGACACCTACCTCATCATCGACGAGGCGCACAACCTGGTGGAGCGGGCGCGGGAGTACTACTCGCCCCGCCTGAGCACGGCGGCGTTGGCCCGGGCCAGGCGGGTGGTGGTGGGATGCTCGGCGCGGGTGTGCCAACAGCTGTTGGAGCTGCTGGCCCGCCTGGAAGGGCTCGTCCGCGACACCGTCGAGGAGGCCCTCGGCCATCGCGCCGGCGTGCGGCCCGCCCAACTACCCACCGCAGCCCTCGCCCAGCTCCGCCTGGAGCTGGACGGGCTGATGCCCGACTATTTCGCCTTTAAACGTGATGCCGAGCTGTGGCTAGCCGAGGATCCTGTCATTGCCACCTTGCTCACCCTGGCGCAGACCTCCGAGCTGGCGGCGCTGGAGGCCGAGGAGCTTGCTCCCCTGGCCCAGCGCAGTGAGGACGGCGACGAGGCCGTGCGCCTGTTCTGCCTGGATGCGGCGCAATTCACCGGCGCCATCATCGCCCGCTCGGCGGGGTGCGTGGCCATGTCCGCCACCCTGGAGCCGTTCGAGTTCTACCGCGATCTGCTCGGATTCTCCCGCCAGCGCACCGACACCCTGGCGTTGCCCTCGCCCTTTCCCCGCGAGCACCGTCTGGTGATCGCGGTGGATTCGGTGGACACCTCCTACCGTCACCGCCATCGCTTCTATGAGCCCATTGCCCAGCTGGTGGGCGAGCTGGCGCCGCCCGGCCGCAACGTCCTGGCGCTCTTCCCCTCCTACGCCTTTCTGCGCGAGGTGGCAAGCCGTCTGCGGGCTCCCGGCCATCGGGTCGAGGTGCAGCAGGAGGGGGACTCGGACGCCGCTCGCCGCCAGGTGCTGGAGCTGCTGCGCGGCAACCGGGAACCGGTGCTATTGCTGGCGGTGATGGGCGGGGTGTTCGCCGAGGGGGTGGACTACCCCGGCGACATGTTACAGGGCGTCATCGTCGTCTCCCCGGCACTGCCCCTGGTCACTCCGGAGCGGGAGCTGCTTAAGAAGCACTTCGCCGAGCGCTACGAGCGCGGCTTCGAGTACGCGTATCTGGTGCCGGGCATGACCCGGGTGGTGCAGGCCGCGGGACGGCTTATCCGTTCGGAACAGGACCGCGGCTTCATCGTTCTGATGTGCAAGCGCTTCCTGCGCCGCCCCTACGTCGACCTGCTGCCCCACGACTGGACCAGGGGGGACCCGGGAGAGCTGCGGACGGAAGATCCGATATCCGCGGTCGAGGACTTTTTCCGCAATCTACCATGCTAGAGTGAGACTCTATCAACTGGGAGGGCGTCATGGAGACCATTGCCACCGTTCTCAAGGAAAAGGGCCCCACCGTCTATCAGCTTCCCCCTACGGCCACCGTCATGCAAGCCGTGGAGGCCATGTGTGCAGCCAAGGTGGGCTCGGTTCTGGTGGTGCAGGAGCGGCGACCGGTGGGCATCTTCACCGAGCGGGATCTGATGACTCGGGTCATCCTGGCGCGTCGCGACCCGGAGAACACCACCCTCGCCGAAGTGATGACCCGCGAGGTGGTGTGCGTGGAGGAGTCCACCACCACCACCGCCGCCATGGCGTTGATGACCGAGCGACGGGTCCGCCACCTGCCGGTGGTGGACGGCGGCAAGGTGGTCGGCCTGGTTTCCATCGGCGATCTGGTGCGGCGGCAGACGACCATGCAGTCGTACGAGATCCGCATGCTCACCAACTACATCATGGGGAGCTATCCGGGCTGATCGAGCCCCGGGCCGGGGAGGACGGCCAGCTATCGACCCGGGGGGTCACGCCTCTGCCGCGCGCTCGCCAAACAGGGCGTGGGCGGTGGCCGCCAGGACCGTCACCCTCGCCAGCTGCCCTGCCGCAATCCCTTCCCAGGGTGGCAGATTGACCACTCGGTTGTCGGCCCCCCGCCCCTGCCACAGCGCCCCTCGCCTGGCCGGTCCGTCCAACAACACCTCCACGGTGCGGCCGATGAACGACTGGTTGAGGGACAGCTGGATCTCCTCTTGTACCTGGAACAGCCGTTCCAGACGCTTCCCCGCCACCTGCCGAGGTACCGCGCCCGGATAGCGACTGGCCGGCGTGCGGGGACGCGGCGAATAGATGAAACCGAAAAGCTGCCCGAAACGAATTTCCTCCACCAGCCGCAAGGTGGCCTCAAAATCCTCCTCGTTCTCGCCCGGGAATCCGACGATGACGTCGGTGGAAAGCGTGAGGTGGGGCGCCGCCGCGCGGATGGCGGCGATCAGCTCCCGGTAATCCTGGTTGGTGTAGCGCCGGTGCATGCGTCGCAGCACGGCGTCGGACCCGGCCTGGAAGGGCAGGTGCAGATAGCTACCCAGCCGTGGCACCTGTCCCAGCGCGGCGATCAGCCGCGGGGTAAAAAAGGCCGGGTGAGAGGTGATGAACTGCACCCGCCACAGCCCCTCGACCTCCCCCACCGCGGTCAGTAGATCGGCCAGATCGGCGCCACTTGCTGGGCAGCGATAGGCGTTGATGGTCTGCCCCAACAACGTGATTTCTCGCGCGCCGGTGTCGACGAGTTGCCGCACCTCGGCAACGATGGCCGCCAGTGGTCGGCTCACCTCCCGCCCCCGGGTGTAGGGCACCACGCAGAAGGAGCAATGCTGATTGCAGCCGTGGATGGCGGTTACCAGCTGGCGCGCCCCACCGCGACGGACGATGAGACTGGCGTCGTAGTCCCGGTCGCTGCCCACAAAACCCTGCGCCACCGGCCGCCCCCCGGCCTCCACCTCCTCGAGCAAGCCGGGCAGCTGCTTGAACTTCCCCGGCCCCAGCACGAACGACAGCACCCGCGACCGGGCCAGCAGGCGGGCCCCCTCCTGCTCCGCCACGCACCCGCACAGCCCCACGACCTTCGGGTTGCCCGTTGCAAGGCGCAGCTTGTGCAGCTCGCCGAGACGGGAAAGCACCTTCTGGACGGCCTTCTCGCGGACCGAACAGGTGTTCAGCAACACCACGTCCGCCGTCTCGGCTTCGCCGACCGGCTGCAGTCCCCGCGACTCCAGGATACCAGCCAGCTGCTGGCTATCCAGCACGTTCATCTGGCAACCCCAGGTTTCGACGTAGTAGGTCGCCAAGTTCACGAGGTGCTCCTCAACCTCCCGTTGCAGCGAGAAACGATACCACGTCTCAGCAGAACCCGACCCCGTCCGTCTGACGGGGCGCGTTGTCCCCGGATCTGCGGCCCCGCTGACCGGCTCACTGCCCCTAGTAGGCCTCCCGCCGCCGCGCCGGGGGGCGCTCGGAGGCGGGGGCCTCCAAGCTCGGCGGCGAGGATACCGGCGCCGGCTCGGGCAACCCCCGGAACCAGCCCGGCAACGCTCCCTCACGCAAAGCCGCCTGGATCACCTCGTCGGGCAAGTTGCGGTTCTGCGCCAGGAGGGTTCGAGTCTCGTTCAACTTCGCCAGCGCCTCATCCCAGGCCGGCTTGATCACCCCGTCGCGCCGAAAGGGGTCGTCCTGGGCATAGAACTCCCGCTTCAGCCGCTCAACTTCGCGGTTCAGCCGGTCTTCTTCCTGCTCGAGGTAGCGCAGGTACCCGCGCGCCCGCTGGTAGCGCTGCTGCCACAGCCGCTGGGCGGCGGCTTCACCGCCCGTGGCTCGCTCGCGACCGAGGCCCGGCTCTTCCGGGGCTCCAGCAGGCAGCGGGGCACTCCCTGCCGCCGTTGTCAACTCCACGTCTCCCGCCAGCGCCTTCAAATTCTCATTGGTGATGGTGAGCCCTCCCTGCGGCGTCCGCAGGCGGGTGCGCGCCGCCACCTCCGCCAGGGAGCCACTGGGCGCGCCGGTCGCACGCCTCACCACCGCCGGTCTCGCCGTCGGCGCCGGCGTTGGCGTCGGTGTGGGCGGCGGCGGCGCCGCAATCACGATTAATCCCAATACGCTCAGCACGGCGTCCTCCTCTCCCCACCTTGGGCGCGCCTGTTCCCTCTCACTGCCGGGGGCAGGCAGCTCTCGCGGGCCTTTCCATCATAGCGCCAGTCTCGCCTCGCCGATAGCTCAAAGGCGCACGCGCACTTTAAGGCGCGCCAGCAAGGCCGACAGGTTCTCCAACAACAGTTCTTCCACCTCCTTGGCCGTCGGCAGCGCCAGGGCGCGCTGGGCGATGCGGCGCGCGTCACGGTACGAGATTTCCCGCACCAGGCTGCGCACCACCGGCAAGGCCGGCGGGTGCATGGAAAACTCGCGCACCCCCAGCCCCAGCAGCACCGGCACCGCCAAGGGATCGGCGGCCATTTCGCCGCACAGGCTGACCGGAATGCCGCACCGCCGGCCGCAGGTGACCACTCGCTCGATGAGCCTGAGCACGGCCGGATGGAAAGAGCGGAAGAGGTCGGCCACCGCCTGATTGGCTCGATCCACGGCCAGGGTGTACTGGGTCAAGTCGTTGGTGCCAATGGAGAGAAAATCAACCTCTCGGCACAGGTGCTCCGCCACCAGGGCAGCAGCGGGAACCTCCACCATGGCGCCTAGGGGCACCTGGGCCGGCACCGGATGACCCTCGCCCTCCAGCTCCGCCGCCAGGCGGCCCAAAATCACCCGAACGGTGCGCACCTCCTCCAGGTGGGAGATCAGTGGCACCATGATCCGCAGCCCCGCGTCGGGATTGCGGCCGGCGGCGCGCAGCAGCGCGCGCAACTGGGTGCGGAAAAACTCCGGCTTCTGCAGGCACAGCCGTACCCCCCGCAAGCCCAGGACCGGGTTCGCTTCGGGCGAGCCAAGCACCTGTCGTGCCAGCTTCCGGCCACCCAGATCGAAGGTGCGGATGGTCACCGGCCCGCAGGGAAACGCTTTCAGCAACTCCTCGTACGCCGCCGCCTGCTCATCTTCGTCGGGCAGCCGTGGGCTCGCCTGAATGAACAGGAACTCGCTGCGGTAAAGCCCTATGCCCCTCGCCCCACCGGCTCGGGCAGCTTCCAGTTCGGAGGAAAGGTCGATGTTGGCCAGCAGCGCCACCTCATACCCGTCTGGCGTGCGAGCCGGTAGGGTCGCCTGCTTCAGCAGGTCTTGCTGCCGCCGCTGGTACTCGGCGGCGCGCAACCGGTACACCTGTAACAGCGCCTCGTCCGGGTCCACCACCACATGGCCCTCGAAGCCATCGATGATGACCACTGGCGCCCCCCGCGCTTCCTCCAGCAGCCGAGCCACACCCACCACGGCCGGAATGCCCAGCGACTTGGCAATGATCGTTGTGTGGGAGGTGGCCCCACCGGCTTCCGAGGCAAAGCCCGTGACCGACGAGGCTGACAGACGAATCGCTTGTGACGGCGGCACATCGTCGGCGATCAGCACCGTGTCGTCCCGCAGCCGACCCAGGTGGGGCGCCGACTTGCCCTGCAGGGCGCGCTGCAGCTCCATGGCCACATCCAGCAGATCCACCCGCCGCTCCCGCAGATAGACATCCCCCAGGGATTCGAAGCGGTGCAGGAGGTCGCGGACGACCTCCTCCAGCGCCGCCTCGGCATTGATCCGCTTGTCCCGAATCACCTGCTCCACCGCCGCCAACAAGGTGGGGTCTTCCATCAGCAGGCGGTGGGCTTCAAATATCGAGGCGTATTCGGCACCGACCCGGTCGTGGGCCTCCCGTGCCAGCATCCCGGCCCGTGCGGCGGCCTGGCGCGCCGCCTCCCGCATCCGCCGCACCTCGTTGTCGACCTCCTCGGGCGCCACCGGGGTGCGCAACACCGGCTGGGTGATGTTTTCCACCACCAGCGTTTTGCCGATGGCAATGCCGGGTGAGACGGCAAGTCCAACCAGGGTCCGGGATGTCACTCCGGCTCTCCGAACCGCCCGGACACCAGCTCCACAATCGCCTCCAGGGCCGATTCTTCATCCTCGCCGCTGGCTCGCACCGTCAGCATTGACCCACACGGTGCCGCCAGCAGCAACAAACCCAGGATCGATTTGCCGTTGACCTCCTCATCATTGTACTGCACGGTGATCTCGGAGGTGAAACTGGAAGACACGTTGACGAACTTGGCCGCCGCGCGGGCATGGAGACCGAGGCGGTTGACGAGTTCAACCTTGCGCTGAGCCATGGGCCCTGCCACCCGGTCGCCGTGCGAGGATGTCACTGACCACGTAGATGCTCTTCTGGCCCTTTTCGGCTACTACCCTGGCCAGCGCCGCCAAGGACTCACCTTCCTGCCGTCGCAGCGACGCCAACTTGATTAGCATCGGCAGGTTGACGCCGGTCACCACCTCCGACCGGGCGGGGTCGAGAAAGCCCAGGGAAAGGTTCGTCGGCGTCCCGCCGAACATGTCGGTGAGCACGATCACGCCTTCGCCCGTGTCCAGCTCCGACAGTACGCGAGCGATCTCGGCCCGGGCGGTCTCCAGGTCGATGTTCCACTCCAGCGTGATGGACCGTGCCTGATCCAGCAGGGCGGGTTCGATGGTGCGTGCCGCCGCGAGCAGCTCGTTGGCCAGGCGCCCGTGGGAAATAACGAGAATTCCGATCATGGGCGGGATTATTCCTCATTCGCCGCGGGCGCCGCAAGCCAGCATCGTTGGCAATGCCGAGGCGATCGAGCACGGCGCAACAGTCCTGCCTTTTTCCGTCTGCGCCCTTGCGAACAGACGTCAGGCGCGGTCCCGGTCGCGGTGGTGAACGGTCACCCGCCAGCCCTGGCCCGCCAAACGTGCCGCCAGCGACGTCGCCATGAACACCGAACGATGCCGTCCCCCCGTACATCCGAAGGCGATCACGACGTAGCTCTTTTGCTCGCGACGATAGCCGGGCAGAAGGTACTCGCACAGCCCCGCCATTCGCTCGAAGCACTCCCCCACCTCGGCCTTCTCCGCCAGCCATCGAGAGACCTCCGGATCGTCGCCGGCGAGGGGCCGCAGCTTTGCCTCGAAGTGGGGGTTTGGCAGGTGCCGGACATCGAAGACCAGGCTCGCCTCGGCCGGCAGCCCGAAGCGAAAGCCGAAGCTTTCGCAGCGCACCAGCATCGGCAGGGCATGCTCGGTGGAACCGAAGCGAGCGGCGACGATGGCCCGCAGCTCGTGGGGGGTGAGGTCGGAGGTGTCGATGATTTCATCGGCCAGCTGGCGCACCGCCGCCAGCTGCTCCCGCTCCAGGCGAACCGCCTCCTCGACACCCAGGTTGCGGTAGGGATGCGGCCGCCGGGTCTCGGAGAAACGCCGGACGATGGCAGCCGTGTTGGCCTCCACGAAGATCACCCGCAGCGAAGGGAAACCAGCTCGCAGGCGGGCCAGCAGCCCCGGGAAGTGCTCGGTGAAGTTCAGGGTCCGCACATCCACAACGACCACGAGGGGTTGCGCCGCGCCATCGCGAGTGTGTTCGAACAGCGGTTCGATCAGATCCAGGGGAAGGTTGTCGACGCAGCGGTAACCCAGATCCTCGAAACACCGGGTGACGACGCTCTTGCCAGCGCCCGACAGCCCGGTCACCACCACTGCACCCACCGCGGGTGGGGTCGTCACGACGCCCCCAGCTTAAGGTCCCGACGCATCAGAAACTCGACCGCGGCGTCCGTTACGCCGCGCTGACCCAAAAGGTACTTGCGCGCAGCGCACTCGACCAGCAACGCCAGGTTGCGGCCCGGCGCCACCGGCAGCTCCAGCAGCGGCCGTGGCACACCCACCAGATCGATGGTGGAGCCGTCCAGTCCCAACCGTTCGGGGTTGCCAGCGGATTCCGGCACGAACTTGATCACCAGGTCAATGGGCTTGTTGTCCCGCACCGCCACCACCCCGAAGAGCTGCTCGATGGAGATGAGCCCCAACCCGCGCACCTCCATCAGTCCACGAAGATCGTCCGGCGCCTGGCCGAACAGTTCCTCGTTGCGCAGGCGGTAGACTTGCACCACATCGTCAGCGACCAGGCGGTGGCCACGGTGCACCAATTCCAGGGCACACTCGCTCTTTCCCAAACCGGAATCGCCCAGCAGGAGTACCCCAATGGCGAAGATGTCCAGTAGGTCGCCGTGCCAGGTCTCGCGTGGGGCGAGCAAGAACTCCAGGCAGGCGGACAGGCGCTCGATGACCTCCGAGGTCCCGGCGGCGGTCACCGCCAGCGGTACGCCCAACGCCTCGCATGGCGGCGCCAGGATGCGCACTGCCTCGGTGATCCCCTTAGCAACCACGAACAGCGGCGGCTGCAGCTTTACCAGCGCATAAACACGCTCTTCGACAACGACGGGGGGCTGGGTGGCCAGGTACTCCGCCTCGCTGGCGCCAATCACCTGGATGCGCCCCGGTCGCACGTAGGACAGATAGCCCGCCAGCGCCAGGCCTGGCTTTTGAACCCGCGGGCTGGAGATCTCCCGATCGAGGCGATCCGCCCCCGTCAATACCTGCAAACCCAGCGCCGTCACACGCTTGTGGCGAAGCAGCGCGGCCACCGTGAGGGGGGGGCTCGAGCGTCTCATCCACCCTCCACGGCCACCAACGCCTGGCGCAGCTGCAACGGGGTCTCGGCTGAAAGGAACGCATCGAGGGCCCGTCGGTTGCGTAACAGACGGGCGATGCTGGCCAGTACCTGCAGATGCGCTGCCGGCTGATCGCGGGGCGAGAGGACGAAAAAGAAGAGTCGCACGCCCGCCGACTCGCCGTTGCCAAACCTGATCGCCTTCGCGGTTCGCGCGAAAGCCGCCGCCACACTCTTGAGCCCTGGCACCTTGCAGTGCGGAATCGCGGCTTGCTCACCCACCACCGTGGCCCCGAGCCGCTCGCGCTCTAGCAGGAGCTCCACAACTTCTTGTGCGTTGCGAATGACGCCCGACTTTTCCAGGTATCCACTGACTTGAGCGAGAACGCCCTCGCGATCCGCTGCCGGAAGGTCGAGGAAGATGTGCTCCTCCCTCAGCAAGGACGACAGCCTCACGGCTCCCACGCCACTCACTCTTTCTCAGAACTCGGGAGTGACCAGGCCGTAGGTGTGATCCCGCCGCCGGTACAGAACGTTGACGCGGTCGGAGGACGCCTCGCGAAACACGATGAAATCGTCGCGGGAGCTCTCCAGCTGCAGAGCCGCCTCGTCAACGGTCATCGGCACCACCGGAACGTGGCGAAGCTCGACGACTTCCGGCTTGCCGGAGCGAACTGACTCCTCTTCCACCACCGCCAGCTGCCAACCCTGTTCGCCGCCCCGGGAGGTCGACTGCCGCTTGCGACCGGTGAGCTTCTGCTTGGAGCGACGGGCTTGTTGCTCCAGGCGCGACACCACTTCTTGCAGTGACGAGGCCCAGTCGCTGGTCTCGGCCTTGGCTGCCACCTCGAAGTCCTTCCCGCGAATAAACGCTTCTACCAGAAAGCGATGCTTCTCCTGCGTGGCCACCAGCCGGGCCTCATGCACAGCATTGAAGTACTTGGCCAGGCGCTTCAGTTTCTTGCGCGCCATCTCGCGTTGCGGTTCGGTAATTTCGGTATTGCGGGCTAGAAACTCGAGCTCCATAGGACCTCCCCAGTCGAATTCTAGTGTACTCCCGCTGGTCGAAGTCTAGCGCAGCGCTCGGCGTCGCTGCTCTGACGAGGGGATACCCATTTCCTCCCGGTACTTTGCCACCGTACGGCGGGCGATGCGGATGCCCAGACGGTTGAGCTGGCGCGCCACCCGGGCGTCGGACAACGGACGGTGGGGCTCTTCTGCGCTGATCAACTCCTTAATTCTGTCCCGCACCACCACCGAGGAGATGTCGCCGTCCACCGCGTGGGAGATGGCGGAGTGAAAGAAAAACTTGAACGGGAACACTCCCCGCGGAGTCGCCATGTACTTGTTGGTGACCACGCGGCTGATGGTGGACTCGTGCATACCGATATCGTCGGCGATGTCCCGCAGCACCAGTGGTCGCAGGTGCGGCAGGCCATGATCTAGGAAGCCCGACTGCCGCTGCACGATGGCCTTCGCCACCCGCAAGATGGTGGCCTGGCGCTGCTCGACCGACCGCAAGAACCAGAGAGCGGCGCGCATGCGCTCGCGAAGATAGCTGGCTGCCTCCGAGTCCACCGCTCGCCCCCGTAGCATGTGCACGTACCGCGAGGACAACCGCAAGCGGGGAAAGCCATCGTCGGCCAGAGCCACCCGCCATTCGCCGCCATCCTTGGTGACGACCACGTCCGGTTCGATGACCATGCTGTCGATGGGGCCCAGTTGCAGACCGGGGCGAGGGTCGAGGTGGCGGAGGACCTCGATGACCTGCCGGACCTCCTCCAGAGACAACCCAAGCTTGTGGGTGATACGCTCCCAGCGCTGGTGAAGCAGGTCGTCGAAGCACCGCCCCACCACCTCCAGGGCGCGGGGGACCGCTGGGTTCGCACTCGCCGCCCCGGCCAGCTGACGTTCCAGCTGCAGCGCAAAGCATTCCTGCAGGGAGCGGGCGCCGATCCCGGCAGGCTCCAGGCGTTGTACCAGGCGCAGCGCTCGCTCGACGTCGCTCACTCCCACGTCCAGGGTGGCGGCGAGATCTTCGAGGGGGGCACGCAGGTAGCCGTCGGGATCGAGGTTGCCGGCGATGAACTCGGCCACCTTGTTGATGGGGTCGTCGGAGGCAAGGAAACGTAACTGCTCGACGATCGAATCGAACAGCGAACCAGGTGGTGTCGGGGAGTTCTCCAGCGGCGAACGCTCCTCGTCCTCCCAGCCGCCCAGCCCCAGAGCTGGCGTGTCGTGCAAAAAGTTCCCGAACAGCTCCTCGATGTTGACCTGGCTGAAGGCATCGCCGGCGTTTTCTGCCCCGACCTCCGCGGCCGGAGCTTCGCTCGCCTCGACGGCCTCCTCGGGAAGGGTCTCCGTCTCCTCGCTGCGCTGGTCCTCGTCGCTGAGCTCGAGCAACGGATTGACCTGAACCTCCTGGCTGATCGCCTGTTCCAGCTCCAGCCGGGATAGTTGCAGCAGCTTGATCGCCTGCTGCAGCGTCGGCGTCATGACGAGCTTCTGCGCCAGCTTGAGGTTCAACCGTTGCTCGAGTGCCACTAGAGCTGAAACTCCTCTCCCAGGTACGCTTGCCTCACTGCGGAGTCCCGGGCCAGGCTTTCCGGGTCTCCACATGCAAGAACCTTGCCGTCCTTGATAATAGAGGCTCGATCGGTAATTTTCAAGGTGTCCCGGACGTTGTGATCGGTGATCAGGATGCCATACCCCTGGCCGCGCAAATGGCGAATCAGGCGCTGCACGTCCAGCACCGTGATCGGATCGATGCCAGCGAAAGGCTCGTCGAGGAGGAGAAACTTCGGGTTGGTGACGAGGGAGCGAGCGATCTCCAGACGCCGCCGCTCCCCGCCGGAGAGGGTGTCGCCGCGCTGGCCGCGAATCCTCATCAGGCCAAACTCCTCCAGGAGGTGGCAGGCGCGCGCACTGGCCTCGTTCCACGGCACGCCGAGCAGCTCCAGCACGCCGAGAAGGTTCTCCTCGACGGTGAGCTTGCGGAAAACCGAGGCCTCCTGCGGCAGATACGACAGCCCCAGGCGCGCCCGCCGAAACATCGGCAAGGTCGTGACATCGACCCCTCCCAACTGGACCCGGCCGGCGTCCGGTCGCACCAATCCTACCAGCATGTAGAAAGTCGTCGTCTTGCCCGCGCCATTGGGCCCCAGCAGTCCAACCACCTCACCGCCCTGGAGGTCGAGGGATACCCCATCCACCACGGCTCGGCGGCCGTACCGCTTCACCAGTCTCTGGGCCTGAAGCGTCACTGTTTCGATGGTGTCCTCCCCGGCGGCTGGCGAGGACTGCGCGGGTTGGCCAGCGGCCGCTCGGGATGGTACAGCGTTTCGCTGCGACTGTCGGCGCCTCCCAGCACCTTGAGCACCCCGTCCTGACGGGTCCAGATGAGATGGGCGGCCTTCACCTGGTTGCCTCCTGCCTCGGTGATCAATACCGGGTCACCCCATACCTCCAGCTCATCCCGCCCCGGCACCAACCGCGCCCTCTGCCCCGCTACCGTTCTGCCGCTTGCGCGCTCCCGCGCCATCAATCCGCCCTCGAAAAGTGCCAGCAGTAACTCTCCACCTGGTCCAAGCGTGGCGGTGACTCGCTGGGCCGCCACCTCGGCCTGCTCGTCGATCACTCGGACGTCACCCTCGAAAATGGCGATCATGGTGGCCGCTTCAAAGGTCAGGGTTCGTCCGGTAATTCTCACCACTACCGCCCCGGCGGAGGACTCCCTCGGGCGAGCCGGTCCCACCGTCAGCACGTTGCCGCGAGCCACGACCAGCTCGTCGGCCGCGCGGTGTTCCAGACGGTCAGCGCGAACCAGGCGTTCCCCCTGCCACAGACGGGCGTCCCCCTCCAGCGTCAGCGTTCCCCCGTCCGGGGCCGACACCGCACGAGCTGCCGCGAACTGTACTGGCCCCTCCCCTCCGCCCATGACACTGCCGCGCACCACCGTGCCGCTCACCGACCCCTCGGCAACGATCCCGCGTTCGGAGTCCCACTCCAATCGATCGGCCCTACCCTCCAACGAATCGGAACCAAACCGCACGCGCCCACCCGCCGCCGGTGCCAGCACCGACCGTCGCGATGCCACGGTGAACAACAGCCGTTCGCCTTCACCCCACTGCGGCCCCATCTCCAGGCGCACGTTTCCCCACGCCGTCGCCGATTCAGCGCGACCTTCCGCCAGGTCGACCCGAAGGGAGTCAGCCCGGACCTGCCGGGGCACGCCGCCCGACGCCTCGCTCTCCTCCAAGCACACTAGCCCCTGGCCTTCCACCCACTGCAGTCCGCCCTCCTCGCTCCCCCTTCCGACCACCCGCCACGCCGACAGGACACGCCGCAGCCCATTCGTGCCCGCCCAGGTCGTGCGCACCCAACCACTACTCTGCTGGGGAAGGATCTTCAGGTCGAGCGCCCCCTCTACTGCGCGGCGCAGCTCCAGTTCCTCCCCCCAGGCCTGGACCACCGAGCCATCGTCAAAGCGCGCCTCAACGGTCACGCCGCCGGCGAGCACCACCTCGTCGGGTGGCCCATCGGGCGTGCGCAGCCGCATCCACCCCGAACCCGCCTGGAGCTGGTTCTGACGGTGGAATACCGTGACTCCCCTCTCCAGCTTAACGACCGCCCGTCGCCGGTTGTAAGTCACCCTCGGTGCCAGGACCACCACCGCCGAACCCTCCCCGCGCCGCCACGAGGCCGTGACATCGTTCGTGAGCTCGATCGTGTTTTCGGCGGCACTCCCCGAGACGGCACCGGCGACCCCTCCCCACCCGGCCGCCGCAAAGGTGACCGGTCCACGGCTGAAAAAGGAGCGGTCCGCCCCGCGCAGGTCGAAGCCGTCCGCTTGCAGGGCGATCCCCTTGCTCAGGGAAAGCTGAGCGTTGCCGTGCGCCTGGGCCTCTCGCAGCTGGGGGTTGTACTTGGCATCGCTGGCCACCAGCCCGTAGGCGACCTCGCCAGCGTGAAAAATCGACACCTCGACATCTTTCAGCTCGTACCAACCCGACGCAAACTCCACAGTTTCGCGCGCCGCCAGACGAAAGTTCGGCTCGATGCCAATGGTGTCCGTGTAAACCAGACCGCTGTGCAGGCGCACCGGCCGCTCCTCCCCCCGCCGCGCCGCCGGCGTCGGCTCGGCCTGCAAGGCGGTCCCCCGCCGCCTCATCTGCCGCTCGGCGACACTCGCCCCCAGGATTAGCAGCCACAGTACCAGCAGCAGGAGCGACCCGCGCCGAAAGACCTGGTCCCGACGACTCACCGTTCGAGGAAGGCGCCCATCTTGCGGAACTTGGCGTAGCGCCGGCGCGGCAGATCAGCAGGGCGGATCCGCCGCAGCTCGGCGAGCGCGGTGCGCAGGGCCGTTCCCACCGTACGCACAGCCAGCGGCGGGTCCATGTGGGCACCGCCCAGCGGCTCCGGCAGGATCTCGTCGATCACCCCGAACCCCAGCAAATCGTTGGCCGTGAGCCGCAAGGCCTCCGCCGCTCGCTGGGTCTCCGACTGGTCCTTCCACAGGATGGCTGCGCAGCCTTCCGGAGAAATCACCGAGTACACCGCGTGTTCCAGCATGAAGACGCGGTCGCCGACGCCGATGGCCAGCGCCCCGCCCGAACCCCCTTCGCCGGTCACCACCACCACGATGGGAGTCTCCAGCGCGGCCATCTCCCGCAGGTTGCGGGCGATCGCCTCCGCCTGACCCCGCTCCTCGGCATCGATCCCGGGATAGGCCCCTGGAGTGTCCACGAAAGAGATCACGGGAAGCCGGAACTTCTCCGCCAGGCGCATCACCCGCAACGCCTTCCGGTATCCCTCGGGGCGTGGCTGGCCAAAGTTCCGATACAGCCGGTCGCGCGTATCCCTGCCCTTCTGATGCCCGACGACCACCACCGAGTCGCCGTCAAAGCTCGCCAGCCCGGTCACGATGGCCGGATCATCGGCGAAGCCGCGATCGCCGTGCAGCTCCACCCAGTCCGTCATCAACCCGCGCACGTAGTCGAGGGTGTAGGGACGCTCGGCGTGACGCGCAATCAGGCAGCGCTGCCAGGGGGTCACCGTCGCCGTCACCCGCCGCGCCTCAGCGTCCAACTGCTCCTTCAGGCGAGCCGCCTCGGCGCGGTCACCCTGGCGTTCCGCCTCACTCACCTGCTGCCGTAGCGCCTCGAGGGTCGCCAGAAAAGATGGTACCGCTGCCCCTGCCATAGCGTGCGAGAGTAGTGGGAACACAGGCAATTGACAAGGGGCCAGCCGCGCGCCGCCGGAGAGGTCAGCTACCGCAGAGGGTCGGCGGGGTCGGCCGTTTGCTCGCCTGCGGTCAGTGTTGCCAGCTTCCGGCGAAGCTCCACCGCGAGCCGAGCGCGCTCCTCGATGCGCCGCCGTCGCCACTGCCAGCGCTCGCTGGCGGCGGCCGGGTTATCGAGCCCGGGCGCAGGGAGCGCGGCGGCCAGCGCGGCTGCCTGACCGGCGTCCAGATGGGCTGCCGCCACCCCGAAGTAGCGCCGCGCCGCCGCCTCTGCCCCGAAGACCCCGGGGCCGAACTCGACCACATTGAGGTACAGCTCCAGTACCCGCCGCTTTCCCAACTCTCGCTCCAACCACCATGCCAGCTTCACCTCTCGCAACTTGCGAGTAATGGTTCTTTGGGGGCTCAGGAAGAGGACGCGAGCCAGCTGCTGACTGATGGTGGACGCACCGCGCAGCCTGCCCCCTGCCCACCACACGCGCACAGCGTCGCGAAGTGCGCCCCCATCCACCGCGCCGTGGCTCAGGAAGCGAGCATCCTCGGAGACAGTAACCGCCAACACGAGCTCCGGCGAGATGGCGTCCAGGGGCACGTAGTCATGGGCCACGCGCCGCGCAAGACCCTCAGAGCGCCACCGCTGCTCTTGCCGAACTAGGGAAGCCCATGGGTAAGGAGGCGGCCCGCTTCGCCAGGGGTCGAGGTCGACCCCACTGGCCGACCACCAGATCAGCGCGGCGGCGGTGATCCCGACCAACAGGACCACCACCCCCGTGATAGCCTTGCGGACAACACGCCGGGGCATCACCGCCATTGTAGGCGCCCGGCCAGGAAGGAATAGCCAGGGATGTTCGGGCCTCGTCAAACATGGCTCCTGGCGCTGGGCGTCATGGTTGTGGCCGCCGCCGCCAGCGTCCCCTTTCGCCACCTCTGGGAACCCGACGAGCCGCGCTACTGCCAGTCCGCTCGAGAAATGATCGCCAGCGGCGACTGGATCCTCCCCCACCTCAACGGCCAGCCGTACGGTCACAAGCCTCCTCTCTTCATGTGGCTGGTGGCCGCCGGCCGACTCGCCGGACTGGGCTGGACGGCGGCTGGCGTTTTGCCCTCGTTGCTGCCGTTTCTCACCCTCGTCCTGGTCATGCCCCGCATGGCGCGAGACATGGGCCTGGCCCGCCCCACCGGCGAACTCGCCGGGGCTTTCCTCGCCGCCTCGTTGCTGGCCGCCGTCATGGCCTTGGCGGCACGTATGGACACCCTGTTCGCCGTTCTTCTCACACTCGCCCTGTGGCTGACGGGACGGCTGTTGTGGCCCGGGGGGGGCGTAAAGCGACGCGACCATCTCCTGCTCTGGATCGTCCTCGCCCTCGCCACCCTGACGAAGGGCCCGGTGGCCCTTGTGCTTTTCGCTTTTACGGTGGCCATCACCGCCCTGGTGGCCACGCCGCGTCCACGCCTCGCCCCGCTCTTGCGCGGACCCGGGCCGGCCGTGGCGCTGCTGCTCCTCCTGGCCTGGGTGGCGGCGGCCGGGCTGCGTGGCGGACCAGACTTCCTCCACGAGATCCTCATCCGCCAGAGCACCGGTCGGACAGTGGATTCCTTCGCCCACAAGCGGCCCTTCTACTACCACCTCATGACCTACCCGGTGACCGGTCTGCCCTTCGCCTTCGTGTCGCTGTTCGCCGCCTTCCTTGCCCTTCGCCGCAGGAGCAGCCACCCCACAATCCTGCTGGCCGCCGCCATGGTAGCCGTGCTGGGGTTCTTTTCCGTTATTTCAGGCAAACTCGTCGTCTACCTGCTACCACTCTTTCCCGCCGCCGCCCTGCTGGCCGCCGACGCCGTGGCGAGCGAGCGTCGCGGCGTTCGATCCGGCCTGTGGCTGGGGAGCGTGGGCATGACCCTCGTTGGCACGGGGGTGGCCGTGGCTCCCTGGCTGCGCCCCGAGCTCGCCCCGGTCAAAGGGCCGCTCCTGATCGCCGGCGGCGTGGTCACGACGTTGGCCGCTGCCGCCGCCGCTGCGCTCATCCGACGTCAGGAGACGCTGGTGGTCGCCGTTCGTCTGGCCACGGCAGGGCTTGCCGTCCCATTCGCCGTCTTTCCAATCGCTACGCGCGCTCTGGACCGCACCATGCACCTGGCCACCGTGGCAGCGGCGGTCAAGGAGATGGAGCCCAACGCCAGCGACGGGTTCGTCTTCCGGATGAATGTCAGTGGCCCGTCGCTTTACGGTGAAAGAATCTTTCGCAAGTTACGCACACCCGAGGAACTCGCTGCCGTGCTGAGTTCTGGGCGAGTCGTCATTACCGAGGAGAAATCCTGGCGACGCATCGGCGGGAAATTGGCTGGCCTCGCCGTCCGCGCCACCGTGTTTGAGTTTCGCACCGGCCCGGTGTTCGTCCTGCGCGCCGCCACAGCCGCTGACAGTGCGGCAACCCCTCCCAGCAGCTCGGCAGCGGATCCACCCTTGCCCACCACGCCGAGCGGGCCCTAAATTCTTCTTAAGAGTTGCCGATGAGACGAAGGCGATCCGCCGCCGCCGAGGCGGCCTGCGTGGTGCTCGTCAAAGGCGCCGAAGAGCTGGTCGTGTTCGCCCGAGAGCTTCCCGACTGCCAGGCGTGGCTCGCGCTCAACGGCGACAAGCCGGCCGCTTTAGACGGGCACTTTGAACTTGGTGAGGGGGTAGCACCGCCTCGTGCTACCTAATCGCCTCGCGCCCACCGGTGCTGGGAGTTTCAGGGGGCCACAACGGGAAACGTGCCGATTTCGGCGAGGAAGCCGTCCTTGGTGAGGGCCAGCAGGCGGTACAGCTGCACGCGGTCGTCACCTACCTGGAGGTAGCAGTACGAGAAGGGATCTTCCCCGCCGTCCGCGACCGGCAAGAAATCCCTCTGCAAGGACTGCCAGCTCTTGCCCGCCCTCGCCATGGCCTCCACCACGAACCCGAGGACGCCATCGTGCCACTGAGTCTCCCAGGAGATGACCACGTTCTCGGCGCTGGCGGCGAAATCCCAGCGCTCCAGAGCCACCGGATACTCCGCCAACGGGCGGGTGGTGAGCGAGAGCGCCCCGCGCAGGGAGAGGTTGACCGCCACCACTCCCGCCCAGGACACCCCCCGCAAAGGCACCGCCACCTCCTCGCCCTCGCGAAGGCGCACGACGTCGTACTGCCCGGGAAACGGGTATCGCACCCCAACGTGTACGGCCATCCCCTGGTTGCGCAGTACGCTCACCGCCTCCGCCGAGGCCCGTGCGGGCAAGGGGAGGATATGTACCCCGAACCCCAGCTCCCCGCCCACACCGTCTACGAGGCGGCGACCCTGCAGGCCGGGGAGCAGCGGGGCTGGCGCCTCGAACCCCAGCCCCGACGGATTGAACAGGCCGGCCAGCACCACCTCTGAAACGGCATCGAGGAGGTCCCCCTCGAGTCGATCGGCCAGCACCGCCAGCGCGCCCTCGGGCCAGGGCACGGCCGTGACCGCCCTCAGGAGGTCATCCTCGCCGATCCGCCACGCCGTTTCCACAAGCGCCGTCTCGGTCACCTCGCCTCCGACCAGCGACGCTAACCAGCTCTCCTGCCAGGCCCGACGCAATTTCGCCGATGGTGGTGACAGGTGCGCCGCCACCAGGCGGGCCGCAACGGCAGCCCGACTCGGAGGTGCGACGCGCCCCAGATCCCGGCGAACCAGCGCCTCCACCGTCCGAAAGAACGCCTCCTCCACGGGTTCCAGGGAGCCCAATGCCAGGTCGCTGCCGGGGGCCGTGGCGTCGAAGGGATTTTCGAGCACGCGAATCACCATCCCCGGGGTTCGCCACCCCCGAGCGTGGACGGTGCGAGCTGCGGCCTGGGCCGCCGCCGCTACCTGGTGGCTTCCAGGCGAGCCATCCACTTCAATGCGCACGTTCGCAACGATGTCAACCTGTCCCTGAGCGCGCGCGCCGGTGGCGCCGAGGAAAACAACGAAAGCGACGAGCCAGACGACTGGGAGTCGGACGGTACGACCCATGGAGAAACCTTAGAACTCGCATGAGCAGCCGTCAAGAGCCCGCGCCGGCATCCGGCAACCAGTGGCCGGGCATCGTGGCCTGGACGGGATCGAACCTCGCGGGGAGGGAGGCCTCAACTCTCCCGGAGTCGGACCAACACGATGGTGATGTTGTCGGAGCCACCGCGGCGGTTGGCCTCGTCCACCAGGGCCCGGGCGGTGGCGCGCAGATCCGGCCCACTCCGGCGCAGAATCTCGGCCAGCTCGGCGTCCTCGACCATGCCGTTCAACCCATCGGAACACAACAGGAGGAGGTCACCGGCGCGGATAGCGTGCTCCCGCACGTCTGCCACCGGCTCCTGAGCACCCCCCAGTGCACGCGTCACGACGTTTTTCAGCGGATGGCTGCGCGCCGCATCTTCGGACAACAGCCCAGCCACCACCTGCTCGTGGACCCAGGAGTGATCGCTGGTCAGCAGCTGCAGCCCCCCCTCCCGGAGGAGATAGGCGCGACTGTCGCCCACATGGGCCACCGTCACCCGGGAAAGGTCGTGTGACAAGAGCGCCGCCACCATGGTGGCACCCATGCCACGCAGCCGGGGATCGCCCTCGACCGCTCCCGTGACCCGGCGGTGCGCCTGCAGCGCGGCGAACATCAGCCGATTGGAATCGCACGGCAGGCGAGCGTCCCAACCTTCGGGCCAGGTGGTTTCCGCTGCATTCGTGGTGGCCTCGACGACTCGCTCGATTTCCGACACCGCCAGGCCGGCGGCCACCTCGCCGGCGGCATGTCCGCCCATGCCATCGGCGATGACGAACAGCCCCAGATCCTCCCGCACCAGGAAGGCGTCTTCGTTGTGGTGCCGCCGCAGGCCCCGATCACTGGTACCGAATGATTCCACCTTCACCATGGCCAAGACTACGCCTTCTTCCCCGCCTGCTGCAACTCTCGCATGAGCGCCTGTGCCGTTGGATCGTCCGGTACCAGCTCCAGCGCGGCGGTGGCAAAGCGAATGGCACGGGAGGGCATGCCTGCCCGGGCGAAAAGTCGGGCCGCGTCCACGAGCACGCGCTGGTTCAAGGGGTCCAGCTTCGCCGCCCGCTCCAGCAGTCGAAGCGCTTCTCCCAGCTCGTCAGTCTGCTTGGCGAGGAACAGCCCGAAAAGGTGATGAGCACGCGCCGAGGAGGAGTCGTGCGCCAACGCTTGTCGAAAAACCAAGCGCGCCTCGGCAGTGCTCCCGGCGTTGGCGAGTTGCACCGCCCGGGCCAGCAAGCCACGAGCCACCTCTCGGGAATCATCGTGCGACTCCCGCGTGATCGACCCGCGCGTGGCGTCGTAGCGGCGTCGGCGCTCCTCGTCGGAAAGCGTGTTGTACGCCTCGGTGATGCGCTGGAAGCGTTGCTCGGCGCGCACCCTCGCCTCGCCAACGAACCGGTCCGGGTGCAGTTCGCGCGCCTGGCGCCGGAAGGCGGCGCGCAGCTCCTCTGCGGTGGCGTCGGGCTTCACACCCAAGATTTCGTAAAGATCATCGAAGTTCGGCATCGGCTACCGTCAAGCTGACAGCAGTATTGTAGCGCATTCCCTCAGCGGTGCTCCTGCAGGCGGGCCAGCGCCTTACGCCGCAGGGCAGCGGCGACGTTGCGGTCCCGGCCCAGAAAGCGCAAGTCCCGGAGCGACAGTCTGTTGACAAGATTGAGAGCGATCGGCAACGGCGTCTTGGGGTTGAACGCCAGATTGCGCACCACACCGTAGCGACGCAGCCACTTTGGGGAGGAGGCGAAGATGCGCAGGATTTCCTCGTGGGCTTGCCGCATCTGGGCAATGCGCTCCACGTCCGCCTCGCTGAGCTTGGGGCTCATGGCCACCGCGCGGGCCACCAGCGGGTTGCGATCCCGAGCCAGGATGAGGCGTTCTTCCCTCCCCCCCTTCAGCGCCGCCATGACGCGCTGAAAGGCGTTCATCAGGGACAAGCGGACGAACAGATCCTTTATCTCCCTAGGCTCGTCCTCTTCGCCCAACGCCCCTTCCAGACCCGTGCTCGCCAGCTCCTCGCCCGGCAGGCGCATGCCAATCGCCTTGAGCTCGGCGAGCGCCTCCTCCACCGATGGCCCGGCGGCGACCTCGGGCTCCCCACCGGCCGTCGCCCACACCACCGCCTTTTCGAGAAACTCCTCCTCGAATTCCCGCACCCGCCTTAGCACGTCCGGGCTGATCTGGGGGTTGGCCCGAAGATCGTCGAGGATCTCCAGACAGGTCATGACCCTCGCCTGGTTGGTGATGATGATGTCCTGGACCCGAGGGCCGGCATGCCGCGCCAGCCATCGCAGCGTCTCGTTGGCGACCCGGGGGTGGCGAGCCGCCGCCTCCAGAACGTCGGCCGCCTGGACCGAGCGGACCAGCAGCTCCAGATCGAGCGCCTCGATGTCGGGACTGGTCAGCAAGGCGAGAAAGTGTTGGGTCTCGAAGGTGGCCAGGGTGTTTCTCGCCTGCTGGGCGATCTCCTCGTCCCCCTCCGCGCTGAGGAGCAAGACGATGCGAATCAGGTCCTCGCGGCTGACGGGTAGGAGTCCCTGTGCCGCGAACATCCTCACGGCGCGGGGCACCATGCCCTGGCGAATGGCCTGGAGAATCGCTCCAACGCTGGCCAGCGACGGCTGTCCGCTCATTCCCGTGACGCGCCCCGGGTATACTCGGCCGGATCGAGCCGCAATCTCACCACCTCGCCCCGGCCCCCCAGCGCCGCCAGCGTGGTTCCGTGAAAACAGACCTGCAGCGCCCCGGCGTCTCCGATGACCAGCTCAACGGTTCCCACCGCGCCGGGCCAATCCCACCGCTCACCGGCGGTGAGCAGGCGCGACTGCCGCGCACCGCTCTCATCCCGCACCTCCACCCAGCACGGCCGCTCACCGGCCTGCAACGACAGCACGCACGGTGGCGCCACCATCTCCGGCGCTGCAGAGGGGGTGGCCGTCGCCAGCGCCACCGGGGTGACCAGCGTCAGGACCGCCGTTGGCGTCGGCGCCGGCACCGCCTGCCCTTCGCCCCTGATCCGCTGCAGCACCGCAACTCCGGCCAGGGTGGCGAGCACCAGGAGCACACCGACGATCCACGCCCACACCCTGCCCTCACGAACCACCGGCGTCGCGACGACTGGTATCGAGCCACTGGTGCGTTCCTCGTCGGCGCGCTCCCAGGCCACCGCGAAGCGACTCATCCAGGGCTCCAACGGCTCACCGATCAGCTCCAGGTACTGCCGCAGGAATAGCCGCGCGAACGTCTCCCCCGGCAGCCGAGAAAACGCTCCTTGCTCCAGCCCCTCAAGCATCCGCCGCGAGATCTTGGTGCGGGCGACCAGATCCTCAAGGGTGACACCGGCCTTCTCCCGCGCTGTCGCCAGGGCGCGGCCGAACTCCTCCGGAGTTCCCTTGCCAGCCGATCCCGTCATCTTGAGGGAGTTTACGGAGTGAATCGGAAAGTGCAAGTAGTTGCCGAGCATCACCGGCGCTGCGCGGGCATAGCTTGGCGATGGGCACGCAGCCGCTGGAGGGCCTGGCGAAGCTCTGCCGGGGTCTCAGCGGAGCCCTCCAGCTGCCTCAGCTGCGGCTCGCTCAAGGTGACGGCAAGACTCGCCGCCAGTGCCAGGGGCAGCTTCCTGAGGCGAACCGCCGCCTGCACAACCGCCGGTAGCCGGCCCCAGCGCGCATGGCCTAACGCCACGCGGACGCACTGCAGGTGCGGGTTGAGGTTGATCAGGCGCACGGCGTCGGCTTCACAGAAGAGGGGATTGTCCAGCAGCGCCGCGATGGTCCGCGGCGTCTCGTCAACGATCAGGAGAGCAAACAACGCCCTCGGGGCGCGCCGCGCCAGCGCCACCCGCTCTCCCTGGCTCATCTCTCCGACCCGCTCCAAGAGCCGGCGCTCCGCCAGTCGGCGTACCGCTGGGGCGGCTCGGGGATCGCGCGTCACCGCCAGGAGCTCGGACCATCCCACCCGCCCCACCGCGTCAACCGCAAAGGCAATAGAGCAGGCGGGGTGGCGCAGGATGATCGCCATCACGCGGCGGGCCCCGCGCACCCACCGGCACCCCTCCAGGGTTGCCACCAGTCGCTCCGGGCAGCTCGCCGAGCGAAGCGCTCGCAGCAGCTCGCCCTCCGGCGGCCGCTCGCCGCCCTCCAGGCGACCGATCAGGTCAGCGGCCATCCGCGACACGGGGCCCTCCCTCATCGATCATGGTAGCGCCGTGCCGGACCCCCTACTTCAGCCACCGCAGTGAGCGCCAGCGGCTGGCGGGCGTGCGTTCACCGCCCCGGCATGTGTCACTATTGAACTTCGAACAGGCATCGGTAATACTGCTGCCATCTCAAGGGATCTCTGGCGGCAATAGCGTAAGCTGAACGCTGGGAGGGTATGGTGCCCAGGGACGGAATTGAACCGCCGACACGGGGATTTTCAGTCCCCTGCTCTACCAACTGAGCTACCTGGGCACGCCAGGCGCGGGGAGTATGGCGAGCGGGTTCGAACCTGTCAACTGGCACCGATGGCTCAAACCCCGAACTAGAACCATCAGGCCCGCCCCCGGCCCCGGCGGCCCGGGGGCCGGCGCCGCCCCGGTTGTTGTTTCGACCGCCTTGACTCCCCGGTGGGGACGGCGCCGCGTCGGTCTCGACGCCCCCGCGGCTGTCCTCCCGGGTTGACGCCGAGCGGTGGCGGCAGGAGCGGCTCCAACTCCACCTCCCGGCGCTCATCGTTGATCCCGCGCACCCGCACCCGCAGCGCGTCCCCCAGCCGCAGCACTCGCCCATGTCGTTGCCCCACTAGCCGGTGGGCGGTTTCGTCGTAGCGGTAAAAGTCATCCTTCAACGCCGACACATGCACCAGACCCTCGACAAAGACCTCCGCCAGCTGCACAAACAGTCCGAACGCCGTCACCCCACTGACGTGCCCGGCAAACTCCTCGCCGATCCGGGCACGCATAAACTCGGCCTGCTTCCAGCGCACCACCTCCCGCTCTGCTTCCTCCGCCCGCCGCTCGGTGAAGGAGCTGTGCTGCGCGATGTCCTCCAGCTCTCCCACGAGTTGCTCCCGCTCATGACCGGCCGGCACGGTACCGGTGAGCAGCCGCTGCAGGCAGCGGTGCACCACCAGGTCCGGGTAACGGCGGATAGGCGACGTGAAGTGCAGGTAAAAGTCGGTGGCGAGGGCGTAGTGGCCCTTGCACTCGACGTGGTAGGCAGCGCGGGCCAGCGAACGCAGGATCAGGGTCTGCAGCAGGCGCTCCTCCGGCCGGCCGGCGATGGCGGCCAGCACCCGCTGCAGCTCTCGCGGCGGCAGCTCCTCCAGGTTTCCCTTCAAGGACACGCCAAACTCTTCCAGCACCACCTGCAGCTCGGCCAACTTGCCCGCCGAGGGTCGCTCGTGGATCCTGAAGACGCCGGGCTGCCGCCCCCAGACGAGCAGGCGAGCGACGCACTCGTTGGCGGCCAGCATGAGCTCCTCGATGAGCCGATGGGCCCGGTTGCGCTCGGCCGCCACCACGCCGGTCATGTAGCCATCCGGATCCAGGAGGATCTCCGGCACCGGCAGGTCGAAATCGATGGCGCCGCGCTGTTGCCGCCGGCGAGCGAGGCGACGGGCCGCCTCGTCCAGCAGCAGCAGCGAAGCCCGGACCTCTTCGGGCACGTCATCCGCCCAGTCCCCCTCCTCCAGCCAGCGGAACACCTCGGAGTAGGTGCAGCGGCGGCGCGAGCGGAATACCGACCGCACGGCGCGGTACCCCTCCAGTGCCCCGTCCCTGGTAACCAGAACTCGCAGCGAAAAGGCCAGCCGATCCTCGTTGGGAAGCAGGGAGCAGAGGTGATTGGACAGTCTCTCCGGCAGCATCGGCACGGCGCGGCCGGGCAAGTAGACGCTGGTTCCCCGCTCCCGGGCAGTCTGGTCGAGGGCAGAACCGGGACGTACGTAGTGGGAAACGTCGGCGATGTGGACGAACACCTCCACCGCACCATCGGGCGCCGGGAAGGCCACCACCGCGTCGTCGAAATCCTGGGCGGTTTCACCATCGATGGTCACCGCGGGGTGACCACGAAAATCACTGCGCCCTTCGAGGTCGCGGGCGGTCACCTCGAGCGGCAGCTCCCTAGCTTCCACTTCGGCGGCCGGGGAAAAGTCGACTGGAATTCCCAGGTCGGCGAGAACCACCTCCTCGTCCACCCCGGCCTCATGGGGGGCCCCCAGCCGACGGATGAGCTTCCCGGCCACCGGTTTCCCATCGGCGAACTCGCTGACGGCCACCTCGACGAACTCTCCATCGCGGGGCATGTCCTCCCCCCCAGGGAGCAGCTCCAGACGCCCTCCCATGCGCTTGGCGTACGGCTCCACCCAGGGCCTGAGGGGATCAGCTCGGAAGCGGCCCACCAGGGTTGGCCGGCGGCGCTGCAAGACCTTGACGACGCGAGCCAGGCGCTGTGCCGCGGGGCGGCCGCGGGAGCGGCGGGCGCTGAGGTGCACCAGCACCAGGTCGCCATCCATGGCTGTGCCCAGCTCTTCGGGAGGAATGACGATGCTGGCTGTGGCCTCGTCGTCCCCCCGCAACACCCCGAAACCCCGGACAGTCAACCGCAGGGTGCCCGCCCAGTAGTCGGTGAACTCCACCGCCACCCAACGCCCTTTGCCGGAGGCAACCACCTCGCCCCGTTTCTCCGCCTCCTCCAGGAGCTGGCCCAGGAGCGATCGCTCGGCCGCCAGCACTCGTTGCAGGAACGCCAATGTTGCCCCCTCGCTGCGGCGTTCGCGCAGCGCCGCGAGGACCGCTCGCCGGTGCAACCGTGCGGTGTCGTCCATGGCCTGAATCATACGGCGCCTTACGTGACGTCCCTTTATTGACAGCTCTGGCTCGGCTCGATAGACTCCCCACGGCGCGTGCGAAAGTGGCGGAATAGGTAGACGCGCAGCGCTCAGGACGCTGTGGGCTCACGCCCATGGGGGTTCGAGTCCCCCCTTTCGCACCACCCTCTATCTCCGGGTCACGGGAAACCAGCAGTTCCCAGCAGGCGAAAGTCGGCGACGCCTCTTGCTGGCGCGCATCGCGAGGCCTAACGCCGCCGGCGAGCCCGGGTCAGGAAACCGGGGCCCCGGCGTGCAGGATCGCCTCCTGCCGCTCCCGGAAAATGGGGAATACTGTGTCCAGTCGAGTGAGCTTCAGCAAGGCCTCGATCCGCTGGTGCGGCTGCAAGAGCACCAGCTTCCTGCCGGAGCGGGTGAATTTCTGGAGATACCCAACCAACTCACCGATGCCGGTGGAGTCGACGTAGTTGATGTCGGCCAGATCGATGACCACGCCGCCCCGACTCTCGTCCAGGACGTCCTGCAACGCCGCAGCAAACTGCTTGGCCGACTCTCCCAGAGTGACCTGCCCGCTCACCTTCAGAATCGTCACACCCTGCTCGACTTCCCGCTTCGTGTGCATTGCTACACCTCCTTCTTGGCTGTGCCTTTCGCTCCACCGCCGGTACCAGTACCCCCGCCCCCCGGCTTCCCCGAGGCGCAGCCGCACGACCAACCAGCCGGGACCCTCGGGACGGGCGGCTCAGCTCGCTACGCTGACTGTCGCCTCCGCCACCGGCGCTCCCGCGCGCAGCGCCCGGCAGGAGAAGCGGCGCAGATTTCCCAGGCCCCCCTCCTCGCGGAACTCCACCCGCAGCACATCCCCGGCGACGACGTGTTGCAGCAGCCTGACCCCATGAAGGGCCACCAGGCGCGCCCGAGCCCCCCCACCGAGACCGTGGGCCAGGGCGATCCCCTGGGCCAGGGCCTCGGCCACGAGGGGAGCCGACCAGGCCTGGCCCCTGGCATAGAAACCGTTCTTACTTAAAGAAATGGTAACAGTGTCCGAACTCGCGCCGTGGTCGACTCGATCCACCAGTCGAAACGGGAAGCCATGGGGAATAGTGCTACGCAGATTCACCTACGCCGGCTCCTCGCAGAAAGTCGACCAGGGCATTGACGGAGGCGAACGCCTTGCTCCCCACATCCTCGTCCTGGATCCGCACCCCGAACTCCTTCTCGATGCCGATGACCAGCTCCAGGGCGTCGATGGAGTCCAGCCCCAGCCCATCGCCGAACAGGGGTGCGGCGTCGTCGATATCCGCCGGTGTCATCCCCTCCAGCTGCAGGCGCTCAATGATCAAGCGCTTCACCCGTGTGTGCAGGCCTCCATTATCCGCCATTCCCACTTGGCCTCCTTCAGGCCGGTCAGTATAGTCGAAGGACGTGAAGCGCTCCAACGCCCCGCCGCGACGAGAGGGACGGAGCGTGCGCCTACCCCTCCAACCCCAGCTCCAGCCACGTGCTGTACCCGCCGCAGAACCCCACCGAACACCGCTCGTGGTCGACGACCACGGGCAGCCGCCGCTCCCACGTGAGCCGCTTGAGCTCCTCCAGGCGGCTGGACTCCCGCCGCAGGTCGACGCAGCGGTAGCCCACGTGGCGTCTCTCGAGGTCAGCGATCAGCGCGGCGCAATGGGGGCAGTCGGCGACGACGAAGACGGTGATCATCGCTTCCCCTCCGGCGGCGCCCAGGCCACCTCCAGGGGCTCCAGCTCCGCCAGGAAATGGCCCTGCTCGCGCCAGCCGGGGCGCACCTTGACGCGCAGATCCAGCCATGCGCGCACCCCCAGCAGCGTCTCGATGCGCCGCCGCGCCGCCACGCCAATGGCCTTGATCATCTTGCCGCCCGCGCCGATCAGGATCGATTTCTGGCCGTCCCGCTCCACCACCAAATCGGCGAACACCCGCAACAACGTGCCGCCCCCGCCCTCCTCCTCTTCGAAGTGGCGAAGGTGGACGGCCATGGCGTAGGGCAGCTCCTGCCCCACCCTGGCCAGCGCCGCCTCGCGGATCAGCTCCGCCACGAAGAAGCGCTCGCTCTGGGTAGTGGTCAGGGAGGGATCGAGCAGCGGCTCCCCCTCAGGCAGCTGGGCGAAGATGGCAGCGCGCAGCTTCTCCAGTCCCCGGCGCCGCAGCGCCGACACGGGGACCACCTGGGCGTAGCTCCGCCGCGAGGTGAAGAAAGCGATCCGTCGCGCCAACATGTCAGGATCATCCACCAGGTCCAGCTTGGTGGGCACCAGGATCGCCGGGGTCGTCACCTCTTGCATCAGCGCGGCAAGGTAGTCCTCGCCGCCACCGGTGGCCACCGCCGCATCGAAGAGTTGCAACACGACATCCACCTCGGCGAGGGTGTCGCGCACCACATGCATCATTTGTACGTTCATCCGGTGCAGCGGTTTGTGGACACCCGGCAGATCGAAGAGCACGGCCTGCCCCTCCGCCACCGTCCACACCGCCGTAATGCGGTGCCTGGTCGTCTGCGGGCGCTGGGAGACAATGGCCACCTTCTCGCCGATGAGGGCGTTGACCAGGGTACTCTTGCCAACGTTGGGCCGCCCCAGCAGCGCGACCGTTCCTGCTCGACCCATCCCCGCTCTCATTCGGCAAGGCGTGTCACCCGCACGCGCTTCAACCGCCGCCGGTCCACCTCCACCGCATCCAGTCGCAGCGATTTCCAGGTGATGGTTTCGCCAGCTCTCGGTAAATGGCCCAAACGGTCGAGCACCAGACCGGCGACCGAATCGAAGTCCACCTCACCCACTTCCACCCCGAAGATTCGTTCGAGCACTTCCACATGCGCCCCACCTGCAATCAAGAACGACCCGTCCCCCTCCTCCTCCACATCCGGCAACTCCGCCTGGTGTTCGTCCTGGATCTCCCCGACGATTTCCTCGAGCACGTCCTCCAGGGTGACGATCCCGGAGGTGCCGCCGTATTCGTCCACCACCACCGCCAGCTGCTGCCGCTCGGTCTGAAACTCGCGCAGCAGATCGCGCAGCGGCTTGGTCTCGGGCACCACTGGCACAGGGCGAAGCAGTTCACCTGCCGACGGGCGTCGCCCGGCGGCCGCGGCCTTGAAGACATCCTTGACGTGCAGCAACCCCTCGATACGGTCGAGGGTGTCGCGGTACACCGGTAGGCGGGTGAACATCGAGGAGACAAAGGCGTTCTGCAGGTCCTCGAACTCACTGTTGACCGGGACGGCGACGATATCGGTGCGGGGAGTCATGATCTCCCGCGCCACCGTGTCGGCCAGCTCCACCACCGATGCGATGAGCTCCGCATCCTCCCGCTCCAGGATGCCCGCTGCCTCGCCGGCGCCAATGAACGCCTTGACCTCGTGCTCGTCCAGCTCTTCCTCGTCCTCGTCCTCATCATCGCTGGCCGTCGTCTCGCCCTCCCCCGCCCCCGCCGGAACTAGGCGGGTCAGCAAGGGTGCCGCCGGCCGAATCATCACCAGCACGGCGTGGGCCAATTCCTCGGCGAAATCCCCACGAGCTATTCCCGCAGCCACCGCGATCGCTAGGCCCCAACCGGCCAGGGCGAAGATCGCCGCCACCGCCGGTGCCAGGTCCATGGCATCCACCAGCCACATCAGGGCTGCAGCCCAGGCCATCATGACGCCGCCCAGGATTGCCAGCAGAAACAGCACCAGGGGCGGGAAGAGGTGACCTCGCCGGGGGTATCCGGGCAACAGCGAGGGTTTGGCCGAGAGCAACCCCATTACCTGGATACCGCCGGTGCGGATCACCCCCGCCACGCCGGTGGCCACGGCGATCAGGACCACCAGCCAAAACCCGGCGAGAAGTACGCCGGTCACCGGGTTCTCGAGCCACGCAACGATCGCCCCTTTCACAGCCCCAGCTCCCGGCGCAGGGACATCTCCAGCGCCATCATCTCTCCTCCATCGCGCTCGTGATCGAGTCCGTAGAGGTGGAGCAGGCCATGCACCAGCAGCGTCGCCAGCTCCTGTACCTCGTCGACTCCCGCCGCCGCCGCTTGCCGCCGCGCCGTGTCCAGAGAAATGGCAATGTCCCCCAGATACGGGGGGCCATCCGGCTGACTCCCACCGGCCGGGAAGGCCAGCACATCGGTGGGGCGATCTACCCCTCGGAAGCTGCGGTTGAGGGCATGAATCGCCTCATCGCTGCTGACCAACACCCCCACCTCACCGCTCTCGACGCCCAGCCTCTCCAACACATGATGAGCAACGCGCCGGAGCTTTGCCGCCGTGCCCCTCGCCGGGCGCCGCGCCCAGGTGAACACCACAACAGGCCGGTCAGCCACGGCGCCGCCGGTTGAACTCGAATCCCGGGTAATCCACCCGGGCGTGGAAGGAATTGGTCAACACCCAGAAAAAGGCGGCGCTCACCTTTTCGATGTCCTTAAGGGTCAGCTCGCACTCGTCCAGCTGACCATCCTCCAGAATGTTCTTGATGATCATGTCGATCATCCCCTGGATGCGACCCGGAGTGGGTTCCTGCAAGGTACGCGCGGCAGCTTCCACCGCGTCCGCCAGCATGATCACCCCCATCTCCTTGCTGCGCGGCTTGGGGCCGGGGTAGCGAAACTCCGTTTCTTGCACCTCGCCGTGGTCCGAGTCCTCCAGCTCCTTGGCCCGAGTGTAGAAGTACTTGATGAGCTTGGTACCGTGGTGGGTGGTGATGGCTTCGCGGATCGGCTCGGGCAGCCGGTGCTCAAGGGCGAGCTCCAAGCCCGCTTTGACGTGGTTGGACACCACCAGCGCCGACATCCACGGGGTCAGGTGGTCGTGGGGGTTTTCACCTCGCTGGTTCTCGACGAAGTACTCGGGTTTGACCACCTTGCCAATATCGTGGTAGTAGCAGCAGACCCGGGCTAGCAGCGGGTTGGCTCCAATGGCCTCCGCCGCCGCCTCCGCCAGGTTGGCCACCGCCAGCGAGTGCTGGAAGGTACCTGGCGCTGTCGTCGCCAACTTTTTAAGCAGCGGCAAGTTCGGGTTTGAAAGCTCGAGCAACCGGATATCGGTGATGGTGCCCGTCAAAGATTCGAAGGCCGGCACCAGGAAGCTGGCCAGCGCCGCCGCCACCAAACCCCCAACGGCGCCGGCCGCCGCCTTGGCCGCCAGCACCGCCGGCTCGTCCACGTTACCCCGCGCCAGCGCCAGCGCCACCACCGCGAAGGCGTTGACGCCGGCAACCGCCACGCCGACCCTCGCCAAGACGTTGCGTTCCTTCATGCGCTGCGATGCGAAAGCGGCCGCCACCCCGGAGATCAGCGCGAAAACCATCAACCCGGCGTCACCGCCCAGCATCAGCGCCACCAGCACGGCCTGCATGGCGGCGAACAGGACGGCGTCCGGCAGACCGAACATCAACCCGGCTAGCATCGGCCCGACCGCATGGGGCAGGGCGGGAAGGTACACGTCGACCTGCCCGAAGGGTTCGCGGATCACGCTGGCAGCCACGCCGCCGGCGAGGAAGGCGAAACCGCGCAACAGGACGGCGATGCCGACGGTCAGCAAGGCGACCGAACCGAAGCGCACCCGGTAGTCTTCCGGCGAGGGCACCAGCCGGCGCAGGTAGACGATCCAGGCCACCGACATCAGTGCTAGCAGCAGCAGCACTCCCAGACGGGGTAGCAACACCGGCGTGGAAGCTGCCCGTGCCGCCAGCGCGTTGATCAGTCGCGCCGCCTGCGGGGTTACCTCATCGCCACGCCGCACCAGGACGCGACCGCGGGGCAAGTTGACCACAACCTCTTCCACCTCGGAGGCGGCGCGCAACCTCCGCCCCAAAGTTTCCCCCCGATCCATGACCAGGTTGGGGTGCATCGACCGCGCCAACAGGGCGGCCAGCGGCCCCCGCCACGCCCTCGCCACCACCGGCTCCGCCGCCAGTCGCTGTTCGATCACTTCCGGGAGCGAGTGCGAGTCCACGTAGCGGTAGAGGTCGAGCTCCCGGCTGTCGCCCTCGACGCCCACGGTGCGCACGATGATTCCCCGGTCGCTGCTTTGCAGCAACTCCCCTCGATCCGCCACCACCCCCTGGCGGTAGAGGCGTTGCACGATTTCGCTCAGAACCGCGGCCAGCTCCTCGCTGAAGCGCGCCTGGCGCAGCACTCGCGCCTCCTCCGCCTTCACCACCAGACCGGAGGCCTCGCTCAGCCGCTGGGCGAGCTCTTGCGCACCCCCTGAGGCATCCGCTGCACCCGCCGCAAACAGCGCCGCCAGGCGCGCCGTCACCGCTGCGGCCGCGCCGGGGTCCAGCACCCACACCGGCAACACCTCCGACACCGCCCGTTGCCGCCGTTGCTCCGTCGATTCCGCATCCGGCAACACGGTATCGCGGTCCACCACCACATCCACGGGGGCAATCTCGCCCGACTCCAGCGCCGGAACCCGAGCCACTCGACGAGGGGAGACAGTCACCGTACCGGCCACCACGAACACCAGTAGCCACAGCCACAGCCGCCCCAGCACCCGCCGCCGGAGGTGCACCCACTCCCCCCGCCGCACCGCCAGGCGCGCCGCCAACTTTTTTCCACTCAATGGTTTCTTGTCGGTCACGAGCCGTTGTGAAGCCTCTCCCCTGCGAACCTCTCGTAGGCGTCCACCACCTTCTGGACCAGTCGGTGCCGCACCACATCCTCCTTGGTGAAGTCAAAAAAGCAGATGCCGTCGATCCCTTCCAGGATCTGCCGAGCGTGGACCAGACCGCTCAACCGGTCGGCCGGCAAGTCCACCTGGGTGACGTCCCCGGTGATCACTGTCTTCGAGTGAAAGCCCATGCGAGTTAGGAACATTTTCATCTGTTCCGGGGTCGTGTTCTGGGCCTCATCCAGCAACGTAAAGGCATCGTTCAACGTGCGGCCGCGCATGAAGGCCAGCGGCGCGATTTCGATCACTCCACGTTCGATATGACGCGCCACCTTGTCATATCCCAAAATATCGTACAGCGCATCGTACACCGGACGAAGGTACGGGTTGACCTTTTCCACCATGTCCCCGGGCAGGAAGCCAAGCCTCTCCCCCGCCTCGATGGCGGGCCGGGTGAGGACGATGCGCTTCACTCGCCGCTCTGCCAGGGCTGCGGCGGCCATCGCCACGGCCAGGTAGGTTTTGCCGGTGCCCGCCGGTCCGATGGCGAAGACGATATCCTCCCGGTTAACGGTTTGCAGGAACAGTCTTTGCTTGATGTTCCGCGGGACCACCAGCCGCTTGATGGCATCCGGGATCAGGGCGTCAGCAAAGAAGGCCTTGAGGTCGGCACCCGGGTCCTCCTCCAGAACCCGCAGCGCCGTCTGAAACTCCTGCTTGCCCACGGCGAAACCGGTAGTGGCCAGGGCGGCGAGTTCCTCGATGACCTTCTGGGCGATTCCTACACCGCGCGGATCGCCGTCCAACGACACCGTGTCCCCCCGCGCCGTGACGTGGATCGCGAGCCGCTCCGCCAGGTAGCGGAAGTTCTCCTCCAGATTGCCGGCAATGGCGGCACGCCACTTCTCCGGCACCGTCACCGAGGTCATCGGGCCAGCTCCGCGGGCCCAGGGAGAGGCGAGTGTTGCCCCGAGTGTTCCTGCCCAGCTGGCGATCGGCCCGCCACCACCCCTCGCCCGCTCACCGAGCACCCAGCCATCCCAGGCTCTGAACGTGGTTCCATGCCCTGACGACGACTAGTTGCGGCCGCGCCAAACCACGTCTTCGACGCCGGCGAGCCGGTTGAGGAAACGGGCGAGGACGAAGAGAGCATCGGAGAGGCGATTGAGGAACGGCACGACGGCACGCACCGGCGCTGCACCGTTGTCCGCTGCCATAGCCGCGACCCGTCGTTCCACCCGCCGGCAGGTCGCCCTGGCCAGGTGCGCCAGAGCCGCCGGGCGCGACCCTCCCGGGAGTATGAAATTACGCAAAGGGGGAAGCTGGCGCTCCATGGCGTCGATCCAGCTCTCCACCCAATCCGGGCGAACGGCGTCCAAATCCAGGGGGTATCTCCCACCTGGATCCGCGAGACAGGTGCCAATGGTGAAGAGGCACATCTGCGCCCGCGCCAGGTGTTCATCGGTGTCCGTCGGAAGTCCCTCGGCGCGCAGCAAGCCCAGCACCGAATTGAGCTCGTCGGCCTCCCCGTAGGCCCACACCCTCGCCGCCCCCTTGGAGACCCTGGTACCGTCCGCCAACGCGGTGGAGCCGTCATCCCCGGTCTTGGTGTAAATCTTCACCGATTTATCTTATCACCACTGCCGCAGAACCGCCGGTGAAGGCCCGTACGCGCTCTACGAAGGCCTCCAGGGCGAATGGCTTGACCAGCACCCCCGCGCCGCTGATCGCCTCCTCTTCCAACTCATAGCCGGTACACAGCAGCACTGGAAGGGCGGGCACTTCTTCCCTCAGACGCCGCAGGACCTCACGGCCATCCAGGATCGGCATGACCAGGTCGAGCACCAACAGCGCGTAGCGTTCCGGCGCCGCCAGCACCATGTCCACGACCTGGCGGCCGTTGCTCGCCTCATCCACGACGAACCCCTCTGCCCGCAGGGCGGCCGCCAAACTGCTGCGCACCGCCTCTTCGTCATCGGCCACCAGCACCACGCCAGCCCGGCGTTCGTGCGGCCGGCGCCCCTCCTCGGCCACGGCGCCAACCCGCAGCGGCAGATCCAACCACACGTGAAAGCCCACCCCTGCCGCTCTTCGCCAGCCCGCCACCCCACCGTGCCGCTCGGCCACCAGCTGGGCCACCGCCAGCACCGCCTCCCGCGCCATGGCGTCGGGCAACCCCTCGTGTGACCTCAGGCCCCACTCCCCCGCCTCGCCACCGGTGTCGCGCACGGAAAGCCGCACGGTGCCGGCCGTCGCGCCTCGCTCCACCGCCACGCTCACGGCTCCCCCTTCCGCCGCCAGCACTCTGGTGGCGGCCACCAACGCGTAATCGAGAAAAGATTGCACCTGCTGCGAGTCCACGATGACGCGATCCTCGGTCACCTCAGGGTTGAACACCAGCCGCACCCCGGGGGGCACCCTGAGCGCCGCCGACTCCCTCCAGCCATCCAACAACACCGACAGCCGGGCCGGCCGCAAAGCGGCGCCCGAGCGCCGGCAAACGCTGACGAAGCGTTGCAACTCCCGCGCCGATGCCTGCAGCTGGGCCACTATCTCCTCCACCGTTTGCTGGCTCCCCGCCGGGCGAGAGGCGGCGATACGACCCTGAATGGCCTGCACGTCATTGTTGAGACGGTGGGAAAGAGTCGCGGCGAGCTGGGCCAGCGCCTCCAGACGGCGGTCCGGGGCCAGCGACACCGCTCCAGGGGGAGCGCCTCGAATCTCCTGACCGGCAAAGACGACCCCAAACACCTGGCCTGCCACCACCACGGGTGCCACGCGCAAGGCCACCGCCAGCTCCCCACCCGTCCCCAGGCTCAGGGGCAGGAGCCGGTCCGAGCTCTTGCCGCGCAGGGCGGCGCCGAACATGATCCGCAGCAGCCGACGCTCTCTCGGACCGAACACCTCGAGGGGGTCGCCGGCCATCATCCCCAGTCGCCGGGCCGTCTCATCAAAGGCCTGATTGCTCCAAAGAATGGCGCCGGAAGGGTCGACGAAGAGCACCGGAACGTGCATCACCGAGGCAATGGTTCGGGAAAGCGCTTCGCCCCGTTCTCTGGCCGTGGCATCCCGCCATGTGAGGAGGATGGTGCCGCTTTGCCGTTCGGCGGCAGGAAGGCGGCGTACCTCGACCACTCTCCTGCCCGAGCCCGGGACTTCGAGATGCACCGTGACCGTCTTCCGATCGCTCTCCGGGGGCGATTGCTGGGTGAGAAACCGGGCGAACCGCTCTCGCTCATCGCCCGCCACCAACTCGAGAAAATCCCGACCGACCAGCGCCTCAGCGCTGTCCATCCCGAGCGAACGCGCCGCCCGCGCGTTCGCTTCCACCACTCTCGTGCCCGCCAGCTCCAGCACCGCAGCACCGGGCATCCCCAACAGGGCCCGCCGCCACGCCTCGCGGCTGGCTGCGGCGGCGGTTGCACGCCAGCGTTTGACCTCTTCCGCCTGATCGACAGTGCGCGCCTCAGCACGCCGCACCCCGGCAACAACGCCTGCCCCCCCAGCAAAAAAGACCACCACCCCCAGCGCAGCCACCAACACGAACTTGGCCGCCTCGCCCATGCTCAGACGCCAGGGCCTCGCCAGACCGACCACCCATGATGACCCGGCGGCCTCAAATCTGACCGCCACGGCCAGCGAGGTTCGCCCGCTTTCGGGGAGGATCCCGGTCGCCAAGCCATTGCCGAAGGCCGCGCCGGCGAGCTCGGCTATCTCCCCCGCACCGCCCTTCAAGGTCAACTTGGTGTGGCTGGAGTGGGCCGGATCGGCACGCAGCAGCAAAGACCCCTCCCTCGAGGTAACGAACGAGGTGGCCTCCCCGCCCGCGGTGAGGGCCTCCAGGGCGGCTCCGACCACGCTGGATGCATTCAGCCAGGCAACCAGGGCGACCTCGATTTCCCTGACGTCATGCTTCCCGGGGCGGACGGGTGTTGCCAGGACTACAACGGGCGTCCCCTCTCCCCCTTCCGAAGCCAGAAAACTCAGGGTGGCCCGGCGGTCCAGGGTAGTTGCCGCCAGCTTTCTTGCCTCCGGCCCAAAGGCGACACCGCCCCCGGGGCGATGGATCTCGACAAAATCGCCACTGTGACGATCCAGCAGTGCCAGGCCGGAGAAGACCAGCCGGTGCGTGGATAGCCAGGTGCGTAGCCGCGCGGCACGGCCGGTTGTCGACGAGGTCTCCTCGACGAGTTCAGCCAGGTCTGCGACCGACCGGGCATGGGTCTCCAGCGCGTTGCTCAGGTGTACCGCCGCAACCTGTGCGGCCGCCAGACTTCCCTCGAAAGTGGCGCGCTGGACGGCTGCCCCCATGGCCAGCACGAGCGCTGTCCCAGCCCCCACCGCACCGGCGCCGATCAGCACCAGCGGGACTCGAAGGGAGGTTCGGTCGGACCACATCCTTGCTATCTCGACGTCGGCATTGTAGACCTATTGCCCTGCGGCTCATCGGCGAAAGCGAGCCTAAATTCGCCCCGGTACCGCTTCACAGCCGCAGTAGACTGGCGGCGGGAGGCGATCATGCGGGGACTTCTAACTCTGGCGGCGGTAACTGTGTTGTGCGCCGGCGCGGCGCGGGGCGCTGATCGTCCCGAGGGGCGGGCCTTCGCCACGCGCTCGGTGACCCTGGCCCGGCATGGCATGGTGGCCGCCGCCCACCCCCTGGCCGTGCAGGTGGGCGTTGACGTCCTCAAGCGCGGCGGCTCGGCGGTGGATGCGGCGATCGCCGTCAACGCCGCCCTCGCCCTCATGGAGCCTGTCTCTTGCGGGCTGGGCGGCGACCTCTTCGCGATGGTGTGGGACCCCAAGAAGAACTCCCTGCATGGCCTCAACGCCTCGGGACGCGCCCCCGGCGCCCTCACCATCGAGGGGGTCCCGGCCGACAGGGACAACACCATCCCCCTCCACTCCCCCTACGCCTGGACGGTCCCGGGGTGCGTGGACGGCTGGTTCGCCCTCCACGCCCGCTTCGGTCGCCTGCCCATGGCGGAGCTCTTGCGTCCCACCATCACTTACGCGCGGGAGGGGGTTCCCGTCCCCCAGATCATCGCCGGCGCCTGGCAACGGGCGACCCGGCTCTTCACCGGCAAACCGGGTTTTGCCGAGGTGTTCATGCCGGGGGGAAAGGCACCTGGAGAGGGTGATGTGTTCACCAATCCCGCTCTGGCGCACACCCTGGAAACCCTGGCCCGCGGTGGCCGAGACGCCTTCTATCGGGGACCCATTGCCGCCGCCATCGTGGCTTTCTCCCGCGCCCACGGGGGTTTTTTTTCCCCCGAGGACTTCGCCACCCATACCTCCGACTGGATTCAGCCCATCTCCACCACCTATCGTGACTGGCAGGTGTGGGAGCTTCCCCCCCCAGGCCAGGGCCTGGCTGCCTTGCAGATTCTGAACATATTGGAACACTTCGATCTCAAGGCCATGGGGCGGGACAGCGCCGATTTCTGGCACCTGCTGGTGGAGGCCAAGAAGCTCGCCTACGAGGACCGCGCCCGCCTGTACGCCGACCCACGGTTCGCCACCGTCCCGGTGGAGCAGCTCCTCGCCAAGGAGTACGCACGGCGGCAAAGCCAACGCATCGACATGAGGCGGGCCGCCCGGATAATCGACCCCGGCGACCCCCGTTTGCAGGAGGGGGACACCACCTTCCTGGCCACCGCCGATGGCAACGGCATGTTGGTGGCGCTGATCCAGTCCAACTACACCGGCTTCGGTTCCGGTTACGTCATCCCCGAACTGGGGTTCGGGCTGCACAACCGCGGCGCCCAGTTCGCCCTCGACTCCACCCACCCCAACGCCCTGGCGCCGGGCAAGCGCCCCTTCCATACCATCATCCCTGCCTTCCTGGGCCGGGCCGGCACCCCCCTGATGGCCTTTGGCGTCATGGGCGGCGACATGCAGCCCCAGGGGCACGTGCAAATCGTGGTGAACATCGTGGATTTCGGCATGAACCTGCAGGAGGCGGGGGACGCCGCGCGATTTCACCATACGGGCTCGTCCGAACCCACCGGCACCGTCATGAACGATGGTGGCGTGCTGCACCTGGAAAGCGCTGTATCGCCGGAAATCCGCCGGGAGTTGCTGCGCCGCGGCCACCGGATCGTCGAAACCACCGGAACCAACTTCGGCGGCTATCAAGGGATCTGGCGCGATCCGCGCACCGGCGTCCTCCACGGTGCCAGCGAGTCCCGCAAAGACGGCTGCGCCATGGGTTACTGACTCACCCCCGGGCCCTCCAGAGGGACGAGTGCGCCGGTAGCCAGGAGTCGACCCCAGGGAGGGTCAGGCGGAGCTCACTTCTGTAAGCCACGCCTCCCGCAGAAACTCGCGGCCCAGCGCCAGCACCCGCTGCAAGCCCTCCGACTCCAGGACGACATATGGCTGCAACCCGGTGGCCAGGGCCTCGGTGGCTGCCGCCTCGTCTCCCCCATCCTCGATCAGGATGCAGCGCATCCCTTTATGGCTTCGCGCGTACACCACCAGCCGCTCCCAGAAAGTTTCCTCCGGGTGCTGCGAAACCGCCGCCAGGAGAACGGCCGGGGCCTGCTCGGGCAGCGTGTCGCCGAAGCCCGTGATGGCTGCCCACTCGCCGTGAAAGAGGGCCTTGAGGTAGGGGTGATCTGCGGCCAGCTGCGGACGCACCACCGCCCGTCGCACTACCTCTTCAATCCTCTGCTGGGCGGGGTCGAAGGCGTAATGGGCTCCGGCTGCCAGAGCGTCCTGCTTTTCGGTGAGAAAGGAGCCGCAGGCCAGGATGCGTCCGCCGAAACCGTGGCGCGCCAGCGACGCGATCAAATCCATCCGCCGATCATGCTCGGCGATGGGACCCTTGAGAATGACGACCGCATCGAACGCCCCTTCCACGGCGCGCTCGACCGCTTCCCAGGGGCGGGCTGCGCCCCCCACCCGCAGCTCCGGGGAGCGCTGCGCGATTAACCGTTCGGCCTCGTCGCGCTCGGCGAGCCCGCCAAAGAGCAGCACCGTGGCAGCCATCGCTAGTTGTCTCCCAGGAAGAAGCGATTGTACTCCTTCTCCAGCAGCTCGAAATGCTTGGCCTCCTCGCGGGCGAGGAACTCGAACATCTTCTTCACTCCCGGATCACCGGCAATGGCAGCGCAGCGCAGGTAAAACTCCCGCGCTCGGGTCTCCCTCTCCATGGCCAGACGCACCGCTTCCTCCGGCCGCATGTCCTCACGAACGCCCAGCTCCGCATCGCTTGCCACGACTCCACCCTCCTCTCGCCGGGGAGTCTACCACTGTGCCGTCACAGCAGGTTGCGCCGCCGGGCGGCGTCACGCAGCTCCTCGCGGAAATCCGGATGGGCGATGCCGATGAGCGCCTCGGCCCGCTCCCGCAGACTCTTGCCGAACAGCGAGGCGACACCGTACTCGGTCACCACGTAGTGCACGTCGGCGCGGGTGGTGACCACCCCCGAACCCTCAGACAAAGCGTCGACGATGCGCGACACGGTGCCGTCCTTCGCGGTTGCCGGCAGGGCGATCACCGGCTTGCCCCCCTTGGAACGGGCCGCGCCCCGGATGAAGTCCACCTGGCCTCCAAAGCCGGAGTAGATGGACCGGCCCAACGAGTCGGCGCACACCTGCCCGGTGATGTCCACCGCCAGCGCCGAGTTGATCGCCACCATCTTGTCGTTCTGGGCGACGATGAAGGCGTCGTTGACGTAGTCGGAGGGGTGAAACTCCACGAAGGGATTGTTGTCTAGAAAGTTGAACGTCTTCTTCGAACCCAGCACGAAAGAGGCGATGATCTTGCCGCGGTGGATGGTCTTGGCCTCGTTGGTGATCACCCCGCTTTCAAACAGCTCCACCACCCCGTCGGAGAACATCTCGGTGTGGATCCCCAGATGGCGCTTATCCTTGAGGAACAGCAGCACGGCATCGGGAATCTCGCCGATACCCATCTGCAAGGTTGACCCGTCCTCGATCAAGGAGGCGATGTTGCCCCCGATCGCCCGCGCCACCGGGCCGATTTCAGTCACCTGAGGAAGCTCCAGGATGGGCCGGTCGATCTCCACCACGTGGGTCAGTCGCGACACGTGGATGAAGGCGTCACCCAGCGAGCGCGGCATCTGCTTGTTGACCAGGGCCACCACAGTGCGCGCCCGCTCCGCCGCCGCCTTGGTGCACTCCACCCCCACCCCGTAGGAGCAGAAGCCGTGCTCGTCAGGCGGCCCGATGTGAATCAGCGCCACGTCCACCGGCAGGATTTCCTCGTAGATCAGCCGCGGCACCTGCGACAGATGGACCGGCACGAAGTCGGCGCGGCCTTCGTTGACGGCCTGCCTGACGTTGTGCCCGGTGAACAGAGCGCGATGGCGAAACGACCCGCGGTACTTTTCGTCGGCGTAGTCAGCCCGCCCGAAGGTGAGCAAGTGGGAAACCTCGACGTTGGTCAGCTCCCCGGCCCGGGCCACCAGCGCGGCGATCAGCTCTTCCGGGTTGTTACACCCCCCATGGATCCACACGCGGTCCCCGGAGCGAACGCACTTGACTGCCTCCTCCGCCGTCGTGACGCGCCGTCGGTACAGCTCCACCCAGTGCACGTTCGCCCCCTCTCTACCCGGCACACGGAGGTGCCGCCAGCGGCACCCCGAATACCCGCGCCAGCGACTCTTTCCAGCAGGAGCCGTTGTAAAGGTACGTTCCGCGGCACAGGCCGCGGTTTTCGGAAAAGGCCCGATCGAACCCCTTTTCCACGATCTCCAGCAGGCTCGGCAGCAGGGCGTTGGTCAGCGCCACCGTCGACGAGCGGGCGGCCACCGAGGGAAGGTTGGGAACGCAAAAATGGATGATTCCGTCCACCTCGTAAGTGGGGTGGGGAAAATACGTGGGATGAGAGGTCTCGGCGCACCCCCCCATGTCGATGGAAAGGTCCATGAGGACGCTGCGCGGCCGCATCAGCTTGAGCATGTCCCGGGTGATCAGCAGCGGTGCCTTGTCCGCCCCGGAGGCGGCCGCCAGCAACACCAGGTCCGCAAAGCTCAGGACCTTTTCGAGGTTCGGGCGAGTCGCCAGCATCGAGGGGATCTCCTGCCCCAGGTGGCCGAGGGCGTAGCGCAGACGACCCACGTCGCGGTCCAGCAACACCACGTGGGCGCCCATGCCCATGGCCACCTGGGCGGCGGCGCGCCCCAGCACCCCGGCGCCGACGATCACGAAGGAGGCCGCCGGCACCCCCGGAACCCCCGCAAAAAGGATCCCCTTGCCGCCAAACTCATTGAGCAGCAAGCCGGTGCCGATGGTGAGGGCGAGCTTGCCAGCGATCTCCGCCATGGAGGTGCGCACCGTGGCCAGTCCCTCCTCGTTCTCGAGGATCTCCAGGCCCACCGCCGTGATCCCCCGCGCTGCCAGGTCGTGGTACTCCTCGGGGCGGGCTACGGGCAGCGCCCAGTTGGCGATGATCACCTGACCCGGGCGCAGCAACTCCCGCGAGCGCTCGCCGGGCGGCTGGATGCACACCACCAGCTCGCCCCGACCGAACACCTCGGCGCGGGAGTACACCATCGTCGCCCCCGCCGCCTGAAAATCAGCGTCCGCGAAGCCCGCCTCCACGCCGGCGCCGGTCTCCACCCACACCCGCGCCCCCTCCCGGACCAGCGCCTTCACCCCCGAAGGCGTCAAGGCGACGCGATGCTCCTGGGCCCCCTTCTCTTTAGGGATACCGATATCCATGGCCACCCCTCCCCTTGTGAAGTTTACGCACAAGCTCCGCCCCGGTGCAAGGGGCGCCTTCACCCGCGCGGCATCGGCAACAGTGCGCCCCCCGACACCGGCAGATCGACGCCCGTGAGGTGGCGCTGCCGCTCGTCGGCGAGAAAGACCACCGCCGACGCCACATCTTCGGGTTCGGCGACGCGCCGCAGGGGGATGGCCGAGGTGATCCTCTCCAAGCGGCCGGGCTGGGCGAAGGTCTCGGCCGCCATGGGCGTCCGCACCCAGCCGGGGGAGACCAGGTTCACCCGGACGGTGGGCGCCAGCTCCTGAGCCAGCGACTGCACTAGCCCCCACAGCGCCGCTTTGGAGCCGGCGTAGTGGCTGTGGCCCGGCTCCCCCCGCTGACCCGCCGTGGAGCCAATGAAGACCAGCGAGCCGGCGGTCATTCTTTTCGCCGCCTCCCGGGCCAAATAGTAGGCTGAAAAAGTATTGACCCGAAAGATCTCCTCCAGGGTTTGCCGGCTCAGCCCACGGATCGGCCCGTCGTTCCAGATGCCCGCCGAGTGCACCAGCACATCCAGATCTCCGGCGGCCTCCAGCAACCGCACGCACCCCTCCTCCTCGCCCAACTCCGCCCGCACCCCCACCACCCGTTCCGCACCAAACTCCGCCGCCAGGCCCTGCACTGCACCGGCATTGGTGCGACAGTGGGCCACCACCGCGTCACCCATCTGCAGAAACGCTCGGGCGCAGGCCAGCCCGATCCCACTGGATGCCCCCGTGACCACCACTCGCCTCATGGCCTGTCCTCCTTCTTCACCCCCAGCGATTCGCCGCAGGCCGCCACCGCCACCAGCGCCTGCAGCGTCAGCCAGCGCGACGGTGCACCCACCTTCTCACCGAGCGGGGCGGCTCGCTCCACCCGCCAGTGGCCGCCCTCATCCTGCCTTGTCAGAACAACCTCCAGGACCTGCAGCACCGCTGGCGACGCCTGGTGCTGCCAGCGCGCCACGGTGGCCAGCGCCTCCAGCAGATCCGACTGCCCCAGACAGGGGTAGCCAAACCGGCGCCATCCCGGTGGAGCCGGTCCCTCTATCAGTAAACCTCTTGACTCCAGCCAGTTCGTGGCGCGCTCGGCGAGCGGGGCGAGCCGCCGACGATCGCTGTCACCAGCTTCCACCACGGTCTTCAAGACCCACACCGCCGCGTGGGGGCACTCCCCTCCCACCAAATGGCGCAAATCAGGGCACGACCAGCCGCCCTCGCCCTCCCGGGCCCAAAGCCAGGCCACCGCCTCCTGCACCCGCGGGTGGCGCCCGAAGCCGCAGCGCATCATTGCCGCGCACACTGCGGCGGTCAGGCACGCCGACCGCTGCGTGTCCCGGGCGGGGGAGAAACCGCCACTGGAGGGAGACAAAACCGCCAGGAGGGCCGACGCTGCGCGTTCGACCCTCGGGTCGTGGGGGTCAGCGCCCAGCCAGGTGGCGGCCAGAAACCGCCACAGGCTCCCGCCCCACCGGTGTCCCACCCCACCCGGTGAGCCCCACAATCCCATCGCACCCTGCTGGCGCAGGATTTCCGCCGCCGGGCCGGATTCGCGGGCGGCGGCGCGGGCCCGCTCCACCGCCGGCGAATCGGGGCCGCGGCCAAGGAGTTCCACCAGCGCCCGCCACTCCACGCCCGGGTCCTCGCCGTCGAAGAGGAACCGCGTGGGGTCCCCGCGCAGGTGGCGCCACCAGGTTGCCTCGGCCACTGCCTCAACCGCCCCGACGCCCGCGAAACGCCTGAATTTGCTGCAAAGCCCCGGTTACCCGCGAGATCTTGCGGTTGCGTCCCTGCAGGGCGGCCAGCTCCTCCTGGGGAATCACCAGCGCGCGCAGATCCCGAAGAATCTTCTCGAGCTCAAAGCGCAGCTGCTCGATCTCGCTCTCCGACAGGCGGCGCAGCTGTACGCTGCTCAGGGTCGTGAAGCCGCCTGCCACCTGTTCCGCGTACGCCAGGGCCGATCCTCCGAGAAACGGGCTCATGGTGCCTCCGAATGCACCTCTGATTGTGCCACAGCGCACGTGACGCGCCCCCTGACGGCGCGCCGTGACCGTGCCCGTGTCCGTGCCCCCTTCGTGCGCGGGCCTGTGGCCCGCACCTCCCCGTGGGGCGGGCGCCCCCCCTCTCCTTGTCGGTGGCAGGGCCCGGATCCTAAAGCCCTAGGAGGATCACCTTTCTCGAAAGCGTGAGAAAGTTGAACGGAAGTTTACAGGGGCGAGCGAGAAGCCCCCGGCCCACCGCGCTCCTTCGCTTTTTTAATGCAGCCGACCGATCCCCCTTATCCAGGCATTCTTTTTGTGGCGGATCCCTGTCCACACCTCGCCCGGACGGTAGGCGAAGATGGGTCCATTCTGAGGTCGCCATTTCTCCATGGCGCCCGACGTCTGAAACCAGCTTTCCGCCACCTTGCCGCGCGCAAACCTTAAGCCCATCAGGGCGATTTCCCCGCCGGCCATCTCCCCCGGCGCAATTTCCCGCCCTTCCAACTTCTGGTACTCCAGGGCTTGGGTGGGATTCTCCACCAGCCACTGGGCGAAGGTCTTCGGCAGGTGAACCTCGAAGGCGGCGAAGAAGCCGTCCTCGTCCACCGCCTCGAGCCCCAACAGATACAGGCGCGTGGCCCCTCCCGGCAGGGCCGGCAGGTCCTCCTTCTTCACCGCCACGAAGCTGCCTTTGCCCCCCTCCGGCCAGTCCGTGACCCACAGCCCCATCGGCGAGCGCACCGCCGCCGCCGCCCGGCGGCCGCGCACCGCCACGTCGTACTGGAACGAGGTGGGCAAGGTGTACAGGGGCAAAGCGAAGCCGCGCAGTTGCTCGTGCTCCATTTCCTCCTCGCGCGTCGTCGGCTCCCGCTCCAGAGGCAGGATGCGCACCTTGCGCAGCTCCTTCCCGGGGCTTTTCACCGACGCCATCTCCTCGTCCTTCACCCCGGCGGCCGCCATCGCCGCGCGCAACCCCTCCAGCGGCAGCCGATGCTCCACCAGCTGCCGCCGCTCCAGGTCGAAGCGATGGATCAGGTGATCCTCCCACACCCCCACCACCCACACCTCCCCGTCCACCACCCGCAGGTTGTTCATCACGAACGGCAGCTCGTACGTGGCGGTCACCTTCAATTCGTCGCCGAAGCAGCAAAACTTGGTGGGAAACGCCAGCAGGTAGGGACACTTCACCCCTTCCTCCCCACCCTCCCCCTCTCCCTCCTCCTCCCCCCGCACCAGCACCTTGGGAAACGTCCTCGGCGTGAAGCGTTGCTCGATCCTCGTCAAGTCGCCGGCTTTGGGGACCATATCCGGCTCCCTGACAAAAAAGCGCTCGCCCCACTCACGCACCGACCAGGTGGAGCTCAACCAGGCAAGGGCGAAGTAGACGGAATCCCCGTGCTCGGCCCGCAGGCGCCTTTGTTCTTTTTCGTCGGCGGTCATCACCTGCAGCACCGCGAGGTTCTGCCGCCCCACGGCCACCGCCCCGTACACGATGTACAGCCGCGGCTTCGAACCCGCGCCCGGGGCGAAAACGTCCTTGAACTGCCACTCGCCCGCCGTGGCAGTGGCAGCCAGCAGCACCAAACCGAAGCGCTTCAGCATCGGCCGATCTCCTCTACGGTCTTCATTGGATGATGATGTAACACCTCTCGGACCAACAGGTGCCGCCATAGACGAAGCAGTGCCAACCCCCCACTGGCCTGCACAGCGGCTGCCCATCGGGTCCTGCTTGGCACGCCATCTGGTTGCACCAGGGGCTCGCGGGCTCGACCCGCCTTTCCCGCGGCACCACCTCGAATCCCACCCCGAGCTCCGTGCCCGCCACCGCGCGCTGCCGCTGCAGGGAAACCACCTCCCCCACCTCGGCCTGGCACCGCGCCTCCTCCTCTCCCCAGACCAGACCCTGCGACGACAACATCACCAGCACCCCCAAGACAAGCGCGCTCATGACCAGCCGTTTTTTCTCCGCCCTCTCGCGGCCCCTTCGAGCCAGAGGATAAAAAAAAACGACCTGTCAAGCGGAGGGTGAACACCCGAAAACGGCAACGGCACCGTGCCATGGTCAGCACGCCGCCCGCCCCCGATCCCGCACTGCCCGCGCCGCGGACCATGCCCGTGACCGGGTCCGTGTCCGCAACTGGGTGCGCACGCCTCCGGCCCCCTCACGGTCGGCACGGTCTGCCACGGCCGAAACGGAGCTCCGGTCCGTATTCGTGACCTTGACCGCGGCCGCGGGGCCGGGGGTGCGGTAGGCTTCGCGCGATGGCGCCTCTGGTACTGGCCGCCGACCTGGGGGGGACTTCGGCGCGGGTGGCGGTGTACACCGCCGCGGACGCGGCCGTGACCCCGCTGCACACGGTGATCCACCCGGCCAGCGCCCTGCCCGGGGTGGCCACGGTGCTGGAGCTGATCCCCGCCACCCTGCGGGGAGAGGTGGCGGCCGCCTGCCTGGCGGTGGCGGGGCCGGTGGGGGAGGGGCGGGCGCGTCTGACGAACCTCCCGTGGGAGGTGGAGGCCGCCGCGGTGGCGCGGCAGTTGCGCCTGCCGACCGGAAGGGTCGCCCTCGTCAATGACCTGGAGGCCATCGCCTGGGCCATACCCACGTTACCCCCGGCGGCCTTGCACACGTTGCACTCTGGCGTTCCCTCGTCGGGGAACGTCGCCCTGCTGGCGGCGGGCACCGGCCTGGGGGAGGCGGGGCTGATCTGGGACGGCCGGCGCCACGTCCCCTTCGGCGGAGAGGGGGGGCACGCCGACTTCGCCCCCCGGGACGAGGTGGAGTGGGAGCTGGCCCGGCAGCTGGCGGCCCGCTACGGCCGCGTGAGCTGGGAGCGGGTGGTGTCGGGGCCGGGCCTGGTGGAGCTGTACCACTTTTTGCTGCAGTACCGCGGGATGGCGGTCCCCCCGCCGGTGGCCGGGGCGCTGGCGGCGGGGGCCGGGGCGGCGGCGGTGGCCCAGGCGGCCCGGGAGGGGTCCTGCCCGGTCGCCGTGGAGGCCGTGCGCCGCTTCGTGGGACTGCTGGGGGCGGAGGCGGGCAACCTGGCCCTCAAGCTCAAGGCCGAGGGGGGGGTGTACCTGGGCGGGGGCATGGCTCCCAAGTTGTTGTCGCAGCTCCAGGACGGCCCCTTCCTGGAGTCGTTCCTCGCCAAGGGGCGGATGCGCCCCCTGCTGGAGACTTTCCCCGTGCGTGTGATCCTGGACGAGGGGGCGGGGCTGGCCGGGGCAGCCCGGGTGGCGGCGCGGCTGGCGGGGGCCCCGGGCCAAGCGGATGGGCCATAATGCCCGCCGGGGGGAGCCGCCCGTGATCGCCATCGCCCCGTCACTGCTGGCCGCGGACTTCCTGCGCCTGGGGGAGGAGGTGCGCGCCGCCGAGGCCGCCGGCGCCGACCGGCTGCACCTGGACATCATGGACGGCCGTTTCGTCCCCAACATCAGCTTCGGTCCGGAGGTGGTGGCGGCGGTGCGGCGGGCCACCGCCCTGCCCCTGGAGGCCCACCTCATGATCGAAGAGCCGGACCGCTACGTGCAGGCCTTCGTGGAGGCCGGAGCCACCACCGTGCAGGTGCACGTGGAAAACACCCCCCACCTGCACCGCACCGTGGAGCTTATCAAGGGGCTGGGAGCCCGCGCCGGGGTGGTGCTCAACCCCGCCACCCCCGCCGAGGCGGCCGGCGAGATCCTGCTCGAGGTGGACATGGTGCTGGCCATGACCGTCAACCCCGGCTACGGGGGGCAGCGTTTCATCACTGCCACCCTGGGCAAGATCCGCCGCCTGGCGACGCTCATCGCCGCCCACCACCCGGCCTGCGAGCTGGAGGTGGACGGGGGGATCGACCCCGACACGGCGCCCCTGGCGGTGGCCGCAGGGGCGAGGGTGCTGGTGGCGGGCACATCCGTGTTTCGCGCCCCGGGGGGAATTGCCGCGGGCCTGGCGGCGCTTGCTCGGGCAGCGGGGCGGGCCGCCGACCCGGCACCGTGAGGGAGAGGCGATGGCGCTGAGTTCACTGGACCTTTATAACGTCGAGGAGCTGTACAGCGAAGACGAGCGGCTGGTGCGCGACACGGTGCGCGCCTGGGTGAACGAGCGGGTGATGCCCCACATCGAGGAGTGGGCGTGGGAGGGGCACTTCCCCCGTGAGCTCATCCCCGAGATGGCGGAGCTGGCCCTCTTCGGCTCCACCTTCACCGAGTACGGCCTGCCGGGGCTGTCCCACGTCGCCTACGGGCTGGTCATGCAGGAGCTGGAGCGGGGGGACTCGGGGCTGCGGTCCTTCGTGTCGGTACAGTCGGCCCTGGTGATGTACCCCATCATGACCTGGGGCAGCCAGGAGCAGAAGGACCGCTTCATCCCCCGCCTGGCGCGGGGCGAGCTGATCGGCTGCTTTGGCCTCACCGAGCCCGACTTCGGCTCCAATCCCGGCGGCATGCGCACGCGGGCGCGGCGGCACGGTGACAGGTGGGTGCTGAACGGCGCCAAGGCATGGATCACCAACGGCTCCATCGCCGACTTAGCGACGGTGTGGGCCAAGGACGACGAGGGGACGATCCGGGGCTTCCTGGTAGAGCGGGGCACTCCGGGGTTCTCCACGGTGGAGCACAAGGGGAAGTACTCCCTGCGGGCCTCGGTGACGTCGCAGCTCATCTTCGAAGACGTGGAAGTGCCCGAGGCCAACCGCCTGCCGCTGGCGGCGGGACTCAAGTGCCCCCTCTCCTGCCTCACCCAGGCCCGCTACGGCATCTCCTGGGGGGCCTTGGGCTCGGCCCTGGCCACCTTCCACGCCACCCTGGACTACACGAAGAGCCGTCTGCAGTTCGGCGAGCGCCCCATCGCCTGTCACCAGCTGGTGCAGGAGCGGCTGGTGTGGATGGCCAACGAGATCACCAAGGGGCAGCTCATGGTCTGGCGGCTGGGGCGGCTGAAGGACGCCGGCCGGGCCACCTTCGTGCAGGTGTCCCAGGCCAAGCGCAACTCCTGCTGGGTCGCCCGGGAGTGCGCCCGCCTGGCGCGGGAGCTGCACGGCGCCAACGGGGTCGTCAACGAGTACCCCATCATGCGCCACCTCATGAACATCGAGTCGGTCTACACCTACGAGGGCACCCACGACATGCACACCCTGATCCTCGGCGAGCACCTCACCGGCTTCCCGGCGTTCATGCCTCCCCGGAACGAGGGGTGATGGCCGGAGAGGGCCCCCGCACCGCCGCCGCCGTGGTCATCGGCGACGAGATCCTCTCGGGCAAGGTGGCGGAGGCCAACCTGGGTCCGCTCATTGCTGTGCTGCGCGAAGAGGGCGTCAGGCTCCAGCGGGTCGCCATCATCCCCGACGAGGTGGACGCCATCGCGGCCGAGGTCGCCCATTGCGCCGCACGGCACGACGCGGTCATCACCTCCGGCGGCATCGGCCCCACCCATGACGACCTCACCGTCCCCGGCGTGGCGCGCGCCTTCGCGGTCGAGGTGGTACGAGACGAGAGGCTCGAGTCCTTGATTCGCACCTGGTGGCAGGACAGGTTGACCGACGCCGCCCTCCGCCTCGCCGACGTCCCGGCGGGCTCGCGGCTGCTCGCCGCCGACGACGCCTTACTCCCCCTGGTGGCGATGCGCAACGTCTACCTGATGCCCGGCGTACCCCACCTTTTTCGACGCAAGCTGGAGACGCTGCGGCGCGAGCTGGGAGGCGGCAGACCTCCGGCCGTGCAGACGATGACCATCGCCGCCGAGGAAACCGCCATCGCCGCCGTCTTGTCCGCGGTGGCGGCGGCCTTTCCGCAGGTGAAGATCGGCTCCTATCCCCGAAAGCGGTGCCGGGTGTGGGTCACCGTGGAGGGGACCGACGCAGGGGCCGTGGCCGAGGCCAGCGAGGAGCTCGCCCGGCAACTGGGAGGCCGTGTCACAACCGCCTGAGACGGTGGATCCCCTGTTCCTTCACGCGCCCCGGCGGCGAGCCTGCTAGCATCCCGCCGGCCGGGGTCCGGGCCCGGGCCATGGAGGCAGGATGAACCCTCTGCTGCAACTCATCGAGCACGGACAGAGCGTATGGCTGGACAACCTCACGCGCCGCATGCTCACCAGCGGTCAGCTGGAGCGGCGCGTGCACCAAGAGGGTGTGCGCGGGGTCACCTCCAACCCCGCCATCTTTCACGCGTCGATTTCGCGCGGGGGCGAGTACGACGAGGATATCGCTCTGCTGGCCCGCGCCGGAGCTTCGGTGCAGGAGATCTACGAGCGGTTGGTGGTGCACGACATCCAGGCGGCGTGCGACGTCCTGCGCCCCCTGTACGACGCCACCGGCGGCGGCGACGGCTTCGTCAGCCTCGAAGTGTCGCCCTACCTCATCCACGACGCCGAGGGCACCCTGCTCGAGGCTCGCCGCCTGCACACCGCGGTACAGCGCCCCAACCTCCTGATCAAGATCCCCGGCAGCCCCGCCGGCGTGCGCGCCGTCGAGGACGCCCTCGCCGAGGGGATCAACGTCAACATCACTCTGCTCTTTGCGGTGGACGCCTACGAGGCGGTCGCCGCGGCGTACCTGCGCGCCCTCGAGCGGCGCCTGGCGCAGGGGCTGCCCCTGGATTCCATCGCCTCGGTGGCCAGCTTCTTCGTCAGCCGCATAGACACCCTGGTGGACCAGCTGCTGGGACACCGCCTGGCGGTGCCGGGGGCAGGGCCCCGGGCCGCCGCCCTGCTGGGGCAGGCCGCCATCGCCAACGCCCGCCTGGCCTACGCCTCGTTCCAGCGCCTCTTCTCGGGCCCCCGCTGGGAGGCTTTGGCCGCCCGGGGGGCGCGGGTGCAGCGGCTGCTGTGGGCCTCCACCTCCACCAAGGATCCCCTGTACGACGACGTGCGCTACGTGGCGCCGTTGGTCGGCCCGCACACCGTCAACACCATGCCGGAGGAGACCATCGCTGCCTTTGCCGACCACGGCAACCTGGATGGCCCGGGAGTGGCCGCCGGCGTGGAGGAGGCGCAGGCCGTCCTGGCCCGGCTGGGCGAGCTGGGGATCGATGTCCGCGCCGTCACCACCCAGCTGCTGAACGAGGGGGCGCAGAAGTTCATGGAGCCCTTCGACGCTTTGATGGCCTCCATCGCGGCGCGCCGGCAGACGGCCCTGGGACTGCCGGCGGGGGAGATGTCCCCCTCCCCCGCGGCGGCGGGCGGAGCCGCGGCCGAGGTCGGCAGGTCCCTGGACGCCCGCCAGTTCGGCCGCCGTTTGTGGGCCAGGGACGCCTCTCTGTGGAGCCCCGACGAGCAGGTGCAGCTCGCCATTCGCCAGCGCCTGGGCTGGCTTCACGCCGCCGCAGAGTTTGCCCCGCGCCTCAGCGAGGTGCAGCGCCTGGCCGACGAGGTGGTGGCGCAAGGGTACCGGCACGTGGTGCTGCTGGGGATGGGGGGGTCCAGCCTCTGCCCTGAGGTGTGCGCCCGTATCTTCGGACCGGCCCCCGGCCACCCCGACCTGGTTGTCCTGGACTCCACCGACCCCGACGCTGTGCGCGCGGTGGAGAACCGGCTGGAGCTGGGACGCACCCTTTTCCTGGTCGCCTCCAAGTCCGGCACCACCGTGGAAACCGCCTGCCTGCAGAAGTACTTCTGGGGCAAAGCGGTAGATACGCTGGGGGAGGCGGAGGCGGGCCGGCACTTTCTGGCCATTACCGACCCGGGCACCCCCCTGGTCGCCGAGGGGCGCAAGCTGGGGTACCGGGCGGTGCTGGAGAACCCCGCCGACATCGGCGGGCGTTTCTCCGCCCTGTCCTACTTCGGGCTGCTGCCCATGGCCCTGCTGGGCATCGACACGGGCGAAGGGCTGGTGCGGGCCCGCCGCATGGCCCTCTCCTGCGGCGGCGAGGTGCCGGCGACGGCCAACCCGGGGGTGCGGTTGGGGGCGGTGCTGGGCGGTCATGCCCTGCGTGGTCGCAACGTCCTGGCCCTGGCGCTCTCCCCTGCCCTGGCCCCCTTCGCCGCCTGGGTGGAGCAGCTGGTGGCCGAGAGCACCGGCAAGCAGGGCAAGGGGATCTTGCCCACCGTCGGGCTCCCCGAGCCAGGAGCCGTGGCGTTCCGCTCCGTGACGGTGGCCATGGCTCTGCGAGGCGAGGAGGACGCGGAGATGGCCCGCCGGCTGGAGGCTCTGGCCGCGGCGGGCCACCCAGTGGTGCGGCTAGAGCTGGCCGACCGCCTGGAGCTGGCGGCGGAGTTCCTGCGCTGGGAGATCGCCACCGCCACCGCCGGGGCGGTGCTGGGGGTCAACCCCTTCGACGAACCCAACGTCAACGAGAGCAAGGCCCTCACCCGCTCGCTGCTGGCCCGAGGGGAGCCCCAAAAGCCCGCCGCGGCGGCGGTCGGGGCCCTCCAGTTCTTTGGGCCCCAGGTGGGGCGGCAGGACGCTCCCCTGGCCGGGCTCTTCTCCCCCACCCCGGTCTACCTGGGGCTGCTGGCATTTTTCGCTCCCACCCCCGAGCGGGAGGAGACCCTAAAGCGGCTGCGCCGGCAGCTGGCCGAACACCTGGGGGTGCCGGTGACGGCCGGCTTCGGGCCCCGCTACCTGCACTCCACCGGGCAGCTGCACAAGGGGGGCTTTCCCGGCGGGGCCTACCTGGTGCTCACCGCCGACCCGCAGGAAACGCTGGCCATCCCCGGGGAGCCCTTCGACTTCACCCGGCTCCTCCACGCCCAGGCGGAGGGAGACTTCCAGGCCCTGCTGGCGCGCGGCCGGCGGGCGGTGCGGGTGCACCTGGGAGGCGACCCTCTGGCGGGCCTGAAGGAGTTGGAGACCTTGGTGTGACAAACCTTCCCGTCGGCCGACCGTAGGAAGGTCACGATGCTCCCCCTGGCCGAGGTGCGCCTACTCTACCTGCGGGAGATGCGCGCAGCGCTGCGCGAGAAGAACATCGTCATCAATTCGATTGTCATCCCCATCCTCCTCTACCCCTTCATGATGTGGGCCATGGTGACGGGCTTCACGCTGGTGCAGGGACAAACGGAGGGGTTCGTCTCGCGGCTGGTGGTGACCGCCGAGGGGGAGACCGCCCAGGCGGTGGTGCGGGAGCTGCGGCGGCAGCCTCGGCTGGCCATCCTCACCCCCGCCCCGGCGGACCCGCTGGAGGCCCTGCGCGCCGGGGAGGTGGACGCGCTACTGGAACTGGCCCCGGGCAGGGGGGAGGCGGCCGCCGTGCCCGGGAGTCTCTCCGCCACCCTCCACGTCAACGGCTCCCGCGAGCGCTCCCGCGCCGCCCAGGAGCGTCTGCGCCAGCTCCTGCACCGTTGTAAGGCCAAAGTACTGGAGGAACGTGCGCGGGAGCTAGGGGTGGAGGAGCCACGCTGGCTCAACTTCACCCTCCTGCAGCGCAACCTGGCCAGCGGCCGGGAGATGGGGGCCTTCCTGCTGGGCCTGATGCTGCCCCTGTTCTTCATCATTATGGTGGCGGTGGGGTGTTTTTATCCGGCGGTGGACGCCACCGCCGGGGAGCGGGAGCGCGGCAGCTGGGAAACCACCTTGAGCTTGGGTACCTCCCGGCTGGCGGTGATGGCGGCGAAATATCTGGTGGTCACTACCTTCGGATTTCTCGCCGGGGGCTTGAACCTGGCCGCCATGGGGGTCTCCCTGGGGGCCATCCTCAAGCCCCTGCTGGGACCCGAGGATGCCGACCTCGCCCTCACCCTCTCGCTGAGCGCCGCGCCCGTGGCGGCGGCAGCGGCGCTCCTGCTGGCCGCCTTCGTGGCCGCCGGGATGCTGCTGCTGGCCAGCTTCGCCCGCACCTTCAAGGAGGGGCAGGCCATGATCACGCCGTTCTACATGCTCACCCTGCTACCCGCGGTGTTTCTCTCCGTGCCGGGCCTCGAGCTCACCTATCCCCTGGCGCTGGTGCCGGTGGTCAACGTGGCGCTGCTGCTGCGGGGGGCCATCGGCGGCACCCTCGGCTGGGGACCAGCTCTGGTGGCCACCCTGGCCAGCCTAGCCACCGTCTGGGGGGCGATCCGTCTGGCGACACTCGTGCTGCGCTTCGAGGACGTGGTCCTGGGCTCCTACGGCGGCAGCCTGGGGCGGCTGGTGCGGCAGCGACTGCTGCTCGGGAGGCTGGCATGAACGCCGTGGAGGTGCGGGGCCTTACCAAGGTGTTCCACGACGAGGCGCGGGGGGAGATCCGCGCGGTGGACGGCGTGGACTTCCACTGCCGCCCGGGGGAAATCTTCGGCCTGTTGGGGGCCAACGGGGCCGGCAAAACCACCACCCTGCGCATGCTGGCCACCATCCTCACCCCCACTGCCGGGGAGGCCACAGTGATGGGGCACGACCTGCTGCGCCAGCCCGAGGCGGTGCGCCGCTGCCTGGGGTTTTATTCCGCCTCCACCGCCCTCTACCCCCGCCTGACGGCCCGTGAGACACTGGCCTTCTTCGCCCGCATCAACGGCCTGGACAGCCAGCTCGTGAAGGCTCGGGTGGAGGAGCTGGTGGCCCGCTTCGGCCTGGCCGACTACGCCGACGCCCGGGTGGAGAAGCTCTCCCAGGGGATGAAACAGAAGGTCTCCATCGCTCGCACCGTGGCCCACGACCCGCCGGTACTCGTCTTCGACGAGCCCACGGTGGGGCTCGATGTCCTCAACGCGCTGGAGATGCAAAGGACGATCGCCGAGTTCCGCGCCGAGGGCAAGGCCATCATTTTTTCCACCCACATCATGAGCGAGGCGGAGCGGCTGTGCGACCGCATCGCGGTGATCCATCGGGGCCGCATCCTCGCCTGCGACAACCTGGCGGGCCTGCGCCAGCTGACCGGTCAGCACTACTTGGAAGACATCTTCGTGGCCCTGGTGGGAGGGTGACGGTGCGTCTGGACTCTTCCACCGTCGCCACCCTCCTGGCCACCGAGCTAAAGCTGCTCCTGCGCGACCGCCGCACGGTGGTGGTGTCCATCGTGCTGCCGCTGCTGGTCATGCCCATCCTGCTGTTTGCCGGCCGGACCCTGGAGGAGCGGCGGGCGAGGCGCCTGGAGACCACCCGCTTCACCTACACCGTCACCGGCTCCCAGGCGGAGCGGGCACGGCAGCTCCTCGAGGCCGCCGCCAGCTCCGCCGGCGCCCCGACACTGCTGCTGGAGGAGCGGGATGCCCCCGACCCGGAGCAGGCCCTGGCTGACAAATCCCTGGATCTGTGGGTGCAGGCCCTGACCTGCGAAGAGCTGCCGCCGCCCGCCGCGCCGGCGCGCACCGCCGGCGAGGGGGAAGGCCGGGAGGAGGAGCGCCCCGTGCCCGGGGTGCCGGTGATCCAGCTGGTTTTCCGGGGGGACCGGGACCGCTCGGGGGAGGCGGCCACTCGGGTGGGGGAGGCGCTGCGGCGGGTGCGAGAGGTGGAGCGCGCCACCCTGCTCGCCGAGGCGGGCCTGCCGCTACCAGCTGGAGAGGTGGTGCAGGTGGAGGAACGCGACGTGGCCAGCGCGGCGCAGGTGACCGGGCTGAAGCTGGGGCGGCTTCTGACGGTGTTCTTCCTCCTCTTCGTTTTGTCGGGCGGAGCGGTGGTGGCCACCGACACCCTGGCGGGGGAAAAGGAGCGGGGCACCTTGGAAACCCTCCTCACCACTTCCGCCGGCCGCCGTGAGATCATCGTCGCCAAGCTGCTGGCCATCCTGGCGGTGGCGGTGGCGATCACCCTCATCCAGGCCCTGAACTTCTTGGCCTACGTGGTGTTGCGGCTGATTCCCCTGCCCGCCGACTTTGCCCTGGAGCTCTCCCCGGGGGTGGCGGCGGCGGTGCTGGCCATGCTGCTGCCGGTGGCGGCGCTGGTCTCCTGCCTGCTCCTGCTCACCTCGGGGCGGGCCCACAGCTACAAGGAGGCGCAGCTGTACTTCTTCCCCGTCTTCCTGCTCACCCTGCTGCCGGCGCTGGCCGCTTTCCTCCCCGGCCTTGCCCTGCGCTCCCCCATCGCCTTGGTGCCCGTCGCCGGGGTGGCGGTGGGAGTGAAGGAGATCCTGACCGCGGCCCCGGACACCCCGATGCTGCTGCTCACCTGGCTGGTCAACGCGGCGGCGGCGCTGGGCCTGGCCCTGGCGGCCGAGCGCACCCTCTCGGCGGAGCGGCTGATCGCCCCCGCCGCCGCCTCCGAGCTGGGCCTCAAGGGGGACGAGCTCTTCCAGCGCCACGCGCTGCGCGCCTTTGCCCTGCTGTGGGCGCTACTCCTCGTGATTTCGGTGAACTTCGAAGGCAAGCTGGACGTGCGCACCCAGACAGCGATCAACCTGCTCGGGGTATTCCTCGGCGGTACCCTCGTCCTCGTGCACCGGTACCGGCTCGACCCCCGCCGGGCGCTGGCCCTGCGACCGGTGGGCTGGCCGGTGTGGCTGGCGGTGGCGGTGGGGGCGCCCGCGGGGCTGATCACCGGGATGGGGGTGTTTCAGCTGGCCAGCCGGGTAGTGCCGGTGCCACCCGAGGTGGTGGAGAGTTTCTCCCGAGGGCTGCTCTCCGCCGAACTCCCGCTCTGGCAGGCACTGATCTTTCTGGCAATCCTGCCGGCGGTGTGCGAAGAGCTGGCCTTCCGTGGCCTGCTGCTGTATGGGCTCCACCGGCGGCTGCGCCCGCTAGCCCTGGTGCTGCTGGTGGGGCTGGTTTTTGGAGTGTTTCACGTCTCCCTGTTCCGCATCGCGCCAACGGCGTACCTGGGCATGCTGCTGACGGCGGTGACCCTGCTCACCGGCTCGGTGTACCCGGCCATGGCGTGGCACGGAATCAACAACGCTCTGGTGTTGGTGGCCGCCCATGGAGAGGCGCCCCTCGACGAGGTCCCGCCGCTGCTCCACGCCGCCGCCGCCGTGGCCCTGGCCACCGCGGGGTACATCCTCTGGCGCGTCCGTACTCCCTACGCGGGCTTGCGCCGGCGACAGTAACCTCGCCTTGGCCGCGCTGGCAGCCGGGAACTCAGTCGTCGTCGTACCGCTTGCCCTTCTGATTCCGACGCGCCCAACGATCCCTCCCCGGCTTCTCCACGAACGGGAGCACCTCGGGCAGGATCTCCCGGGGAGCCGGGCGCGGCCCGGCCGGTCGCGGAGGCGCCGCTGGTCGTGGCCCCGGCCGTGCAGGGCCACGCGGATCACCACCATCCTCCCGGCGTGGGCGATCCTCCGCCGGGTTCACCCGCAGGCGCCTGCCGCCCAGTTCGCGACCGTCGAACAGCCGGATGGCATTGGCCGCCGCCTCGGCGGTGGCAAACTCCACGAAAGCGAACCCCCGCAGCTTGCCCGTTTCCCGCTCCACCGGCAGGTGGACGTTCACCACCTCCCCTGCCTCCGACAGTACCTCCCGGAGCTCTTCCCTGGTGGTCTTGAAGCTCAGGTTACCGACAAAAACCTTGGCGGAAATGGCTACACTCCCCGCGTCCTCGAGAAACACCCTGTGGCACGTCCCGCACCCCATGTGCGGGGGCCGAAGACCGCGTTACTCGCGCTCATTGTTACATCGCGCCGGGACTCTGTCCAGTCCCTACCACCGCAAGGGGGCCTGTTGACAGTGGAAGAACCCGCGCCAGCGCCCCTAGCCGCAATGTTTCCTGGTGAAACTACTTGACCTCCAACAGCTCGACCTCGAAGATCAGCGTGGAGCCCGGCTTGATCATCCCCCCGGCCCCCTGGTCGCCGTAGGCCAGCGAGGCAGGGATATAGAGCTCCCACCTGGCACCCTCCTGCATGAGCTGGAGCGCCTCGGTCCACCCCTTGATCACCCCGTTTACGGGAAACTCAGCCGGCTGTCCACGCTTGTGAGAGCTGTCGAACTCGGTGCCGTCCACAAGCGTGCCGCGGTAGTGGACGCGGACGGTGCTCTCCGCCGTCGGCTTCTTGCCCGAGCCCGCTGTGATCACCTTGTACTGCAACCCCGACGGCAGTTCCACCACCCCCTCCTTGGCCTTGTTGGCCGCCAGGAAGGCCTTGCCGGCTTCGCGGTTCTTCGCCCCTTCGGCGGCCAGCTCCTGCTGCTGCTTGGCCATCATCGCCATCTGAAACTCTTGCAGCGTTTGCTGTACCTCCTCGTCGCTCAGCAGCGCCTTGGCACCGGCGTAGCCCGCCTTGAAACCTTGGCTGAAGGCCTCCACGTCGAGAGGCACCCCCTGGGCCTTCATGTTGCGGGCGATCTGCAGGCCGATGGCGTAGCTGGCCTTGACCTCGTTGCTCTTGAACGCCGACGGCTCTGCCGCCAGCCCCGCCGTCGTCGCCAGCATCACCACTACTGCACCTAGATATTTCATCTCTTTTCCTCCCGCGCCTGTGCCCGCGCTGCAGGCACGGCGACGGCGGATTCTACACCCGCCCTTGGGAAATCCAGCGGAGAACGAGGGGAAAATGGTCCAACTCCGCTTCAGGGTGGGTGAGCATGGAAATGTGATCGTAGTCGTGGCGGTGGCCTCGGGCGCGCGCCAGCAGGCGAAAGTGGTGCTCGTGCGGCCCCGACTCGGCGATGAAGGCTCGCACGTCCCGGGGGTGTCCCAGGCAGCGGTCGCGAGCGGCGGCCAGGTAGAGGCAGCGGGGCAGGGCGACCTTCTGGAGGGCCGCCCCGTAGTCGAAGCCGTCCCCGGGATCCACCCAGGGGCCGTCGCGTACCCACGCCCGACACTGGGCGTGGGAGCGGCGGGTCTCGTTGTCCGAGCCGAACCTGAGCTGCCGGGCCGGCAGGTAGCCCGCCACCGCGGCGATGAGCGTGTGCACACCCCGCCAACCGAGGTCGATCATCCACCAGCGCGTGAAGTTGTGCACGAGGATCCGGCGCTTGACCCCAAAGTAAGTGAGGGAGGCGACGGTGGAAATCCGATGGGGAAAACGCGCCAGGTGGGACGACAGCAGCACGCCTCCCCAGGAGTGGGCCACCCAGTGCTGCCTCACCCCGCCGCGCCGGGCGGTGATGGCGTCGGCCAGGGCGGCGATGTCTTCCACGATGGCCTCGGTCTGGCCGTAGCGGGAGCGCCGCGAAATCGGCGGGCGGCTGGCGCCCCGCCCACGCAGATCGGCCACGTAGCAGTCGCAGCCGTGGCGGGCGAGAAAGGGCGCCAGCCCGCGGCCGGAGTTGGAATAAAAGATTCTCCCGTTTTCGATAGAGCCGTGGACGAAGAGTACAGGCGGCCCGGCGTGATCCACCCACAGGTGGCGGATGTGCAGCTCGTCGCCCTCCCGCCCCACCGGGACCCGCAACGACTCGGCACGCAACTCGCCTACCACGTCGCCGCGAGCATAGCAAGGCGACAAGTGGGGAGTGCTAACCTCGAGGCGGGAGGGGCGCCACACCCCTCGGAGGAGTCCGTGACCCTACTGGCAGGATTTCAGCGAACCTACCTGCGCGGCCTCGCCCACCCCTTGCGTCCGGCCGTGCGAGTGGGCAAGGAGGGAGTGACTGATCCGGTTCTGGCCGCCATCGACGAGGCCCTCGACGCGCGGGAGTTGATCAAAGTTGCCCTCCCCGGCCCGCGGCTGGAGCGCCGTGAACTGGCCAACACCATTGCCGAAAGGAGCGCCGCCGAATGCATCGCCCTGCTGGGCGGCATCGCCATCTTTTTCAGGCCCTGCGCCGACCCCGCCCGGCGCCGCATCCTGCTGCCGGCCCGCCCGCGACCCTCTCACGCCTCCTGAGGAGTCAGCAGGGATCGGCCGTCTCGATCGACCACCTCCACTTCCACCTGAATGCCCTGTCGCACGCTGGCGGTGACCACGCAGTAGTCCTCGAACAGGCCCAGACAGCGGCCCAGCCGTTCCCGCTCATCTGCGCCCACCGGCAACTCGATGCGGGTGCGGAAGCCGGCGATGCGCAGGCGGCCGCGGTCGTTGCGGGCCAGCGAGCCCTCCACCCGGGTGCGCACCTGCCCAAGCTCCACCTTGGAGCGCTGCAGACAGAACAGCAGGCTGGCAGTGAGGCAGTTGCCCACGGCGGCGGCCAGCAGCCGCGAGGCGTTAGGCCCCCGCTGTCCTCCCAGGGGAGCGGGTTCGTCGACGATCAGCTCGCCCGCCTCGGGCCAGTCGAACTTGACGCGAAACTCCAGACCCGCCACCCGCTCCATAGTGATCGTGAACGACATCGTTTCCGACATGAACTCCTCCTCGAGCGCCTTCTTGGCACCTGGCCGTTTCCCCCACGCCGCGAAAGCCGCCGCCTTTTACGCCACCGCTGCCGCCACCCGCGCGCCGGCCTGCTCCGCCTCTCTCATAACCCGCTGGAACAGCTCGGCCACCGTCGGCACGTCGCGTACCAGCGCGGTGGCCTGCCCCAGCGGCAACACCCCCCGCCTCTCGTCGCCCTCCGTGGTGGCGATACGGAAGGCCTTGAAGGCGTTCGCCAGATAGGCCATCTGCCGCACGTTCTTCCAGCCCGAGGCCAGTACGCGCAGCGTTAACTTGAGGTGGTTTACCTGCAGCATGGCGGCAATTTCCCGCGAGGAGAAAAACGCCCGCCTGAGGTCCAGCCCGCGGCGAATAGCCCGGGCGGAACCGGGCCCGCGCATCACCCGGCACGGCTGGCCATCGAAGCGGGAGGAATACACCGTGTCCTCCGCCCCCTTCTCCACGGCGAAGGCCTTGCAGCGCTCATGCACCGGACTTTCGCGAGTGCTCATAAGCCGCGTCCCCATCGCCACGGCGTCCGCCCCCAGGGCCAGGGCGGCGGCGAGCCCGCGACCGTCCGCAAACCCGCCGGCGGCAATGATGGGAATCGTCACCGCATCGGCGATGGCGGGGATGAGCACCAGCGAGGTCACCTCGCTGCCGTGGGCCGCCGCCTCGTGGCCGGTCACCAGCACGGCGTCGGTTCCGTAGGCGGCGGCGCTGGCCGCGTGCCGCGGGGTGGTCACCGTGGCAATGGTTTTGCCACCAAAGGCGTGGGCCTGGGAGGTGATCCAGTCCCCCTTGCCCATGGAAAAATTGATCACCGGCACCTGCTCCTCCAGCAGCACGCGAACGTTCTCCCGCGCCCCGGGGAAATACAGGGTCACGTTGGCGCCAAAGGGCTTGTCGGTGAGGGTGCGCACTTCCCGCACCGCTCGCCGGGTCTGCTCGGGGTTGAGGACGCCGGTGGCCAGGATTCCCAGCCCCCCGGCCTCGGAGACCGCCGCCACCAGCCGCGGCACCGAAATCCAGCTCATTCCCGACAGCACGATCGGATATCGCAGCTCGAAACACTTAGTGATACGGGTCTCCACGCCCCCTCCTCCCCCCCGGGGCCGCGCCGGCGTCAAAACACGAAGCCGTCGGGAAGCACCGCGTTCTTAGGAATAACCATGATGCCTTCGCGCACGTAGATTCGACCCTCCGGGTCGTCCCAGCGAGTCAGCCCGTCGCGGTTGACCAGCTGCACTCCCCGCCCGATGCGCGCGTTCTTGTCCACGATCGCCCCGCGCAGGTACGACCCCTCGCCGATTCCCACCGGGGTGCGCCCATCGCGCAGTGCCTCGGCGGGCTCGAAGAAGTCCGCCCCCATCACGTAACAATCCTGAATGGTCGCTCCCGGCTGCACCCGGGTGCGCACCCCCAGGATGGAGTCGCGCACCGTGGCGCGGTCGACGATGGACCCCTCGCACAGGATGGCGTTCTCCACCGAAGCGCTGTTAATCTTGGCCCCGGGCAGGAAGCGGGTGTTGGTGTAGATGGGCCGCACCGGGTCGAAGATGTTGAAGCGAGGCAGCGGGCGGGTGAGATCCAGGTTGGCCTCGAAAAACGATCGCACCGTGCCGATGTCCGCCCAATAATTGTCGAAACAGTACGCCTGCACGTGGTGCTCGGCGATCATGGCGGGGATGACGTGCTTGCCGAAGTCGGTGTGGTCCGGGTGGGCCGCCAGACGCTCCTCCAGGATTGGCGTGGAGAAGATGTAAATGCCCATTGAGGCCAGAAAGGGGCGGGCCGCCGCCTCCTCCTCCGACAGGCCGAACGCCCTGGTATCCACGGCCATGGCATCCAGCGCCTCGTCGGTGGAGGGCTTCTCCACGAAGCTGACCACCCGGCCGCTGGCGTCCACCTTGAGCAGCCCCAGCTCCGGCGCCTCCCCGCGGGTGACCGGCTTGACCGCAATGGTCGCCTCCGCCCCGGCCGCCACGTGGGCGCGCAGGAACTCCCGGTAGTCCATGCGGTACAGGTGGTCGCCGGAGAGGATTAGGACGTGGGTGGAGGGTGAATCCGAAATGTGGTGCCAGCTCTGCCGCACCGCGTCGGCGGTGCCCTGAAACCAGCCAAAATGGCCGCGTCGCTGCTCGGCCGCCAGGACCTGCACAAACCCGCGGGAGAAGGCGTCGAAACGGTAGGAGTTGGCCAGATGCGAGTTGAGACTCGCCGACTGGAACATGGTCAGGACGTACATGCGCCAGACGGCGGAATTGATGCAGTTGGAGACGGGGATGTCGATCAGCCGGTACTTGCCGGCCAGCGGCACGGCGGGCTTGGACCGTTCTCTGGTCAGGGGAAACAGTCGTTCTCCAGCTCCACCCCCCAGGATGACCGCCACCAGCTCTTCCATGCCCACTCCCTCCTGCGACGCGGGCCGTCTCGTGATGACGACCTCTTTCACAGGATAGCCGAGCCATACAGGGATGGCTACGCCGGCGCGGGCAGCGGGGATGGAAAAGGCCTCGAGCTAACGCCCGGGCGGCCTTCGCCCCACCCGCCGGAGGTGGGGGTCTTTTTCCTCCAAGTCCCGGACCAGAGCGGCCGTCTCCTTGGCGCGGCGCTGGCGATGCTTTTGCTCGTACGCCAGACCGTGGGCCTGCGCCTTGGCGAACACGCCAGGAATGGCAATCAGCAAGGTCCACAGAGTCCAGGCGAAGGGCAGCTTGGCCTTCTTGACGTTCGCCTTCCAGAACTTGGCGCCGCCCAGCACGGCCTTGGACAACTCGGCCCCCTGCAGGTTGGCCCAGCGGAAGTTGCAGCGGCGACAGCTTGCCCCCACCAGGCGGGCGAAGCGCAGATCGGCGCCCACCAGCTCGGCATCGTCCAGGATGGTGTAGATCATGTCGGCGCCGGAAAAGTTGGCCCCGGGCGCCTGCGCTTCCGCCAGGTTGGCCTGCCGCAGGCGGGCGTTGCGCAGCTGTGCACCGGCTAGACGCGCACCCTGCAGCGCCACTCCCTCCAAGTTGGCGGCTCGCAGATCGGCGCCTTCCAGACGCGCCTGCTCGAACCGGCAGGAGCTCAGGTTGAGCTCGGCCAGCTGGCAACGGGCCAGGTTGGCCCGCACCAAGCTCACCCTACTCATCCGCGCCACTCGCAAATCCAGGTCTTCCCAGTGGCTGCCGGCGAGTTGGCTGCCCTCCAGGACCAGCCCGGTAATGCGCGCCTCCCGGAAATCGGCCCCCTGGGCGTCGCAGGCAGCCAGAATGGCGCCCTCCAGGTTGGCGCCGTTCAGGCGGGCGTGGGACAGCTGTGCCTCGGTGAGATCAGCCTTGGTAAGAACAGCCCGCTGAAGCGACGCCTCCCGCAGCACCGCCTTGCGCAGCACAGCTCCCCCCAAATTCGCCCCGTCCAGTTGCGCCCGGGCGGCGTGCACCCCCTCGAGATCGGCGAAGGAGAGGTCGTTGCCGCCCAGCGCTACCCCCTCCAGGATCACCCCCCGCAGGTGCGCCCGAGACAGGTTGGCGCCCTCCAGCCGCACGCCCCGCAGGGAGGCGTCGGTGAGGTTGGCCTCAACCAGGCTGGCCTTCTCCAGGACCGCACCCTCGAGGTTGACGTTGGCCAGATCGGCCCCCCCGAGGTTGCACCCGCTCAAATTGGTGCCACGAAAAGAAGCCCCGGTGAACGTCGCCTTGACGAAGGAGCAGCCCCGCAAGTCGAGAAGATCCAGCCGCACGTTGGAGAGGTCGGCCCCGTCGAACACCGCCCCGGCTGCCCGCACGCCATCCACCGTGGCGCCCGAGAGAACGGCCCCGCGCAGGGAACACCCCTCCAGGCGCGCCCGGGAGAGGATGGCCTTGGAGAGATCAAGACCGGCCAGGTCGGCGCCTGACAAGTCGGCGTCCACCAGATCGGCAACGATGCGCGGGTTGGCCTGGCGCCAGGCCCGCCAGTTGCCCGCAACCAGCTGCTTGAGGTGCTCCGGATTCGCCATGGCGTCATTGTACTCGCCGCAGCAATCACCGTCACCGGATGAGCAGGCTCCTAGGCCGGACCCACGCTACGCCCGCCCAGGCCACCCAACAACGCCGCCAGCTGCTGGAGCCGTCCTCTCCTCGCCCACTGGCCGGCCACGCTGCGGGCCCACTGTAGCTCCACCAGGTGGATCCGCAGGTCGGCCACCGCCAGATCGGCCCGTCCCCACTGCCGCATCCCGGTGAACTCCCCCGGGCCCCGCTGGCGGAAATCCTCCTCGGCCACCGCGAACCCATCGGTGAGGGAGGCGAAGCGAGCCACTCGCTCGCGGGCCTGCGCCCCACACTCCTCGCCCAGCAGCAGCACGCAGTAGGAGGCGCGGCTGCCGCGACCCACCCGCCCACGCAACTGGTGGAGCTGGGCCAGGCCGAACCGCTCGGCGTTCTCGATCACCATCACCGAGGCCCGGGGGACGTCGACCCCCACCTCGATCACGGTGGTGGCGCACAGCACCTCGATCTCGCCAGCCAGGAAAGCCGCCATCACCTGCTCTCTCTCCTCCGCCGGCAGGCGCCCGTGCAGGACCCCAACCGACACCCCGGCGAGCCCTCGCTGGATCTCTTGGGCATGGCTGGCGATGGCACGCGCGGAGAGAGTTTCCGAGTCCTCGATGAAGGGCACCACCCAGTAGGCCTGCCCTCCCTCGGCCACCTCGCGGCGGACGAATTCCATCACCCGATCCCGCGCTCTGCCGTCGCGGACCACGGTGCGAACCGGGCTTCGCCCGGGGGGGAGCTCGTCCAGCACCGACATCTCCAGATCCCCGTAGAGGGTCAACGCCAGCGAGCGGGGGATGGGCGTTGCCGTCATCACCAGCAGGTGCGGGGCGTCACCCTTGGCCACCAGCCGTTGGCGCTGGGCCACACCGAAGCGATGCTGCTCGTCGATGACCACCAGGCCCAGCCGGGCGAAGCCAGTCGCCTCCTGAAACAGAGCATGGGTCCCCACTACGACCGCAATGCTGCCGCGGGCGAGGCCCTCCCTGACTTTTCGCTTTTCGCCCTCAGGCAGCCCGCCCACCAGGAGCGCCGGCCGGTGCGGTGTCGGCGCCAGCAGCCGCGTGAAGGAGGCGTGGTGCTGCTGGGCGAGCAGTTCGGTGGGCGCCATGATGGCTACCTGGGCGCCGCACTCCGCCACCACCAGGGTCGCCAGCGCCGCCACCACCGTCTTGCCCGAGCCCACGTCGCCGTGCAGCAGGCGCGCCATGGGCGCGGTGCGCTGCAGATCCGTCACGATCTCGCGGAGCACCCGCCGCTGCGCCTGGGTGAGGCGAAAGGGCAGGGCGGCGCGGGCGCGGGCGCGGATCTCGTCGGTCACCCGGCAGGCCACGGCGTGCTGCCGCCGCCGTGCCTCGCGAGCTTGCTCCAACGTTACCGCCAGCCCCAGCAACTCCTGCTGCGCCAGGCGCCGCTGCGCCGGCGTGGTTCGCCGGGCCAGCTGCTGCAGCAGCTCGCGCCGCTCGTCGAGGCCGGCCGGAGCAGTGGGAAAGTGGGTCTCGGCGAGCGCCTCGGACAGGCTGAGGGTCGCTCCCCCGGGCAGCAGCCCGACGAGGGGGTCGGGGAAAGTGCGGTCCAGGGAGGCGAGAATTCGCGCCATCAGGCTGCGCAGGCGTCGGCCACTCACCTCTCCGATGCGCCGGTAGACCGGCACGATGCGGCCGTGATGCACCGCCTCCCCGTCGTCCCGTTCCTTTTCCCATTCGGGGGAACGAAGCTCCACCCCCCACCCCCGTCCGGGGCCGGCCGGGCCGTGCAGCCACAGGCGCTGGCCCACCCGGAGGGAGGTGGCCAGGTAGGGCTGGTTGAACCACACCACCGCCAGCGAGCTCTCCCCATCGCTGACCGCCGCCTCGACGATGGTCAGGCGGGATCGCGCCCGGCGAACCCGCAGGTCCACGACCTCGCCGCACACCGTGACCACGTCACCGGCCACGACTTCCCTCAGGGACAGCGGGCAGGCGCGGTCCTCCCAGCGAGAGGGGAGGTGCCAGAGCAGATCGGCGACGGTGGAGAGCCCACTGCCGGCCAGCACCGCGGCGGTGCGGGGGCCAACCCCCGCCATTGCCGAGAGGGGATCGGTGAGCGACAGCCTCACCCCACGCGCGTCAGCGTGCGCAGCACCAGCGACACGGTGGCCAGCTGCAACAAGTCGCCGTCGTGCAGAGGGTGGGGGGCGAACGGCTCGAGTCGGGTGCCGTTGACGAAGGTACCGTTGGTGGAGGAGTTGACCTCGGTCACCGTGAAGGCCCCCTCGAGAAAGCGCACCATGGCGTGGCGGCGGGAGACGGTGCGCTCGGGATCCAGACCCGACAGGTCGATGTCGGGGGTGACGCCGGTAATGGGGTCGTGCCGGCCCAGGGTGGTATCCCCAACAGCCCGGAGGGGAAACGTCCGTCCGGTCTTCTCGTGGAACAGCACCGCCCAGGTCTCGATCCCCTGGCTGGTGGGCAGCGCCGGCAGGGTGTCCTTGATCACCGGCTTGTCGAGCAGCTCGGCCAACCGGCGGTTGGATTCCCGCAGGCGTTCCGAGAGCTTGGTCATCATTTTCAGCGCCACGCGCGGCTTGGTCTGCACCAGCTCCTCGAAGTCGGAGCCCCGCAGCTGCAGCACCTGCACAAAGGTGAGGGCGGTGGCGGTGGCCGACCGCTCGGGGTAGTCCTCCAGCAGCGCCATCTCCCCGAAAAAGTCGCCCTTTTCCAGCACCGCCAGTCGGCGCCTTTCCCCCCCCGCCTCCTGGCTGATCTCAACCTGGCCCTCCTGCAGGATGAACATGTCGTGACCGGGGTCTCCCTGCCGGAAGATGACAGCGCCAGCCGGGAAGGTGCGCTTGAAGCGCTCCAGCTTTCCCGCCGCCCCGCCGTTCTCGTCCTTCGTTCCCACCTAGCCGCCTCCCAGTCGAATCGTTCTTTCGGCGGTGTCCACCACCACCTCGACACCGAGGGGGAAGGCGAGGTTTCTCGAGCCGTGCCCGAACCCCACCCCGTCCACCACCACCGCCTGCGGGGCTGCCTCCGCAAGCAACCGCCGCCAGCGGCTCCGCCAACCGCGGCCCGTGCCCCCGCACCGCGTCATTTTCCCGACGACTACCGCGGCTACGCGTGAAAGTCTAAAGGAGAGGGTCAGCTGCGTCAACAAACGATCCAGGCGGTAGGCGGGCTCGCCCACGTCTTCGAGGAACAGCACGGCGCCGTCGTAATCCGGCTCGAAGGGGGTCCCCACCAGCGCCGCCAGGAGGGAAAGGTTGCCGCCCACGGTCACGCCACGCGCCCGGCCGGCACGCAGCACCCCAGCAGGGGATATGCGAAAGAGGGGATCCCGCCTGCGACCCTCGAGCCAGGCGATCACGTCGGCGCGCTGGGCAACGCTGCGGGCCATGCCGCCCAGCATCGGGCCATGCAGCGTGGCGCAGGGGAAGCGGCTCGACAGGCCGGCGTGCAGCGCCGTCAGATCGGAAAAACCAACCACCCACCCCCCCCACCGGGCCAGCTCCGCCCAGGGCAGACGGGGCAGCAGTGGCATCACCCCGTAGCCGCCACGGGTGGCCAGCAGGGCGTGGGGGTGCTGGCCCAGCACCTCGCGGAACGCCTCTAGCCGCGCTCCGTCATCCCCGGCGAGATACCCCTCCCGGCACCCGAGATTGCCTGGCAGCACCACCTCGAACCCCGCTTCCTCGAGGAGCTTCGCCCCCCGACGGGCAACCCGCACGTCCAGGGGCGAGGCCAGCGCCACCACGCCGATGCGGCCACCGGCGGGCAGCGGCGGAGGAAGGGGGCGCGGTTTGATCGACATCACGTCGAGGTCTCCGGCGCCGCTACACGCGACCGTAATCGTCGGCGAAGCGTTCGATGTCGTCCTCGCCGAAGTAGCTACCTGTCTGGACCTCGATAAAGACCAGCGGGTGCTCGCCGCAGTTGGCCACCCGATGGGCCGCGCCCAGGGGGATATCCACCGCCACCGCCGCTCCCACCGGCCGCTCCTGCCCGTCCACCGTGACCACCCCCTGCCCTGCGACGAAGAACCAGTGCTCCTGCCGGCGCCGATGTCGCTGCAGGGACAAGCGCTTGCCCGGACTCACCACGATCCGCTTGACCTTGTACGAGGCCTCATCCAGCAGCACCTCGTAATATCCCCAGGGGCGGTGGGATGGGTCTTCGCTCACGGCGTGGATGATACCTCGACAGCCCGCGCTACCGGCCCGGGTAATACCCGGAAATGGTGCGCGCCGTGAGGCCTTCCCCGCGCACCACCACCCGCACGGTGCGAAACTCGTCGTCGCCCTTCTTCGACGGCGAGCGGTAGGAGAGCAGGTACTGGGAGCGCAGCTGCGCGGCAATGGCCGCGTACGCCTCCCCCAGCTCCCCGCTCCTGGGGGCGAAGAACGCCTGTCCCCCGCTCTCCCGGGCCAGGGTCTGGAGCCGATTGCGGATCCCCAGATCCAGCCGCGAGATCTGAAACCCGATGGGAAAGATGGGCACCCGCATGGTACGAACGAAGCGTAGGGTAACGTTCCAATCGGTGCGAGAGGTGGTGTCATCGCCGTCAGTCAACAGCACCAGGGCCGTGCGGCCGCGGCGCCGGCGAAACTCTTCCAGGCTGGTCACCAGGGCATCGTGCAGGGAGGTCCCCCCCTCCGGCACCTTGGTCCGCAGCGCCTCGGTAACGGCCTCAATCCGTCGCGTCCACGGCACCAGCACCCGCGCATCGAAGTCGAAAGTGGCCAGAAACACCGCGTCGCCGGGACGCAGAAGCTGGGAAGCAAAGCCGGTCACCGCTGTGCGTACGGCAGGGAACGGCTCCCGCATCGAGCCGGAGGTATCCACCACCAGGCCCAGGGACAAGGGCAGATCCTCGGTGCGGGAAAAGCCCACCACCTCCACCCGTTGCCCGTCCTCGAAGACCTCGAAATCGGCTGCCGACAACCCTGAAACCGGAGCTCCCCGGGCATCTAGGACCACCACCGCCAGCTCCACCTGCTCGACGCGGACCTCGTCTACAAACCCCACGGCGCCGAGCACCAGCACCGCCTCGCCCCGCTCCTCCCCAGCCCGGACCGTCGCCGAAAGAACCCGCGTGTCGGCAAGATCTGTCGCCGGCACCCGCACCACGCACGGGCACTGGCTCCAGCGCGTCAACAGGCGATCGTCACCGCGCAGCTCCACCTCCACCGCGCCGCTGCGACCCACCGCCACCGTTATGGTGCGCTGGCTGTCCCCCGGCCGTTCGGGGCCGAGCAGCAGCTGCACCGGGATCGCCCCGGAGGGGGCGTTGAGCACCACCGCATCCTCGCCGATGAAGCCGCCATCCTTCGCGAACGCCACGCCCCGGACCACCGTTCTGACCGCCACCTCCCCCAGGGTGACCGAAACTGTCCACGGCGGCCGCCGGCGTTCGAACAACAGCTCCTCGTTCTGATAGAACTCCACCCGATGGGTCTCGGCCGGCGCCTCCAACTCCAGTTGCAACGCTCCCACTCCCCCCGTGCGCGCGGGAGGGTGAAAGCGCACCTGTCCTCTCACCGGCGCCAGCACCGCCAGCGCCACCGCATCGGGCGGCGCGTCCGCCGGCGGTGAGAAGGGCTCGACCTCCTCCCTCACCACCACCTGGCCCGACCACACGCCGCTGGCCTGACCGTCCAGAGAGCTCACCTCCAGCCGCACCTCCCCGGCACCCACCGGCCACTCCCGGTACAGCAGGCCGCTGCCATCGGCGGCCAGCTCCACCACGGCGCGATGGCTGTCCAGCACGGTGCCCGCGCGGGAAAAGACCACCCCCACCGCCACCCGCGCACCCACCCGCTGGCGATCCTCCGGGGCAATTTGCCAGGCGATCCCCACCACGGTGCCGGTCTCACCCCGCCCCAACGGCTGGATTTCCACCCGCATGCCCAGAGCTGGGCTTACCGCCGCCAGCGCCGCGAGCAACACACTGACCATACACACCCCTCCGACAATGTACTACACGGACATCCTCCCGGTCGTTTCCACCCCGGCAAGACGGCCTGCTTGTCTTCGACTCATATTCTTCGCTCCGGCGAACCCAGGACTTGACAAGTCGGTGCTCACATCCTATATTAATGGGCGGAAGCCGAAAAACGGCGACCGGGGCCAGAAAAACAGAGAAAGGAGGACAAGACCCATGCCAGCCATCGTTCGTTGGGACCCCTTCAAGGAACTCGGAACCATACAGGAGCGCATGAATCGTATCTTCGACGAAGTGTGGGGCCGGCGCCCCCGAGGCGAGGAAGACTACCTCTCCTCGGCCTGGATTCCGGCGGTGGATGTGCGTGAAAGCCGCGACGCTTTGGAAATCCAGGTGGAGGTACCGGGCATCGACCCCAAAGACGTCCAGGTCGCGGTGGAGAACGGCATTCTGGTCATCAAGGGCAGCCGCAACTTCGAGAAAGCCACCGAGGCCGAGACCTATCACCGGGTCGAGCGGGCCTACGGCTCCTTCGAGCGCTCGTTCACCCTTCCCACCAACGTCGACCCGGAGAAGATTAAGGCTACCTACAAGCACGGCGTGCTTAACCTCTCCCTGGCCAAGCGCGAGGAGGCGAAGCCGCGGTCCATCGCCATCAACATCGAGGAGTGACGTGGACTCAATGCCCGCGCCGGCTCACCCGCCGACGCGGGCGCTTTTTTTTCTCAAGACCCCGCGCCATCTCCCCCCTGCTCTTTAGCAACTCCGAGACCAGAATCCCATCGTGTCGGCCAACGCCCCGCCGAGCGGCGGCCGTTGGCTCTCGCCGACCAGCTCCCCCGCCGATTCTCGATGACCGGGCCACCACACCGCTGGGCTGACCGCCCGGCGCCATAGTCGAACTTCAACTCCGTACCATCCACCCTTGCTGAGACCTTGACTCTGCCGCCATCGAGCCATCCCCTCGCTTCGCCAGGACAAGAGCCGGTGCACCGGCAATGGCGCGAGCTCGCCCTCGAGCCGCCGCCCCGCCGCCGGGCGTCGTTGCCGGGGGTCTACCTCGAGGGGTGGGGGCGGGCACCGCGGACCGTCTCGGCAACCGGGCGCGCCCTCTTGGAAGGAGGGCCGAGCGAGTGGCTGGCCGTGCTGATCGCGGCGACCATCCTGCTGGGGCCCGCCATCGGCGGCATCGGGGCCCTACCGGAGGACAGCCGTGCAGCGGGCCGCACGTGGCTGGAGCAGCCGACGTTCAATCTGGTTTTCGAAGTCGCCGCGACGGCCCTCTTGTGGCTGCTGCTGATGTTCGGCATGTCGCTGGTGGGCGACCGACTGCACCAGGAAGAGGACGACAGCGGGGGGGGCCGAGGTGCGCTGGTTCGCGGGGTAACGCCGGGGCCAGCCGCGACTGCGCCAAGCCGGCCTCGATGTCGTCGCCGCCAGCGGGGCGACCCGGCCCCCGCGCACGACGTCCCGAAGACCCGTCGGTGATCACGCAGGCGCGGTGGAATCCAGCTCCTTCAGGACCCGAGCCAGGACCATGCGCTGCACCTCGCTGGTGCCCTCGTAGATGGTGAGCACCCGGGCGTCCCGGTACAGCCGCTCCACTGGGTACTCGCGGGAATAGCCGTAGCCGCCGTGCAGCTGCACCGCCGCGGCGACGATGCGGTTGGCGGTCTCCGAAGCAAGCAGCTTGGCCTCGGCGCTGGTGCGGGTGTAGCGACCGCCGCGCTCCGACAGCCAGGCGGCGCGGTAGGTGAGCCAGCGGGCGGCCTCCAGCTCGGTGTTCATGTCCGCCAAACGAAAGGCGACTGCCTGGTGTTCGATGAGGGGGCGACCGAACTGCTCCCGTTCCTTGCAGTACCGCAAGGTCTCGTCCACGGCCGCCTGGGCCACCCCCAGGGACTGGGCGGCAATCCCCAACCGCGAGTGATCCAGCGTCGCCAGCGCCACCTGCATCCCGCGCCCCTCCTCGCCGAGCAGGCCGTCCGCCTCCACCCGGGCCTCCTCCATGGTCACCATGCAAGTCCGCGAGGAGCGCAAGCCCATCTTGCGTTCGGGGGGGTGCACCACCACCCCCGGCTGCTGGGCGTCCAGCACGAACGCCGAGATCCCCCGGGGCCCCTCGGCAGGGTCGCGGGTGGCCAGCGCCACGAAGAAGCGCCCCACCCCGGCGTTGGTGATCCACGCCTTCGAACCGTTCAGGCGGTAGCCGTCCCCGTCCCGGCGGTAGGTGGTGCGCATGGAGGCCAAATCGGACCCCGCCTGGGGCTCGGTGAGCATGATGCCCCCCAGCACCTCCCCGCGGGCCAGGGCAGGCAGTACTTTTTCTTTCAGCTTCTCGCTACCAAATCGGCTGATCGGCCACTGGCACACCGAGTTGGTCACCGACACGCCCACCGCCACGCTGGCATCCCCGCGGGCCAGCTCCTCGATAGCCAGCGCGTAGGTGAGGGCGTCCATGCCGGCGCCCCCGTAGCGCTCCTCCACCAGCATGCCCAGCAGCCCCAGCTCCCCCAGCTCCCGGAAGATGTCGGCGGGAAACTCGCCGCTTTCATCCCGCGCCCCCGCGCCAGGAGCCAGCCGTTCGCGGGCGAACTCCCGCACCATGTCTCGCACCATGGTCTGCTGTTCACCGAGCTCGAAGTCCACCGCACACCTCCGTGCCCATTCTACGCAGCACGCCGGTGACCGGGACGGCGTCGCGCCCGGGCATCCCGCCTCCCGCGGGCGGCGCCGGCGCCCTCAACCCTACCCGCGCTCCCCGACCTGTCGTACCCTTGTGCGGCATGCCGCGGATTCGCCTGCTGCCCGAAGCCGTCATTAACCGCATCGCCGCCGGCGAAGTGGTCGAACGCCCCGCCTCGGTGGTTAAGGAGTTGGTGGAGAACTCCCTCGATGCCGGCGCCACTGCCATCATCGTGCGTCTGCGCCAGGGCGGCCTGCGCTTGATTGAGGTCAGCGACGATGGCTGCGGCATGGACGGGGAGGATGCCCTCCTCGCCCTCGAGCGCCACGCCACCTCGAAGCTGGACAGCGACGCCCACCTCGACGCCATCACCACCCTGGGGTTTCGCGGCGAGGCCCTGCCCTCCATCGCCGCCGTGTCGCGGCTGGTGTTGGAAACCGCCGCCCAACCCGGCGAGGGCACCCGCGTGGAGTGTGACTTCGGTGGCATCACCAGCGTCCGACCGGTTGCACGCCCTCCCGGCACTCGCATAGAGGTCACTGACCTCTTCGAGCGACTGCCCGCCCGCCGCAAGTTTCTGCGCAGTCCGGAGACCGAGCTGCGCCACGCCGTGGCATTGCTTACCGGACTGGCTCTCAGCCGGCCAGGTCTATCCTTCCTGCTGGTCCACAACGACCGGACGGTGTTCCACTTGCCTCCGGCCCGCGATCTCCTTGCGCGCCTGCCTGACCTCTACGGGCCCCGGCGTGCCGCCTCCATCACCCCCCTGTCCCACCGGCAGGGTGAATGCCGCGTGACCGGGTTCCTCCTCACTGCCTCCTCGGCCCGCCAGATCACCCTGGCGGTCAACGGGCGGGTGGTGCGCGATCGCCTCCTCACCGCCGTGGCCCACCGCGCCCTGCGGGGCAGTTCGGGGCTGCTGCAAATGGAGGGGTTCGTTCATCTGGAGGTGCCGGCGCAGGCGGTGGACGTCAACGTCCATCCCGCCAAGGCCGAGGTTCGCTTTGCCGACCCCTCGCGCGTCGCGGCGCTGCTCACCGAGGCCCTGGCCATCGCTCTGGCCCGATCCCGCGGACCCACCGACGTGCGCCGCATCCTCCCCGCTCCGCCTCGTCCCTCGCCCCCCGCCGCCTTGCCCCTCTCCTACCCCCCCGCCCCGGCACCTCCGCTGGTGGCCGAGGCAGCCCCCGCTCCCCCCGCTCCGACAGGGGTGACGCCCTGGGGGCGCCTGGTGGGGCAGTATCGGGGTACCTATCTGGTGGTGGAAGACGCGGATGGGCTCCTGCTGATCGACCAGCACGTCGCCCACGAACGGGTGCTGTACGAGGAACTCCTCGACCGCGACGCCGCGGTTGCCCTGCAGCCGCTGCTCATCCCCTTGGTGGTCGATCTGCGGCCCGAACACGCGGCGCTGGCCATGGAGCTGCAAGACGAGCTGCGCTCCCTGGGGCTGGAGCTGGAGCCGTTGTCGGGAACCGCCGTGCGCATCGTCGCTGCCCCGCCGGGCTTCTCTCCCAGCGCGCTGGAGCGCAGCCTGCCGGTGCTCCTCGCCGACCTGGACTCAGGCATCGCGCCGGGTGAGACCCTTCGCCAGCGGGCTGCTGCCTCTTTGGCCTGCCACGCCGCGGTGAAGAAGAACGACCCTCTCACTCCCGCCGAAGCCGAGCACCTGCTGGCGCGCCTGGCACGCGCTCAGGATCCCCACCGCTGCCCCCACGGCCGTCCCATCGCCCTGCGCCTCCCCCACGTCGAGATCGAGCGTCGCATCGGGAGGACGTAGCTGCTAGACTCTCCCCCACCCATGGAGACCGGGAGCGGGACGCGGCGTCGGGGATGGAGGGCGATGCTGGTCGTCGCGGTCGTCGCCATCGTGACGTCCTGCGGCGACGAGCGGGAACGCCAGGTGCGCCTGAAGGTCGGAACCTTCTGGGGAGGAGCTGCGGCGGAGGCCCTGGGTGAGGAGATTCGCCTGGCCTGCCAGGATCTCGAGGCCGTGGATGCGGAGGTCCAGCTGTTCAACCTGAGCTCGCTGCATGAGCGGCTGCTCAGCGAAAGCGGCACGGACTCCGGCAGCGGCCTGGACCTGGCCCTCATCCCCAACGACTGGTTCGGGGTCCTCACCGAACGCGCACTGATCGGCGAGCTTCCGGCTCACCAGGCGAACGTGTTGCGTGAGCGTTTGTTGACCGAAGCGCTTCAGGCCGTCTCCCAGGACGATCGACTCTTCGGCTATCCGATCAGCGCCGAGGTGTTGGTGTTGATCTACAACCCCAAACTGTTGCCCCAGGAGCCGAAAACTTTAGACGACATCTTTTCGGTGCCGCTGGCGTCCGGCATCGTGCCGTTCAGCATCGATCTCGCCAACATCTATCACCTGGCGGCGCTGCTGTCGTCGTATCAGGGGAGCGTGTCCCGAGTCGACGGCTCGTTCGCGTGGGACCCGGCGGCGGCGGTCAAGGTCTTTCGCTCGCTGGCCCCCCTGTGGAACAACCCCGATGCCCGGGCCATCGCCACGGCCACCGATCCCGCTTCCCTCCACGTTCAGCTCTTCGCCGAAGAGCGCCTGGCCAGCTTCGTGGCGGGGCCCTGGCTGATTCCGGCGCTGGCCAGCGCCGGGCGACTTTATGCGGTGGCACCCATTCCTCCCTTCCGCGACTCTCGCCATCCCGCTCGCGCCCTGGTCGGCTACCAGAGTCTGGTGGTGATCCGCCAGTCACCCTGGGCTGACCTGGCCCACGACGTGGCGCTGCGCCTTCTCAACCTTGAGTCACAGCTCCATCTGGCGGCGAGGACGGCGCGCCTGCCCGTCGTGCGGGGCGCCTTCACCAGCGGTGCGGCCACGGCCAACCCGGCCTCCCTCGGATTCCTGCGAGCTATGGAAAACGGTCAGATTATGCCCTCCGCCGCGGTCTGGGAACAGGGCCTCCGAACCGCCGGGGGGCGGCTGCGCGCCGCGGTGCGCGCCCGCGCCGCAGACCCCCTCTCGTTGCTCCTTTCCGACCTCGCCGAGGGCGTATCGTGAAGCTGCGGGGGCAACTCATCTTGTCCCACGTGGTGTTGGTCCTCACCGGCACCCTCCTGATCGGCACGGTCAATCTCTTCCTGGCGCTGCGCAGCACGGCGGACTCGGAGAAGCTGGCGCTGGCCAGAACCGCTGCCGTCGGGGCGAACCAGCTCCAGCAGCGCCTCGATGCCCTGCGCCGGGCCGCCCACGAATCCGCCACCCTGGTCACCAGGCTTCCGGAGGGCTCGCCGGTGGGGGCCACGGTCGCCCTCAACGAGCTGTTGCAACGTTACCGCTGCGAGCGGGTCGAGGTGTTCACCGGTCTCAGCCGGTCCGCCAGCGCGTACCGCTGGGAACGCGGCTCCGATCCGTTGCTGCACACCCACTGGCTCCCCGCCGAGCCGCGGGTGGCAACGCGCATTGCCAGCGGACAGGACGCCACCTGGGTGCAGAGTGGCGGCAGCGGCCCGGCGAGCCTGAAGGTCTGTGTACCCGTACCGGCAACGCACGCCGGGCAGAAAAAGTGGGTGGTCGTCACCGAACCCCTGGATGGACTGCTGCTTTCCACCCTTGCCCCGGGGGTGGCGTCGGTGGCGCTGCTGGCGGGCGACCGCCTGCTGTCGCGCTGGCCCGCCCCGGCGACCGGTGCGCCAGAGGGGTCCGCAACAGCCAAGACCCCTCTCGCCGCCGGAGGATTCGAAAGGTTCTTCGAGCCGGTTCGGGCGAGCCGTGCCATCACAGTGCTGGACAGCGGCCAGCCACTTTCCCTCCGCCTCGAGGACCCCGCCGTCGCCTCCGCCGTCGCCCTGACGCGCAGCGTACGGGCGTGGTTCCTCATTGCTCTGGGGGGACTGCTGGTGGCCGGCGTGCTGGGCAGCGGCGTGGCCGCCCGCTTGCTGGCGCCACTGCAAGCGTTGCTGGATGGCACGGCGGCGATGGCCCGCGGCCACCTCATGGTTCGCCTCCCGCCCCAGGGCAGGAACGAACTGGGAGCATTGACCGTCGAATTCAACCGCATGGCCGACGAGCTGCGGCGGACCTACATGGGGGTCATCGCCACCCTGGCCGAAGTGGTGGAAGCGAAGTCCCATTTCACCCGCGAGCATATCGAGCGGGTGGAGCGCCTCGCCATGGCAACCGCCGACGCCCTGGAGCGGCGTGGATGGGCGCGGTTTTCCAGCCAGCGACGCTTTACCCTGTCGGTGGCGGCAGTGCTGCACGACGTGGGCAAAATCTCAATCTCCGGAGATATCCTCAACAAGAGCGGTCCCTTGGACGACGGCGAACGACGGGAAATCCTCACCCACCCCGAGCGGGGAGCCCTCATCGTCGAACGCATGGGCAAGCTGGGGGCAGCCGCCGAAATCATCCGCTGTGCCCACGAACACTTCGACGGGTCGGGCTATCCCCGCGGCCTCAAGGGAGAGGAGATCCCCATCGAGGCACGCATCATCCTGGCCGTGGACGCCTACGACGCCATGACCGCCGACCGCCCCTACTCCCAGCGCCGCAGCCCTGAGGAGGCGATCGCCGAGCTGCGAGCCGAAGCTGGCCGGCAATTCGATCCAGTGGTTGTCGAGGCATTGATCGACGCCGTGCAAGCGAGCCCCGACCGCTGGGCGGCGTCTTCCAGCGATACGGGGCTGTACCGACTCTTGAATTCGGACAACTTTAGCACGCCCAGTGACTTCAATGCCCTCCCTCGGGTTGGCCGAGGATAGCCAGCAGCTTCCCCTTGGCCTGCTCGCGCAACTCCGGTGTACGGGCCTCCAGGACCAGGCGCAGCAGCGGCTCCGTGTTGGAGGGGCGAACGTTGAACCACCAGTCGGCGAACTCCACGCTGACGCCGTCGATGGTGTCGATCTTGCCGTCCTTGAACTCCTCCGCCAGGCGGCGGATCATCCCCTCCTTGTCCTCAACGTGGAAGTTGATTTCACCGGTGCCGGCGTAACGGCGTAGCGGCGCCAGCAACTCGCCTAGCAAGCTGCCCCGCCCACGCAGCACGTTGAGCACCTCCACCACGGTGATCAGGGAGGAGTCGGCGAAGTAGTTCTCCCGATAGTAGAAGTGCCCCGCCAGCTCGCCCCCAAAGGGCGAGTCCAGCCGCCGCATGGTGGCCTTCATGAAGGAGTGCCCCACCCGCTCTCGCACCGGCACTCCCCCGGCCGCTTCGATCGCCTCCCGGGTTGCCCAGGATGAGCGAATATCGTAGACGATGGCCGCCCCCGGGAAACGGCGCAGGATCTCCGGCGCCAGCAGGGCGGTGATGAGGTCCGCCCCCACGGTCACCCCCCCCTCATCCACGAAGATGGCGCGATCGGCGTCGCCGTCGAAGGCGACGCCCAGGGCGCAGTGATGCTCCAGGATCGCCCCCTTGAGATCGCGAAGGTTTTCCTCCTTCAGGGGGTTGGCTTCATGGTTGGGGAAGTTCCCATCCAGCCCGAAAAATAGGGGCACCAGCTCGATGTTCAGTTCTTTTAAAAGGTTCTGGTACAGGGTTGCCATCCCGTTGGCCACATCCACCGCCACCTTCAGGCGCGGCTCTTGGTGGCGAAGGAAACCTAGGACGTGCCGGCGGTACGCCTCGCCGATGTCCCGCCGCTCGATGCTGGCGTGGGGCTCGGGCGGAGGCGGGGGTTGCCGGCGGACCAGCTCTTCGATGACAGTGATGCCCGAGTCGCTGGACACCGGGATGGCGTCCCTTCGACTCAGTTTGAAGCCGTTGTAGGCGGGAGGGTTATGGCTCGCGGTCACCTGGATTCCGCCGGAGGCCTGCAGGGCACCCACTGCAAAGTAGTTCATTGGGGTGGTGGCCAGGCCGATATCAATCACGCCCAGGCCGGCGGTGCGCAGCCCGTCGCTCAGCGCCGCCACCAGGCGCGGCGAAGAGCTGCGCATGTCGCGGCTCACCACCACCCTGGCGCCGCGGGCCAGATCGTCGTCATCGAGGATCGCCCGATAATGGTACCCGACCGCATAGGCCAGGTTTTCGTCCAGCTCCTGGGGATACAGTCCACGAACGTCGTACGCCTTGAACACCCCTGCCATGTCATCCTCCGCCGGGCAGCATAGCCCAGCCGCCACCTCGCCGCGAATGCTCGGCAAGCTGCCACCGCACCATCTGCCGGCTACGCCCCGATCCCCCCGTCCACCCGGATGGCGGCACCGGTGATGTACGAGCTCGCCGGAGAGGCGAGAAAGCGCACCACCGCCGCGACCTCTTCGGCTCTCCCAAGCCGCCCCAGGGGCACCTCGGCCATCGCCTCTCGCCGCCGTTTCTCCGGCAGTGCCCGCACCAGATCGGTATCGATCCAACCCGGAATCACCACGTTGGCGGTGACCCCCCAGCGGCCCACCTCCCGCGCCAGGGCGCGGGTGAAGGCGACGAGCCCCCCTTTGGCGGCGGCGTAGTTGGTCTGCCCGGCTTGGCCCAGCACCCCACTGAGCGAGCCGATGTTGATGATCCGCCCGCAGCGGCGCTCCAGCATCCCCCGCAGGCATCCCCGCGTCATCCGGTAGGTGCCGGTGAGGGCAGTTTCCACCACCACCCGCCAGTTATCTTCACCCATCAGCAGCAGGTGGCCGTCGCGCAGCACCGCGGCGTTGTTGACCAGCACGGTCACGGGTTCGGCGTCCAGCTCCCGCAGCACCTCGGCCACGCTCGCCGCGTCGGTCAGATCGCAGCGACGGGCCACCGCCTGACCACCCCTGGCGGTCACCGCCCCGACGACCTCCGCGGCAGCGTCGTCGCGGCAGCGGTAGAGGAACAGCACGCGGTATTCGCTGGCGAGCGCCTCGACGATGGCTCGCCCGATACCTCGCGACCCTCCGGTGACCACCGCAGTGTCCATCAGCTCCTCTCCCCCGGCCCCCGTGAACCACCCACCACCAGTCCTCGCCGACGCGCAGGCATCCTAGTCAGCTTGCTGCACCGTGACAAGAACTAAGGATTAGTCGGCGACCAGGCAACGACGGGAGGTCTATTGCCGCGCGGGAGGCTAGCCCGCGTGGCGCTGCCGCCACGCCTCGGGCCCCGGGTCAACCCGCAAATCCCCTTCATCAACCTTGAACCGCACCGCCGACAGCACGATGTGCACGGTGTCGGCGAGCGGCCGGTAGTGGGAGACGGCACCGTCATAGATGACCTTGACAGGCACGTGGGCAAAGGAGGCGCGCAACTTCCCGCAGCGCACCAGGATCTCGGTATCGATGGCGTACCTGTTGGCCACCAGCCTCATGCGCCGCAGCAGGCTGGCCGCGACGAGGCGAAACCCGCACTGGGAGTCCTCCAGGGGGTAACCGGTCATCAGCTCCAACGCCCGCGTCCCCAGAAAGTTCGTCCAGTACCGCTTCGCCGGGATGGCGCGCCAGTTCCATAGGCGGTTGCCCAGCACCAGTTCCGCCCCCTCGGCGGCGGCGGCGAGGAACGCCGGGATGTCCGCCGGCGCATGCTGCCCGTCCCCGTCGAGCATCAGGACGTGGGTCACCGGCCGCCCCAGCAGGACCTCGAGGCCCGTCCGCACCGCTGCCGCCTTGCCGGCGTTTTGCCCATGGGTGATCACCTCCGCCCCGGCGGCAAGCGCTTCGGCACCGGTTCCATCGCCGGAGCCATCGTCAACCACCAGTACCGTGGCCAGGTAGTCGCGGACTCCCGTCACCACCCGACCGATCTTGCCGGCGCAGTTGTAGGCCGGAATGAGCGCAGCCACTTCCAAACGGTGTGTGGCGACGTTTTCCCCCTCGGCCCCCACCCCCGGGGGTGCCAACCCATGGTCTAGCCCCACGAGTTCTCCTCCTCTGCGAGTCCCCCCGGGCGGGGCCGTCCCCCCGGCGGCGAACCGCCGTGGAGATCGTAGCGCACATACCGACACTCCAGAGGTCCATTGTAAAGGACGAACCGATGCGCCGGTCGCAGGCGGAGCCGGGCCAGCAGCACCGGCGCACCGGCGAGGATCCAGGCGCTACATCCCCCGGCGGCGCGCCGCAGCGCCTGCCCCAGTTCCAGGTAAACCTCGTCCAGGGTGCCTTGCTCACCCAGCCGCACACCGTAGGGTGGATTCGTCACCACGAGCGACCCCGAGGGCAAGTCCGGCATGTCCCGCAGGCGCCGTCGGGATACCTTCACGGCCGGCGCCACCCCGGCCTCGCGGGCGTTGCGCTGGGTCGCCCGCACTGCCGCCTCGTCGGCGTCGGACGCCAGGATCGGCAGGGGCGCCGGCCGGCGCCGATCCCACAACTCCTGGCGGAGCCGATGACCGATCCTCTGGTCCAGCCACCCCCATCGCTCCATGGCAAAGGACCGCCGCAGCCCCGGCGCCGTCCGAGTCGCCAGCAGCGCTCCCTCGATGGCGATGGTACCGGTGCCGCACATGGGGTCGCAGAGCGGTGCTTCGCCCGTGTATCCCGCCAGCAGCAAAAGGCCGGCGGCCAAAGACTCGGACAGCGGCGCCGGCCCTCCCCGTGGCCGATAGCCGCGGTGGGACAGCGGCTCGCCGGAGCTGTCGAGGCCGATGGAGCTCTCGTCAACTCCCAGGTGCAGGTGGACGCGTACATCGGCGTCGCTGCGATTCACGTCCGGGCGCCATCCCAGCCGCGCCCGCAGGCGGTCGACGATGGCGTCCTTGACCACCAGGGCAGCGAAACGACCATCGCGGAACGCCGCCGCCCTGCCAGCCACGTCCACGGCGATGGTTTGGCCTCGGCCGACGAGCTCCTCCCACGCCACGCCGGCCGCCAAGGCGTACAGCGCCTGGCGATCGCCAGCCGGTCCGCCGGCCAGCGGGAGGAGTACCCGGATGGCGGTGCGCAGCTCCAAGTTGGCACGCAGCAGGAGATCAATGCCCCCCCGGAAACGAACCATGCCCCGACCGGCTTCTACCTCCCCGCCGCCCAGGGCTTTAAGTTCCTCGGCCAGGACCTGCTCCAGCCCGCGCGAGCAGGTGGCTACCAGCGTCAGCGACCTCTCATTCATCACCGGGGCTACAGTAGCTCAACCTTCTACTCGCCACAGAAGTCCGCCTCAACCCGGACTCCGTCCGGCGCCCTGGCGTGGCCCCGGCCGGGATCGGCGGCCCTGCCCCTCGCAGCGCGGTTGGATCGCAGCCTCCTCCTTACCTCTTCCCACCCCTCTCGGGCAAGCACCACTCGCGGCGCAGGCTGGATCTGGGTGATACAAAGGTTATCGTTGAAAGAAGAAGCCAGCCACTGTGACAGCAAATGAGATCAGCTTGCGAAATTGCGAAAACGTTGCGTTAAGCTTACACCAAGCTGACTGATACCCCCTAGGCAGGTGACAATTCCCTCCCCACAATCCTCTACGGAGGGAGCGCATGCACCGCTTCGTCGTCCTGGGATGCACGCACGCCACCACGTCCCCGGCGGAGGTCGCCAGCGCACGGGTCCCTCGCGCGTTTCTTCGAACCATCCAGGAATCCCTGGGCGCGCAGGAACTCGTTTACCTGGAAACGTGTCACCGCACCGAGTGGTACCTGACCTACGAGGGCGAACTGTGCCCTGGTCGCCTGGTGATGGCGCTGGCTCGCCTGCTCCCCGCCCTCACCCACGGCAACGCTTGCCTTCCGCCGCCGGAATCTTGTCTGGCCTTGCGCGGCCGCGAGGCGGCCCGGCACCTCTTTCGCGTCGCCGCCGCCCTGGATTCTCTGGCCCTCGGCGAGGCGCAGGTGCTGGGGCAGGTGAAGGAGGCCTTCCGGCAGGCCGTCCGGGAGGGGCTCGCCGGACCCCTCCTGCACACCCTCTTCGAGCAGTCATTCCGGGTAGCCAAGCGGATCCGCACCGAGACATCGCTGGCGCGCGGCTCGGTATCGCTGGTTTCCCTGGCGACCGGCCACCTGAGGAAGATCCTCGCTACAGACTGCCGTGGCGTGGCCATCTTGGGTGCCGGAGAGATGGCCGAGCGCAGCGCCGAGCTTGTCCGCAAGCTGTCCAGCGAGACCGAAATCGTCATCTTCAACCGCTCCCCCAAGCGGGCCGACGAGCTGGCGCGCCGGGTGGGGGGCGTCAGCCGACCGCTGGCTGACTTCCCGGGCCAGCGCCGCTTCGCCGTTGTCATTGCTGCCACATCGGCGGCGGATCCGCTGATCACCGCGACCACCGCGGTGGAACTGGCGCCGGTGGCGATCCTCGACCTCGGCCTGCCCGCCAACGCCACCCCCGACTGCGGCCAGATCCCTGGCGTCCAGCTCATCGACCAGGTGTCCCTCGGCGCCACCGCCCGGGCCAACCACGCCGCCCGCCGCGCCGATCTGGAGCGGGCCGAGGCTATGATCGAAGAACAGTTGGCCGAGCTGTCGGAGGAGGTGGTCGAGCACCAGCTTTCCCCGGTGGCGCGAAGCCTGGTGGCTGCCTTTGCCGAGGCCAGCCGGCGGGAGCTGGCGACCACCGGTTTGCCCGAGCATGAGCTCGACGCCGCGGTGCAGCGCTTGTCCCAGCGCCTGGTGCGCGTCCCCCTGCGTGGCCTGCGCGAAGTCGCCTCGCACCACTCCCCGGCGGTCCTCACCACCTTCCTCCAGGCGGTGAAGCGGTGATCCGCATCGGCACCCGGGGCTCGGACCTCGCCCTCTGGCAGGCGCGCCACGTGGCCGCTCTGCTTGCCGAGCGGCTTTACCTCGAGACGGAGCTGGTGGTCATCGCCACCCGCGGCGACCTGGATCGCTCGCGGGCCCTCCACACGCTCCCAGAAACCGGTTTCTTCACCAAGGAGTTGCAGGCAGCGCTGGGGGATGAGCGGGTCGACCTGGTGGTTCACTCCCTCAAGGACCTCCCCATCGACGAACCCGACGGCCTGGTGCTGGCCGCGGTGCTGGAGCGGCAAGCCGTGCACGACGTGCTGGTCGCCCATCCCGCCGCGGTCGGCTCCGGGGGCCTGGGCCTGTGCCCCGGCGCGCGGCTGGGCACCTCCTCCCTGCGGCGCGCCGCCCAGGCGTTGTCGCTGCAGCCGGACGTGACCATCGTGCCGCTGCGGGGCAACGTACCCACTCGCATCCGTCGGGTGCGCGACCGCGACGTGGATGCCACGGTGCTGGCCGCCGCGGGTGTTCAGCGTCTCGGCCTGAACCTGTCCCAACTGATCTGGCGGAAACTCCCGCTCGACTCCATGCTGCCGGCCCCCGGGCAGGGGGCGCTGGCCATCGAAGCGCGTTTGGGCAGCGGGCTGGCAGAGGTGGCAGCCCGGCTCGACAGCGCCGAGGCCCGGGAGGCCACCGCCGCCGAGCGGGCCGTGCTGCGGGGGTTGGGAGGCGGCTGCCACCTTCCCCTGGGGGCATGGGCCCGGCGCACACCGGCCGGCCTGGCGCTGGACGCGGTCCTAGGGGAGCTCGACCCCGCCTTGAGCCGGGCGACCCTGCGACGAGCCTCCGCCTGCGCCGAAAGCGGCGAGGAGGCGTCATGCGCCGTGTTGGCCGCCCTGCGCGAGGGTCCATGAGGGGCTGGGTGCTGGTGACCCGCCCCGGTCACGAGCTGGAAACCCTGGCCGGCGCCCTGGCGGACCACGGCATGGAGGTGGTTCCCTTTCCGGTGTTGCAGGAAGTTGCAGTGGAGGATGAGCCAGCATGGCAGCGGATGAGGGACCAGCTGGGCCGAATTGCCGCCCTCTTCGTGACTAGCCCGCGGGCCCCCCGTCACCTCACCGTGCAGGCGCAGCGACGGGGCGTGTGGCCTGCCCTGGCGCTCCTGCCCACCGCTGCGGTGGGCGTCGCCACCGCCCGGGCCTGCCGCCAGTGGGGGCTGCACGTGGAGCGGGAGGGCGGCGCGGGGGGGGAGGCGCTGGCCAAGGAGATGGCGGCGGCGCTCCACCCCGGTCAGTCAGTGCTCCACCCCACCGGCCGCCACCACCGGGAGGAGGCGTACACCGTTTTCGCCGCCGCCAGGATCGACGTCTGCACAGTGGAGGTGTACGAGATGCGGGAGAGCGAGGCCGACACTCTCCCCACCCTGCCGGACGGGGCTCCGGCCGCCGTGCTGCTCACCAGCCCCAGGGCGGCAGAGGCGTACCTGCGGGCCGTTTCCTCGCAGGTGCTGCACGCGCCCCACTACGCCCTCGGCCCCACCACCGCCGCGGCGGCGGCCTCGCTGGGCCTGTCGCCGCGGACGTTGGCTCGACCGGATCCCCTGTTACTCGTGGAGGAGCTATGCAAGAGCTGATCGTTCGCCCCCGCCGCCTGCGTTTTCACCCCCGCCTGCGGGACGCCGTGGCGCAGGCGCGCCTCGACCCTCGCCTGTTCGTCATGCCCCACTTCGTGCTCCCCCGCCCCGATGCCGTCGAGGAGATCGACGCCATGCCGGGCATTCGCCGGGAGGGGATCGAGCGCCTGCTGGCCACCGTGGAACAAGACTTGGAGCTGGGCATCCGCTCGGTGCTGCTTTTCGGCGTCCCCGGCGAAGAGGAGCCCAAGTTTCCCGACGGTCGTTCCGCCTACGCCGAGGACGCCCTCATCCCCGCCGCCGTGCGGGCCTTGAAGCAGCGTTTCGGCGACGAGCTGGTGGTGATGACCGACGTCTGCCTGTGCGCCTACACCGACCACGGCCACTGTGGGGTAATCGAAGGGGGGCGGGTGGCCAACGACCCCTCGTTGGCGCATCTGGCGCGCATGGCGGTGGCCCACGCCGCCGCCGGCGCCGATGTGGTGGCCCCCTCGGATATGATGGATGGACGGGTGCTGGCCATTCGCGACGCCCTGGACGAGGCCGGGCTGGTGGACACGCCCATCATGAGCTACTCGGTGAAGTACGCCTCGGCCTACTACGGGCCCTTCCGCGAGGCTGCCCACTCCGCCCCCCAGTTCGGTGACCGCAAGTCCTACCAGATGGACCCCCGCAACGGCCGCGAGGCCATCCTGGAGGCGCAGCTGGACGTGGAGGAGGGGGCGGATATCCTGATGGTCAAGCCCGGCCTGGCCTACCTGGACGTCCTGGCGGTCCTGAAGGAGCACTTCACCCAGCCCGTGGCGGTGTACAACGTGTCGGGGGAGTACTCCATGGTCAAGGCCGCCGCGGAGCGGGGCTGGATCGACGAGCGGCTGGTCACCCTGGAGAACCTGCACGCCTTCCGCCGCGCCGGCGCCGATCTCATCATCACCTATCACGCCCGCCAGGTGCTGGCGGAGAAGTGGCTGTAATTCCATGGGTTCTCTGCCACAGACAGTTTCCGAAGAGCTCTACCGGAGGGCTTGCCAGGTCCTCCCAGGGGGGGTGAACTCCCCCGTCCGGGCCTTTCGCGCCGTGGGCGGCGTGCCGCACTTTTACGCCTCCGCCTCCGGCGCCGCCTTCCAGGACGTGGACGGCAACCTCTTCATCGACTACGTCATGTCCTGGGGTTCCCTGATCCTCGGCCACGCCCACCCCCAGGTGGTGGCCGCCGTCGCCGCCGCCGCCGCCCGCGGCACCAGCTTCGGCGCCCCCTGCGCCCTGGAGGTGGAGCTGGCGGAGAGGGTCGTCGCCCTCTACCCGGGGTGCGAGATGGTGCGCTTCGTCTCCTCGGGCACCGAGGCGGTGATGGCGGCGGTGCGACTGGCTCGGGGGGCCACCGGTCGCAGCCGCATCCTGAAGTTCGACGGCTGCTACCACGGCCACGTGGATTCCCTCTTGGTCAGCGCCGGCTCCGGGCTCGCCACCTTTGGCACCCCCTCCTCGGCGGGAGTCCCCCCCGCCCTGGCGGAGCTGACCGTGGTGGTGCCCCTCGACGACGAGCAGGCTTTGGCGGCGGCCCTTAAGCGCCACGGCGGCGAGCTCGCGGCGGTGATTGTCGAGCCGGTGCCGGCCAACGCCGGCCTCCTGCAACAGCGCCGCGAATTCCTCGCCGCCCTGGTGGAGGGGGCGCGCCGCTGCGGCGCCCTGGTGATTTTCGATGAGGTGATCTCCGGCTTTCGCCTGGGGCCAGGGGGAGCGGCCGCCCACTACGGGTTGACCCCCGATCTAGCCACCTTCGGCAAGGTAATCGGCGGGGGGTTACCGGTGGGCGCCTACGGTGGTCGTCGCGATCTCATGGAGCAGGTGGCGCCGCTGGGCCCGGTGTACCAAGCCGGCACCCTCTCCGGCAACCCGGTGGCCATGGCGGCCGGCGTGGCGACGTTGGATTGCCTGGAGCGTGAGGCGGGCTGGGCACAGTTGGAGCGGAGCGGGCAGGAGCTGGAGGAACGGGTGCAGATGGTGCTGGAGCGGGGCGGCTACCCGACGTCCTTCGTGCGTCTGGGGTCGCTCTTCTGGCTGAGCCTCCAGGAGGGTCCCGCCCCCCGCCGCCTGGATGCCATCCGGCGGGACGGGGTGGACCGCTACGCCGTCCTCCATCGGGCGCTGCGAGACCGGGGCGTCTACCTGGCTCCCTCGGCGTACGAAGTAGGGTTCCTCTCCACCGCCCACACCGAGGAGCACCTGGAGCGCACCGCGGCCGCCCTGGGTGCTGCCCTGGAGGAGGCGTGGCGGTGAGGGCGGGCCGGTTCCTGGCGGCCTGCCGCCGCCAGCCGGTGCACCCCCCGCCGGTGTGGGTGATGCGCCAGGCCGGGCGTTACCTCCCCGAGTACCTGCGGGTGCGCGAGCAGGCAGGGTCTTTTCTCGCCCTCTGCCGCAACCCCGAGCTGGCCGCCGAGGTGACGCTACAGCCCATTCGCCGCTTCGGCCTCGACGCTGCCATCGTGTTTTCGGACATCCTACAGCCCCTCACCTGCCTGGGGGTACAGTTCGAGTTCTCCGAGGAGGGGGGACCGCGGCTTCCCTCCCCCCTAAAGACGCCCCGGCAGTGGGCCCGCCTGAGCGCGTGCACCAACAGCTCGGACGCTGCCCTGGTGGCCGAGACGGTGGCGCGGGTGCGCGCCGCCCTCCCCGAAGATGTGGCTCTCATCGCCTTTTGCGGCGCCCCCTGGACGCTGGCCTCCTACCTGATCGAGGGGGCCACGTCGCGGGAGCACGCCCACGCCAAGGCGGCGCTGTGGGAGCATCCCAGGGAGCTGGAGGCCCTCCTCGAACTTCTTGCCGAGACCATGGCCGGCTACCTCGAGACCCTGGTGCGCGCCGGCGCCGACGCCGTCCAGGTGTTCGACTCCTGGGCTGGCACCCTCGCCGCCCCCCTGTATCGGGACTTCGCCGCTCCCGCCGTGGCGAGGCTGATGCAACGCCTCGCCAGTGCCGCGCTTCCCCGAATTCTCTACGCCGGCGGGGCGAGTCACCTGCTGCCGGTCCTCGCCGATATCCCCTGCGAGGTGGTGGGTGTGGACTGGCGCGTGCCCCTTTCGGCCGCGGCCCGGGCGCTGCCCGGTCGGGCCATCCAGGGCAATCTGGATCCCGCCGCCCTGCTGGCCTCTCCCCCGACGGTACGGCGGGCGACCCGGGGGATGATGGCCGAAGCTCCCCCGGCGGGCTGGATCGCCAACCTGGGCCACGGCATCCTGCCGGACACTCCGGTGGACAGCGTCCACGTGTTCCTGGAGACAATTCGGGAGGCGGCGTGAGCGCCATCGCGGCACCGCCCGCTCGCCCGACCACGGCCGATGGCCCGGCCTCCCAGGTGGATTTCGCCTCCATCACCCCCGAGCTCCTCGCCCGCTACGACCGTCCCGGTCCCCGCTACACCTCCTACCCGACAGCGCCCCAGTTTCAGCCTGACTTCTCCACGAGTGACTACCGCGCCGCCCTGGCCCGGGCGGCCGCCCGCTCTGCCGAGCCCCTGTCCCTGTATGTTCACATTCCCTTCTGCCAGGAGCGCTGCACCTACTGCGGCTGCAACGTGGTGATCGCCCGGCGGCGGGGGATCGAGGAGAGCTATCTGAAGGCCGTGGAGGCCGAGCTGGAGCTGCTGGCCAACGCCCTCGGCCAGCGCCGGCAGGTGGCCCAGCTCCACTGGGGGGGCGGCACGCCCACCTTCCTGACCCCATCCCAGTGCCGCCGCCTGCACACCGCCGTCACCCGGCACTTCGAGCTCCTGCCCGGCGCCGAGGTGGCCGTGGAGGTGGATCCCTGCGTCACCACCGACGAGCACCTGACCACCCTGCGAAAGCTGGGGTTCAACCGCATCTCCATGGGTCTGCAGGATCTCGATGCCACAGTGCAGGCCGCGGTGAGACGAGTGCAGTCGCTGGAGCTGACCCTTCACCAGGTGCAGCTAGCCCGCCGGCTGGGGTTCGCCTCGGTCAATCTGGATCTCATCTACGGCCTGCCGCACCAGACGCCGGACGGCTTTGCCCACACCGTGAAGCAGGTCATCACGCTCTTCGCTCCCGACCGGGTGGCGGTATTCTCCTACGCCCACGTGCCCTGGCTCAAGCCCCACCAGAGGGCCCTGGAGGCGTTCCGCCTGCCCCGCGGCTGGGAGAAATTTCTCATCTTCCGCGCCGCCGCGGAAGAGTTCCTCCAGGCGGGCTACACCTTCATCGGCATGGACCACTTCGCCCGGCCCGAGGACGAGCTGGCCCGCGCCCTCAAGACCGGCACCCTGCACCGCAACTTCATGGGGTACACGCTCCAGCCGGGGAGCGACCTGTTGGGGGTGGGTGTCACCTCCATCGGCGACGTGGCGGGCTGCTACGTTCAGAACGAGAAGCACCTCGCCCGCTTTGGTCGTGCCGTCCTGGCCGGCGACTTTGCCGTCGAGCGGGGCCGGCGTCGGACCGCCGAGGATGAGCTGCGCGGCGCCGTCATTCGCCGGCTCATCTGCACCTTCGCCCTGTCCTTCGACTGGCTCGGCGAGCGCTTCGGCGTCGACGCGCACGATTTCTTTGCCGAGGAGCTCGCCGAACTGCAGCGCAACTTCGTGGCCGACGGCCTGGTGGCGGTGGAGGCGGGCGGCGTGCGCGTGCTTCCCCGCGGCCGCCTCTTCATCCGCAACATCTGCATGGTCTTCGATGCCTACCTGCGGGCCGGCACAGGGACCGCGATGTACTCCCGCACCGTTTGATGGCCCCTCCGGTTCACCCCAACCCGCCGGCCGACAGCGCTGTCCACGACCTGGCGGTGGTGGGGGCCGGGGTGTCGGGCCTGACGCTGGCGTTCTGGTTCACGCACCGCGGTCAGCGCGACGCGGTCGTCCTGGAGCAGGCAACCCGCCCGGGGGGGAAGCTGCAGACCGAGTGGCTCGAGGGCTACTGCTGCGAGTGGGGGCCGCAGGGGTTTCTCGACAGCGGGCAGGACACCCTCCGGCTGGTGCGCGAACTGGGGTTGGAGTGCGAGCTCCAGCGCGCCGACCAGGCGGCGGGCGACCGATTCATCCTGCGGGACGGGCAGCTGCGGCGCGTACCCATGTCGCCGCTGGAGTTCCTGCGCTCGGACGTGCTCTCCCTGGCGGGGCGTCTGCGAGTGCTGCTGGAACCGCTGCAGCCCCCCGCCAGCGCCGGCGATGAGAGCGTCTTTGCCTTTGCCTGCCGCCGGATTGGCCGGGAAGCGGCGGAGGTCCTGGTGGATGCCATGGTCACCGGGGTGTTTGCCGGTGATTCGCGGCAACTCTCGCTGCCCGCCACCTTCCCCCGCATGCGCGAGATGGAGGCGGCGTACGGTTCGCTTTTCCGGGCCATGTTGGCACTGCGCCGCCAACGCGCCCGGCGCGCAGCCGCCGGGCAGGACGCCACTCCGGCGGGGGGACCGGCAGGCCCCGCCGGGACCCTCACCACTCTGCGGCGGGGCATGCAACAGCTGACCGATGCGCTGGCCGCCGCCCTGGGCCCGCGTCTGCGCCTGGCCTGCCCGGTCACCGGCGTCCAGCGCCGGGTGGGGGGATTCACCGTGCATCTGGCGGGGGGCGAGCGGTTAAACGCCCGCCACCTCGCCCTGGCCGTGCCCCCGGGCGCCGCTGCCGCCCTCCTCGGCGACGTCCTCGACCCCGCCGCCCTGGCCGCCCTGCGGGAGATCCCCTCCATCCCCATTGCCGTGGTGATGACCGGGTATTCGGAGGCCCGCCCCTTCCGCCACCCCGTCCAGGGGTTCGGCTTCCTCGTGCCGACCCGGGAACGTCGGCGAATCCTCGGGACCATCTTCTGCTCCAGCACCTTCCCCGGCCAGGCGCCGAGTGGAAAGACGCTGTTGCGGACCCTCGTGGGGGGCGCGCGGCATCCCCACCTCGTCCACCTGCCCGATGCCGACCTGCTCTCCCTGGTGCGCCAGGAGCTGGACGCCTGCCTGGGGGGAGACCCGCAGCCCGAGATGGTGCACATCGTCCGCCACGATGAAGCGATCCCCCAGTACACCCTGGGGCACGCCAGCCGGGTAGCGGCCGTCCACAGGGGCGCCGCGGCGGTGCCCGGCCTTTACCTCCTGGGCAACGGGTACGGCGGCGTGGCGGTCAACGCCTGCGTCACCGAGGCAACCCAGCTGGCCGCCCGGCTTGCCTCGTAACTTCTTTCTCGACATCGACATGTGCCAGCCGCCAGGCGACCACCGTGTCGCCGCCGGCCAGGCGCGCCAGCAGTCGCCCCTCCACATCCTCGGGGTCGGGATCGACCGCCGCCGCGGCGATTTCGTCCGCGGAAGCGGCGGTGAAATTGAGCCGGCACGGCGGCAACACTTCCTCGCCACAGCGAATGGGCAGCCCGAAGGTGCGGCACGACACCGGCCGCGCCGCGTACAGCTCGCACGCCCCGCTGGTCGGGTCCAGCGCCGGGCAAGGCAGCGCCTGATGGGCGGTGAAGAGCGCCAGGCGGGCCTGCGGGTCTCCGGTGAGCTCTCCGGTGGCGGGGTCACCGCAGAAGTCGCGGCGCAGCACCTCCCACTGGGTGCGGGCGCGGGCCTGGAGCGCCGCCGCCCGCTCGGGGTGGCGGCGGGCGAGCCGCGCCAGGCCCCGCCGTAGCCGCCGAGCGTCCAGCGGGGTGATGTCGAAGAGACCGATGCAGCACTCCACGCACCCCAGCCGGCAGGTCACCTGCGCACCCGCCCGCCTCACCGCCTCACCCAGCCGTGCGTCCAGCTGGCGCAGGAAACGATGATCCCGGAGCGTCCATGCCTGCCTCCCGCGGCCGCCCGCAGCCCCCATCACTGGGACCCCCCGGTTCGCCGACGAACCAGCTCCGCCAGCCGTTCGCGGATGCGCTTCTCCCACCCCTCCTCCCCCGGCCGGTACAGGCGCAGGGAGGCGAGCTCCGGGGGCAGACAGGCCATGGCGGCCACCTTGCCGGGCAGATCGTGGGCGTACTGGTACCCCTCTCCGTACCCCAGCTCCCGCATCAGCCGGGTGGGGGCGTTGCGCAGGTGCAGCGGCACTGGGAAGGGCGGGCGCCCCCGCACCGCCGCCTGGGCCGCCCCGTAGGCGGTGTAGAGGGCGTTGGACTTAGGCGCCAGCGCCAGATACACCGCCGCCTGGGCGAGCGCCAGGGCGCACTCGGGCATACCCACGTGCTCCACCGCCGCCGCCGCGGCGGCCGCCTGCTCCAGGGCTCGGGGGTCGGCTAGTCCAACGTCCTCCGAAGCAACCCGCAGCAGTCGCCGGGCTAGAAAACGGGGGTCGGCGCCCCCCTCCAGCATGCGCGCCAGCCAGTACAGGGAAGCGTCCACGTCCGAGTTGCGAATGGACTTGTGGAGCGCCGAGATGAGGTTGTAGTGCTCCTCCCCCTCCTTGTCGTACAGCGCCAGGCGCCGCTGGGCCATGCGCGTGACCACCTGGGCAGAGATCTCGCCGCCCTGGCTGATGGACCGGGCAGCGAGCTCCAGCAGCGTGAGGGCCGCCCGGGCGTCCCCCCCGGCGGCGGCGACCAGGGCATCCTCGGCCGCCGCGGAAAGGGTCAACCCCAGCGTACCCAGCCCCCGATCCGGGTCCTCGAGGGCGCGCCGCACGATCTGGCGGACGGCCTCCTCGCCGAGGGGCTCCAGCACGTAGACCTTGACGCGGGACAGCAGGGCGCGGTTGAGCTCGAAGGAGGGATTCTCGGTAGTTGCGCCGATCAGGGTGATGTCGCCGGTTTCCAAAAAGGGCAGGAAGGCGTCCTGCTGCGCCTTGTTGAAGCGGTGTACCTCGTCCACGAAGAGCACCGTCCGCCGCCCTTCCCTTTCCCGCCGCCGGCGGGCGTGCTCCATGATCTCCCGCGCCTCCTTGACCCCCGCCAGGACGGCGGAAAAGGCCACCAGCTCGGCGTCAAACTCCCTGGCCAGCAGGCGTGCCAGTGTGGTCTTGCCGCTCCCTGGCGGCCCCCACAGCACCAGCGACGGCAATTCTCTGCCGGAAACGATGGCCTCCAGCGGCCCCTCCGGCCCCAGCAACGCCTCCTGCCCGACCACCTCGGCGAGGGTGCGGGGGCGCATCCGCTCCGCCAGCGGCGTGCCCGGCGCACAGCCGTCAGACTGAAAAAGCCTCTGGGTCTCGTCCACGTCGAGCAAGCTCCAGCCGTGCCAGCAGTTCCACTAGTTCCAGCCGCTCCAGCGCCTGCAGCGGCGTCAACCCCGTCGCCACCGCCCCATGGTTCAGCATCACCGCCACCGGCGTGGAGACCAACGTGGCGGCGGCGGCCACCGCCAATTCCGCCGACCCGGGTGCCAGGGCCGGCACCAGCCCCACCGCCCCCAGCACCGCCTCCCCCTCCGGCAACAGGCCGACGTTCGGAGCCGGGTTGTCGGGCCACCCCAGGCTCAGGGCCAGCACCGCCGGAGGGTGGGCGTGCACGATCGCCCCGGCGTCCGGCACCCGCCGATACACCTCCAGGTGCAGGGCGACCTCGCTGGACGCCGCGGGTGGCAGCGGTTCGTGGAGCGACACCCGCAACAGTGCCGAGGGCATCAGGCGCCCCTTGCGAACCCCCCGCGGAGTCAGCACCATCCACCCGCCATCCAGCCGGCAGGAGAGATTCCCCTCCCCTCCCCGCACCAGGCCCTGGCGCTCCAGCGCCGCCCCCACCGCCACCAGTTCGGCGCGTCGCCGGGCTTCACCCCTCATGTGCCTGAGGCCGAACCGCTCGCCCGAAAGCCGCCGTCCGCCGCTGGTCGCTCACACCCACCGGCGCACACTAGGCGCCGGGCTGGCCATCGCCCCTCCTCCCGCACCTCCGCCGGGCTGACGTAGCGGCCGCAGCGCTCACAGCGCACCAGCTCCACCACCCCCATCCGCTCCTGGTGCCGCAGGTACTCCCGCCGACGGCGGCGGCCGAACAGCCCCGCGATCCGCCACACCAGGTACAGCAGAATGAGGAGGATGACGGTACGCGTCACCGCTGCCGCCGGGTAATCTCCTGCTCCAGGGGAGCGAGGTCGGGAATGTCCTCGATGGAGCCTCGCAGCGCCTTGAGCTTGGCCAGCTCCTCCAGCGCCCCAGCCGGGTCGTTGAGGTCAAACAGCCTCACCACCGCGGCGTTGTAGCGCGACTGCCAGTGCTCCGGCTTCATGTCGGCGGCGCGGTCCAGAAGCTCGATGGCCTTGGCCGATTGGCCAGACTCGCGGTAGGCCACGGCCAGGTCGGTGATCACATCGGCGGAGTCGTCGCGGATCGCCCGCGCCCGCTCGTAGAAATCCACCGCCCGGGGCCAATTGCCCAGATCGTACTGGACGTTCCCCATCTGCACCAGGTGCTGGTAGTTGTTGGGATCCTCAGCGAGCAGCCGTTCCAGTTCGCGCGCCGCCTCCAAAAGCTGCTGGCTGGCAGGCGAAGCGGCATGACCGCCGTCCAACGCCTGAGGGGCCATCCCCGGCAACGGTGGGGCTCCTGGCACGCCGGCGTGGGGATCCCCCATCCTCCCTCCCACCTGCGGCGCCATCCAATGCCGCTGACCCACCACGAAACCCATGAGAAACCCCAGCAGCGCTCCCACCACCCAAGTAATGAAAGGGTTCTTTATCATCTATTCCATTCCCCCTGGCCGGCACGTGGCCAGACCCGCCCATGGTACACAGCACGAAACCTTCTGTTTTTCTCCCGCATCCCTCAGGGTGCCTGCTCCCGCCGACCCACCCAGGTTCCGGAGGCGGCCCCGCCGGCAGCCAGATTGGTGGCGTCCCACCGCCCTTCCAGCCGCTTTTCCTCGCCCCGGGTGACCATGCGGGCGGTGTAGGTGGCGACGAAGCCGAGCTGGGCGTCAATGCGCTCCAGCCGCAGGTTCTGGCCGATGAACGTCCCCCGTAGGGATCCCCGCCACCCCCCCGCCAGGGAGTACACGCCGGTCACGATGGTGCCGGACAGTTCCAGGTCGAAGGTGCCCTTGAGGGCCCCCGGCTCGATGGCCACGTACCAGCGTCCGGACAGCTCATCGCCGGGTTTGCTCCCCGCCTCCAGGCGGGCAATCTCCGCCTGCAGCTGATCCAGGGTACCCCGCCGCGCTGCCAATGTCGCCCGAACCTGCTGGGCGGTGGCCAGCGCCTGGCTCAGCTCCGCTTCCGCTCGCCGCACGTCCGCCAGCCGGGAGGTGAAGCTGACCAGATCCTCCCCCTCCCGTTCCGCTCGCAACAGGTCGTCCCCCAGGCGGATCAGCCGGTCACTGGCGGCCCGCAGCTGCTCGTGCGCCCTCTCCAGCTCCAGCAGATTGGCGGCGACGAGTTTTTTCTCCAGCTCCGCGTGCGCCTTGAAGACCACCACCACCGGGTCGCGGGCCTGCGCCAGGGCCACGGTTGCCGCCAACGTCGCCACTGCCGAAAGAGCGCTCGCTCGCATGGGTCACTCTCCTTCGCTGTGTTCCACCACCGCACAGCCCGCCATGTCCCCCCATACGTTTACGGTTGTGCGCGCCATGTCGAGGAGGCGATCCACCCCGATGATGTAGCCGATGCCCTCCAGCGGCAGGCCGACGCTGCGCAGCACGATGGCCATCATCACTAGGCCGGCCATGGGGATGCCTGCTGACCCGATGCCCGCCAGCAGGGCGGTCAGCAAGACGATCAGCTGCTGCGTGAAGGTGAGCTCGATGCCGTACACCTGGGCGATGAACAGGGCGGCGATGGCCTCGTAGAGGGCCGTGCCGTTCATGTTGATGGTGGCCCCCAGGGGCAGCACAAAGGTGGCGGTCCGCGTGGATATCCTAGCGCGCTCGGTGGCGCACTGCATCGACACCGGCAGGGTGGCGTTGGAGGAGGCCGTCGAGAAGGCCGTCAGCAGCGCCGGGGCGAAGGCCCGGGCGTAGGCGCCGGGGTTGCGGCGGCCCAGCACCTTGATGAGCAAGGGGAGCACCACCACCGCCTGCAGCGCCAACGCGGCGGCGACGGTGGCCATGTACCAGGCCAAGGGTTCGAGCACGGCGAGTCCCACCTGGGCGATGGTGCGGCCCAAGAGGGCGAACACGCCGATGGGGGCCAGCCGGATGATGGCCGAGGTCATCTTCATGAAGAGGTCGAAGCCACCCTCCACGAAGAGCATCCACACCCGTCGGCGCTCGCCTTCCAGGAGCGTGAGAAAAGCCCCTACCGCCAAAGCGAAGAAGATCACCTGCAAATAGTTGGAGTTGGCCATGGCGGCCACGGGGTTGTCCGGGATGATCCCCATGAGGATCTCCCCCACCGTGGTCTTGCCCTCCAGCACCGATCGGGGGGCCTCCTTCAGCGGCAGCACGACCCCCTTCCCCGGCTGGATCAGGTTCACCAATACCAGGCCGATGGCCACCGCCGAGGCGGTGGTGAGGAGGTAGAAGAGAAACGTCTTAGCGCCGATCCTGCCCACACCGCGCAAATTGCCGATGGACGCCACCCCCGCCGCCAGGGAGAAGGTAATCAAAGGAATGATGATGAGCTTTAAGAGCTTGAGGAAAATGTCCCCGAAAAAGCCGAGCGCCAGGGTGGCCTCGGGCCACAGGGCCCCGGTCGTCAGGCCCGCCAGCATGGCGAAGAAGATCTGCCAGTGCAGCTCCTTCCAGGACCCTTTCGCCACCTCGCCCCCTGGCGCACACACTAGCACACGCCCCAGCCTCTCTTCAGCCCGCCGGGATGGCGGAGTATCCTCTCCCCATGCCCATCGAGGAATCGCGCCAGCCGGCCATCCGCGTCACTCTCCTTCCCCGCGACACCAACCCCCACGGAACGATCTTCGGCGGCATCATCCTGGCGTACATCGACCAGGCGGGAGCCATCGAGGCGCACGTCCACGGCGCCACGCGGGTGGTGACGGTCGCCATGGACAAGGTGGTCTTTCACCGGCCGGTGTATGTGGGTGACTTGGTATCGTTCTACGGCGAGCTGATCCGCGTCGGCACCACCTCCATCACCGTCCGCGTCGTGGTCGAGGCCCAGCGCCTCCAGCGCGATCGATCTCCTCGGCAGGTAACCGAGGCGGTCATCACCTACGTCAACGTCGACGAGGAGGGATGCCCCACCCCGATTCCCAGGCCATGAATATCCCGAAAATCGCCGCCGGTTCACCGGGAATCCCGGCATCCAGCTACAATCACCTCGTGACCTGGGGTTTCGTCCTGCTGGCGGTGATTCTCGTCGCCCTGGTGGTGATGGCCGCCATGCTCCTGGGCACCCGACCGCCCCGGCGCCAGCTGACCACGCGTCAGGCGACGGTGGTGCGCGCCATCCCCGCCGGTGGCTTTGGACAGATCCGCCTGGAGCAGGGGGAAGCGACCGTTCTCCTGGCCGCCCGCACCGCCGGAGGGGAGGAGCTGCCGGTGGGGTCGGTGGTGGAAATCGTCGACGACTCGAGGTCCGTACTGGTCGTCCAAAGCCTCTCCAAGGCTGGCTGAGCGGCCCGTGCACCCCGACGAACTCTCCCTCGTTCTCGCCTCCTCATCGCCCCGACGTCACGAGCTCCTCGCCCGGTTCGGGATCGAATTCACCACCGTGACTCCCGCCGTGGATGAGACCCGGCAGGCAGGCGAGTCACCCATCGTGCACGTACAGCGGGTCGCCCGCGACAAAGCCAGCGCCGCCGCCACCACCGCCCTACAGCTGCCGGTGCTGGCCGCCGACACCTCGGTGGTCCTCGGGGATGAGGTCCTCGGCAAACCCACCGATCTCGACGACGCCGAGCGCATGCTGCGGTTGCTGCGCGGCCGCACCCACAGCGTCCTGACCGCCACCGCGGTGCAGTGGGGTGAGCGCCGCGCCGGCCACCTCGAGGTCGCACGGGTGAAGTTCTCCTCCTTCTCGGACGAGCTCTTGGGGTGGTATCTGGCCACCGGCGAGTGCCGCGACAAGGCCGGCGCCTACGCCATCCAGGGCAGGGGAGCGCTGCTGGTCGCCCGGGTCGAGGGCAACGTGCAAGCGGTGGTGGGACTGCCGCTGGCCCACCTGCCCGCCCTCTTCGCTGCCGTCGGGTTGCGACTGGCGGCCCACGGTGACCGCCTCGTCATCGTTGCCGCCGACGCTCCCCCGGCCACCGCCAGATGAGCGAGAGCTCCCCGCTTGGCCACCAGCACTTGGGCCGAATCAGTCCCCGTACTTGATGGGCTCCCCCAGCTCGGCCAGGCGGAAGTTGGCGAAAATGTGGTGGCCGTTGAAGTCCAGCACCCGCACGTCCTCACACCCCACCAGATCGCGGGCGATCACCTCGAACGGCACCCCGTAAAGCTGGCGGGTGCGCTCGACGGACACCTCGTAGGCAATGAACTTCTCGATTCCCTTGTGCCTGAGCTTCTCCACCAACCGCTCGTCGATGACGCTGTCGTAGGTGGTGAGGATGAGAATCGGCCCGGTCCCCGTGAACACCAGGTATGCCCGCATCGCTCCACCCCCTTTTTGCCAGTGTCCGTCTACCCGTGACGGCCTCTCTCAACAAGGTGGGGTACAGCACCCGGGTTGTCAACGGGCCGAAAGCAATGACGGCTGGCCCGCCGTAGCCCCCTGCGGATTCTCTATACTATCGAGCGTCATGGAAGCAGTGGTCAAGGACAGGACAGTTCTGGCCGCCGCCGTCCTCAGCATGGCGGCTGGGGCGCCGGTGCTCGCCGAACGCTTCAATTTCTCCATCCTGACCAACCGGGACGGCCTGCCCCAGCGCCAGGTGATGGCCATCGCCCAGGATGGCGACGGTTACCTCTGGGTGGGGACCTACGGCGGCCTCTCCCGCTTCAACGGGCGGACGTTCAGGCACCTGCGCACCACCGACGGTCTCAGCAACAACACGGTGCAGGACATCGTCCCGGCCGCTGGCGGAGAGCTGTGGGTAGGCACCGCCGGCGGTGGTGTCTGCCGGGTGCGTTTCCCCACCGTGCTGCGCTGCCATCGGGCTCCGAAGGAGTTGCTCAGCGACGACGTCATGGATTTGGAAAGCGACGGCGCCGGGGGTGTCTGGGTGGGGACCTTCGCAGGCATCACCCACCTGGCCGGTGATGGTCATCCCCGGCACTTCCCCCGGGCGGGCACGGAGGAGCTGCGCAACGTCTGGGCAGTGCGCCGCCTGGGGGACAACCTGTACGCCGGTCATCAGGGCGGCCTGGTGTCGTGGACCGGCGACGACTTTGCCCCCGTCCCCACCAACCTCCCTCGTACCACGGTGCGGGCCTTCGCCCTCCACGACAACGGGTTGTGGGTGGCCAGCGAGGCCGGGCTGTACCGCTTCCCCCGCGGCGTCCCGGGGTCGGACGGCATCTCCGTGTTGCCAGACACCTTCGTGCAGGATCTCGTCGCCGCGGGTTCCACCCTGTGGGTCGCCACCCGCAACGGCCTGGTACGTTTTGAGGGCGGCCGGATGAGCCGCCTCGGCCGTGCCCAGGGGCTCGAGGCGGACACCATCCACCGGGTGGTCGCGGACCGCGAGGGCAACCTCTGGCTGGGCACCGACGAGGGGCTGGTCAAGCTGGTACCGGGCCCCATCACCACCTTCACCGTCGCCGATGGCCTCCCCCACCCCTTCGTCCGCGCCATCACCGGGGATGCGGCTGGCCGGGTGTTCGTGGGCACCCGCGCCGGTATCGCGGTGGTCACCGGTTCCCGCGTGGAAGTGATTGCCCCCTCGCAACTGCCGGGACCCCGGGTGTACGCCCTCCTCCCCCTCTGGGACGGCAGCCTCTGGGCGGGCACCAGCGGCGGGGTGGCGATCCTGCGGGGGACGCGCATTCAAGCCACGCTCACCAGCCGACAGGGCCTACCGTCCGATGCCGTTTACGCCCTCGCTGCCGACGACGACGGCACCTCGGTATGGATCGCCACCTGGTCGGGGCTGGCCCTGGTGCGCCGAGGGATCTGCTTGCCACTGCCCCCGGAGGTGGCCTCCCTGCGCGCACTCGCCCTGCAACGGGACAGCCGTGGCGATCTGTGGGTGGCCCTGCGCGACGGTGGGCTGGCGCGCTTAGATCGCGGCTGGCGCGTCACCATGCTGCGGGCCAGGGACGGGCTGACCGACCAGGTGGTGTGGTCCATGGCCCGCCAAGGCGACGGGCTGTGGTTCGCCACCAACGGCGACGGGGCGCTCCACCTCACCCCCCGGGGGGTGGAGCGCTGGGACACCCGACGCGGCCTGGCGGACAATTTCGTCTGGCAGGCCCTGGCCGACCGCCGGGGGCGGCTGTGGCTGTACACCTCCCAGGGGCTGGATGTGCTCGAAGAGGGCAGATTCCGTCACTTCGACCAGGGGGACGGCCTGCCCGACCTGGAGGGCAGCGCCAACGCCGCCTTCGAGTCCGCGGACGGCACCCTGTGGTTTGGCACGGCGGTGGGGTTGGTGCGCTACGACCCCCGGCACGAGTCTTTCAACCCCCCTCCTCCTCCGATCCGCATCGAAGGCGCCTGGCGAGAGGACGGTGGATCCGTCGCTAGCGGCGCCCGCCTGCCCGCCCGTCCCGGCGCCATTACCATCACTCTGACTTCTTTGAGCTTTCGCAACGAAGGGGCGATCCGATTTTCCTACCGCTTGCTGCCAGTCCAGCCCCAGTGGTCCCCGCCCACCCGCGAGGGCGACATTCGCTACGCCTCCCTAGGGGGCGGCCGATACCGCTTCGAGGCGGTGGCGGTGGGAAGTGACGGCAGCCGGTCCGCCACCCCCGCCATCCTGCATTTCACCGTCGCCCTTCCCTTCTGGCGCACCCCCATCGGCTGGGCCCTCACCGCCACCGCCATGTTGCTGGCGGCCTGGGGGTGGGCACGGTGGCGCATCGCCGCCTCGGAGGGCCTCACCCGCCGACTGGAACAGGAAGTGGCGGCGCGCACCGCCGAGCTGGCAGAAAAGCAGGAGAAACTCGCCTACCTGGCGGCCACCGACGAACTCACCGGGTTGCCCAATCGACGCCGCTTCTTCGAGGTGGCCCGCCAGGAGTTGCAGCGCCTGTCCCGCTCCCCGGCCGACAGCCGCCTTGCCCTCATCCTTCTAGACCTGGACGGCTTCAAGGCCATCAACGACGCCCTCGGCCACACCGCCGGAGATGCGGTGCTGCTGGCGGTGGGGAGTGCACTCGCCCACAGCGTGCGCTCCACCGACACCGCCGCCCGCTTCGGCGGCGACGAGTTTGCCGTCATCCTGCCCATGACCGACCGCCAGGGCGCCCTGCAGGTGGCCGACAAGCTCATCGCCACCATCGGTGCCCTGCGCGTGCCCTGGGGGGGGCGCGAGCTGGCGGTGGGGGCCTCGGCGGGGCTGGCGGTGGTGGCTCCTTCCGCCGTCTTCCAGGAGCAGGAAGTGGTCCGCTTCGTCCAGCGCGCCGACTTGGCCCTCTACGCCGCCAAGCGCCACGGCGGCGGCCGGGTGCTGGACGACAGCGAAACCTGGGCGTGACTCTCGCTCCCCTCCGACCTCTCTGCGTGGCTTTCGGACAACTCCCCAGTCCCCGCCCGCCTTCCCCGCTGGAGTGCTACCCGCTGGTATCATTTCCTTTGTGGGAGCGGATGAGGACCGGCGCGCCGCCGGTGCGGGGAGTGGGCGCTCAACTCTGATCGTCGCCGCCGCCAGCGCCGCGGCGGCACTGCTGCTGACAAGCGCCGGGGCCCTTGCACCCCTGGAGCTGGCCCTGCGCGACGCCGCACTCCGCCTCGCCCCCCCTCGCTCCCCTGACCTGGTGGCGGTGGTGGCGATCGACGAATCATCCCTCGCCCGCTTGGGCCCCTGGCCGTGGCCGCGGGACACCCTGGCAAGACTGGTGCAGGCCACCGCTGACCGGGGAGCCCTGGTGGTGGTGCTGGATCTCCTCCTGATGGAGGCGAGCCCCACCGATGAGCTGCTGGCGCAGGCCCTGGCCGCCACCCCCAGTGTGCTGGCGGGGGGACTCGGCGATGGGGGGTGGCTGTTGCCCTCCCCCCGATTGGCCCCCGCCGCCCGCCTGGGCCATGCCACTTTCGAGCCCGACCGCGACGGCGTCGTGCGCCGCCTGCCGGCCGTCAAACAGTTCGGGGGGGCGTCCTACCCGGCCCTGGCCCTGGCCGCCCTGCAACAGGTCGACCCGAACCTGGCCGTGCCGGTGGGCGCCGTGCTGCGGCCCGACTTCCGCCTGCGCTGGGCCGAGCTGCCGGTCATCCCCGCCTGGCGGATGCTGGCGCACCCACCCGCCGGCGGCGCCGTGGCCGGGCGCATTGCCCTCCTCGGCGTCACCGCCGCCGGCCTGCAGGACCGGGCGGTGGTGCCCACCTCGCCGGGGGGACAGCCCATGGCGGGGGTGGAGGTGCATGCCGGGGTGATCCAGTGTTTGGCCCGGGGAGCGACATTGAGCAAGGCGGCACCGCTGACCGTGGCTCTCTTTACCGCGGCGCTGGGCGCGGCGCTCTGGACCCTGGCCCGGCGCGGCGGCTCCAGCTTCTGGGTCCTCCTGCCGGCTGCCTCCCTGGTCGCACCTTCGCTCTTCGCCGTCGCGGCTCTGTGGGTGCTGGGTTGGGAGCTGCCGTCCATCCTCCCCACTGCCCTGGCGGCGGCCGTGACGGTGGCGGCGCAGGGGCGGAGAATAGCCACCACCCGGCGGGCAGCCACGCGGCTCATGGCCACCCTGGAAAAACACCCAGGCGAGGAAGAGCCGTCACCGGCCTCCGAGGGCGAAATGCTGCACCGCCTGGCCGCTGCCATCGCCGCCCGCCAGGCGGTGGAGCGCGACACCCGTCGAGTGCTCGCCCACGAGCTCAAAACTCCCCTCACCGCCGTCCGCGGCCTGACGCAAATGCTGGCGGAGTACGAGCTCTCGCCCCAGGAGCGGCGGAAAGTGGCGAGTGTGGCGGCGGCCGAGGCGCTGCGCCTGCATCAAATGGTGGAGGGCCTCATGGAACTGGAGCGGCTCTCTGCCCGACGCCGGGAGGAGGTGGGCACGCCGGTGCACCTGTCCCAGGTGGTGGCCCAGAGAGCCGCTCTCTTTCGCACCTCCCGGGCCCGGTCGATCACCTGCCAGGTGGACCAAAGGGTGTGGGTGCCGGGCGATCGGCTGCTTCTGGAGCGGGTGCTGGATAACCTGCTGGCCAACGCCGGCGAGTACTCGCCCGGCGACAGCGACATCCTAGTCCGGCTGGCCGTCGAGGGGAGCGCCGCCGTGCTGGCAGTCGCCGACCGCGGCCCCGGCGTCCCCCCGGAGGAAAGAGCGGCCATCTTCGGCCGCTTCGTCCGCGGCGCCGCCGGAGCCAGCCGGCCCGGCCTCGGACTGGGGCTGGCGGTGGTGGCTGAGGTGGTGAGCTGGCACGGGGGTACAGTGGAAGTGACGGACACGCCGGGGGGCGGGGCCACCTTCTTGGTGCGCCTGCCCTTGGCGCCGCCGGAGAAGGGGCAGACGTGACGCAGATCCTGGTGGTGGAGGACGACTCGGCGATTCGGGAAATGGTGGCCCTGGCCCTGGAAAAGCACGGCTATCTCGTGCACCGGGCGGCCTCGGTGGCCGAGGCCCGTGCGCTCCTCACCCGCCACCCGGTGGCCATGGTGATCAGCGACATCTACATGCCCGGCGAGGACGGCCTGGCCCTGCTGGAGGGGTTCCAGCTCACCCACCCCGACCTTCCGGTGCTCCTCATCACCGCCCGCGGCAGCGTCGAGACCGCCGCCCTGGCGGCGCGCCTGGGGGCCTTCGATTACCTCGCCAAGCCCTTCGACCTCCGCCTGCTCATGGAGAAGGTGCAGAGTGCCCTACGGCCCCCACCCGCTCCGTCCCCGCCGCCGGAGGAGGCGCCGGTAAGCATGATCGTGGGCTCTCACCCCCGCATGGTGGAGGTATACACGGCCGTTGCCCGGGTCGCCCCGTTGTCGGTGCCGGTCCTCATCACCGGCGAGACCGGAACCGGCAAGGAGCTGGTGGCCCGGGCCCTGCACCGTTTCGGGCGGCACCCCGAGGGCCCTTTCGTGGCGGTCAACTGCGGCGCGCTCCCCGATACCCTGCTGGAGAGCGAGCTGTTCGGCCACGTGCGCGGCGCCTTCACCGACGCCCGCCGGGACCACCGCGGCGCCATCCCGCGGGCAGAAGGGGGCACCCTCTTTCTGGACGAGATCGGAGACATCTCCCCCGCCTTTCAGGTGAAGCTGCTGCGCTTTCTCCAGGACGGCAGGGTGCGGCCGTTGGGGGCGGAAACGGAGACCGAGGTGCACGTGCGGGTGGTGGCGGCCACCCACCGCAACCTCAACGAGGCCATCCGCGCCGGGCAGTTCCGGGAGGACCTCTATTTCCGGCTGGCCGCCTACGAGATTCACCTCCCCCCCCTGCGCGATCGCCTGGAGGACCTGCCACTGCTGGTAGACCACTTCCGCCGCCAGCTGGCCGCCGAGCTGGGGATACCCCCGCCCTCGCCCGCCTCCCCCGAGGTGCTGGCGGTGCTGGCCCGGCACCGCTGGCCCGGCAACGTGCGGGAGCTCGCCCTGCTGCTGCGTCGCTGCCTCATCGACTGCAGGAGCCTCGCCGACCCCAGGGCGGTGGAGCGCCTGCTGGCCGAGGGCGCCAACCCCCCGGCATCCTCCCCGCCGCCCGGGCCCCCGACCCCCTCCCTCTCCTCCCTCGCCGAGGCGGAACGGCAGCACATCCTGGCGGTGCTGGCCGCCACCGGCGGCAACCGCAGCGCCGCCGCGCGCATCCTCGGCATCGAACGGAAAACCCTTTCCCGCAAGTTGCGCGCCCTTGGCATCGAGCGTGCTTCCGGTCCAGGAGGGAGGATCGCCCCATGAGCCTCGTCACGCTGTTCTGCTCTCTCCTTCTCCTGCTCCCCGAAGCCCCCGCCCCCTGGCGCTACGTCCTCGAAAAGGTGGTCCCCCGGGTGGAGGTGGTCCGCGGCCAGGCGAAGACGGCGGCAGCCGCCGGAGAGGCGCTGCTCCCCGGGGACGAGCTGCGCACCGGCTGGCGCGGGCGGGCCACGGTGGTGGTAGCGGAGCGGGCGGCCCGCTTCGAGATTGCTCCCTCCACCCACGTGCGGCTGCAGGAGGAGGTGCCCGGCGCCCTCATCGTCCTGCAAAGGGGCGCCCTGCGCGCTCTGTTTGACGCCCTCCTGGGGCATGAAGAGCGCCTGGTCGCCACCCCCGGGGCCCTCTTGGCGGTGCGGGGCACCCGCTTCGCGGTGCGGGTGGATCCCAGCGGAGAAGCCGTCCTGGCGGTGTTTGCCGGCACCGTGGAGGTGCGCCCGCGGGATCAAGCCCTGTCCCCCGTGGGGGTGGGGCCAGGGGAGCTCTGCCACTTCGGGCCGCGGCGCGCCCCCGCCCGCCGGCCGTTCCCCCCAACCTTCAGCGAGGAGAGATGGGAACGACACCGGGAGATGCGCGCCGCCCCGGCGGCGTCGCCTGCCCCCTCCCACCCGGGCAAGACAACCCCCGGCGGCCCCCGCGCCGCCGGGCGGGGGCGGGGCTGACCACCCCCTCTTCGACGGGCCGGGTGGCCTCCAACCACTTCGCCCATGGGAGCCCTGCCTGGCCCGGCGATGTCCCCTCGATGGCGCGGCATGCCCGGCGTGGACGCACCACCCCCGGAGGCACCGCGTCGCAGCCCGGGTCGTTTCGACCCACCCAGGATGACTCTGCTTTCCTTCATTCTTGTCTCAGGAAAGGCCATCGTGTTGGCACGGGTCTTGCTCCCTTTTCGGGCGAGCGGCGAGCCGCAAGCCGCCGCAGAAAGGGGGGTAGAAAAATGAAACACGTCGTCCACACCGCCGCAGTGCTCCTTGGCGCCGGCTCCCTGGTGCTGGCCGCCAGCTGGGCCGCTGCCCAGTCGCCGGGCGGCAACACGCCCCGGCAGGACCGCGCCCGCACCGAGCTGCGCCAGCACCAGCCAGGCACCGGTTCGCCGGCCAACCAGCTGAAAAAGCAGCTGCGCAGCCGCAGCAAGGACGGCGGACAGGCGAAAGCAGCCGAGGTCGGCGCCGGCGCTGCCGGGCAGGGCACCGGCGGCGGCCAGGGGAAGAAGTACGGCCCCGGGGATGGCTCCGGCAACCAAGGGGTGGGCCCCCGGGACGGCTCCGGCTACGGCCCCGGCGACTGCACCCAGCCGGGCAGCGGCAGCCAGCGGCGAGTTGGTCGGACCCTCAAGGGGCGCGGCTAGCTGCGGCACCCTTCCCGTGCGGTGGACGCTCCGCCCCCCGGCGGGGCGTTCGCTTTTCTCCCGCCCACCCCGCGTACCTACCGCCTACCCGGGCAACGGCCCCTCCTTGAGAAGGGCGGAGAACGCTTTGAAGACGGGGTGGTTCTTGTCCCGCGCCCACTCGAACCCCACCGATTCGTGGTTGGTGAGTACCGCCCCCACCTGGGCCATGCGCTCCAGGGCGTGCCGCCGGTACTCCTCCCCCCGCGCCGAGATGGCGTCCCAGCACAGGTGCACCTGCCACCCCGCCCGCAGCAGCTCGATGACGGTCTGCATGACGCACACGTGGGCCTCGATGCCGGCCACCACCGCCTGCCGGGATTGCCCCCCCGCGGGCGGACGGATCGCGTTCAGGGCGGCGAGGAACGTCGGCTCGCCGCAGCAGCCGAAGGCGTCCTTCTCCACGAAGCGTTTGGGCACGGTGAGAGCGTCGTAGGCGGCCCGCACCCGCGGGTGGGTCACTCCCAGCCCGCGCGGGTACTGCTCGGTGAGGACCACCGGCACGCCGAACAGCTCCGCCATGCGCAGCAGGCGCACGCTGGCCTCGATGACCATGGCGGAGCGGTAGGCCAGGTCCAGGACCTTGCCCTGCAGGTCAATGACCACCAGCAGGCTGCGCTTGGTCTCCAGCAGTTCCATTGCCGTCACCTCCAGGCGCAAAGCCTAGCAGGCGCGCAGCAAAACCGCCCCCCGCAGGGGGCGCACCACCGCGAACCCGTCGACGGCCACCGGGGTGTTGGGGGGCACTTCCAGCACGGTGAGCGCCCCTTGCGGCAGCACCCCCAGTTTTCGGGCCAGCGCCAGGGCGGCTCGGCCCTCCCCCCAGGCGGCGAACGGGGGATCACACCAAGCCACGGGAAACCGCGCCCCCTCCCGGGCGAGCCGTGCCAGGGCATCCTCCGCCGGGAGGGCCACGATATCCACCAGGGCATGGGCATCCAGCAGCGTCAGGTTGGTCTGGATGAGGTTCACCGCCCGTCGCTCCCGCTCCACCAGCACAGCTCGCCGCGCCCCCCGGGAGAGCGCCTCCAAAGCGTTGACCCCGGTGCCAGCGTACAGGTCCAGAAAGGTGACCCTCTCCAGGTGCGGTTCAAGCACCGCGAAGGCCTGTTCGCGCAGCGCGTCCGGACTGGGGCGCAGATCGTCGCCACGACGGGGCCCCTGGACCTTCCGTCGCACCCACTCGCCGCCGGTAATCCTCATGGGTTGATCCTCTTCACCGCCTTGCGCCGCAGCTCGTCCAACGGGAAGTACTCGCTGACCGGACCAATGTCCAGCTCGACCAAGACGCCGCCGGAGGACGGCAGCAAGGCGGCAACCTTGCCTTCCCTGCCGTCTGCCAGCCGCACTCGCTCCCCCACCCGGGGCTCCCAGTCGCTCAAATCCTCGGCCCCCGCCGGGGTTTGCTCGATGCGTCGCTGCAGCTCATCCAGCGCCCGCTCCAGCCGTCCAGCCGCCAGCGAACGAGCCAAAGTGCTGGCGAGCCGCACCATGATGGGCGGCTTTTCCGGCGGGGCCAGGCGCAATTCAGTGGTCGTTCCGCCCAGGACACCTTCTGACGGCTGCCAACGGGCCAGCTCCCCGTAGCATTCCTCCACCACCTGGGCCACCACCCGGTACTCCAGCTCCTCCAGCCGCACCCGGGTCAGCTGAGGGTCGGCGGACCCGGAGCGGCGCGCCAGCACCGCCATGCGATCGCGAAAGACGGTGAGGCGAAGCGAACCCCCGTCGTCCGAGGTCACGCGCTCCACCAGGTAGCTCGGCGGAGCCACGGCGGCGATGGCGAGGAGCAGGGCGATCATCGCCCGCCTCCCGCCGGCGCCGCCCCCAGAGCAAAGTTCAGAGCCTCATTCGCCTGGATCTCCCCGTCCACCACCGCCGCCCGGGCACGCCGCAGCGCCTCGCCCACCGCCGGACCGGGCCGCATCCCCGCCGCCACCAGATCGGCACCGGTGATGGGCAGGGGATCGCGGTGCAGGAGGGACAGCGCCCGGTGCAGGCGCGCACGTTCGTTCTCCCCGGCGGTGGCCATGGCCACCAGGGCCAGTACAGCGCGCACCCGCTCCACCGCCGCCAGCACCTCCGAGATCCGCACCCGGGGGCGGGAGGCCACCGCCAGGAGCCCCTCCACCTCCGCGCGGGCGGTCAGCACCAGACGCTCCACCTCGCCACTGAGAGAGAGCCGCTGGGCCATGGCCTTGCCCCCTTCCTCGCCGGCCCGGAAGGCCAGCGCCGCCAGGAAGAGATGCCAGCGTGGCCCAGTGTACACCCCTTCCAGGTTCGCCCAGGTGAGCAGCGCCTCCAGCTCCTGCAGGAGGCGCCTGAGGGAGGCGTTCCAGCGCACCCCTGGAAGCACCTCCCCCAGCACCCCCAGGCGATCCAGCTCGCCCAGGGCAGCGGTGACGTTGCCCTCCCCGAGGAGGCCCTGCAGCTCGTCCCGCAGTCGGCCGCTGGAGAGGCGGGAAAACACCTTCTCCTCCACCGCGACGCGCACCAGGTGGCGAGTCTCGGCGGCGATCTCGAACCCCAGGCGAACGGCGAAGCGCACGGCGCGAATGGCGCGGGTGGGATCGTCCAGGAAGGAGAGCGAGTGCAGCACGCGGATCTGCCGCCGCTGCAGGTCCTTCTGGCCGCCGAAGTAGTCCAGCAGCTCGCCGAACCGGCCGCGGCTCAGGGCAATGGCCATGGCGTTGATGGTGAAGTCGCGGCGGTAGAGGTCCTGGCGCAGCGCCGAGCTGACCACCTCGGGGAGAGCGGCGGGGGTGCGGTAAAACTCGGTGCGAGCGGTGGCCACATCGATGCGCACCCCTCCCGGGAGCTGCACCGCGGCGGTGAGGAACGGCTCGTGGGGGTGGTAGCGACCCCCCACCCGCTCCACCAGCGCCCCGGCCACCATCAGGCCGTTCCCCTCCACCACCACGTCGCAGTCCTCCAACGGACGGCCCAGCAGTGCATCCCGCACCGCACCCCCGACCAGGAAGGCACGCATCCCCATCTCGTCGGACACCTCGCCGAGCACCTGCAGGATGTCCTGCAACCTCGCCGGCAGGCCGCGGCGCAGGCGGTGCTCCACGTTGTGGGTCACCAGGCGCGAGCCGGCCACCCGCCGGTCCACGCGGCCCCCCTCCTCCAGCTGGCGCTGATAGAGCCGGCGAAAGAGATCCATGCGGGTGATGGCGCCGTACCCCTCGGGCAGCCTGACCACCAGCAGGCGCGCCTGTTCCTCCATGAACACCCGCTCCACCTCCTCCACCGTGGCGCTGGCGGGGACGATGGGCACGTGGGGGCGCATCACCGTGGTCACCGCCCGCCGGTGCAACCCCTGGGCGAGGGCTTGATCCAGCACTTGTCTCGTCACCACCCCGATCAGCTCCCCCTCCCTCTCCACCGGGATGGCGTTGATGCGCAGCCGCAGCACCATGTCCTTGACCCGCTCCACCGTGTCGTTGGCGTCGCAGGTGTGCAGGTAGGGGGTGGCGAGGCTTGCCGCCGTCACCGCCGATGAGACCATCTGGGAGATCGCGGCCAGCAGTTCCTGGGCCACCTCCACGGCGCTGCGATCCCGCACCCGGGCGCCCGCCGCGGTGGCGTGGCCGCCCCCCCCGAGGGTCGCCAGCAGCCGACCGGCATCCACCGCGCAGGTGGTCGACCGCGCGATCACCGCCAGCTGGGGCGGCACCTCGAGGATGGCCACCACCACCGGCACATCGAAAATCTCGGCCCAGCGATGGACAACGTATGACGCCTCTTCCACCCCCTCATCCGGACGCACCACCGCAATGCCCACCCGCACCCCTCCGACGGTGTGCTCCACCGCCCCCTCCACCAGCCGATTGAGCAGGTCCAGCTGCGGCGGCTCCAGCGGCCGCAGGACGTAGCGCCGCACCCACTCCAGGCGGGCGCCGTGCTCCAAAAGCCACGCAGCCGCCCGGACGTCGGCGGCGGTGGTGTCCTGGTAGGTGAGCCCCCCGGTGTCCTCGTACACCCCCAGCAGCATGAGGGAGGCAGTGGAGGGGTCGGGGGAGAGATGCCGGCGCTGCAGCTCCTCGACCAGCACCGTACAGGTGGAGGCCACCGGAGCGGTAAGTCGCTGCGCGGCGGGGAGAAAGTCCTCGGGCAGGGGGTGGTGATCGATGACCGTCACCGGGCACCCCGCGGCGACGAGCAGCTCCCCCACCTCGCCCAGGCGGCGAGCCGAGGAGCAGTCCACGACGATGGCCGCCTCGATGCGGGCGCGCCGCAGGTCGCGCACCCGCACCTCGGGCAGGCGAATCCGCTCGGCGTTCAGGAACCGGCGCACCGCCACCTCCTGGGAGCCGGCGAACACCAGCCGCGCCGCCGGATCCAGCAGGCGCGCCCCAGCCATCGCCCCCAGCGCATCGAAATCGGCACCCAGGTGGGACGTGATGATGCGCACCGATCCTAGTCTAGCCCGGCTCCCCTTCCCCTGCAGGAGTGGAGTAAACTGCTCTTCCCCAGAAAGGACCGAAGCATGCGTATCAGCGCCGTTGCCTCCATCGTTGCCCTTGTCGGCGTCGGTCTGCTCGCTGCCGACGAGCCGCTCTCCTACGCCACCCACGTTCGCCCCCTTTTCGAGAAGGAATGTGGGGATTGCCACGGCCCCAAGCGACCCAAGAAGGGCCTCGACCTGCTCGGCGCCGGCGCCGTGGCAGCCATGGTGGATCGCCCGTCCCAGAACGAACCGCAGGTGATGCTGGTGAAGGCGGGGGATGCCCAGGCATCGTACCTGTGGCGTAAATTGGCCCACACCCACAGCGAGGGCAAGGGCATGCCCCGCGGCCTGTTCACCGCCACCAGGCTCCCCCAGGAGCAGATCGACGTGGTGGCCCGCTGGATCGAGCAGGGCGCCCGGCCCTAGCGTCCCAGCAGCAGGCGACCGAGGCCGCGCAGGGAGAGGAGACTGGCCGGCGACAGGGTGGCTGCCAGCACTTCCTTGACCCGCGTTCGGGCTGGGGGGGAGGCTTCCACCCGGCGCACCAGGGCATCCAAAAGCCACGGCCACCCCAGCAAACGTTCGCCCCAGCGGTAGGCGGCAAACTCGCGGGCAAAACGACGCCGCAGGAGGCGACGGTAGTGCCCAGCCGTATCGCCGCCAGCCGCCAGCGCCGCCGCCGCCAGCATCCCGCTCTCCAACGCCGGCCCGATCCCCTCGCCGGAGAACGGCCGGGTGAGGCCTGCCGCCTCCCCCACCGCCAGCACTTTTCCCAGCGCCACCTCCAGGCGGGGGAAGGCCGACTGCAGGGGCGCCCCCCGCGGCTCCCCCTGCAGCTGGAGGGCGCCCTGCTGGGCGGCGAAGCGACGGGTCTCGTCGATGAGCGAGCAATCGCCCGGCCGACTGGCGAAGACTCCACAGCCCAGGTTAAAGCTGCCATCCTCCAGCGGAAACGCCCAGTAGTAGCCGCGGGGCAGGCGTTGACGGTGGAAAACGATCAGCAGTTCGCTGGGATTGGCTGCGGGTAAGGAAGCGTAGCTGCGCACCGCCGCGCCACCGCGGGGCGCCCGCCGCAGTCCGGCAAGCTGCCGCGGTCGCGGCGAGGCCCCGGTGGCGAGCACGAAGCGTCTTGCCTCCACCTCCAGGCGCCGGGCCGACTCCACCCGCGAAAAGAGCGCCGCTCGCCAGCCTCCCGGCTCGCCGTCGAACCCCTCGAGCACCCATCCTTCCAGCACCGTGGCCCCCGCCGACCGCGCCCTGGCCAGCAGCAGGGCATCCAGCACGCGCCTGGGGATGACCAGCCCCTCCACCGGCACGAACCCCCGCGTCCCGGATGGGGCGTGAAAGCGAATCCCCCGCACCGACCTCGCCTGCCGTCGCACCTCGTCCAGCACCCCCAGCCGGGCCAGGGGCGCGAAGGCGTCGGGCAGCAAACCATCGCCGCACACCTTGTCGCGGGGGAAGTGGGCGCGGTCGAGGAGGACGACGCGCGCCCCGCCCTCCGCCAGCGCCGTGGCGGCGGCCGTCCCCGCCGGTCCGGCGCCGATCACCGCCACGTCGGCCGCCAGCCTTTCCCTCACCCTGCGGCCCTCCCGCGATCATGCAGGAAGTACAAGAGATCGGTGTGCACCGTGGCACCACCCAGCTGGCGGATGACCGCCATCAGCTGGCCGCGGTGGTAGGCGGCGTGGGTGAAGAGGTGAATGATCGTCATTGCTAGCGCTGCCTGACGCGGCCGCCCGGTGGCTGTACGGTAGGCAAGCGGCGCCTCGAGGGCCTGCTTGGGCAGACGGACGAGAAACATCTCCACCGCTGCCGCCACCTCTCGCCAGCGCGCCTGCACGGCGGCGGCGTCGGCAAAGGCGGCGGCGCGCAGGCCGGTGGCCATGGGGCGCCCCTGCCAGCGGGCCAGCCAGACGATCGCGGCGCTCACCAGAGGGACCGCGGCGTCCCGCAGGCAGGCAAAGGGACCGGCCAGCGGCCGGGTCCACGCCGCCGGGCCTAGCCGGCCGGCCGCCTCCAGCGCCCGTGCCGTCGCCCAGGCGTCGTACCTGGCCATGAGAAGGAGGTCCATGGTCATCACTTTCCCCGCCCCCCCCTGCACCTTCGCATGTCAGACGAAGGCACCGCCGCAGGCCCCGTAAGCCACCGCCCAGACCCGCTCCCAGGCTGGTAGCTCCACCCGCCGGTGAAAGGCCGCCACCGGATCGGCCGCCACGCGGTCCAAAATGCGTCGGTAGACTCCTCCCATCACTCGCACCGCCGCCCGGCAATCCCGCGCCAGACAGCTGGGCAGGGGGTTGGCAGCGGCGAAGTGGGCACGGGCCCGCCGGCACTGGAAGGCCATGAGTTGCCTGTAGGCGGAGGAGTCCACCTCGCCCACCGCCAGGCGTTCCGCCGCCACGCCAAAGGCAGCCATCTCCTCAGCGGGCAGGTACACCCGCCCGCGCTGCACGTCCTCCCGCACATCCCGGCAGATGTTAGTCAGTTGCAGCGCCATGGCCAGGTGCCGGCCGAGCGCCCGGCCCTCCTCCCTGATCAGGCCGAAGATGGCCAGCGAGATGTCAGAGATGGTCACGGCCACCAGCTCGCAGTAGCGTTCCAGCTCGGCAAAGGTCTGGTAGCGCGACTTCTTGAGATCCATCCGGCAGCCCTCCACCAGCCCTAGCAGCGCTTGGCGCGGAATGGGGAACTCCCGCAGAACCTCGGCCAGAGCCCGGGTGATCGGGGTGGCAGGGTTGCCCAAGTAAGTCGCCTCGATCTCCGCCGCCCAACCGTCCAGGCGAGCGGCGATGTCGGCCTTGTCGGCATCGGCCTCGACCTCGTCGACGATATCGTCGGGGACCCGGCAGGCGGCGTAGGCGGCGTACACCGCCCGCCGTTTGGCCGGCGGCAGCAGGCGAAAACCCAACGAAAAGTTGGCCCCGCGCCGGTGGGTAAGCCCCCGCACCACCGCCCGCGCCGCTCTCATCGCTGCCTCCGACGGCACCAGCTACACACCGGGGCGTGGCGGCAGCCGCGCCGCTCCCGCCAAATGGCCATGATCACCCGCGACAACCCCCGCAGCGCCGGCCTCGGAGCTTGCAGCCGCACCAGCAGCTGGCGAAAGTCCCCCTGCGCCGCCCGCCGACACAGCGCCGCAAAGCTGCGCCGGCCCGCCCGTTCGAAGGCGAAGCGCAGGGCCACGCTGGCGATCATCGGCTGCCGCAGGCGTTCGAGGAAGGCGCGCTGGTCCCAGCGACCCAATAGGCCGTCTGCCGCCAGTCCCGCCGAGCGCAGGGCTAGGCGATTGCCCAACCCAAACAGGTAGTCCTGCACGCCCGCGGCTTCCCCCACGTACCAGCGCCCGTCTCTCCCCGACAGGTGCGCCGGGATGCAGAAGTTCATGAACTGCCCGCCGTCGTGCAGCCGCTCCACCCGGAAGGCGCCGAACACCTCGCGAAAGCGCGCCCACGCCGCGTCCCGCGCCCGCGCCAGGCCGGCAATTCCGCGCACCTGCGCCACCCCGAAGGTGGCGTGTCCATCCAAGCAGAAGAGATAGGCGTAGCCGGTGGGCGTCAGGAGGGGGTCGAACAGCACCGCCACCGTATCTTTCAGATTGGACGAAAACACCACCTCTTTAGCCACTCCGTCCGCTTGCCGAGGTCCGGTGGCCACCACGTCCACCCCCTCGGGGGCCTCTCCCGGCGGGGCGAAAACGGCGCCCGCCGCCCGCGCCTGTCGCCCCAGGGCGTCGTCGAGGCTGCCGGCACCGCCGCCCCGTCGCACGAAGTAGGCAAACGGCTCACGGCTGGCCACCTCGAAGACCCGACCGGTGCCATCCAGAAATATTGCATGCCGTGCCGGTATCGTGTCGAAGGAGGACTCGACGCCCAGCGCGGCGATTTCCGCCAGGGCATCCTGCCGGCAGGTGCCGTTTTCGAGCACCTGCCACCCCCCGGCGAATCGACCTCCACCGGTGGCCTTGCGCTCGTGCACCTCTACCGCCACGCCCCGGCGCGCCAGCAGCAGGGCGGTGGCCAGCCCCGACACTCCCCCGCCGGCGATGTGCACGGTGCGCGTCATTCGGTCATTGTACGGCCGCGGGCCGGTCTAGCGGGGCAGCCTGCCCAGCAGGCGCCAGATGGTGCGGTGGAAGCGATGAAAGGAGCGCACCGGTTCGGCAAACATGAGAATACAGTGGCCAGCAACGACCAAGGCGCCCCGGTCCAGGCACTCGGCGATGGCCCCCTCGGACTCGGAGCCTTGCTGCAACCAGACGCGGGTGATGCCGGCGTCCAGCGCCTGGCGCACCACCTTGGCCGCCTCGGGCGGTGGCACCACCACCACCGCCCCACCCACCGCTCCGGGGATATCCGCGAAGCGGCGCCAGCAGCGCACCCCGTCGATGGTCTCGGCGCTGGGGTGGAGGGGCAGCATCTCGTAGCCCTTCGCCGTCAGTTCGCGCAGCACCGTGTTGCCGAACTTCTTGCCGCTGCGCGAGGCGCCGGCCAGGGCCAGTCGCTTGCAGGCGACGAACTCCTGCACGGCGGCCATGCTGGTCATCGCCACCTCCCGTGGAAAGTATAGGAGAGTGCCCCGTGCTGACAGGGGTGCGGGTCGCACCTGCGCGCCGGGGCGCCTACCTCTTGAGGAACAGGTACGCGGCCAGGGCCACCAGCACCAGGGCGAAGATGCGCTTGAACGACGCGGTCGAGACCTGTTCCACCAGTCGCGCGCCGATCTGTGCCCCGCCGATACCGCCCAGACCCAGCAGGAGGCCCAGGCGATAGTCCACGTTGGCTAGCTTGTTGTGGGCCACCAGAGCCGACAGCGAAATGACCAGGATGGCCAGAAAGGAGGTGCCCACCGCCTTCTGGGCCGAGTGCCCCAGAAGCAGCAGGAGAGGCACCATCAGAAAACCCCCGCCGAGGCCAGTGAACGACGCCGCCAATCCCACCACCAGCCCGAACACCACCAGCCACACGTTCTCCATATCCTCGACCGCCTCCCCGGCGGCCATGGTAGCAAGCGAGCCGTCTTTCGTGGCTGCTTCGGCCCGGGCCCTCCTGGCGCCCTGCCGGTGAAACGGCGCTATCCTGACCGCGCCCGGAAAGGAGCCCTGGGGAGGTACGTCATGGCACGGAGAATTCAGTTCGGGGTGTGCTCGCTGGCCCTGGCGGGGGCGTGAACCGCTGCCGGGGAGGACGTGGCGTCCCTCGAGGAGCAGGTGCGGGCGGCGGAAACGGCGTTCGCCCGCAGCATGGCGGAGCGCGATCTCGCCACCTTCAGCTCTTTTTTCGCCGAGGAGGCCGTGTTCCTGGGCAACCCCCTGCTGCGTGGCCGCGAGGCCGTGACGGCGGGTTGCAAACGTTTCTTCGAAGGACCCTCGGCGCCCTCCCCGTGGGTTAGGAGCGGGTGGCTGTGGTGGCGACGGGGGCGCTCGCTCTGAGCACGGGTCCGCTCTTGGACCCCGTTGACCGGTGGATCGGCACCCTCAACCCGACCTGGCGACAGGAGGGCGACGGTCGCTGGAAGACCGTCCTCGATATCAGCTGTCCCCCCTGCCCGACGCAGTAAGAGCAAGACGCGGCCAACGCGCCCCGTCGCCGGTATCAACGACGATCACGGCCCCGGCGAATCATGCCGCCAGCACCATGCGGTAGCGCGCCAGGTTGCGACGGGTGCGGTCCAGCGCCTCGTTGCACCTCGCCATGGGCAGGATTTCCACCTGTGCGCTGATTCCGTGATTGGCGGCGAAGCGCAGCATCTCGGCGATGCCGGCCGGCGAGCCGATGGCACTGCCGCTGAGGGTCTTGGAACCCACGATCAGGCCGAAGGGTGGCACCGCCAGGGGTTCAGCCGAGGCCCCCAGCTGGCAGAATACCCCCTTTGGCCGCAACGCTTGCAGGTACACCTCCATGGACGGCGAAAAGTGAGCGGTGTTCAGGATTAAATCGAAGGAGTTCGCCGCCGGATCGCCCACCACGAAGTGGTGCGCGCCGAAGGCCTTCGCCTCCCCTTCCTTGTCCCGTCTAGTGCTGATCGCCGTCACCTCGCACCCCATGGCGGCGGCAAAGCGCAGGCCCAGGTGGCCCAACCCACCGATGCCCACCACCGCCACCCGGCTCCCGGCCTTGGCGTAGCGGCGCAGCGGTGTGTACACGGTGATGCCGCCGCATAGCAGGGGTGCCGCCGAGGCGCTATCTAGCCCCGCCGGGATGGGCACGGCAAAGCGGTGGTCCACCCGGATGCGATCGGCAAAGCCACCGTAGTTGCCCATGCAGGTGGCCTGGCTTGCCATACACAGGCGTTCCTCGCCCTCGGCACACCATTCGCAGCTGCCGCAGGAACCACACTGCCACCCCACCCCCACCCGCGTGCCCAGGGGGATCCCGTCGCCGGCCACCACCGTCCCGATGATCTCGTGCCCCGGCACCACGGGAAAGACCCCGCCCCAGTCACCATCCACCAGGTGCACGTCGGAGTGGCAAATACCGCAGTGGCTGATGACGATCTCCACCTGCCCGGGAGCCAACGGCCGCGGCTCGTACTCAAAGGGCTGCAGCTTGGCCTTCGCCGCCAGTGCTGCATGGGCATGAATTGGCATAAGACCTCCCCACGGGGTAGGGTTCAAACTCATGGGAATAAAAAGGAGTCGAAAACGCTCTATTCCCCGCCCGGCCGGCTGGCCGTTTCTGGCGTGCCACCGGCGAAGGTCGTGGAGCGAACCATTCGCGTCACTTCCATGTCGGCGGCCGACACCAGCCACCACCGCTGCCGGTGTTGTCGTCCCAGAAACGTTCCCCGTCCCGCGGCGGGTACCACGAACCCCGGGTGGTCCTCGGCAACCAGCACCCGTCGCCCGGGGGACTGTCCGGCCCACGCCAGCGCCTCCTCCAGCTCCTTCTCCTTGTCAGGGCGCCGGTAACCGAAATCGGTGACGGGCATGCCCGCCTGCAGGATGAACTGTTCCTTCCACCCCACCACCCCCAGCTCACCCCCGGCGGGCAGCGCCGCCCGCACCTGCCCCATGAACAGCGCCGCCGAACGCTCTCCATCCAGACGCGGCGCCACCCACCACCCCAAAATCAGCCACACCCCCAGCATCGCCGCGGCCCACCCCACCGCGACGCGTCCATATCCAGTGAACATCCCCGCTGCCAGAAACACCGCCGCGGCGACAAGCAACACCGCCACCACCGGCAACCCTGAGAGCGTCTCGATGCGCTGGACTTCGGCGTTGGGCCACCAGCCCACCCAGACCGCCGCGGCCAGCAGCACCCCCCCGATGCCCACCAAGGTGAACCGCAGCAGCCGCTGCACGGCTTTGGTGTGCAGCAGCCCTTCGAGCCACGGCGCTGCCGCCAAAACGAGCGCCGGCAGCGCGGGCAGGATGTACACCCCGCGCTTGCCCGGACTTAGGGAAAAGAACAGCAACACCAACACCACCCAGGCGAGGGGGAGGACGACCCGTAGATCCCTGCCCCGCCACGACTCCCGCCAACGGGGTAGCAGCCAGGGCAGCAGCAGCACCAGGGGTAGCCAGAAAACCGGGATGACGTTGACGACGAAGTACCAGGGGGGGCGAAAGTGCCCCCAGGGATCGGCGTAGCGGGTCACCGTCTGCCGCAGCAAGATTTCATCCCGATAGGCGGTCAGGGCCGGATCACCGCTTCCTGTGGTGGCAACCCACATTGGCACCAGCCAGGCAGCGATCACCGCTACCAGGGCCAGCGGTCCGACCAGCCAGCGCCACCACTCTCCCCGCACCGAGCCCCGCCCCCAGACCAGAAAGGGGATCAACAGAAGCAAGGGCAAGAAACCGACCCCCTTAGTGATGACACCCAGTCCGGCCGCCCCCCACCCCACCACCCACCACCCCCACGCCGGGCCGAGCAGCAAGTGGCGCAGCAGCCCGTACAGGCTCAACGTTGTCCACCCGAGGAGAAAACCATCGATTTGCCCGCTGTGCGCCTCTTCGGCGAACTGCACCGTCAACGTCAGCGCCGCCGCCGCAAACACTCCGAGCCTGGCGGACCACAGCCGGCGTGCCAGGTCGTAGACCAGCACCAGTGCGCCCAAAGCCGCCAGCAGGGCAGGCAGGAAGAGGGCAACGCGCAGGGATCCGGTGATCCGGTACAGCCCGGCCACCACCCAGAAGAACAGCGGTGGCTTGTCGGGGTATAGCTCGCCGGCGATGCGGGGGATGAACCAGTTGCCCGAGGCGGCCATTTCCTTGGCGATGAGAGCAAAACGCGGCTCGTCCGCCGGCCAGGGGTCTCGGGCACCGAACCCCGCCCCCAGGACCAGAACGGCGTAGAGGAGCACCCAGCCAAAGGCCCACCGTTGCGGGGGCGTCGCATTCCCTCCAGCAGTTCCTGTTGCCACGCCGCTCACCTCCAGGGGTCTGCACGATCATGACCAAAAGACCCCGAAATCGACCGCGCACGATACTCCTTCTCTCTTACTCCCGCCAATTGGTGGGAATGCGCGGCCTCGTCATCGCCCTTCATCGTAGGTGATGCCGTTCTCTCTCCGCCTACCCACGTTCGCCGGCGGCGGCTCCCAGGCGCCCTCCTGTGGTCGGGTGGGGTATGTCAGCGAGGAGGAGATGGCCGTCCTGATCCGCATTCGCTCCTTAAGTGGGCAGGCGCGCCAGTTGAAGAGCGAGCTGGCCAGCGCCGAGGCGCGCAGCGACACCGGGCTGTGCCGGGAGCTTAGGGTGCGCCTTGAGAATCTGCGCGAGGAGCGCCGGCGCCTCGAACAGCTGCGGGAGGCGGCGTGGCGTCGCAAGATGATTGCCCTCGGACACCTGGCCGAAGATAGGCCGGCCGAGGCGCAACCTTGATCTTCTGACCTGCCCGCTGTACCTTTTCTGCCATGCGACGGGGGCTGCGCCTGGGCTTGCTCGTGCTGCCGCCGCTGGCGATGGTGGCCATGCTGGCGCCGCCGGCAGCGCACAGCCATGCCGGCCACGAGCACATCCCCATTGCCGACTCCGAGGCTTGCACCGGCGGCGGCGTGCACTTCCACGCCGCCCACACCCGCCCTCCGGACCACTGCCCGGCTTGCGCCATCGGGCCTCACCCTCCGGCCACCTTCACCCCCCCGGCGGTTCTTGCCGCGACGGTGGCCTCCCACTGGAACCTGGGTGCCGCCGAGGCCTCCCCGCGCTCCTTCCCCACCGCCCCCCGCCGCAGCCGCGCCCCTCCCGAAACGTTCGCCTAAGCTTGTGCTTCACACGCGGTCGAACGACAAGGAGGAATCATGACCAGCAAAGGCTATGCGTTGGGCGCCATTGTCTGCGCCCTCGCCGCGGCTGGCGCCGCGGCGCAAAACCTGAATCCGGACATCTCGGTGATCGGCGATGTCCGGGCTTTCACGACCAACGACCCCGAGGACCCCAAGGAAGGCAAGCTGCAGCTGGATCTACAGAGTGTCGAGTTGGCCCTGCAGGGGTACCTCAACCCGTTCGCGCGCGCCGACGTCTATATCGGCTACCACAACGGCTCGCTGGAAATCGAGGAGGCCTACGCCACCATCCTGCGGGGATTGCCGGGCGGCCTGCAGCTGCGGGCCGGCAAGTACCGCGTCGACTTCGGCAAGCTGAACCTGCTCCACCCGCACGCCTACTCCTTTCTGGACACGCCGCTGCTGCACCAAGCGTACCTGGGCGAAGAGGGCCTTTCCGACATCGGCGTCAACCTCAATTGGCAGTTGCCTTTGGGGAAGTCCGCCCTGACCCTGTCGGGCAACATCCTCAAGGGCGACTTCGCCCGACCCCATGAACACACCGAGGAGCATCATGCCCACAGCGCCGGGCAGCTGCTGTCCCTGCGCGCCCTCGACGAGGAGGAGCACGATCACCACCACGTCGAGACGGACCTGGGGTACACCCAGCGCCTGTCGCTGTTCCTCCCCACCGGCACGTACGCCGGCGTGGAGGTGGGCCTCAACGCCCTGCAGGGTAAGCTGGACACCCTCACCGGACGGGAGGTGCGCCTCACTGGGGCCGACCTCAAGTACCGCTGGGCACCCAACAAGTACCGCTCCCTCACCGTGCAGGGGGAGTGGATCCGCTCCCGCCGCGACGTCCTGCACCATCACCACCACGAGGAAGCGCACGCTCTAAACGAGGGCCACGAGCACCACTTGGAGCGGCACTCCGCTGATGGATTTCTTGCCTTTTTCGACTGGCGCTTCGCCCAGCGCTGGAATCTGGGCGCCATCGTCGAGCGCTTCGACCACCCCGAAGAAGAGGGCGTCACGCGCAAGCGCGCCGGGGCGTTCGCCGGCTTCCAGGTGATGGAGGAAAGCACCATGGTGCGCCTGCTGCTGCGCCGCACCGACGGCCCTGGCATGACCTCCGCGGTGCGCGAGGCCGTACTGCAGCTGGTGTTCTCCCTCGGCCCCCACAAGGCGCACTGGTTCTAACGGCTGACCTGCGAGGAGATGAAAAGATGAAAACGACAAGGGGCATCCTTCTCACAGTTTGCCTTTTGACGCTGGCGGGGTTGAGCCTGCCGGCGTTCGGCGCCACCCCCATCCGCGTGGTCGCCGCCATTCCCGACTTCGCCGCCATCGCCGAGGCGATCGGTGGGGGCGACGTCAACGCCGAGAGCATCATCGTCGGCAACCGCGACGTGCACGCCGTGGAGCTGCTGCCCTCGTTCTTCATGAGGATCCGCAAGGCACAGGTCTACATCAAGGTCGGCATGGACCTGGATTTGTGGTCGCAGCAGCTGATCGACGGCTCGCGCAACGCTCGCCTGGTGGTGGTGGACGTCTCCAGCCGCATCACCCCGCTGGAGGTACCGACCTTTAAGGTGGATAGGTCCTACGGCGACCTGCACCGCTTTGGTAACCCCCACTACTGGCTCGACCCCGCCGCCACCCGCCCCATGGTGGAGGCGATCCTCGCCGGCCTCCTTGCCGTGGCGCCGGACAAGGCCGGCGCGTTTCGCGCCAACGCCGAGGCATACATCGCCGCCTTTGAGGCGAAGAGCGCCCGCTGGCGCGAGCGCCTGGCTCCCCACAAAGGGGCGAGACTGGTGTCGTTCCACCGCTCGTGGCCCTATTTCGGGCGCCATTTCGAGCTCGAGTTCGTCGGCGAGCTGGAACCCAAACCCGGCGTCCCCCCCACCCCCACCCACATCGCCGCCATGCAGGAGCTGCTGCGCTCCGGTACCGTCGCCGCCATCCTGATGGAGTCCTACTTCGACGACCGCGTGCCGCAGATGCTGGCCCGCACCACCGGCGTGCCGTTGGTCAAGGTGCCGGTGTTGGTGGGCGCCGAGCCCGCGGCGACGACGCGCGAAGCGATGTTCGAACTCATCGTCGAAGGATTGGCGAACGCTCTCCAGCGGGGGGGTAGCATGGCTCCATGAACCACGAGCAGCCGCTCTTTGTCTTCGATGACGTCGCTCTGGGTTACGGGAGGGTGCCGGTCCTCCGGCACCTCTCCTTTCACATCTGCGCCGGCGAATTCCTCGGCATCGTCGGCCCCAACGGCGCCGGTAAAACCACCGTCTTACGTGCCATCCTGGGTCTCCTCACACCCCAGGCGGGACGCATGTTGAGCAGCGGCAGGCCGGTGATCGGCTACGTGCCGCAGCGCGAGACCATCGACACCATTATGCCGGTGACGGCCAGAGAGGTGGCGTTGATGGGGCGAGCCCCGCGCCTGGGGCCGTTCGGGCGTCCCGGCCGCGCCGACTTCGAGGCTGCCGAGCGGGCGATGGCCGCCACCGGCGTCGTCGATCTCGCCCATCACCTGCTGCGCGACCTGTCCGGCGGCCAGCAACAAAGGGTTTTGCTGGCGCGTGCCCTGGCCGCCGAGCCGGAGCTGCTGGTGCTGGATGAGCCCGTCAACGGCATGGATCTCGCCGGCGAGCACGCCATCGTCGAGCTCCTGGTTCGCCTCAACCGCGAGCGGGGCTTGACGGTGATCCTGGTCACCCATTTCTTGCCCATGGTCCTCAACGCCGCCACCACCGTCCTGCTGCTGCAGGGCGACCGCAGCCTCTACGGCGGCGCCGAGGAGATACTGCGGGACGAGACCCTGAGCAAACTGTACGGCCTGCCGGTAAAGGTCATGACGGCGGGAAACCGAAAAACCCTGCTGGTCGGGCCCCTCTCATGAAGGCTCTGTGGGAGCTGGAGTTCATGCGGCTGGCGGCGGTGGCCGGCGTGGCGGCGGCGGTGGCGCTGTCCACGTTGGGGGTGTACGTGGTCCTCAAACGGGTGGTGTTCGTGGGCCTGGCGCTCGCCAACCTGGCCACCCTGGGCGCCGCCGTGGCCCTGGCCGTGGGTCTGCCCGTGGAAGCCACCGCCATCGTCGCCACCCTGGGAGGAGCTGCCGCCCTCGCCCTCGCCGCCACTCCCCGCGTGATTCCCAGCGAGGCGATCATCGGCTGGGGATTCGCCGCCGCTTCGGGCCTCACCGTGCTGGTGCTGGCCCGCTCCACCACCGCCGACGCCGAGGCCATGCGCCTGCTTTTCGGCAACGTCCTGGCCATTTCCGCCGGCGAGGCGGCGATGATGGCGGTAGTCGCCAGCGCCGTGCTGCTGATCCACGGGCTCTTCGCCCGGCGGTTCGTGCTGGTGGTCTTTGACCCCCTCGCGGCCCGGGCGGCCGGCATCCACACCGCCCTGTGGACGCTCATCCTCTACCTGACCGTCGGCGGCGCCGCCGCCGCCGCAGTGCACGAAACCGGCGCCTTGCTCGCTTTCGCCCTGCTGGTGCTGCCGGCCATGGCAGCCCTGCTGATCAGCGGCCGCCTGATGACCGCTTTCCTCATCAGCGCCGCCATCGCCGTGACCTGCGTGGTCGCTGGCCTGGGGCTGTCGTTCCACTGGGACCTGCCCACCGGTCCGCTCACCGTCGCCCTGTTGGCGGCCGCCGTGCCGCTGGCGGCCCTGGCGCGGCGCGCCCTCCGGTGATGGCTCGCCATACCATCGCATTTCAAAACCCGAGGTCTCATCTTGTTATTGTTTTATGATGATCGCGGAATGAGGGGCAGCAACTCGGACCGGGGAAGCACCTTACCGATGGCTCTCACGCGGGCGGGAACCCTCTTTCTGCGGCCGGCGGCGGTGCTGCAGGGGGTACGGCGGAGGAGACTGCGCCCTGATGTACTGGCGGGACTCACGGTGGCCATCGTGGCCATCCCCCAGTCCATGGCCTACGCCGCCATCGCCGGTCTGCCCCCCGCCACCGGTCTCTATGCCGCAGCCGTGGCCTCGGTGGCTGGGGCCCTGTGGGGTTCCTCTAGGCACCTGTCCACCGGCCCCACCAACGCCATCTCGCTGCTGGTGCTCTCGGTCCTCTCCCCCCTGGCGGCGGTGGGCAGCGCGCAGTTCGTCGCCGCCGCGGGAGCCCTGGCGGTCCTGGTGGGCGTCGTGTGCCTGGCGTTTGCGGTGCTGCGGCTGGGAATGCTCATCAACTTCGCCTCCCGCGCCGTCCTGCTCGGCTTTACCGCCGGTGCCGGGGTGCTGATCGCCATCGGCCAGCTCCGATCTTTGCTGGGGATCGATCTTCCCCGCAGCCCCTACCTATACCGGACGCTGGTGGGCGTGGCGGAGCGCTGGCAGGAGATCAACCCCGCCAGCGTGGCCGTGGGGCTGGGGACCCTGGCGGTGGTGATTACCCTCCAGCGGCTGGCCTCGCGCACCCCGACGGCGCTGCTGGGCCTGCTCACCGCCGGCGTGGTGGTGGCGGTGGTGGGCGCCGAGCCCCTGCGCCTCACCGTGGTGGGAGAAATTCCCCGCGCCCTCCCCGCCCTCACCCCCCTTGACTGGACCTGGCTCTTCGACAACCACGTCCTGGCCACCATCGCCAGCGGCGCGGTGGCGGTGGCAGCGCTGGGGGTGGTGGAGGCGGTGTCCATCTCCCGCGAGATCGCCCGGCAAAGCGGCGACCGCATCGACGTGAACCAGGAGCTGGTGGGCCAGGGGATGGCCAACATGGCAGCGGGACTGCTGGGAGGGTATCCCGTCTCCGGATCCTTCACCCGCAGCGCCGTGAACTACCAGGCGGGGGCGCGCACCCACCTGGCGGGGGTGCTGACCGGAACCTTCGTGCTGGCGGGCATCCTGCTCTTCGGTCCCCTGGCGGCGTACCTCCCCCACGCCGCGCTGGCCGGGCTGATTCTCCTCATCGCCTGGAACATGATCGACTGGCACAGCATCCGCCGGGTGATGCGCGCCTCCCGTGCCGAGACTCTCATCATGGCCACCACCTTTGCCGCCACCTTGGTCCTCTCCCTGGACGTGGCCATCCTCCTAGGGATCATCCTTTCCCTGGCGTTGTACATCTACCAGTCCAGCATGCCCACCGTCCACCCGGTGGTGCCCGACGAAACCTTCCGGCACTTCGTCGAGCGCGAGGGACAGCCCCAGTGCCCCCAGCTCGCCGTGGTCAACATCCGCGGCGCCCTTTACTTCGGCGCAGCCGCCTACGTCGAGGACGAGCTGCTCGCCAACATGGAGCGCAACCCTGGACAGCACTATCTCTTGCTGCGCCTGCACGGGGTGAGCCACTGCGACCTCTCCGGCCTCGATGCCTTGGAGGGGATCGTCCGCCTGTACCGCGACAACGGCGGCGACGTGTTCATCGTCAAGGCTCGACCACCGGTGCGCGAGCTCATGCGCCTGGTGGGTTTCGAGGCCTTCCTGGGGGAGGACCACTTCCTCGAGCAGGATTACGCTGTCGACTACCTGTTCGAGCGGGTCTTGGATCCCGCCGTATGCTGCTACGAGTGCGAGCACCGGGTTTTCGCCGAGTGTCAGCCCCTGCATAAGCACCACTACGACGCCCGTCTGCCCAGTTTGGGTGCCTCCGTGAGCCATCCCGACCGGCATCTGACCGTCTTGGAGGTGAGGGACCTCCTCGCCAACCAGGAAAGACGACCGCTCATCGTCGATGTGCGGGAACCCGAGGAGTTCAGTACGGGCCGCATCCCCGGAGCCATGCTGCTGCCCCTGCGCAGCCTGCCGGAGCGGATGCCCGAACTTCCCCGCGACCGACGCATCCTCCTGGTCTGCCGCTCCGGCCGGCGCTCCGCCCGTGCCCTGCACTGGCTGCTGGAGGAGGGGTTTCCCGACGTCTACAACCTGAAAGGGGGCATTCTCGCCTGGAAGGCGGCCGGCCGGCCGGTGGAGGTGGAGTGATGCCGGCTCCCGCATCGGCTGCCCCGGACGATGCCGACGAGAGGGCTGGCGCGCGTTTTGTCGCAACTTGAGGCGACACCCGCGGGGAAGCCACTTGACAGATTGTTCAGCCTGTGGCACTCTCCGCCCGTGGTTGATGTTCGTTTGCCGTGGTTGCTCCACCCAAAACGGAGTTTGCAACCCGCCGCGAGTCGGAGTCAGCTCGCGGCTTTTTTTTACGCCGATTGACTGTCGGCAGGAACAACGGCGGCCGAAGGCGCCGCCGAGTACAGAGGAGAAGGTAGTATGGCAACTGGTACGGTCAAGTGGTTCAACGACGCAAAGGGGTTCGGCTTCATCACGCAGGAGAGTGGGGAGGATGTCTTCGTCCACTACTCCGCCATCCAGGGCGACGGCTTCCGCACCCTGAAAGAGGGTGCGCGCGTGGAGTTCGACATCACCCGCGGACCCAAGGGCCTGCAGGCCTCCAACGTGCGGATTTCCTGACCCCACAGCGAGATCACAGCACCTACCGCAAGGGCGGCGCCACGGCGCCGCCCTTGTTCTTCTTGTCACCAAAGTACCCCAGTCGGGCGCAAGCCCTCAGGCGGGGGGTTCGAGCGCCGCAGTCGCCCAGGTCGAGAAGCGGCACGCCAACCCGGCGTGGCGGCCTCGACGGGCTGCAGTGCGGGGGCAGCCTGGCACGGCCTTGCCGATCTCTCACCGTCACCGTCGGATCGCCCACTACGACGTCGGCCCGCCGTGACGCCAGCCCTGCCCCTCCTCGGTGGGCCGGCCGGGGACGAAGACCTGATTCCAGGCCCGTCGGTTGGCCACAGGTTCCGCGACACCGCCCGACCGCTCCCCTCGGGATCCCCCGTTCTTCGGAACAGGCCGGCGGCGCGGAATGTCCTGCCGCGCCGCCGCCTTGCGCCTCTCCGTCCCTCGACCCCTGCAAGGGGATCAGCCTAGAAGCGGGCCGTGAACGAGGCGGAGATCATGCTGGCACCGTCGTAGGTGGGGAAGCCCAGCACCGGCGGCTGCCCGCCGGAGAGCTTCTTGGGCGCCCCCAGGTGCCACCCCGAGCCCGAGTAGTTGTAGTCGTAGTTGATGTACCCCAACCGGAAGAGGAAATTCTTGCGAATCTGGTGGAGCAGGTACACCTCGATGACGTCACCCCGGGTGGCGGTCTTGGGGGCAATGATGTCGTCCTGGGCGGGGGTGAAGTTGAACCAGTATTCGGAGCCGTGGTTGAACTCGGCGCCGATCTGGGTGGCGCCATTGGGCAAGTTGTAGCGCACCCCCAGGTAGTACATGGTGCCGGAGTGGGACTCGGGGACGGTGAAGGGATCGGCGAACAAGCCGCCGAAGGGGGTGGTGACGTTGTCGGGGTGGCTTTTGATGTAGTTGAAGTTGACGAACCAGTCCAGGGGCCCGTCGGTGCGCATGAGGAGGGCGCCGGCGATGTCCATGTCCCCCAGGTTGGCCGAGGGCGAAAAGCGCATCACCAGCGGCGCGCCGATGGCCTCGCCGGTCACCGGGTTGTTGGGCAACACGATGAGGCCGTTGAAGCCATCGGTGAGGTTGAAGGCCCGGGCCACGGTCACCTGGGCGAGGGTCGTGCCGTCATCCCAGATATCCCAGTTGATACCGGCAAACTGGGCGTCCTTCAGGCGATCGGCGGGCTGGCGTAGCACTTGGCCGTTGCCGAAGCCGCTCTCGTACCCCAGCCCCCAGCACAGCCGCGCCGTGGAGTGCTCCGACAGGTGATACCCGAGCGTCACGCCATCGAACTGGAAGTCGATCAGCGAGCCCATCGGGGAGCCGGAGCGCATCTCCCCCTGGCGCAGGTGCATGGGAGGCCCCCCCGAGGACGGCCGGCGGCCCGCCGACAGATAGAGACCGGTGCCACCGATGTTGGTCCAGTCGAAGTAGGCGCGCTCCACCCGCAGCTGATCGCCGTTGGGCACTCCCACCGTGTTGCCATCGATGTTGAAGCTGTTGGACTGGCCGTTGAACACTTGGACGCCGGTGGAGTCCCCGAACACCTTGTACATGGACAGCCGACCGGAAAACTTGACGTTTTCGGCCACTGCGGCGTTGATGGACAGGCGCAGGCGGTTGGTGTAGAGCGCCGAGTTGTCGGCATCGTAGCCACGGACGAAGACGTGAGGCAGCAGGGAGGCCATAAGCGCCTGCTGCATGGCGGGGGGAAAGGCCCCCATCGCCTGCTGCAACTTGGCGTACGTTAGACTCCCGGTGAAGTACTGGTAGGAGCCGTAGTTGGCCGCGATGAACTGCTGCACCTGCTGGGGGGAGGCGGGCAGCTGCCCGGTGGCGCCGTAGTAGAAGAGGGTGTCCACGATCCCCTTCTGCAGCCGCATGCCGTCGAAGTGGTCGGGGATGGACGCCGAGATCGAGTGGGCCTCGAAGCGGAAGTCGCCCGAGAAGTTGAGGCGGTCCTTGGCCGCCTTGACCTCCACCTTGGCCAAGCGCTCCTCCAGCTCATCCAGGCGTGCCTCGAGGTCCTCATCCCCCGCCGGTTCCTTCTGGGCGCTCGCGAACGTTGTCACGAGCACGAGTGCTGGAACGATCATCAACCATCGCATGGGTCTCTCCTCCTCACCGCCACGCAGGCGGTCGTATAGTCCAGAAAATCACTGAAAAGCGCTCACCTGACCGGCAAAGACGAACACGTAGCGCAGCATGAGGCCACCGAAGAGCACCAGCACCGCCGCCGCCGCCGCCATCCCCCGCCCCGGGTGCAGCTCCTGCCGTGCCAGAAGTACCGGGCGCAACTCCCACAGCTCCAGCCCCAGCGGCAGGAGCAGTCCGAGGGTGAAAAACCACCCCCAGAAGGCCCATGTGAACGGCCCGCCGAGGATCAAGCGCAGCGCCTCCTGCACCGCCAGGGGGGACAGGGCGCCGTGGATGATGTACGGCAGTACCACAAACAATTCCAACAAGATCCACACGATATCCAGGCTGAACAAAAGCCTCGCCTCGCCCGCTTCCAGGCCCGCCCGGCGCAGCGAGAGCACCAGGATGAGCAGGGCGCAGCCGGTGGACAGCGCCGAGAAGAGAAACATCTGCGCCACCAGGTTGGTGTTCCAGAACGGCCGCGCCTGCACCGCCCCCAGCAGCACGCCGGTGTAAATCCCCACGCCGACGGCGACGGGAAAGCCGACCATGGCCAGCGGCCGGCGCAGGCCCTCCCGCCAGGAGCGGTCGATCCAGCGCAGGAACCGCAGCCGCCGCGGCAGTTTGGCCAGGGCGGCGCCCAGTCGGTCTGCCGGCAACCACGCCCAGAAGGCGAGCAGCGTAATACCAGTGAAAAGCAGCAGCAGCCACGCACCGATGGACATCGGGCTGCGCCACTCGAAGGTGATAAACAGCTTGTAAAAGCGGTACCAGTGGCCGAGGTCGAAGACCAGTAGCGCCGACCCCAGCGACACCGGCCAGGGAGCCAGCAGCGCCCCGGCCCGCGCCAGCCGTGGGAAGGCGGTGCCCTCACCCCGCTGCAGGTAGGTGGCCAGGGCGGAGACGAAAAACAAGCCGGCGGACAGCCCCCCCAGGAACAGGTAGAGCACGATCAACCAGCCCCAACGCGGTTCAGGCATGCGCACCCCCACAAAAATGCGAACATGGCTATACCAGGTACCAACCTTGCGGGTCGTTGCCGGTTTGCGGCTTCTTCACGTAAGCGCGGCGGCTGTCCAGTAGGCGCCGCAGCTCGGAGGCGGGGTCATCGAGGTTGCCGAAGGTGCGCACCCGGCTGGGACAGGTCTCCACACAGGCCGGCTCCCGCCCGGCGTCGACCCGGTGGGCACACATGGTGCACTTGTCCACCACCCTGGTTTCCGGGTTGAAGAACCGGGCATCGTAGGGGCAGGCGATGATGCAGTAGCCACAGCCGATGCAGTCCTCGGTCCTGACCAGCACCAGGCCGTCCTCGCGCTGGTACGAGGCGCCGGTGGGGCATACCCGCACGCACGACGGGCTCCCGCAGTGGTGACACTGCTCGGGCTCGAAGCTGGCCCGCAGGTGGGGGTAGTGCCCGCCCCGCTCCTCGTTGATACGGTTGCGGAACTTGCCCATGGGCACGCCGTTCTCGGCCTTGCAGGCGACCACGCAGGCCTTGCAGTTGATGCACTTGCGGGTATCGAAGGCGAGTGCCCAACGGGTGCTATTCAGGCCCAGGCGCTTACGCATGGGAGGCCTCCTCGACGACCTTGCGCACGGTGACGAAGGTTTCGTGAAAGGCGGCGTTGCCGGACACCCGGTCCCAGGCGGTGACCAGTACGTCGGCGTCACAGGCGCCGTTGCCGTGGGCGCGGCGCAGCCAGGGTGAGATCTTCCCGAACCCGTGCAGCATGAACACGCAGTCGGGGCGGATTTCCGGCGTCACCCGGGCCGGCAGGCGCACATGCCCCACCTCGCTGGCCAATTCCACCAGGTCCCCGGAGGCAATTCCCAGCCGGCCGGCGGGCTCGGGGTGGATCCACAGGTCGTTGGTGGGGGTCTGTTCGATAAGCCAGGGATTGTTGGTGGTCGCAGCGTGGGTGTGGGTGGCCTTGCGCCCCAACACCATGCGGAACGCCCCCTGCGGCGGCTGGGTTGGGGGGTGGTACACCGGCAGAGGGTCGTGGCCGGCTTCGGCGAGGCGCGCGGAGACCAGCTCGACCTTGCCCGAGCGGGTCAGAAAGCGATATCCCGGCGCCAGGGTCTTGCCGTAAAAGGGTGCCCCCTCCAGCGCGAAGACACCGTGCTTCTTTAAGTACTCCAGTGGATTTTCTACCGGCAACTCGGCCGCCTGTTCGGCGATCCATTCCTCGATGGTGTAGTCGAAATAATCCCCCAATCCCAAGCGCTTGGCCAGTCCCTGGATAATCTCCAAGTTGGGCCGCGTGTCATGCACCGGCGTCACCACCTGCTGGCGCAGCACCACCACCGGCCAGATGCCGGGCAGCATGTGCAGCGGGTCGGTGCGCTCCAGGTACATGGACTCCGGCAGTACCACGTCGGCGAACCACGCGGTGTCGCTCATCTGGGTGTCGATGACGGCGACGAAGTCCATCGCCTCGAGCATGCGCCGGGTCTTGCCGCGGTCCGGCAGGGCGTTCATGGGGTCCTGCTTGTAGACCATCCACCCCTTCACCGGGTACGGTGTTCCGCTCAGGACGTTGTCCCGCGCCTGCAGGAACGCCCCGTCCCCCCGCGCCGCCAGGGGGAAGCGGCTGTCGATCTCGTCCACCCGGGGCGCCGTGGGGTCGTCCCAAGGGAGCACCAGGAGTTCTCCCAGGGGGATACGGCTATTGGGCACCACCCCCCCTTCCCGATCCCAGCTGCCGACGATGGCGTTCAGGATCGCCTGCCCACGCCGCATCTGAAAGTCGTTGACGTACCAAGAAGAACGGCGGCCGGCGTAATACACAGCGCGGGGGGCGACGTCGGCGAACTCGCGGGCGATGCGGGTGATGTCCCGCGCCGGGATCTCCGTCTCCCCCTCCGCCCACTGCGGGGTGCAGCTCTCCACGTGGGCAGCCAGCTCCTCGAACCCGAGGCAACGGGTGGTGACGAATTCTTTGTCGTATCGCTGCTCCCTAATGATGACGTGAAGCATGGCGAGGATGAAGGCCAGATCAGTACCGGGCCGGATGGGGTACCACTCGTCGGCCTTGGCGGCCGTCACCGTGAAGCGCGGGTCGAGGTACACCAGCTTGGCCTTGCGGTTCATGGTCCCATCGATGAGGTCCATGGTGTCGGGAGTGATGATGGACTCGAAGCGGTTGGCCCCCGACATGATGACGTAGCGGGCGTTGAGCAGGTCGAACGACGGCACCGTGCCGAACGTCATGGAGTAGGCCAGATTCACCGACGCTAGGCAGAGGGTGGGATGGCGCAGCAGGTTGGGAGAGCCGAAGGCCAGGGCGAAGTTCTTGAAGAACTCCTCCTGGAACCCCTCGGTGGAGGAAAACATGACGCCCTCCGGACCGTACTTTTCCCGGATCTCCTGCAGCCGCTGCGCGGTGAAATCCAGCGCCTCGTCCCAGGAGACCTCCCGCCACTTTCCCTCCCCCCGTGCCCCGGCGCGGATCAAGGGTCCTTTCACCCGGTCAGGGTCGTACAGCGCCTGGATGGCCGCGTTGCCCCGGGCGCACAGCATCCCCCGGGACTTGGGCGAGGCCGGGTTGGGGTTCAGCTTCGTCACCCGCCCGTTCTCCACCACCGCCAGCACCGCGCACTTGTTGGGGCACACCTCGCAGGCGGTAGCCACCTCGCGCACCTCGGCGGCGACCGCGGCCCGCCGACGGCGGGCCAGCGGCGCGCATCCCAGCTGTGGGCCCAGCGCCGCCGAGGCCGCGACCGCTGCGGCGCCCGCCATCACCTGCCGCCGCGTCACCCCCCTACGCATCGCCGCCCCCCCTCGCCCCGCGGCTACCCGCCTGGCCTGCCGCCACCAGCAATCGCTCCACCAGATGATCGAAGAGCGCGTGATACTCACGGGCGCCGGGGATCTCGGCGATGGACGAGGGGATAACCACCACCCGCGCCCTGGTACGCGTACGGAACGTCTCGGCGTACTCTTCCGGGGTGTGCGGGTCCACCACCACGATGGGCACCTGCTGGCCGTTGATCTGCTCCGCCAGCAGCGGCGGCTTGACCAGCACTCCCGGTTCGCTGCGGCAGCTCATGAAGGCGGGGCCCAAACGCGCCAGGTTGGCCCAGCCGCACTGGGTGATGAAGATCTTGGTGCCAGCGAGGTGGGCCAGTCGGGCTCGCCACCCCTGAATTCGGCCGGCCAGGTCGGCGGCGAAGGCCTCGGCGTTAGCCTGGAAGGTCGCCACCCGCCCCGGCCGCAGCTGCGCCAGACCGGCGGCGATGGTGCGCGCGATCACCGCCCCGTTTTCGGGGTTCAACCAGAAGTACGGATCCCCATGCATGAACTGGATAGGTACGAACCCTTCACAGCTAGAGGTGGGCACCTTGACCCGCACCGTGCCCTGGGATGCGTCGATCCACAGCGGTTGCCGCAGACGCTCCCGCTGCTCCGGCGTAAGGTTCTCGACGGCATGGAAGATCGCTGCGGACTCGTGGAACAGCCCACTCCACACCACCGCCTCGGCCGACACCAGGCCGGCCAGCGCACCCCCCTCCACTTCCAGCCCCGGGCGCAAGACGCAGCCGGTGAACAACACCGTGATCGCCACATCCCTGCCACCCACGCGCTGGGCGATGGCGGCCAGATCGGCGTTCACCACCGCCACCGGGACGCGCCCTTCCCCCGGAGGCGCCGCTGCCAGGGCGGCCGCTGCGCCCACTGCGCCCAACCCCAGCCACGCCAGTACGGCACGTATCCGACGCTGTCTCACGCTCGCTCCTCCCCCCGGGTGTACGCTCCCGCCAGCGGCTCCGGCGCTACCCGCAGGTTTCAGGCTGCGGGGAATCCGCCGCGTGGTCCACCAGGAACTTCTGCACGTCCTGGAGTTGCTCCGCCGGCAGCACGTCGGTGAGCTTTTGCGTGCCCTTGTTGTGCACTCCCTTGGCGAAGTAGCGCTTCCACTGCTCCTGGGTCTTACTCAAGGGGGTGATCTCGCCCCCCTCGGCTCCCTTGACGTGGCACGACTTGCAGCTCTTCTTGAAGTGGAACCGTCCCTTGTTGGCGCTCCCCTGGGCCAGGGCAAAGCCGCTGGCGAAGGTCAGCGCCACCACCGCCGCCGCCGCTTTCATCGTCCCTCTCATCTCGGCCTCCTTGTTCACCTCTTCACAAAGTCTGTCATCAAAGTTGCTGGCCTTAGGATCGCCAGCAGCTGATATAGGTATATGGTTAAATTTTCGCTTTGTCAAGTGGGGATCATTGCTGAGACTCGACGGCGGTCACTTCATGACGTTGTAGGCGCAACCGCAGCCACCCCTCGCCCTTCCTACCGAGCGGCCATCTTTGCCTCCTCCGCCGCTACCCCACCAGCGGAATGGGGGAGCGAGCTCAAACCAGGTTGGTAAGGCCAGCCTCCCGGGCCCAGGCGAGGGCCTGGCGCCACTCCTCGGAGGTGAGCCGGCGGGACAGCTCTGGGATATTCACGGCGCGGTACTCGGGGCGGTACTGGCTCATGATGTTCACCGCCGTCTGCGGCCCCAGCTCCGCCGCCACCCAGCGCACGAAGCGGTCGGTGCCCGCCAGGTTGTGGGGCAGCACCAGATGGCGGATCAGAAGGCCCCGCCGCGCCACTCCCCGCTCGTCCACCTCCAGCACCCCCACCTGCCGGTGCATCTCCCGGATGACTGCCGCCGCCACCTCGGGGTAATCCCGCGCCCCCGCCGAGTACCGCGCGGCCACCTCCCCGTCCTGGTACTTGAAGTCGGGCAGGTAGATATCCACGATGCCGTCGAGCAGGGCGATGACCTCGGGGTTGTCGTACCCGCCGGTGTTGTACACCAGCGGCAGGCGCAGCCCGCGGGGGATGGCCGCACGCACCCCCTTGATGATGTGAGGGACCACGTGGCTGGGAGTGACGAAGTTGATGTTGTGGCACCCCCACTGTTGCAGCTCCAGCATCATCTCCGCCAGTCTTTCGATCGCCAGGAAGCTGCCGTCGCCGCGGTGGTTGATCTCCCAGTTCTGGCAGTAGCAGCACAGCAAGTTGCAGTTGGAGAAAAAGATCGTCCCTGACCCCCGACGCCCCACCAGGGGCGGCTCCTCGCCGAAATGAGGGGCGGCGGAGTGGACCTTCAACTGTGCCGTCGAGCCGCATACCCCCGTCTCGCCCTTCAACCGGTTGGCCCCGCACCGCCGGGGACACAGCTCACAGGCGGCCAGCTTTTCCCATAACCGCTCGGCCCGCGCCGCCAGCTCCCCCGAGCGCTCCAGCGCCAGATACCCCGGCTCCCAGTCCGTCCCCTCCCCCCGCACGGGAGCGGCCATCCGGTGGGCGCGGCTGCAGGCCAGGGGCGCCACCGCCAGCAGCGCTGCCGCCTCCGCCGACAGTTTCATGAACGACCGCCGCGAGGAACCCATGGCCACCTCCCAGCGAACACGTCGCTGACATCCAACATCGGTTCTCGGACACGCCTCGGCAACGATGCAGAGGCCAGACGGCCACCGAAAGACCAACCCGGCGCGGTGAACCTTGCGCACCAGCGCGGCGCCGGTCGACCCCGTGCTTTTGAGGAGGACACTGCAAAGGTGCCCGGCGTGGGCCGTAAGCGCCTGATGGGATTGGTGCCGGAGGTGGGAGTCGAACCCACACGGGCGCGGGGCCCGGGGGATTTTGAGTCCCCTGCGTCTGCCATTCCGCCACTCCGGCGCGGCCGGCATTGTGGGCCAGTCGGCCACAGCGGTCAAGTAGAATTCCTCCATGGCTACCGCTGCCGAACAGATCGCCACCTCCCTCGCCAGCGCCTACCCCCTCACCTTCGTGGTCTCCCCCGAGGAGGACCGCATCGAACGGCTGTTGATGCGCTTCGCCGCCGGCGCCAAGCCGCAGCCACTGCCGTTGGCCATCTGGAACTGCCTGCAGGGATTTGCTGGACAGCCAGAGACCAGCGAGCCCACCGCCGCCCTCACCTGGTTGGCCACCGAGGCGCCCCGAGGGCTCTACCTCCTGAAGGACCTGCCCGCCCTCCTGCCGGGCAACCGGCCGCTACTGCGCGCCCTGCGCGACACCGCTGCCGCCGTGCGCAACACCGGCAAGTTCCTCTTCCTCATCACCTCCGACCTAGACCTGCCGGCCGAGCTCAAGCCCATGAGCTACGTGGTCACCTCCCTGTTCCCCGACGAGAGCGAAATCACCGCCCTGGTGCAGGGCCTTCTCCAGCAGGCCCGGCGGGCCAGCGACACCACCACCGTGGAGGGTCTCGTCGGAGCGCTGCGGGGCATGAGCCTGTCGGAGGTGGAGCACCTGCTGCGGCGCCTGCTCGGCCGCCACCAGACCCTGGACGATCGTTTCATGACCGACGTGTTGGCCGAAAAGGAGCAGATCACCCGCAAAGAGGGCATCCTGGAGTTCGTGCCCCCCTCCACCCGCATGGACGAAGTGGGCGGTCTCGACCAGCTCAAGGCCTGGATGCGGCAGCGCTCCACCCTCTTTACCCCCGAGGCCCGCGCCCAGGGGCTTCCCAAACCCCGGGGGGTGCTGCTCATGGGCATGTCCGGCTGTGGCAAGTCGTTGGCAGTGAAGGCTGTGGCCAACGAGTGGAAGCTCCCCCTTTTCCGCCTCGACATGAACCTGGTATTCGCCGGCGTGCAGGGCAACCCCGAGTGGACCTTCCACCGCGCCCTCCAGGCGGTGGAGGCGGTGGCCCCGGCGGTGCTATGGATCGACGAGGTGGAGATGGGAGTGGCGGGGTACGCCGAGGGGGAGACCGGCCCCCTGCGGCGCATCTTCTCCACCTTTCTGACGTGGATGCAGGAGCACACCGCCGACGTCTTCGTGGCCGCCACCGCCAACCGCATCCACCTGCTGCCCGCCGAGGTGATCCGTAAGGGGCGCTTCGATCAGGTGTTTTTCGTCGAGCTGCCCAACGAGGAGGAGCGCAAGGAGATCCTCGCCATTCACATGCGCAAGCAGCGCCTGGACCCCGGAAAGTACGACCTGGTGCTGCTGGCCTCCGCCACCAAGGGGTGGAACGGCGCCGAAATCGAGCAGGCGGTCATCTCCGCCCGCATCACCTGCTTCGCCCAAAACCGCCCGGTGGAGGAGAAGGACCTCCTCTTCGCCGCCGGGCAAATCGTCCCCCTGTCGTACACCATGGCGGAGCAGATTAAGGCCATCCGCGCTTGGGCCCGCACCCGCGCCCTGCCTGCCACCACCCCATCCAAGCCCGAAATGTAGGCGACCGCCCCGACTCCCCGGCGCCGTGCCCGTGTCAGCGCCCGTGCCCGTGCCTGGAAGTGAAAGCGGCGGCGCCGTCGCCGTCTCTGTCTGGAAAACCGCCACGAGGCTTGTTGCGCCGGGCGGGGAAACTTCTCGCCCTCGAAAGGCCCCCTGGCGCAACGACTCGAGAATCAGGACGACGGCGGTGCCGCCGGTCGACGCGAGAAACCCCCGTTTCTGGCGGCGATCACACCCCGCGGGGGCGCAGCTGCAGACGGAACTCCAGCTCCACCTCGCCGGCGCGGATGACGTCGCCCGGCTTAAGCTGCGCCGAGCGCACCCGCACCCCATTCACCCGCGTGCCGTTGGTGGACCCCAGATCCACCACGTAGAAGGCGCCATCTTTAGGGACGATCTTGAGGTGCTGCCCCGACACGGTGGGATCGACGATGGCCACGGTGTTAGGCCCTTGCGCCCGGCCCACGGCGAACGCCTTGTCCAGGGGCAGCACGAAGGTACGCGGCACCTTGCGCGGCTCCCTCACCACCACCACCGCCTGCTCCTCCAGGACGAAGGTGCGGTCCAGCCGCTCCTCGAGAGGTTGCTTGGCGAAGACCTCTGGGTCCAGAACCGTCTCCGGCGCCTCGGCCGCCGTGGCGGCGCCAACCGTCTCGCCCAGAGCGTGCGCCTCCGGCAGGGCGCAGCGAGCGCATTCCACCTCCCACTCGGCCAGCGGTGCGCCGCAGCGCTCGCAGCGGCGGCGGCGCTCCTCGGCGCGGTGGCGCAGCCACAGGGCGACGCCGATGGCAAGCCCCAGCAGCGCCACGACGCCGACCGCCAGCAGGGCGGGGTTGAACGAGGGCGCCGGCGCGGTCACCGGCTCCGGCGCAGAAGCCGGGGTCGGTGGCGGAGGGGGAGTAGGAGTGGGCGCCACCTCCGCCGCCACCGCGGCGCGGGCCTCCTCCAGGTGCCGGAGCACCGCGGGCACCGATCCCGCCCCGAGAACCCCGGCGTAGCTGCCGCGGGTCAGCAGAGCCAGGCGGCGCAGGGTGCGCTCATCGAGCTGTCGCCCGAGCCCCACCGCGACGATCCGCACGCGGTTGACCTCGCACAGGCGGGCCACGTCCTCCAGGGTGGTGGCGGAGTTTTCGTCCACCCCGTCGGTGACCAGGACGATGACACCCCCGCCGGGAAGGGCGCGGGCGGCGGTGAAGAGGGCGTCGTGCAGTAGCGTGAACTGACCCGCCGGCGTCAACTCCCCGAGTGTCGCCAGCACCCGGAACCGACTCGAGCCCGGCGGTGCCAACCAGAGCGGCGCGTCATTGAAAGCCACCAACGCTACGTCGCTCCCCTCGGGCAGTCGCTCGGCCACCTCGGCGACCAGCTTGCGGGCCGCCTCGATCTCCGCCGCCCGCAGCGAACGGCTGGTATCGACGGCGAAGACGACCGGCTGCGCCGCGGCACCGGCGGCGACAGCAAAACTCGTGAGGATCGGCAAGACGAGCTTGACACGCATGGACGTATCGTAGCGCAAACCCCGACGACGCGCGTTGCCCGAGCCACTCTCCCTCTCGCCCGTCACCGATCAGGCCAGGAGAGTAGCAGCCCTCTAGCGAAGCGTGACGGTGGCCACGAACTCGCCGCGGTTGTTGCGGGTGTCCCTGTCGTTGGGCCCGAGGAACAGGCGGCCATCCACCCGCACGACGAAGGAGGTGTCGGCGCCCACCAGAAACGGCGTTCCGTCCTCGCCGATCTTGCCGATCAGCGCCACGTGCTGAGCGTCAGGCACGACATTGTACTTGGCCCATTCGGGGTGGCCCGGCACCCCGTCGGGGCCGCCGCTCACCGTGGCGTTGGCGAACACCTCGCCGCTAGCCTTGATGGCCACCTTCTTGCCCAGCACCACATCGATGCCGGTGTCCGTCCATGACTGGTCGCCGGCCACCACCACATCCCGCACCACGGGCTTGGCGCAGGCAACCGCCGCCAGCACGAGTACGAGCACCATCGAGCGAACCACGACCTTGTTCATGCTCCGAACCCTCCCCGCGGGCCTCGCCCGCGTCGGCCGCGGGATTGTAGTGGACGCGCCGGGCCGCCCACAAGCTACGCTGCCAACTTGGCATCCCGAGAGGACAGCGAGCCTGGCTGCGCCAGGCAGCAGCGTACCCCAGGCTGGCACCGCTCTTGTAGGATGGGGCACGAATGGCGTCGCTGCGGGACCGCCGCTTTCGCCTTGCCCTCGAGCTTTCCCTCGTGGTGCACTTGCTGCTGCTCTGGTTGGCTCCGCAGGGCCACGATTTGATGGCGGCGCTGCTGCACGCCCCAGCCCCCCCCCCCGCCCCCGTCCCCCCGCTCGAGAGGCCGATCCGCTTTGAACTGGTTGAACTTCCCCACACCGAGCAAGCGCCCCCCCGGCGCCCCGACGCCGCCGCTTCCGATCTTTCCCGCCGCGCCGGCGGTGGCGAGGGCGAACCCCAGGCTGACCGCCCGGGAGTGCGCGGCACCACCTGGGAGTTGCGTCAGGCCCCCGGCTCGGAGCCCGTTCCTGTGCCAGCGCCAGCGCCCCCGCAGGCGACCCAACCGCAGACTGCCGAGGAAAAGACACCCAGAGAACAAGCGGCCGACGCTGGCAGCGCCGCGGTGCTGGAGCCGCCCCGCGAGCCGGTCCGCGAGCCCGCGCCCCCCCGGCCCGTGCTGCAGGGGCTTTCCCCCATGCGGGCCCCTTCCACCCTGGGTGGCATCACCCCCGATCGGCGGGGCGGGCAGGTGGACCTGGGACCCCTCTCCTTCGACACCCAGTGGTACGACTGGGGGCCCTACGCCGCCGAGATGCTGCGTCGCATCCGCTACCACTGGCGCATCCCGGAAATCGCCATGCTGGGGGTGCAGGGGGTGGTGCGGATCCACTTCAAGATCGAGCGCGACGGCCGCGTCACGGGGCTGGAGATCCAGCGGGAATCGTCCCATCCCCCCATGGATTTCGCGGCCCGTGACGCCATCTTGAACGCCTCTCCCCTGCCCCCCCTGCCCAAAGACCTCACCGGGGTAGAGCGGGAAGGGGTTACCATCACCTTCTTTTACAACGTCCGTCCTCCGGACGACGGGAGGTAGTCGTGTTCGATTGGCTGGTCAAAGGCGGCCCTGTCATGATCCCCCTGGCGCTGCTGTCCATCGTCGCTCTGGCGATCATTTTCGAGCGACTGTGGGCGCTGCGCCCGGCGCGCTTTCTCGACCCGGCGCAGGTGGCGGTCCTGTCGGAACTTTTGGCCGCCCGCGATTTCGGCCGCGCCGCCGCCTACTGCCGCGACCACGAAGGGCCCTTCGCCACCCTGGTGGCCACCCTCATCGAACACCGCAACGCCCCCTACGAAGAGCTGCGGGAGCTCCTCGAGGACACCGGGCGGCACCAGCTGAGGCAGCTGCAGCGGGGCCTGCCGGCGCTGTCTACGGTGGTCTCGGCCGCCCCCTTGCTGGGACTGCTGGGCACCGTGCTGGGCATGATCCGGGTCTTCGAGAGCGTCTCCCTCACCGGCGCCGTGCGCGGCGAGCAGCTCTCCGCCGGTATCGCCACCGCCCTCATCACCACCGCCACTGGCCTCGTGATCGCCATCCCCGCCCTGTTCCTGCACTCCTACCTGGAGAGCCGGGCGGACGAGCTTCTGCACGCCATCGAGGCTCGCACCATCGAGCTCGTCCACCTGGCGCGGCGGAGCTCGGAAGAGGGCGCGGCATGAGGTTTTCCCGCTCCGCCCGCCGCCCCCCGCGCATCGACATCTCCCCCCTCGTGGACGTGGTATTCCAGCTCCTCCTCTTTTACGCCGTGACCACCCAGTTCGTGGCGGAGGAACGGCTCAAGCTGCTGCTCCCCGAGGCCCGCACCGCCGAGCCGCAGGCCGGCGACCGGCCCAAGGTGGCGGAGGTCCTGGTTACCGCCGACGGCCGCATCCTGGTGGAGGGACGCGACGTGCCCGAGCCCCTGCTGGAGCAGGAGATCCGTCGCGTGGTGGGGGCCTCGCCAGAACGCGCCCTGACCATCCGCGGTGACCGCGGTGCCAACTACGGCGCGGTGATCCGCGTGCTGGACATCGCCCGCCAGGTGGGGGCCCGCTCCATCAATATGTCGGCTATCAAGCCCCCTGGGCGCGCCAACGAGGAGTGAGGCGCCGCGCCGGCCCGCCCCACGCCCGGCCCCGAAACACCGCCACCGACACGGACAGCGGCACGGATACGGTCACGGCCACCGGCACCGACACAGAAACGGTCACCGTTCCGGCCGGGGCAAAGCATACCGACGGTGAGGGCAAGCCAGAGGCCCGCGCACCCAGCGGCGCGGACGCGCGCACCGGGCAGCTTGACCGCAACCATGGACTCGAGACCGCCGGAGTTGGCTCCGGCTAACCCTCGCAGGCTTCCACCACTCGGCGCAGGGCGGCCCCCACCTCCACACCCACTTCGGCCAGCTCGGGTTTGCCCACGACGCCCATGGCCCCAGCCGGGTTCATGGCCCGGACCACGGTCTTGCCCTCCTCCACCGAAACGGTAACGTTGCAGGGTAGGAGCACCCCTACCTCGGGCGCCATGGTCAGCGCCCGGTGGGCGGAGGGGGGATGGCACGCCCCCAGAATGAGATAGGGCCCGCGGTCGACGTCCAGTTTCTTCTTGAGGGTGGCCTGGACGTCGATTTCGGTCAACACCCCGAACCCCTCGGCGGCCAGCGCCGCCCGCGCCCGCTCGACGGCCTCGGCGAAGCTCAAAGGTGACATGGTCTCATAGGCCACGGTGGTTTCGCGCATTTCACCCCCCTTTCTTTTGCCATCGCTCACCTCTGCGGCTCACGATGGCCCTGTGGCAAAAACCGGTCTGTGCCCGTCTCTGACGCCACCCGGGCGTCGCAGGATCAGGAGGCTCAGGTGAAGCCGCCGGTGCCGCAGGCGGCACGGCTGGGTGCCCCGCACGGAGCTGGGGCCGAGCCGACGGCCGAGGCGAAGGTGGAGTGCACCCGCTCCACACCGCCGGCCCCGCACGCCGGGCAGTTCAGCCCTTCGGCACCCGCTCCCATGCGCTGCAGGACCTCGAACCGCTCCCCGCAGCTGACACAGCGATACTCGTACAACGGCATCGACGTTACCCTCCACACCGCACCCACAGGGCGTCCCACACATTGGCGGGGATCCCCTGCGGAAAGGCTTCGTCGGTGGTGACGATGGTGGCGCAGCTCCGGCACCGCCAGAGCAGCGATCCTCACGTGGGCACCGGCTGCAGCCGCCCGCCGCAGGAGCGGCAGCGGCCCGCCTCTGGTTGTGTTGTCTGTTCGCTCATTTGCTGCCTTCCCCGGCGCCAGCCGACCCGCTGCCGCACCCGTGGCGACGTTGCCCGCTCTCCTCAGACCCGCCCCCGGCAGGTCCTGGTATCGCTCAGGTGGGCACCCCCAGGCGCGGCAGGATGACCCACTGCAGCAGTGCCCAGGCCAGCAGCACGCCCACCGCCACCAGGATCTCGCCCCAGTTCACGCCCCCTCCCCCAGCATGGCGGCGCGCGCCTGGGCGATCTCCTCCCGCTCGGCGTTGATGTGCTTCTCGAGGGAGTCGCACACCGAGTGACAGATGGAGAACACCGTGGGATCGACAATGCGGTAAAACGCGCTGACCCCCTCGCGCCGGCAATCGACGATGCCGGCGCGGCGCAACACCGACAGGTGCTTGGAGACGTTGGCCTGACTGCCACCCACCTCGCTTAAGATGGTGCTGACGCACTTCTCCTCGCGCTGCAGGGTGTGCAGGATCTTCAGCCGCGTGGGATCGGCCATCGCCTTGAGGCGGTCGGCGATACGCTCGAACAACTGCTCTGACGCCATGCTTGGGTCACCCCCCGCCGAGAGACATAACCACGCGGCAATGTACGAGCGTTCCCGCGCCGCGTCAAGGGAATGCGGGGTGAGCGCGAGGCGTCGGCGGGGACTCACATCACCTCCTCGACCGCCCAGGCAAACATCTTGAGCTTTTCGCCGCACTCCCGGCAGTGCTCCTTGAGGGCGGCCACCAGCCGCTCGGACGCCTGCGGCGCCACCACCGTGAAGATCACCGCCGAGGTGGCCGGAAAGGCCCGCGACCCCAGGCGCAGGCCGGTGGTACCTACGCCGATGGCGTTAGGCAGCTCGGTGAACCCCACCACCCCCTCGGCGTGGGAGAGAAACACCTCCAGCTCCTCCTTGCGTGATTCGTCGACGATGAGCATGATCAGTTTCATGGTCACCTCACTCGCGCACCTTGAGGGCCCGCAGGATCGAGATCATCGGACACCACTTGGTGAACGCCGACTGGAGCAGGTTCAGCCCCACGAAAGCGGTGAACAGGAAAAACCCCGGGTGCACCCAGTGGCCCAGGGCCACGGAGAGCAGTACGAAAAATCCGGCGATCGCCCGCAGGTAGTCGTTGATGGTCATGTCTCCTTCCCTCCTTCTGTCGGCAAGCCCTCAGGTCCTAAGGTCGCCGTCCACCACGATGACGTTCTCAACACCGGCGGATTTCAGGTACATGTAGTAGAGGAGCGGGATCACCACCAGGGTCAGCGCCGTGGCCACCACCACCCCCGAGATGAGCGCCACCGCCAACCCCTGGAAGATCGGGTCCAGCAGAATGACCGCCCCACCCACCACCAGCGCCGCCGCCGTCAGGGCAATAGGCCGGAAGCGCACCGCCCCCGCCTTGATCACCGCCTCCTCCAGCCTCTCTCCCGCCTCCAGCTCCAGGTTGATGAAATCCACCAACAGGATCGAATTGCGCACGATGATGCCGGCCAGGGCGATGAAGCCGATCATGGAGGTGGCGGTGAAGAACACCCCGCCAAGCCCGTGGGCCGGCAGGATGCCGATCAGGGTCAGCGGGATGGGGGCCATGATGATGAGCGGCGTCACGAAGGAGCGGAACCACCCCACCACCAGTAGGTAAATGAGCACCAGCACGGCGGCGAAGGCGATCCCCATGTCGCGGAAAACCTCGTAGGTGATGTGCCACTCCCCGTCCCACTTGAGGGCGTAGCGGGTCGAGTCGGTGGGCAGGTGGGTGGAGAGCACCTCGATGGGGGCTCCGTCGGGGCCGCGCAGGGCAGCGATGCGCTCCTGCATGGCCAGGATGCCGTACACCGGGGCCTCCGCCTCCCCCGCCATCTCCGCCACCACGTAGGTGACCGGGTGGGTGTTCTTATGATAGATGAAGCGCTCTCGCCTCCCCTCCAGCGGGCGGATCAGCTCCGCCAGCGGCACCAGCCGGCCACTGCCGCCGTGCAGCGACAGCGACAGCAGCCCCTCCACCGAGGCGCGCTGGGGGCGCTCCAGGCGCAGGACGATGGGCACCCCCTCACGGGCCTCCTCCACGTGCAGCTGTCCCGCCTCGGCTCCCGCCAGGGCCACCCGCACGGTGCGCACGATGGCCTCGGGGGTGATGCCCAACCGCATGGCCTTTTCCCGATCCACCTCGAAGTTCACCTGGGGAGCCGCTGCCTCCACGTACCAGTCCACGTCCACCACCCCGGGGGTGGATGCGAAGATCTCCCGCACCTGCTCCGCCAGCCGCAGGCGTTCCTCGAGGTCGGGGCCGTAAATCTCGGCCACCATGGTGGAAAGCACAGGCGGCCCGGGCGGCACCTCGGTCACCTTGACGTTGGCACCGGTGCGCTGGGCAATGGGCGCCAGCATCTCGCGCACGGCAATGGCGAAGGGGTGGCTGGCGCGGGTGCGGTCGTGCTTGGGCAGGAGATTCACCTGAAGGTCCGCCACGTTTGGCCCCGAGCGCAGGAAGTAGTGGCGCACCAGTCCGTTGAAATTGAAAGGGGCGGACGTGCCGGCGTAGACCTGCACATCGCTGACCTCCGGCAGGGTGCGTACCGCCGCCGCCAGCTCCCGCGCGATGGCTGCGGTTTCCTCCAGCGTGGTGCCCTCGTCGGTATCCACCACCACCTGGATCTCGCTCTTGTTGTCATAGGGCAGCATCTTCACCGTGACCACTTCCCAAGCCACCAGCGCCATGGACAGCAGCAGCAGCGCCCCCACCCCCGCCAGCAGCGCCCAGCGTCGCCAGGCGCGCGCCAGCAGCGGCGTGAAGACCCAGGAGTAAAAGCGATGCAGGCGCTGCTCCGCGGCGGTCTGCTGGTAAGGAGCGTCGGCGGAGGCGCTGGCGTGCTCCTCGGCGTAGCGCCGGAAGAGCTTGTAGGTCAGCCATGGCGACACCACGAAGGCCACCAGTAGGGAGAACACCATGGCCGCCGAGGCGTTGATGGGGATGGGTCGCATGTAGGGACCCATCAGCCCGGTGACAAAGGCCAGGGGCAGCAGCGCCGCCACCACCGTGAAGGTGGCCAGAATCGTCGGGTTGCCCACCTCGTCCACGGCGTACACCGTGGTCTGGCGCGGTCTCCCCCACCCCAGCTGGTAGTGCCGGTGGATGTTCTCCACCACCACGATGGCGTCGTCCACCAGGATGCCGATGGCGAAGATCAAAGCAAAGAGGGTGACGCGGTTCAGGGTATAGCCGAACAGGTAGGAGGACGCCAGGGTCAGCGCCAGGGTCATGGGTACCGCCACCAGCACCACGATGGCCTCCCGCCGGCCCAGGGCAAAGGCCATGAGGATGACCACCGACAGTGTCGCCAGCGCCATGTGGAAGATGAGCTCGTTGGACTTCTCGTTGGCGGTGAAGCCATAATCCCGGGTCTTGGTGATCTCCACGTTGGAGGGCACCACCGGGCCGCGCAGCTTGGCCAGCCGGGCATCCAGGTCGCGCACCATGTCCACCGCGTTGGTACCCGGTTTCTTGGCCACCGCCACGGTCACCGCAAGGGCGTCCAGCTCGGCCGGCAGGCCCTTGTGCCCCCCGCCGGGGCCGGAGAGCATCCACACGTACTGCCCCGGCTCCTCGCCGCCATCGAAGACTCTGGCCACCTCCCGCAGGTACACGGGCTTGCCGTTGTAGACGGCGATCACCGCGTTGCCCACCTCCTCGGCGGTGCGGAAGAGCGAGCCCACCTCCACCAGGGTTTCCCGGTTGGCGTCGATGAGGGAGCCGGCGGGCAGCCGCCAGTTGAGCGCCGACAGCGCCTGGTAGGCCTGCAGCAGCGATACCTGGTGCGCCGCCAGCCGCTCGCGATCGAAGTCCACCCGCACTGCCCGCCGCTGGCCGCCGATCACCCACACCTGGGCCACCCGGGGGTGGCGGGAGAGTTCGGCCCTGAGCTCGTCGGCCACCCGGCGCAGCTCCACCGGCGAGGCCTCCCGCGACCACAGGGTGTAAGCCACCACCGGCACGTCGTCGATGGAGCGGGGTGCCACCACCGGCGGCAGCGTCCCCGGGGGCAGCGTCGGGGCGATCTCCGCCACCTTGGCGTGAATGCGGGTCACCGCCTCGTCGGGGTCGGAGCCCACCAGGAAGCGGGCGATGATCATTCCCCCCGACGGCTGGGAGGTGGAGTACACGTACTCGACGTTGGCGATTTCGGAGATCGCCTTTTCCACCGGACCGATCACCCGCCGCTCCACCTCCTGCGCCGAGGCGCCGGGGTAGGCGAGGAAGACGTCGATCATGGGCACCTTGATCTGCGGCTCTTCCTCCCGCGGCGTGACCAGTACCGCGAAGGCACCCAGCAGCAGGGAGAACACCACCAACAGCGGGGTTAGCTTGGATTCCAAGAACGCCTGGGCGATGCGACCAGCGACGCCCAGGGGGCGGCGGGTCATCTTCAGGCGCAGCGCCTGCCGCCGCGCCTCCTCCGTCGAGGGGGGTCCCTTGCGCACGTGTTCGCTGCTCACGACCGCACCCCGTCCACCGGCGCCCCGTCGACCGGGGCGCCTGACAGCCCCAGCAACACCTCCTCACCTCCCGACAGCCCCGACAGCACCGCCACGGCCTCCCCTTCCAGTCGCTCGCCGAGGGTGACGGCGCGGGAGCGAGCCAGCCCCTGCCCGTCCCGCACCACCACCAGGTCCAGCCCACCGTGGCGGATCAGCGCCGAGACGGGCACCGCCACCAGCGACCGCGTTCCCACCGCCACGCTGGCGCGGCCGGCGGCGCCCGCCGGCACCTCCACCCCGGTCAGGGCCACCTTCACCATCACTGTATGGGTCATGGGATCGGCGCCGGGTGCCCGCTCCTCGATCACCCCCTCAATTGACCCCAGCTCCGGCATGGCGTCGATTCGCACTTGCACCTTGGCACCGACGGTGAGGGCGGCGCTGGCGCTCTCCGGGACATGGACGGAGAGCCTGCGGCCGGTGGCCGACTCGACCATCACCAGCGGCCGGCCGGGCGCTGCCAGGTCGCCCACTTCCACCAGCTTGGCGGCCACCTTGCCGGTGAAGGGAGCCACCACCCGCGACTCCCTGGCCACCGAGGCCGCCGCCTCCACCGCCCCCTGGGCCTGCTGCACCGCCCCTTTTGCCTGTTCGTATTGCATCCGCGCCAGATCCACCTCCAGCTGCGAGGCTGCCTGCCGCTCCGCCAACGCCCGGAAACGCTCCCAGTTGCGCTCCGCCAGGGCGAGAGCGGCCTGCGCCTGGGCCAGAGCGCCCCGCGCCTGAGCCTCCTGTCCGCGCGCCGTGGCGGGATCGATCTCCACCAGCACCTGCCCGGCCCGCACCGCGTCGCCGGCCCTGACCGGCACCGCCGTGACGGTAGCCATCACCCGACTGGACACCGCCGCCACCTGGCTGGCCTCCACCACCCCAGAGACCTCCATCGTGGCGGGCATCACCCTCTGTTCCACCCGGGCTACCCTGGCCCGCACCGGCGGCAGAGGTTCACCCGCAGGGACCGACGTCTTTCCGCCGCACGCCGCCGCCGTCAGAACGCCGCCCAGAACTGTCACCAAACCCAAGACTTTCATCGAACCCTCCGTCATCGCAGTCGCCTCTTTTCGATCCACACCTCAGTGTCACAAAAATCTTTCACTCGACGGGAGCCGGTCGAGCCGGCTCTCAAAGCACCGACTCCGGGGCCCGGCCGGCCGCCACAGCGAGCCGCAGCCGCGCCGCCACCGCCTCGGTGCGCGCCACCAGTTCGCGGGTCTCCGCCTCCCGCCGGGCGGTGGCCGCATCCAGCAGGTCGATCATCTTGACGATGCCGGCGCGGAAGCGCTCCTCGGTGATGCGTTCGGTCTCGCGCGCCGCCGCCAGCGCCCGCTGCGCCGTCTGCTGGCGCAGCGTCGCGGTGCGCGCCTCCTCGAAAGCCTGCTTCACCTGCAGCCGCACCCCCTGGCGAAACTTTTCAACCTCCTCCCGCCCGGCCGCCGCCTCCCAGCGAGCGGCCGCCACCGCCGCCCGGTCACTGCCCCCGGCGAAGAGGTTCAGGCTGGCCATCGCCATCACCGTGGCCGATCGTCCGCGAGTTCCGAAGGGAACGTCATCCACCAGATCCCCCCGGGCCACCACGCCCACCCTGGGGAGGTAGGCGGCGCGGCGCACCTGGGCTTCCAGTTCGCCGGCGGCCAGAAGCTTCTCGGCGGCGCGCAGATCGGCGCGGGAGGCTGCCCACTCCAGCCATTGGGGAAGCTCCTCGGTCAGGGGGGGCGGCACCGGGACCGGCGTCAGCTCCCAGCTAGCCTCCAGCTCCCGCCCCAGACGAAAGGCCAGGTTGGCGGCGGCCACCGCCATATCACCCCGAGCCTTGGCCACCATGTCGTCCACACGCGCCAGCTCCACCTCGGCGCGCATCACCTCCGAAGCCACCAGCATCCCCTGGTCGGCGTAGGCCCTGGCCAGCTCCACGTGGGCCGCCACGGTGGCCCTAGCGCGCTCCAGGAGGGCGGCGAAGTCCTGCGCCTGCTTGAGCATCAAATAAGCTTCCGCGGCCGCCAGCGCCGCCTCATCGCCGGCCCGGGAGCGGCTTTGCCCCGCCGCGTCGGCGGCATGTCCGGCCTGGGCGATCCGCCCCGACAGTTCCCCCCCGGTGTAGACCGGCAGATGGATCTCCAGCCGGGTGATGCCCGTTTCCAGCCGGTTGGGGTTGTTGGGGTCGGCGACCATGAAATCGGAGAAGGAGAACCGCTCCTGGTTGAGCCTGAAGGCGAACGCCTCGGCCGGCGAGTCGGTAGAGACGAACATACCCTGCAGGACGACGCTGGGCAGTCGAAAGCCCTTCGCCTGCTCCACTCGCGCCGCCGCCGCCTCCGCCCGCGCGGCGGCGGCCTTCACCTCGCGGGCGCCGGCGCGGGCCTGGGCCATCGCCTCGGCCAGCGAGAGCGACTGCGCACCCGCCTGACTCGCTGACAGAGCAACCAGCGTCGTCGCCAGCGTCACACGTCCAATCCATGGGGAGCAGCCCGTCATTCTCGTCCCTCCATCGCTTCATAGTTATAAAGTGGACTTTTCCGATTGTCAAGCCCTCTTCCTTTCCCCCTGCTATGTCCATTTCCTTCCGCCTCCCAGCGTTCGCAAGGTCATCCTGCCGGCGGGCTACAATGCCGCGTGCGAACCAATGGAAAGCACCCTCGACCGCCTCGTCTTGCAACTGGTGCGTGAGCGCAGGCTGGTGGCCCCTGCCGCGCTGGAAAGTGCCACCCGGGCAGTGGCCACCGCGGCCCTCGACGGTGTCGCAGCCGCCGACGGGGTGCTGGAGTGGCTGGTGGAACATGGCGAGCTGCGACGAGCGCAGCTGGCGGAGCTGATCCTGGAGGTGACCGGGGACCCGCCCACTCGCGCCGAACCCCCTAGAGAAGCGGCGCTACCCTTGCCACCGCCCGTCGACCGTGGCCAGGTGGCCGGAGCCCCGCCCCCGGCCGGCCAACGGCCTCCAGAGGTACCGACCGACTGGAGCCGCTACATTCACTTCTCGGTCGTGGGCGAGGGCGGCATGGGCACGGTGTACCGCGCCTTCGACCCGCGCCTGGAACGCTGGGTGGCGCTCAAATTCCTGCGCGCCGATGATCGGGTGGTGGCGGAGGCGTGTCTGCGGGAGGCCCGCGCCCAGGCCCGCGTCGACCACGAAAACATTTGCCAGATCTACGAGGTCGGCGAGGTGGCCCGGCGCCTCTACATCTCCATGCAGTTCATCCATGGCCGCACGCTGCGCTCCCTCGCCGGGGAGTTGACCAGCCGCGAGGTGGCGGAGATCGGCGCGCAGGTGGCCCGTGCCCTCCACGCCGCCCATCTAGAGGGGCTCATCCACCGCGACATCAAGCCCTCCAACATCATGGTGGAGCGCACCGCCGACGGGCGCTGGCGACCGTTCATCCTCGACTTCGGCCTGGCCCGCGACCTCACCCGGGCCAGCGGGCACACCGTCGAGGGGGCGGTGCTGGGCACCCCCAGCTACATGGCCCCAGAGCAGGTGCGCGGCCAGGTTGCGGCCATCGACCCCCGCACCGATGTATACGCCCTGGGCGCCACCCTCTTCGAGGTTCTTTCCGGGTCTCCTCCCTTTGAGGGCACGGTCGCCGAAGTGCTGGTCAAGGTACTGCAGGACGACGCCCCGCCGCTGCGCAGTCGCCGCCCCGAGCTGCCCGCCGACCTGGCCGCCATCGTCGATCGCTGCATGGACAAGGACCCCGCCCGGCGTTACCCCACCGCCCTGGCCCTGGCCGAGGACATGGAGCGCTTTCTGGCCGACGAACCAGTGACGGCTCGCGCCCGCTCCTCTTGGTACGTGATCCTGCGCCGGCTGAAGAGAAACCGGGTCGCGGCGGGGGCCGCCACCCTCGCCCTGGTGGCGGTGGCCGGGGCCACATTTCTGGCGGTTAGTTCGGTCGTCGCGGTGCGCCGCCAGGCGGAGCTGTCCCAGACCTTCGCCCGGGAGCTCACCACTTTGGAGGAGAGCGTCCGGCTGGTGGTTTCCCGTCCCCTCCACGACATCCGGCCGGAGCTGGCCCGCGTTCGCGAGCGTCTAGACTGGATCGCCGCCGAGGCCGCCCGAGCGGGCCGGATCGGCGCGGGGCCGGGCAACCATGCGCTGGCCAGCGGTTACATGGCGCTGGGCGAGCACGCCCGCGCCGAGGAGTTCCTGCGCCGGGCGTGGGCGGCCGGCTATCGCCCGGCCGAGGTGGCCCACGCCCTGGCCCTGGTGCTGATCGCCCGCTACCGGGAGGCGCTGACCTCCAGCCAGCGGCTGGGGGACCCCGAGTTGCAGCGGGCGCGGCACCGGCAGCTAGATGAGGCGTTCCGCCGCCCGGCCCTGGCCTTCCTGGAGCAGGCCAGGGGTGCGGTCCTCATGGCCCCGGAGCTGGCCGAGGCGCAGATCGCCTTCCTGGAGGAGCGCCTGGACGATGCCCTCGCCAAGGCACGCCGGGCCCGCCAGCGCATCCCCTGGCTCTACCAGGCCCTGCATCTGGAGGGCGAGGTGTATCTCCAGCAAGGGCGAGAACTGCTGGAACGGGGCGCCACGACCGAAGCCTTGGCCGCCCTCGCCCAGGCGAGGGAGGCGTACCAGCAGGCGGTGGCGCAGGCGCCCAGCCACCCCCTTGGCTACAGCGGGCTGTGTGAGGTCGCCAACACCGCCTTTTTGGCCCGAGCCGAGCAGGGAGCCACCCCCGAAACCTCGTATCAAGAGGCGCTGGCCGCCTGCGGACAGGCCCTGGTTGCAGACCCTGACCACTTGCCCGCCCACCGCGCCCTGGCCCTCGCCCACCTGCAGTGGGCGCAGCACCAGGCGCGGCGGGGGCAGGACCCCTCCGCGGCCCTCGCCCAGGCCACCGCCAGCGCCCAAGGGGTGATCCAGCGCTCGCCCGGCGACGCCCAGGCCTGGACCTACTTGGGAATTGCCGCCCGCTTCCGCGCCGAGCTGACGGCGGCGGGCGGCGGCGACCCCCGGCCGGACCTGGAACGGGCCCGGGACTTCCTGCGCCGCGCCGTCGAGCTGGAGCCCCCCTCGTACCTGGCCCAAAACAACCTGGGGCTCGCGCTGCTGGCGGCCGGCCTCGACCGGATGGCCCGCGGTGAGGATCCGCGCCCCCTCATGGGTGAGGCCGAAGCCGAGTTCCAGGCGCTGCTGGCCAGACACCCTCACCTAGTGGCGGCCATGGACAACCTGAGCGTGGCCCTGTGGGCCATCGGCCGCTGGGAGTACGCCCACGGCGGGGAGGGGAAGGAGGCCTTCGACCGGGCGGAGGAGGTGCTGCGGCGAGCCCTCGCGGTGAATCCGGCCGACGGGGTGGCGCTCAACAACCTGGGGCTCATCGCCGTCGAGCGAGGTAGCCATCTCCTTTCCCAGGACAGCGACCCCACGGCACCCTTGACCGCTGGGCTAGAAGCACTGGAGCGGGCCATCGCCCTCAACCCCGACGACCCCTTTGCCTACACCAACCTGGGTCAACTTTATCGCGTGCAGGCCGCCTGGGAGCACCGGCAGAAACGTTCCCCCGCCCCGGCGTTGGCCCGTGCCCGCCAGGCCCTCGCCCGCGCCCAGGCCATCAACCCGGTCGACGCCGAGGCGGTCATGGCCGAGGGTCTGTGCCACCTCCTGGAGGCCCGCACCCTCCTCGCCCAGGGTCGCGACCCCGACCCCATCTTCGCCCGCGCCCAGGGAGCCCTGCGACGGGCCCTGGCCATCAACCCCGCCTACCTAGAGGCCCGACGCGAGCTGGCCCGGGTGCACCTGGAGCGGGCTGCTTGGCTGGCCCGCCGCCCGCCCCGCGCCTTCGCTGAGATCGAGGCGGGTTTCGAGGCTCTGGCCGACCTCCCCGCCAGCCCCGACACCCTGGCCCTGCGTGGCGAGCTCGAGCTGCTGCGGGCCCGCTTGGCCACCGGGGAGGAGCGGCGGGAGACGGCCCGCCGCGCCGCCGCCGCCCTGGCGGGCGCCATCGCGGGGAACCGCTGGCTGTCCCCGAGCTTGGCCCCGCTGCTCGAGCAGGCGCACGCTTTTGGGACATGAGGCGCGAATCAGACGACGCGGGCCGCGGCCAAGGCGAGCGGAGAAGCCGGTCGAGCGGAGGCTCGTGGATCACGAGACCTTGGCGCCGGTGGCTGCTGCGGGACGGACACCGGACCACGCGCAGGAGGCGGATGAGGCATCGGAAGAAGCCAAACCAGCGGTCTGATGTCGGACTGTCCGCGGGTGGCGAAGGCCTGGTAGTCCTCTCACAGCGCCTCGATCACCGCGCTGACCGCAGGGCGCGAGAGCAGGCTGCGTCCTTGCTCGTCAGCAAAGATCCCCTGGCTGTCCCGCGTCGAGCCCACGTCCGCGGACATCTCCCTGGCCAGTTTTTCCCATCACCTCGCCTGGCGTCGCACTCCCGGCCGAGGAGGTCCAGGCCCCTCTCTCCAGCGCCTCCTCGACCATACGCCTGACCGCCAAGCGCACCAACGGGCTGACCGGCTCGTTCTCTCTCGCCCATTCCCTGCACGTAGGGCCGCAATCTGCTCCCGCGTCACCTGCGACGGTGAACTTTCTTCATCGGTTGAGCCCTCCCCCGTCCACTTCCCTACCCGAGGCTACCCGCCTGGCTTCGGGGGGTTCGACGCCTCCCCCGTTTACAGCACGGTGAGAACGTCACCGAAACGACAGGCTCTTCTCTTTTTGGTATCGCCTTCGGGCTCTTGCAACGGTCCTTCCAGATTCGCTCGTGTTGCAAACCGTGTAAACGAGCCAAGTCGATCGGCACGTCGCTGGCTGTTCCGCAAAATCGCGAACACGGAGCGGCGACGGCGGACGATGGATCCCATGGCCCGAGCTCGTCTGGCAAACCCATCGAGGGCAACCCCGCCGCCGTCTGCGACGGCTCCGCAGTGCAGTGCCATGCGCCGAGGGCGCGGGATCCGGCGGGCATCTCTTGACAGCTTTCCTAGCATCCTGCCCAGGGAGGAAACTCGGCATGAAACGAGCGGATTACGAGGTCGTCGTGGTCGGGGCTGGGGCGGCGGGGATCGGCTGCGGTGTGGTGCTGAGGGATCTCGGCGTCCAGCGCTTCGCCATCCTCGAACGGTACGAGGTGGGCGCCTCCTTCCGCCGCTGGCCGGCGGAAACGCGGTTGCTCACTCCGTCTTTCACCACCAACGGCTTTGGCATGCTGGACCCCAACGCCATCGCCCTTCAAACGTCCCCTGCGTACTCGTTGCGCACGGAACACCCCACCGGCTCCGAATACGCGCGGTACCTGGAGGGGATCAGCAAGTATTTCCGCTTGCCGGTACGCAGTGGGGTGGAGGTGCTGGATGTCCAGAGCGGTGGCGAAGAGAAAAGGTTCACGCTGCGCACGAACCGGGGAACGATCCGCTGCCGTTTTTTGGTCTGGGCCACGGGAGAGTTCCAGTTCCCCGATTTGCGTCCGTTTCCCGGCGCGGTGCTGTGCCGTCACTACGCCACTGTGCCGTCATGGTCTGCGCTGCCGGGAGAGGAGTTCGTAGTGATCGGCGGCTACGAGAGCGGTATGGATGCAGCGGTGCATCTGGCGCGCAGCGGCCGTCGGGTGACTGTCGTCGACCCTGCCGCCCCCTGGGCCAGCCAAGCCCCGGACCCCAGCCTTTCGCTGTCGCCGTTCACGCTCGACCGACTGCGGGAGATCGGGGGGACAAACCGCATCCAGTTTGTGGCCGCGGCGGCCGAAGAGGTGGTACAGACCGCCGACGGTCGTCACGCCATCCAGCTCACCAACGGCGAACGCCTGCTGACCGCGGAGCCGCCAATTCTGGCTACCGGTTTCAGTAGCAGCCTGGGGCCGGTGGCCAACTTGTTCGAGCGACAGGAAAACGGTTCCCCGTTGGTCACGGAAGCGGCCGACGAATCCACGATCACCCCTGGACTGTTTCTCTCCGGCCCCATGCTCCGGCACGACAAGGTTATCTTTTGTTTCATCTATAAATTCCGCCAGCGCTTTGCAGTCATTGGCAACGCTATTGCGCAGCGACTGGGCCTCGATACGGCGGTTCTCGAACAGTACCGGCAGGCGTCGATGTATCTGGACGACCTGAGTTGCTGCGGCGTCGCCTGTGCGTGCTAGCTCATGGTTGTTGCGACCGTTGCCGGCGCCGGGCCGCGCGGGTGTCCGAGGCGCCGCCGGAGGGGTTCGCCGAGGCGGCGCCCTCGTTCAGGAGGCGTCATGACGACGACGGATTCTGCCACGGTGTCGCCACCGGCCATCGTGCTGGTCGGCCTCGAGTCGGTGGGTAAGTCGGCGCTTTTCCGTGCCTTGACAGGACAGGCGACAGGCGACGAGGTGAACTTTCGGGGTTCGACGGTCGAGGTGCGCGCCGCGCCGCTGGCTGGAGACACCCGGCAGGTCGTGGATACGCCGGGGCTGCGTTGGGCGGACGACAGCGCCACGACCGCACTGGCCTTGGGCGCCGTTGCGAACGCCGACACGGTGCTGCTCGTCGCGCGCGGCACGCACGCCCGCGCCGAGGTGGCAGCGCTGCTGGAGCAGCTGGGGCCCGTCGTGGCCGGCCGCAGGGCCGCGCTGATCTTCACCTTCGCAGACCGCAGTCACCCCCGGCTGCGGACGGCCCTCGCAGCGTATGCCACGGCACTGGAGATCCCCGTCGTGCTGGTCAACGCGCGGAAAATGACGCGGGCCGAGCGCCTGACACTGCTGGAAGCCGTGCAGACGGCCACGCCGTTCGTGCGGCGGCCGGTGCAGGACCTCGCGTTGCCCGAAATTCCCATCGTCCGGCCGCAGCCCACCCTGTTCGAGCGCCGGCGCTGGGGCGTGGTCCTTTCTCTCCTGAGCGTCTTCGCTCTCTTCGCCACCCCGGTGTACCTGGCGTACCTGCTGGCCAACAACCTGCAGCCGTTGGTAGAGGCCGCCGTCATCGAGCCAGTCGTGGCGGGGTGTGCGCCGCTGGCGACGGCGGTTCCGCTGCTCCACGAAGCCCTGGTTGGCACGTACGGCATCGTCACCCTGGGCTCGTACTCGTTCCTCTGGGCGTTTCCGGTGGTGTTGTTCATCGGTTTGAGCGTGGCAATCAGCGAGGAAACGGGGTTGAAAGACCGAATCACAGGGAGTCTCGACCCTTGGCTGCGACACCTCGGGCTGGACGGCCGCGACCTCATCCCCGTGCTCTCTGGGTACGGTTGCAACGTCGTGGCTGTGTTTTCGAGCCGGACGTGCAGCCGCCGCACACGGGAGGCGTGTACCTCTCTGATCGCCTACGGGTCGGCGTGCAGCTACCAGATCGGTGCCACGCTCTCCCTCTTTGCTGCAGCCGGCCACCCCGGCCTGTTCGCGCCTTACCTGGTGCTCGTCTTCCTGGTGGGGGCGATGCATACGCGACTTTGGCACCGGCCGCTGGCGCCGGCTGCCGGCCAGCGCTTCATCGATCGCGCCTTCGTGCAGAAACCCACCTGGCGCGCCGTGCACTGGCGGGTGCGGGCCGTGCTGGGGCAGTTTCTCGGGCAGGCCATGCCGATCTTCCTTCTGATGTGTGCCCTCGGAGCCACCCTTGCCTTTGTGGGTTTGCTCGATTGGCTGGCAGCGCAATTGTCGCCGCTGATGGAGGTGTTTGGTTTACCGGGGGCGGTAGCACCGGGCGTTGTCTTGGCCGTCGTGCGCAAGGATGGAATGCTCATCCTCAATCAGGGACAGGGGGCGCTGCTGGCATCCCTCACAGTGGGGCAACTGTTCGTGCTGGTGTATCTAGCCTCTACCCTCACCGCCTGCCTGGTGACCCTGTGGACGGTGGGCAAGGAGTTGGGAGCTCGCGTCGCCCTGAAGCTGGCGGCGCGGCAGGCAGCCACCTCGCTCGCGAGTTCCTTTCTGTTGGCGTTGATGGTCAGGGACTAGCGCGAGTTTACTACGGCGTTGCGCGATGTCTCGTTTCGGTTTCAGCCACGCCTCCGACAGGGTCAACTCCGATCCTTGCTGTACAAAAGGGAGCCGAGCCGGGGTTTTCGGTGGCGGCCTTCGTGGTCGCCTCACCGTGCTTGTCGATGAGCTGCCCGCGGAGGCGTTCGAGCCGGCCGAGCTCGAGCTCACCGATCCGGATGTCCCGGAAGCTGTCGGCGGCCCGGAGCATCGCGGCGCACCTCCGCGCGAGCACCGGCCGCTCGCTCAAGAAAAAATCGAGAGTCGTGGTCTGGCGGCGCTCCTCATTCACACAGCCTCGCCGGGAGGTTGGCGGTGCGGATGACCTTACCGACGCAAGGCGGGCAGGCGGGGTGCGCGATGCACGCCCCGCAGTCCTCATGAAACCGGCGCCCAGCGGTGGGGTACGCCCTCTGGCAGCGCTCGACGAGGTCGTCCCGCAAACACCCGCACCGGCGCCTCCGAGGGCGGCTGGGAGGCGGCCTGTGCCAACTGGGTGAGCTCCGCACGAGAGCAGTTCGGCGGCTTGCCGGCGGTGTTCGGCATATTGTGGGCCAGGCAGCGCTGCCGCAGGGAGGCCGGCAGGTAGGTCTCGACGGCGCGGATCAGCTTCGCGGCGCGGGGCGGTGACCCCCGGCCCGACCTCGGCGGCGCCGCCCTCGCCGCCACCATCAAGGCAAAGGGCTGGCTGACCCCGCGCCTCGCGCCGCTGGTGGAGCAGGCACGCGCCCGGGCTCCGTGAGACGCGTCGGCGACCCGCCGGCGCCCGCCGGGCCTCGTCAGGCGGGAAGCACCCCGTCCCGCATGGGTAGCACCCGGTGGGCGCGCCCCGCCACCGCGGGATCGTGGGTGACCAGCACGATGCTGGGTGTCCCCCCGCCCGCCGGGGCGAAGAGGTGATCCAGCAGTAGCTTCCCCGTGGCTGAGTCGACCGCTCCGGTGGGCTCGTCGGCCAGGATCAGGCGCGGTCGGTTCACCAGGGCCCGGGCCAGGGCCACCAGCTGCCGCTCCCCCCCGGAAAGCCGGGCCGCCAGGGTGCGGGCGCGATGCTCCAGCCCCAGGGCGTGCAGCAGCTCGGCCACCCTCTCCCGGCGCTGCTGGGCCGAGAGAGCCGACCCGGCCAGGGGCAGGAGGACGTTTTCCGCGGCCGACAGGTGGGGAAGCAAGTAGTGGAACTGAAACACGATCCCCACCAGCTCCCGACGCACGCGCTCCCCCGAGCCCAACCGCGCCGCCGGCACCCCATCCAGGACGAGCTCCCCCACCTCGGGGGGCTCCAACAACGCCAGCATCGCCAACAGGGTGGACTTGCCACAGCCGGTGGGGCCCATGATGGCCACCGCCTCCCCCGGCTGCACTTCCAGGTCCGCCCGCCGCACCGCCGGCACCAGCCCCCCCTCGAAGGACCGGCCGAGGCCCCGGGCCAGCAGGTGCACACCACGGCGGAGGGAGGGGGGCTCGGGAATCATGGCAGGCGCAAGGTACGGGCGGGGGCCAGGCGCACCGCCCTCCAGGCGGGCAGCAGCGCCCCCAGGGGGCTGGCGGCCACGGTGGCCAGGAGGGTTTCCGGGATCAGCCGCAGGTTCACGTGGGGCGCCACGAATCCCGCCGACTCGGCCCGCAGGGGGCCCACCGCCAGCAGCAGCGTCTCCCCCAGCAGGGGGGCCAGCAGCGCCCCCAGCACTGCGAAGACCCCCACTTCGGCGACAATGACAACCCCCACCGTAGCCCGCCGCCACCCCAGAGCCCGCAGGATGGCGTACTCCCTCGCCCGCGCCAGCAGTGCCAGCTGCAGCACGGCGGACACCGACACCATGGCCACCACCAGGCACAGCACCGCCAAGAAATGGAGAAAGGACCTCGCCAGCTGGAACTGCCCGTACATGGACACCCACATGTCCGTGGTGGTTGCCTCCAAACCGCTGTAGATAGCAGAGATATCCTCTGCCATCCGGCTCGGATCCACCCCTTCCCGTGTTGCCGCCAGTACGAAGCTCACGTGGTCGCCCAAGTTGAACAGCTCTTGGGCAAGCCCCAAGGGCAGGATCGCCCCGTGATCCAGCAGGCTGTGCCCGGTGCGGTACACCCCCACCACGGCCAGCCGCCGCCCCATCAGGTCGAAGGTGCCGCCCACCGCCAGCCCCAGGCGCCGGGCGGCAAAGGTCCCCACGGCAACCTCCTGCGCGCCGGGCGGCGGCAGCCGCCCATCGAGTTGCCGCAGCCCCGCCGCCATGGCCGCCGAGGGGTCCAGCCCGAACACCATGAAAAAGTGGTCCCCCAGTACGTCGGTGCGGCCGATGGCCACCGGATGCACCCGCCGCACCCCTTCCACCGCCGCCAGCTGGACCACCTCACCGGCGGTGAGGGTGGCGCTCCAGGGGGAGGTGGCCCGGCTGCGGTGGACCACCAGCTCGGCCCCCAGCAGCCGGCCCATGCGCTCGAACTGCTCGAGAAACGCGGCCGCGCTGCCGGTGAAGATGAGGTAAAACGAGGCTCCCATCCCCACCGCCAGGGTGCAGGCCAGGGACCTGGCAGGCTGCCGCCAAACGTTGCACCAAGCCAGCCGAAAGAAACTCACGATCCCCCCCCGGAAGAGGGGTCCACGGCACAAGGGTCAGGCCGGGTCACCGCCGTCGGACGGAGCAACCCCATCGCCTCCCCCCACACGCAGCCATCCGACACGTCCGCTTCCCCCCTACTGGCAGTAGGACGTGGGCCGCCCGAGAAACGTCACCTCGGCGCCGGTGGCGGTGTAGATACCGCTCTGGCAGAGCACCCCGCTGTTGGGGTCGAACGCGGTGTTGTACACGGTGACGGTGTAGCGCGCTGTGCCCGGGTACAGCACGCCGTTGCTGGAGGTCCCCTCGAAAGTCCCCTGGTAGAAGTGATCTCCGTACCAGCTGCGGAAGCTCATGCGCGCCTGGGTGGAGGAAATGCTCCCCGAGAGGCGGTGGTCCCGGGCCCCGTAGTTGCTATACCCCTCGCAGGTGGGATCCACCACCAGGGCGCCGCCGTCAGCGGCAACCGCCACCCGCACCCCAAACCCTGAATACCCCGACCCATCGCACTTGGTGGGGCGCAGCTCGAAGGAGTAGTAGGCGAGGGGTCCCCCGCTGTAGGCAAAGGTGCCGTCGCAGCGGGAGTTGAACGTAATGGTCCGGGTTGCCCCGGCATGGCTGAGGGTGACGGTGCCGCCGAGGGGGTAGCGGGCGCAGATTCCGCTGAACACCTGGACACTGCCGGACAGCGAGGCCGGTCCCTCCGGGGTGGTGCCGCTACCGGAAAAGGTCAGGCTGCCGTACACCTGGTGAGCGTCGGTGGTGAGATCAGGAGCCACGGTCACCGTGGTAAGTGGCACGGGCTTCCCGTTCTTGGAGAAACTGTTGGAGGAGACCACCAGGGAACCGGTGATGCGGGTGGATGTGATCACCAGGCCCGAGGCATCCACCGTGACCGTCCCCTTGAGCACCGAGCCGTCGCGGCGGTTAAAGCCGCTCCCGTAGGTGATGCGCAACCCTTTCGGAAGCTTGGTCACGAGGCCGGGCCAGCGGGAGACCGCCTCGTCCAGCTTGGCGTCCAGGCCACGGGTTTGCAGGTCCCGTACGATGTCTTCAAAGCGCGGCCTCCCCGCCACTCCCAATTTTTCCAGGATTGTGAACACGTCGTTGGTGGCCTCCAAAAAGCCCACGTACCCGGCCGCCGGGGTGGGACTGGGGGTGGGTGTCGGGGTCGGGGTGGGAGTCCCAACCGGCGGCGTGTATCCTGTCACACGGCGGTGGGGCACGAAGATGGGATCGCCCATCACGTTGTCCACCACCGAGGCGTAAGCAATGAACTTGCCCCCGCTGGCGGTAGTGCGCACCACCGCGTAGCCGTCCGCCACCGCCTGGGTGGTCACCCGCTCGAACACCTTGTCCACCTGCTTGTACCCAAAGGCCGGCAGGGAGTCGTTGAAGCTGCCCAACCGCGCCCCGTCGGCCCGGTAAAGGTCGACGACGAGCTGTATGGCAGCGCCGGTGGTGTTCACGTACCCCAGGTTGGTGCGAAACCCCTCCTTCTGATTGGTGAAGGGGTTGGGGGTGTGGCTGAGCTGGATGAGAAACGCCCCCTCCCCGGGGTTGATGGCCTGGGTGTCGAGGAACGACGGGACGAACTGCCCGAAAGTGGCCCCGGCCGGCAGGTTCAAGGGATTGCCCGCGACCATCAGGTTGTAGGTGCGCGCCGAGGCCAGCACCGAACCTGAGGTCACCGTCAGCCGCAGGCTGGCCTTGCCCGAAAAGCCGAACATGGAGGACAGCACGTTGGCATAGCGCACCGCCCTCCCCCCCTCCAGGGTGAAACTGCGGGTTTGGGGGGCAGTGTTGTCCGTCTCGTGTTTGAGCAATGCTACCGTGAAGGCCGCCTGGGTTGTCCCTGGGTTGACGATCTCCACGTCGGTGCGCCAATTGGTGCCGGCCGCCCCGGTCAGCTGCGCCGCCGCCGGGATGAAGTAGACCGTCTCGGCGGACGTTACCGCCACCTGCCCCTGGGCCTCCGAGCGTTGGGGTCCGGACAGCAGCAACGCACCCGCCGCCACCGCCCCCACTACTGCCACTGCCAATCCAATTCTTGCCAGAAAGAGGTGCGTGCCGGCCATGAGACTACCTCCTTGGCTGGAGTGCTGCCACATCCATCGCCATTGTCCCACCGCCCCCTCTTGTGTCAAGGTCGTGTCGCGACCCCTCCCGCTTCCGGCGCCCGACGGCCAGGGGCATCAGACCGCTTGCCGGGCCGCCAGCAGCCGTTGGCGCTGCAGGAACGACACCACCGCCAGGGCCTCGGCCAAGTCCTCCCTGCTCACCAGGCCCAGGAAGCGTTCCCCGTCCTGCACCGCCGCCACCCGGGCGCCCGCCTCTCCCATGCGCTCCAGCACCTCGTCCACCCCCAGCTGCGGCGGCACCCGCAGCACCTCCCGCTCCATGATGGCGGTCACGTACACGTCCTCGGGTTCGGTGGCGAGGCTCTTCAAGAGGCCCTCCCGGGTCACCACCCCCAGCAAGCGGCCGCCTTGCAGCACCGCAAAGTCGGGCTGGTAGGAGGTGAGAATGTAGTCCACCACGCGGCTGGCGCGATCGGCGGGGGAGAGGGCGATGGCGTGCTTGTTGTAGGCCTCGCCGATGCGCAGGGAGGACAGCACGCTCTTGGCCTGGGCGTGGGCGCTTTCCATCCCCGCCCCGAAGAAAATGAACACCGCCACCAGCACCAGCAGCAAATTGCCACCCATGACCCCCAGAATCCCCAGGGCCACTGCGGCCACCTGGCCGATGCCGGCCGCCAGACGGGTGGCGCGGGCGTAACCGGTGCGCATGGCCAGCAGGGCACGCAGGATGCGCCCCCCGTCCAGGGGAAAGGCTGGCAGGAGGTTGAACAGCACCAGCGCCACGTTGGCCTTGAGCATCCACAGCAGGAAGGTGGGCAGCGAGGGCGTGCCGAACAGCGACGCGAGGTCCAGGGGATCCATGCCGGCGGCGGCGGTGACCCAGCCGGTGACCGGAATCAGCAGAGCGGCAATCACCACGTTGACGGCCGGCCCGGCGACGGCAATGAGCAGCTCCTGCACCGGCTTGTCGGGGTTCTTGCCGAGCACCGCCACCCCCCCCAGCGGCAGCAGCACGATCTCCCGCACCGGCACGCCGAAGCGCTGGGCCATCACCGAATGGCCCAGCTCGTGCAGGGTCACGCAGGCAAAGAGCCCCAGCATCAGCAGCACCCCGAACACTGCGCCCTGGGGACCGTGGGGCCGCCCCCACTGCAGCGCCCCCAGCATCAGGATGAACACGAACGTCAGGTGCACTTTGATGTCGATGTCGAAAACCCGGGCAATGCGCAACGACCAGCTCATGTCTCGTTCCTTTCGCCGCTTCTTGGCGCCCCTACGGCGCCTGATGCCGTTACTTCGGACCTTAAATTACCATTTATTCCAACTTCCGTGGATAACCAACCATTCCGCTCCGCCCATCGACTTAGCCAGGAGGGCCTTTAAGCCGAGCGTCCCTCCCCCCGGTTTACCGCGAGGGCAGACCTGCCGCCGCCTGGAGCCGATTTCCGCCCCCGGCCAGCCGCGCCGGCGTTGACAGCGTTTGCCGCCGCTCGCTACACTGCGCTGTGGTAGGCGACGTAGCCAAGTGGTAAGGCAGGGGCCTGCAAAGCCCTCACTCGGCGGTTCGAATCCGCCCGTCGCCTCCATCTTTTTCCTTTTTCGGGGGATCCGGCGACCCCTTCCCCTTCCACCGTCGTCTCGATCCCACGAACCCCCCGCACTCGCCCGGAGAATCCGGTACCGGGTACAACTTTTTTAGCAATTCTTGGAGGAGGCATGGGCGGCTGCGCCCGTGACCGTGTCTGTGACGGTTCCTGTGCCCGCGACCGTGTCGGTAACCCTATCCGTGCCTGGGTGCGCGGGCCCCTGGCCCGCCCCCACGGTCGGTGGGCTTTGCCCCGGCCGACACGGTGCCCGTTTCCGTGTCGGTAACCGTATCCGTGCCCTTGTCCATACCAGTGTCCGTGCCAGTGACCATGGCCGTGTCCCGCCGCCCACCCGGGAGGCCGGGCCTCCCGCCCGCAGACAGCGGCGCATCGGATACCATCTTTTGGCAGCGCGCCAACGGGCGTGGGGAGGTAGGTCGTGACCAAGAAGGTCCCGGATGTGTTCGTGATCGTGTTCTCCCTGGTTCTGCTGGCGGCCGTCGCGACCTGGGTGCTTCCCGGCGGGCAATACGAGCGCCGGCAAGAACAGGTGGGTGAGGGTGTGCGCGAGGTAGCCGTA
>CALEVZ010000014.1 GCA_937924755.1 uncultured bacterium
GTCTGGCCGCGCGGGAACTCGTGGCGGTCGAAATCGGGCAAGCCCAGCTTCTCGTGCCACGTTTCCGCCACCCCGTCCCAGTGCGGCCGTCCGATCTCCAGGTGGGGGATCCGCAGGGTTGCCGTCACGCCGCGGCCAAGACCTCGCTGCACCCACAGCTGTGTCCACCACCCCTCCACGTCCAGGAACTGGTAGTGTTCGTCGGGGTAGCGGGCCGCCAGGCTGGTCAGCTCCTCACTGGAGAGTTCCAGCCCCATCCGCCCCACCTCCCGGTGATACGCCACCGTGTGCCAGGTGTGATTCCACAGGTTGACGTAATTCAGAGAGGCGGTGATGCGCCACTGGCCCGGCTCCACGTCCATCCCTTCGCCTAGATCGAAGGGGAGCGACGCCAGGCGCAAGGGGTCGGGGTTGGCGCCGGGGCGCAGCACGGGGGGTGACCCGGCAAGGGCGGCGGCGCTGGAAAGACACAGGTAGAGGAAGGCGAGCCCGGGCCCCCAGGTTGTCTCCCGACGCTGCTTCACTGCATCGTCCCGCGCACGATCGCGGCCACCTCCCCTTCCCGCGCCAGATCCACCACCTGCTCCGCTTGCGGCCGGGTTCCGTCCGCCCGCCGCAGCAGGCGACACAGGGGGGTGCGGAAGCTCTCTGGCGAGCGCACCGTGGAGATGGAGGCCACCACCCGCCCGTCCTTGAGCCGCATCAGCGTGCCAGGCGGGTAGGGCCCCAGCACGTTGAGCATGGCCTGCAGCAGGTCGGCGTCGTAGGCCTTGAACCCCTGGGCGGCCATGCAGGCCACCGCGTCGGGGGGCACACAGACCGGCGGCCGGCGGCGCCGGGCGCGGGTCAGGGTGTCGTAGTCGTCGGCCAGGTGAATGATGCGGGCGTACAACGTGGGCACCCCCAGCGGGTCGTTGCAGGGCCGATGGTGTTGCAGGATGGCCAACAGGCGGCGCACCTTGGCCTGATAGAAGCCACGCTGCCGCAGCAAAACTTTGAGGCTGGCGCGGGTGTGGCGGGAAAACGGCACCGTGGCGCCCCGCTCGGTCATGCAGAACCCCACGTCGTGCAGCATCGCCGCCACCCCCAGGTCGGCCAGCGACGCCTTGCCGAGGCCGGCCGCCCTGCCGATTAACAGGCTCAGCACCGTCACCGCCAGGGTGTGCTGGGCGAAAGGTGGAATCTCAGCCTCTGCGGTCAGGGCCAGAGGCAGGATGTCCTCGGTGTTGGCGGCATCGATGAACTGGGTGACGGCGCGGCGCGCCAGCAGCGGGTTGGGCAGCCGCCCCTGGCCAACGCTGGCAAAGGCCTCGGCCAGGTGGCCGGCGCTTGCCACGTAGGTCTCGCGAAACTCCTTGAGCATTTCCGCGCTGTCGTCACCAGCCAGCTTGAACTGCTGGATGGGGTGCAGCTCCACTGAGCGCAGACCCACCGCGGCCAGGCCATCGGCCAGGGTATGGCGGGGATTGTGCTCGGCGGCAGGGGCGGCAAACAGCCGCACCATCTCGCGGACGTGCTGGTCCTCCAGAACGTCGTTGAAGGTGATGCCGCCCACCCTGTGCCGCCCCAGCTCCGCCGCCAGGGCGATGCCTTGCTCCACCACCCCCTCGAATCGGATGCGCACATCGTTGACGTAGATGTGATCCTCAACGCATATCACGTGCACCGGCCCGAGCAGATCCAGCAGCGCCTGCAGTCTTACCCGCATGTCGTGCACGGGAGTATCGAAGGCCGTATTGGTGAGGGCGTGGGTGCGGGCCATGCGGAACAAGCCATTGAGGGAAATCACCAGACCGGCCCCCAACTCCCGCACCCGCTTGGTGAGCTCGCGATCTTCCTCCGCCTGGGCGCGCACCACCGCCGAGCCCAGCGCCTCCTGCGCCGAGGTGATGGCCAGATCAACCACCGCCGCCTCCCCCGCCGGCCGCCTCCCGCCGGCGTTGCAGCAGCGCCTGCGCTCGTTCTCGCGCCTCCGGCGCGGCGTGCTGTGCCGCCCACGCCAGCAACTCATCGACCGCCGCCCCGGGCAGCCGCCCCAGCCCGGAAATGGCGGCGATCTGCACCGGCAGCGGGCGGCTGGTCACCCGCTGCAGCAGTCCAGCAGGCTTGAGCCAAGCGGCGAAGGACTCCAGGGCCTTTTGCGGATCGATCATGGCCAGGGTGATGCCCATTGCCCCGGCCTCCTTGGGGGAGAGTTCGACCGCCGCGGAGGATTGCAGCTTCTCCAAGAGGCTGGCGAATACCCGCCGCTCGCGGTTTTTGGCCAGCACCTGCAGCGCCCCCAGTCGCACCTCCTCGCTGGCCGAGGACAGCGCCTGCGCCAGCGCCCGACCCACCCGCGGCCCATAGGGCAGGCCCTTGAGGAGAGCCACCGCCTGAGCCTCGGCGTCCACCGATGAGGCCGACGCCAGCACCTCGCCGGCGGCGGCCGCGGCCTCGTCGGGCGAAAGCCGCGCCAGGGCTGAGAGCACTACCCCGGCGAGGGGCCCCGGGGCAGCCGAGAGATGGGCGCGCAGTACGGCCTCCTGGCCCCTGCCCAGGTTTTCTAGCAGCGTTGCCAGCCCCTGGAGTTGGAACGGCGACGCCACGCTCTTGTCCTGAGCCAGCCTCAGCACCGTGTCCAGGTGCTCGGGCAACAGGCAGGCCGCCGCTTTGCGCACCTCGGCCTCGTCCTTGGCCCTGGTCAAGAGGTGAGCTAGGGCACGCTCGTCCAGGCACGCCAGCAGCACGTCGCGCCGGGCCTCTCCCTCCAGGCGGGCCCGCAACATCCAGGCCATATCCAGCAGCACGTCCGGGCGCCCGGAAGCCAGCAAGTAGTCGCGAATCTCCCGCACGAGCGGCAGAACGTCGGCGACCTCCAGGCGATCCTCCACGTCCTTCATGCCGGCGATCAACTCCCGCACCAGTGTGAGGCATTGATTGGGGGTGTCCTCCTCGCTCTCCTCCTGGGCGAGGCGGTGGCGAGCCTCGGCCGAAAGCGCCCGCCAGACCACCTGTCCTCGCTCCCGGAAATCCGGAGCCGGGTGATCGAACTCGTAGGGTGCCTCGAAGATCAGCGCTTGGGTCTCGTTGGCGGGTTCCAGCCCCCGGCCGGGTTCGCCGGATCGCCGTACGTCTTCGTCGTCCTCGGGGCGGAAGCCGGCCACCGCCTCCACCTTGACGTGGGCCAGATCGGCCTTCCACAACAGGGTGACGAAGTCCTCTTCCTGGTGGCGGATTCCCTTGAACATCACCCCCAGGACAGAGATGAAGCGGGACAGCTCCTCCCAGGTCAGCCCGGCGGAAAAGATCAGGCGGCGCACCCCGTCGCGGTATAGGCGCAGCGCCAGCGAGCGCTCACGGTCCCGCTCCAGATACACCACCTCGCCGGCGTGGAGCAGCTCATAGGGGTGAACTTGCAGAGTCAGCTCCTCATGCGCGGCCAGGAAGGCCTCCATGCGCTGGCGTACCTCCACCAGGAAGTCGCGCACCGCTTCGTTGGAGGCGTCGTAGAGGATCACCGAACGGCCGGCCTTGACCAGCGCTCGCACCACCTCCGCGGCATCCTCACCCGCCGGCGAGCTGGCGAGGGGAGCGGCACTCGGCTGCTCGCCGCTTTCCCCACCGGCCGGCCGCCTCGGCGATGTGCGGCTCACCACTGGGAACGAACCCGTGCGCACCTTCTCGTCGATAGCGCACCTCCCGTTTCCTCAATGATACGTGAGCCCGGCAGCAGGAAGCGCCCCCCCCTTCATTGGCATTCGCGTCCCTGACCGTGCCCGTGCCCGTGAACGTGTCGATGGCCGTGTTCGTGGCGGTGTCCGTGGCCGCGATCTGCCCGGGGCTCCGAAAGCAATGGGCCCCCGCGGAGCGGGGGCCCGCGTACAACGAAAGAGGAGTGCTCAGGCGGCAGGCTTGGCAAACAGGGCCTCGTCCACCGGCGGGTTGACCTGCCACGACTCCAGCGTGGACGTCATGACCTCCTGGCCGTCCACCAACATCACTTGGCGGAAGGGCACCTGGCGACCGTCCAGCTCCCGGTAGTCGGACATGCGCAGTTCCACTTGCCCCGGCGCCCCCGTCAGGGGGTTGGTGCCTTGGTAGCTCTGGCGAAGCACCGTGCCGTTGGCTGCAACGCACAGCTGGGAGACAGCTTTCCTGTAGGTTACCTGCAGGATGGTGCAGGGGTGTCCGTCGACCAGATCTTCACCGCCGGCAACGGCCTCCATTTCGGGGTCGGCGTGGGACCACACGAGTACCCGCAGGTCGCGCTTGAGTTCGCTCTGCTGCTGTTCCACCATGGAAGCCGGCAACGGCCGGACCTGGCCGCCCATGACCATGAACCCCTCGCTGCCGTCGATGACGACCACCTGCTCCCCCATGGGGCTGGAGACCACCTGCCGCACCCGGTTGGGGAAGACGATCAGGTCGCTGCTCTTCATGCTCATGGACTGGCCGCCCATGGAGATGGTCATGGTGGCGGAGGAGGAGATGGCTCGCACCTTGGCGGCATCGGGGCCGCCGAGGGCGCGGGCCGCTCTGGCCAACAGCGCCCGCCCGGCGTCGGCCGCCTGTTCGGTCTTTTCCACCTTGGCGGTGGTGTCCGGGGGTGGCGGGATGGTGATGTCCAGTGTGGTCACCGGGCCGAAGGTGGACAGGGGCCGATCGAACTTGCTGGCGTCCCCTACCACCAGCAGCGACAGCTGGTCCGGCCTGACGTACGCCTTGGCCACTCGGGCCACATCGGCAGCGGTGACCTTCTCGATATTGTTGCGGTAGGTCTCCAGGAAGTTGGCGGGCAGACCGTAGTAGGCGTACAGGATCTGCTGGCGCAGGATCTTGGCGGAGGAGTCGTAGTTGAAGACAAAGGAGTTGAGGATGGACTCCTTGGCCCGCGCCAGCTCCTCGGGGGTGGGCGGGTTGGCGATGATGCCCTTGAGCTCCTCCCGCAGCGCCTCCACCGCCTCGCCCATCTTGTCGAGCTTGGTCTGCATGCCGGCGCGCAGGATGCCGGGCGTGGTGTAGCCGGCCCCCACGGCACCGTAAACGTTGTAGGCCAGGCCCTTCTTGGAGCGGATGTTGGAGAACATGCGACTGGCGAAGGAGCCGCCCAGGACCTCGTTAAGCACCTGCACGGCAAAGAAGTCCGGGTTGGACATCTCGATGCCCAGGTGCCCCATGGCGATGTTGGCCTGGGTGACGTCGGTCTTTTCGATGTAAAACACCCCCGGCCGGGGCGCCTTGCGGTAGGCGGCGGGGGGCTCGGCAAAACGCGGACCCCGAGGCCAGTCGCCGAACACCTGCTCCAGCAGGCGCAGCATAGCCCTGGGCTCGAAGTCACCCACCACGCCCAGGTAGACGTTGTTGGGGTGGTAGTACTTGCGGTGGAAGGCGAGGAGGTCGTCGCGGGTGATGGCGGCGATGGTGGCGTACTCCTCGTTGCGAGCCAGGGGCGAGTCTTCCCCGTACACCAGCCGCTGCAATTCGCGGCCGGTGATGGCGTTGACGTTGTCGTTGCGGCGCGCGACGGCGGTGCGCGCCTGCACCTTGGCGATTTGGAGCTTGTCGTCGGCGAAAGCGGGGGTGCGGAGGATGTCGGCGAAAACGCGCAGCACCTCGGGCACATCGCCCTTGAGGCAGTCCATGTTGGCAAACGCCGAGTCGCCGCCCATGCCGGTTTCGATACTGGCCGCCCGCACCGCGAGGAAGTCATCAATGGCGTCGCCGCTCATGCGCGCCGTCCCGCCGGTACGCTGCACCGCGGCCATCAGGCGGGCGAGGCCGGTCTTGTCGGCCGGCTCGTAGTTGGAGCCTGTGCGGATGCGCGCCGAGATCTGCACCAGGGGCAACTCCCGGTCCTGCAGCATGTACACGGTGAGGCCGTTCTTCAGGGTGACGACCTGGGGTTTGGGGATGTTGAAGGCCGGCAGCGGCGGGTAGGTGATCTCCTGGTAACTCTTTACCTGGGCCACGGCGGGTGCCGCCAGAGCCACCGCCAGGAGGATGGCAACGAAACGACGGGAAGTGTACATGCCCCCCTCCCTCACTGTTCGTCTTTGGTGACGATCATCGCCACCGTCCGGTTGGTGGGCACGAAGGTCGCCTGGGCGACGCGCATGATGTCCTCCTTGGTGACCTTTTCGATGCGCTCCACCTCCCGGAACAGCTCGCGCCAGTCGCCGAACAGCGTCTGGTACTCGGCCAGCTGCGAGGCAATGCCGGTGTTGGAGCCAAGTCCACGGATCAGCTCCGCCTTAGCACGGGTCTTGACCATCTTCAGCTCGTCGTCGGTGATCGGCTCATTCTTGAGCTTCTCGATCTCCTCGCGGATGGCGGCTTGAACCTCCTCGTTACTGTGGCCGGGGGCGGGGACAGCGAAGAACAACAGCAGGTTGGGGTACTTGTCCCCTGGGAAGCCGTTGAAGGCCGCGGCCTGGGCGGCTATCTTCTTGTCCCGCACCAGCGACCGGTACAACCGGGAGGTCCGGCCGGTGGACAGCACCTCGGCGATGGCCTCGTACACCGCGTTGTCGGGGTGGGTGGCGGCAGGACGGTGGTACCCCTCCAGGTAAATGGGCTGGGAGGGGTCGGGCATACGGATGAGCTTTTCAGCCAGGGAGGGAGGCTCGACGGTGCGCAGCGGCGGCGGAGTCGGGCCCGCAGGCAGGCGGGAGAAGTACTTCTCCAGCATGGGGATGATGTCGCTGGCGCGGACGTCGCCGACGATGGCGATGACCATGTTGGCGGGGACGTAATGGACGCGGTAGAACGCCTCGGCGTCCTCGCGGGAGAACGACTCCAGATCGCTCATGTAGCCGATCACGGGCTGCTTATAGGGGTGGGCGAGGAAGGCGGTGGCCACGAATTGCTCGATCAGGCGGCCAATGGGCTGGCTCTCGGTGCGCAGGCGCCGCTCCTCCATCACCACGTCGCGTTCCTTGTAAAACTCCCGCAGCACAGGGTCCAGAAAGCGCTCCGACTCCAGGTACGCCCACAGCTCAACCTTGTTGGCGGGCAGTGAATAGAAATAGACCGTCTGATCCGAGCCGGTGCCGGCGTTCAGGCCCACGCCGCCCTCGCGGTCGATGATCTCCCCGAACTCGTTGGGCTTGATGAAGGCGTCCGCCTCCTCTTGAGCCTTCTTAAACTCTTCCTCCAAGCGGGCCAGGGTTTCTGGATCGCCGCCGCCCAGCCGGGTGCGCTCCCGGTAGAGGGCGTGGTAGGCCTCGTCCACTTTGGCCAGCGCCTTCTTCTCGGCTTCCCAGTCGGTGGTGCCGATGGTCGTTGTGCCCTTGAACGCCATGTGCTCGAACATGTGGGCGAGTCCGGTGATCCCAGGGACCTCCTGGGCCGCCCCGACGTTCACGTGGGTGAAAAACGACACCACCGGCGCGGTGGGCCGCTCGTAGATGAGGAACGTCAGCCCGTTGTCGAGCCGGTGCTGAGTGAGGCGCTTTTCGAAGGAGGCCAGATCCTGCGCCTCCAGCGCCGGCGCGGTGAGGGCCCCGAGGGCCAGCAACACCAGCCAGGGGTAGTGAATACGAGTTCTCTCTCTCAACGTGACCTCCTTCTCGTGCCGTTGGATCCAACGGGCCTGCGCCCTCCGCAGACTCTTGCGGTGGGGCAGGCGGGGGTTATCTCACGCCACCGTAGGTGCCCACGGTGAGGCAGAGTCTACGCCACCCCGCCCGCGTATACGCAACCTCTGCCTGCCGGGTTTACGGCACCGCCAGATCGCTGGCCAGCTCGGGAAAGGCCGCCAGCAGCGGCGCCGCCACCCTCACCGCGGCCGAGGGCTCTCCCAGGATCACCAGCGCCCGGGCCAGGGCCAGGCGGGCGCTCGCCGGGTCCACGCCGGCCGGGCGCCACGTCCCATCCTCCCCGGTTCCCGGTACCCCCTGCCCCGCGGCGCACAGCGCCCGGGCGAGCACAACTCCGGGCGTCTCGGTCGCTGCCCGGCAGGCGGCGGCGACTGTCTCCCCCACCTCCTTTCGGGCGGCGCGGTCGAGGGCCAGGGACAAGCGCGCCTGCCCGCGCAGCCAGGGAACCCCACTGGCCAGGGCGGGAGCGAGGAACCGCTCCAGCCTCCCACCCTCCCCCTGGGGTTGCCACTCCTCCGCCAGGACCGCCCGCTCGGCGGCCAGCGCCACCCCCGGTCGCCAGGCGCGGCCGTCCAGCCAGGCCGCCACCGGCGCGGGTGGCGGCGGGCCCAGGAGCGTACTGAAGCGCGCGCTCCGGAAGGCGGCCAGCGGGGCGCTCAGCCAGCTGGCTGCCAACACCACCGCAACCCCCGCGTAGGCGAATGCCCCCACCCGTCGACCGGGCACCCCGGCGAGCCCCGCCAGGCCGCCGGCGGCCAGTACCAGCATCGCCAGCGCCAACGGCAGGCGCTGGCGGGCGGAGGCATAGAAGACAACCTGGACCCCCAAGCTCACCATGGCCACCAGGAGCGGTCCCAGCCAGGCCCCCCCCGCGGTCCGCACGGCGCCGGGCAGACCGACGACGGCCAGCACCAGCAGCACCCCGAACCCCCACGGCAGCCTTCGCCTGAGGCGGCGGTCCAGCTCTTCCGCCTCGGGCAGGTCGTGGAACTCATGGGGAGACAAGGCGTAGCAGGCCTTGCTCAAGAACTGGCGCAGGGCCCGCACGGGGTCGTCCCGAAGGTATTCCAGCGCGAGGTAAGTCCAGAAACGGTTGCTCTCTGCCGACGTGACCTCCCGCCCCATGGCGACCGCGGCCAGCTGCCGGTAGGCCACGTGGGCCCAGTCTCCCCCCTCCCCGCGCAGCGCCTCCAAGCGCTTGACGAGCTCCGGCTGCACCCCCGGGGCGCCGCTGGCCTGGGGGCCGTTTCCTTCGTAGAACACCGGCCCGGGGTTCATGAGCGCCACGCCGCCGGTGGCCTTCCCGCCTAGAGCCAAAATTGGCACCGGAACCACCACTGCGCCCAACAGCACCGCCGCCGCCCGTTCGATCCGTCGGCCCCCCGGCTTTGCACACGCTACCCACACCGCCCACACAGGCAGCAGCGCCAGCCAGGAGGGTCGCGCCAACCCGGCCAGGCCGAGAAAAACACCCGAGGCTGCAGCAAGGAGGAGACTTCCCCCACCCCCCCTGGCACGGGCCAGCGCTGCGGCCAGCAGGGCGCCGGCCAACAGCATCAGGAGCACCGCCTCCGGCTCCAGCACTGCGGTGTAGACCAGGAAGGGGCGGTAGCTGGCCGCCGCCAGTCCCGCCGCTACCCCCCACCCCAACCCGGCCGTCAGCGCCACCACGGCGGCCACCGCCGCGGCGGTGCCGGCGTGGGCGGCCACGTTGATGACCAGCAGCCCGGTCTTGCCCCACCGGGGCACCACCCTCCGTGCCAGCCCCAGGTACAGAGGAGAGTAGTCGGCGGCCCGCTCGAGCAGCTGGTCAGCCGGGAGCGTCGCTGCCGAGGTGTACTTGGTGAAGTAGCCGGGCGGCCGCAGGGCCCGGGCGCCTCCCAGGCTCATGCCTAGGGCCGCGACCGCCGCCACGCTGGCCACCGCCGCCACCGGCCACCCGCCGATGGCGGCTCTCGGGCTCGCGGCGAATGCAGGGATGTCCACGGCTCCCCATGGTAGCGTCTCACCCGCGCCGGTTGTGCGCGGCGGTCCGGCTGCGCCACACTGGAGGGCCGGGTAGTCGGCACGGGGGTGAGGATGGCGAGATCCGGGCAGGGCAAGGTGGTACTCATAACCGGCGCCTCCGCGGGCATCGGCGCCGGGCTGGCGCGGGAGTACGCCCGCCGCGGAGCCTCGTTGGTGCTGCTGGCGCGGCGGCTGGAGCGGCTGCAGGGAGTGGCGGCGGACATCGAAGGGCTGGGGGGCCGGGCCCTCCCCCTGCGGGCCGACGTCAGTCGAGATGGCGAGGTCGAGGGGGCGGTGGCCGCCGGCGTGGAGCGGTTCGGGCGATTGGATGTGGCCATCGCCAACGCCGGCTTCGGGGTCACAGGTCGGGTGGAGCGACTGACGCTGGAGGACTTTCGCCGCCAGTTCGAGACCAACGTGTTCGGGGTGCTGCGCACGGTGCAGGCGACGCTGCCGGCGCTGGCCGCCAGTCGGGGGATCCTGGCGCTGATGGGCAGCGTCTCCGGCCACCTGGCCAGCCCCGGGGCGGCGCCCTACTGCATGTCCAAGTTCGCCGTCCGGGCGCTGGCCGAGTCGTTGCGGGGGGAGGTGCGCCCGGCGGGGGTGGCGGTGGTGCTGCTCTCCCCGGGGTTCGTGGACTCCGACATCCGCCGCACCAACAACCAGGGGCAGGTGAAGGCCGAGGCGCCGGACCCGGTGCCGGCGTGGCTGCGCATGGGCACCGAGAAGGCCTGCCGGATCATGGTGCGAGCCATCGAACGGCGTCGGCCGGAGGTGGTGGTGACCGCCCACGGCAAGCTGGCGGTGTTCTGCACCCGGCTCCTGCCACGTCTCACCCGCCTGCTGGCCTCCCGCGCGTCAGGCCCGCCCCGCCCCAAGTGGGATACCTAGGCCCAGATACCGCAGGTGTCATGCCAACCGGTCGAGCACCCGCTCGGCGATGGTGCGGCCGATGGCGATGGAGGCGGTGGCCGCCGGCGAGGGGGCGTTGAGCACGTGTAGCTGCCGCTCCCCCTCCACCAGGTGAAAGTCGTCCAGCAGCTTACCGTCCCGCCCCAAGGCCTGGGCCCGCACCCCGGCCCCGTAGCCGTGCAGGTCGCCCGGGGAGATCTCCGGCAGCAGCTCCTGCAGGGCGGCCACGAAGGCGCCCTTGTTCCAGGAGCGCCACACCTCCCCCAGGCCGGTGCGGGCGTAACGGCCGGCAAGGCGCCAGAACCCCGGGTAGGTGAGGGTCGCCAGGGTGTCCCGTAGGGAGAAGCTGGTGCGCCGGTACCCCTCCCGCTTGAGGGCCAGCACGGCGTTGGGGCCTGCCTCCACCGTGCCGTTGATGCGGCGGGTGAAGTGCACCCCTAAGAAGGGAAAGGTCGGGTCTGGGACGGGATAGATCAGGTTGCGGACCAAATGCCGCCGTTCGCGGACCACCTCGTAGTACTCGCCGCGGAAGGGGACGATGCGCACGCCGGGGTCGAGGCCGGCCAGGCGGGCCAGGCGGTCGCTCTGAAGGCCGGCACAACCCACCAGGAAGTCGCCCCGAAACTCCCCCGCCGCGGTCCTCGCCACCACCTCCCGGGGGAAGTGAAACAGCCGGGTAACCCGCGCCCCGGTGACGATCTCGCCGCCGTGGCGCCGCAGCTGGTCGGCGAAGGCACGGGTGACGGCCACGTAGTCCACGATGCCGGTCTCGGCCACGAAGAGGCCCGCCACCCCGCGGGCGTGGGGCTCGAGCTCGGCGATCTCCTCCGCGCTCAGTCGCCGCAGGCCAGCGAGCCCGTTGGCCCGGCCCCGTTGCTCCAGCGCCTCCAGGCGGGGGATCTGCTCCTTCCCCGTGGCCACCACCACCTTGCCGCAGCGCTCGAAGGGCACGCCGTGGCGCTGGCAGAATTCGTAAAGCGCCCGCCGGCCGGCGGTGCAGGTACGCGCCTTCAAGGAACCGGGGAGGTAATAAAGCCCCGAGTGGATGACCCCCGAGTTGTGCCCGGTTTGATGGGCCGCCAGCTGAACTTCGGCCTCCAGGAGCTTTACCCGCACGCGCGGCGCCAGGGCCATGGCGGTGGCCACCCCGACGATTCCGCCCCCCACCACCACAACGGTTACTTGCTTCTCCACGGCCACCTCCACTGGAGCATAGCCTAGCTCGGGCAGGGCCGAACCGAGCCCTGTTCGCCGAAGTATCCGCCGTTGTGGGCTACTGGTCAGGGATGGTGGCGAACTTCCTCCGTTTCGGCTGACGCCAGGTGTTCCACCACGACGATAGTGACGTCGTCGGGCAGCGGGGCACCGCCCAGGTGCTCCTCCACCGCCGCCAGGCATGCCCCGAGAACATCCTCGGCGGCGCTGCCCGCCGCGCCCAGGAGGGTGGCCTGGAGACCCTCGTAGCCGAACGGCTCGCCTTTGGGCGGGCGGACCTCCGCCAGACCATCGGAGTAGAGCACTAGGAGATCCCCGGGAGCAAAGGACACGGTGGCGCTGGCCGGGAGGTCGTACCACGAAAAACCCAGGGGAAGGGAGGTCGCCTCCACTTCTCTGACCTCCCCACCGCTGATCAGGAACGGCGGAGGGTGGCCGGCGTTGGTCAGGCGGACTTCCCGTGCGCCGGTGTCGATTTCCACAACCGCCAGGGTGACCATGCGCCGTGCGGCACCCTCGGCCTGGACGAAGCGGTTGAGTCGGCCAAGCAGGTCGGTACCACGTCGGCCCTCGCCCACCAGCGTTGCCAGCGCCGCTTTGACCGTGGCCATGTGCAAGCCGGCGGGAATCCCGTGCCCGGCCACGTCCCCCACGGCCACCAGCAGAGCGTCGTCGGGAAGCTGGATGACGTCGAAAAAGTCTCCGCCGATCTCCGCGGCCGGCCGGAAGTGCGCCGTTACGTCGAGGCTGCCGACCCGCAGGGAGGTGCGCGGCAGCAGACTCTCCTGGATCTCCCGGGCGAGCGTCAGCTCCTGGGCGAGTCGTTCCTTTTCCCGCACGTCGGCCAGCATCCCCTCCACCGAGGCGGCCATGCGGTTGAAGGCGACCGCCAGATCCCCCAGCTGGTCCCGCTGTTTGACCGGAATGCGGTAGGCCAGGTTGCCCTGCCCCACCTCCCGGGCACCCCGGGTGAGGCGCGCGGTGGAGCGGGCGATGGTGACGATCATCCAGCCTGCCAGGGCGACGGCCAGGCAGTACAGCGCCAACAACACCCCGCCAGTAATCCTCAGGGTGGTCATGACATCCTCGGCCAGCCGGTAGGAGCCACTGGCGAAGAGATCCTGGAAGGCACCGCGGGGCGACACCCGCAGCAGGGCCACCACCCGTCTCCCCTTCCCCGCTTCAACCCACTCCCGCGCCTCGGCCAGGATGGAAAACCAGACCACCCAGCGACCCGCCCAGAGGCCGCCGCCCTGGCCGATGCGGGTGTCGAGCCAGTCTCTGTCACTCACCTCGGGCGGGTTCCCTCCGCCTTCCGCCTCGCCCCGCTTGGCCCGTTTCGTCTCGCCGATCGACAGCTCCAGGTTCATCCCCGGCGCCCCTTGAGGTTCACCGCGAGTCGGCCGCGCCTCCTCTTTCCCCTTGCCGCCCACGTTCACCTGAAGGTTGAACCCCCCGGGGGATTGCTCGCCGGCAGTCACGAAGCGAGCCTCATACCACTCCTCGCGAACCAGCGATCGGGCGGCGGCGACGTCGAGGGAAAAAAACGCCGTCACCACTCGCCACCCCTGCTTCACCACCGCCGCCGCCACTGCCAGGTCATCCACCGCTGCGGCTCCCACCCATGGTTTTTCGTCCGCCCACAGCGGCACGTCGAGGCCCTGGCGTTGGGAGTTGGTGGCCAGCGTGTCCCCCTCCCGCACCACCCATTCCAGTGTCAACCCGCGCTCGGCGGCCCGGCGAACGCCCTCCTCCAGCACTGTACGCGCCTCTTTCCATTCCCCGCCGGCGGCAGCGATGGCCAGCTGCAGCAGCCGTTCGTGCTCGCCCGCTATGGTGGCGCGCAGGCGGGCCGCGGCGTACTGACCGGTCAACATGTAACCCAGCAAAAAGGCCAGCGTGGCAGTGAGGAGAAAAGGAGTGATTCCGATCACCAGGTAGGAGAGAAAGAGGCGAACACCGATCCGGTAAGTCAGGCGCCGCCAGATCCTCCGCGCCAGCGGCAGGCCGGTCAGTACCAGCCACAGGACGAATAGGGGCCTGGCGGGACCCGCAGAGGCGGCGGGGAGCAGGGCCCCCCGCGCCACCAGCAGCGCCAGCACGGTGCCGCTTCCAAACCAGAGACGACGCCAACGGGGCAGTCCTCGCCACCGCTGGACAGCCCTCCGCCCCATCTGACCCGAGACCGAAAAGATTTTCGCCCTCATCGCTTCTGGGGCCCCAGGCGGTGGCCGGTCAGCTCAAAGCGTGCGAAAGACGTGCACCACCGAGGCCTGGGCGGTGGGGGTGAGCACCAGCTCCCGCACCGTGGCATGGGCCGGGCGAGTGGCGCAGAACAGCACCGCCTCCGCCACGTCGTCGCCGCTTAACGGGGTGAGCCCCTCGTAGACGCGGCGGGCCCGCTCCTCATCGCCGTGGAAGCGCACCCGGGAGAACTCCGTCTCGACGAGCCCCGGATCCACCGTGGACACCCGCACCCCGCTGCCCAAAAGGTCGATGCTCATCGCCCGGGTCAGTGCAGTGACGGCAAACTTGCTGGCGCAGTAGACGTTTCCACCCGGATACACCTCCCGGCCGGCGATCGACCCGATGTTGATGACATGCCCCCGGCGACGGGCCACCATCCCCGCCACCACCACCCGAGTCACCCACAGCAACCCCTTGAGGTTGGTGTCGATCATCTCCTCCCAGTCGGTGGGGTCGCCGGTGTGGATGGGGCCAAGCCCCCGCGCCAGCCCGGCGTTATTGATGAGGATATCGATCTCCTGCCAGGGAGCGGGAAGACCGGCGAGGGTGGCCTCCACGTCCTCCCGCCGGCGCACGTCGAGGCCACAGGTCAGTACCTCTGCCTGATGTTTTCCCCGCAGTTCGTTGGCCAGCTCCCGCAGCCGCTGCTCCCGACGGGCAACCAGTAGTAGCCGCGCTCCCTCCCCCGCGAAGAGGCGAGCGCATGCCGCGCCGATGCCTGCCGACGCGCCAGTGATCAGCACGAGTTTGCCGGATACACGCTCCATCGCCCTCTCCCGTCACTCGCCGTTCGCTGTAGCCCCTTCCCCGGTGGTCACTTCGGGGCGCTCCTTGCCCCGCGCAGGACGCCGCCGTCGGCGCCGCCGGGATGAGCTCTTCGCCGCCTCGTCGGCGGCGGCACCGGTCTCCGCCGCCGCCTCCTCCGCCGACGCGTCTACCACCGGTGGCTGTACCTCGACCTGCGTTTCCCCCTGCTCCGCAGCGGCGAGTGTCTCTCCGGTGCTGATTGTCTCGGTCAGGGAGCGCCGCCGCCGGCGACCGCCTCGCCGGCGTTTTCGCGGGCGTCGTTCCGCCGACGATTCCCCCGGCTCCCCGTCCTCGGCGCCAGCAGCGGCGTCGGTCCCACCCTCCACACCCGCGGGGTTGGTGACCTCCCGCTCGCCGGAACCCTCCACTTCGGCGGCAGCGCCCTCCCCCGACGCCCTGCGTCGGCGCCTTCCCCCCCGCTTGCGCCGGCGCGATTTCTTCTCCGGGGTCGGCTCACTCTCCTGCTCGACGAACTCTTCCTCTTCTTCAGCCTCCGACGATGGACCGGGCTGCCCCTTGCCGCTGGTCAGATCACCCACTCGCACCGCCGCCACGGCCGCCGGCGGAGCCGCCTCGTGCGCGTTCTGTTCCACCCACGTCACCTCCTCCTCGCTGCGGTGCAGGCTGGTGGCGGCGATGATCTCGATGCGCAAATCGAACTCCCGCTCCAGTGCCGCCAGCTCCTGGCGGTGGTGGTTCTGGAAGGCGTCCGCCAGTTCGGGGTGGAGGCGAATGCGCACCCCCTTGATCCCGCCCATGGCCGCCCGCTCCTCGATGCGGCGCAGCAGCGAAAGGCTTACTGTTTCTGGGCTGGCGATCCGGCCCAGGCCGCCGCAGGTGGGACAGGGACGATGGGTGCGCTGCACCAGCGGCGTCTTTAGCCGCTGGCGATTGATCTCCAGCAGGCCGTTGGGGCTAATGCGACCCACCGTAACGCGGGCGCGATCGGCCTTCAGGGCGTCCTTTAGGGCCTTCTCCACCGCCAGGTCGTGGCGCCGGGAGCGCATGTCGATGAAGTCCACCACGATCAGCCCGCCGATGTCGCGCAGCCGCAGCTGCCGCGCCACCTCCCGCGCCGCCTCCAGGTTGGTGGCGTGGGCGGTCTCTTCCTGATTGGCCCCGCGCGTGGCCTTGCCGGAGTTGACGTCGATGGCGGTGAGCGCCTCGGTGCTCTCGATGACGATGGAGCCCCCCGAGGGCAGCCCCACCCGGCGCTGGAAGATGGCTTCGATCTGCGACTCCAACTTGAACTTGGAGAACAGCGGCAGGCGCTCCTGGTAGTGGATGACGCGGGTGCGCGAGCGCGGCATGAAGGCGCGCATCGCCTCCCGCACGGCGTCGTAGGCGGCGGCGTCGTCCACCAGCACCTCGTCGATGGAGGTCTCGAGCAAATCGCGCACCGCCTGCACGATGAGGTCCTGATCGCTGTACAGCAGGCGCGGCCCCTTGCCCAGCTTGCTCTCGCTCTGGATCCTCCGCCACAGCCGCAACAGGGCGGCCAGGTCGCGGTTGAGGGCCGCCTTGGTTTGGCCGATCGCCGCGGTGCGGACGATGAACCCGAAACCCTCCGGGATGTCCAGCTTGGCGGCCAGCTCGCGGAATTCGCGCCGGGCGGCCTCGTCCTCCACCTTGCGGGAAATCCCCCGCACATCGTCGTAGGGCATCAACACCACGTACCGGCCGGCCAGGCTGAGGTTGGTGGTGACCGCCGCTCCCTTGCTTCCGCTGGGATCCTTGACCACCTGCACCAGCAGCGGCTTGCCCTTTTCCAGCAGCTTGTCGATGCGGGCGTAGCGCGTCCCCTCCGGAGGAGGCCTGTGGTAGGCCTGGGGCACCAGGTCGTGTCGGGGAAGCAGAGCGTGCTTGTCTCCCCCGTAGTCCACGAAGGCGGCATCGAGACTGGGTTGTACCGAGGCGACCACGGCGCGGTAGATGTTGCCCCGCACCAGGCCCGATTCGGCTACGGCCACCTGATAATCGTCGAGGATGTCGTCGGTGATGATGGCGATACGCAACTCCTCGCGGCGTTGCGCGTTGATTAACATGCGGCGCGTCAAGCGGGCTCCTCGCGTGCGCGGGCTCGTCGCGCCCTCGCTGCGCCCCCCGAGCTTAACACGGCCGGTGAGATGGCTACGCGTTAGCGGGAGAGCAGGAAGGCGGCCAGGGCGCGGCGTCGATCCTCGGGCAACGTCGCGAGAGGGGGCATCTGGGTGCTGTAGCGGCCGCTCAAGCGCTGGAGGCGCGCCTGCTGCTGCCGGTGGGAGGCGGGGTCCGCCAGGTAGGCCGCCAGCTCGTCCAGCCGCCAATGACGTGACACCGCCCGCAGGTCAGGGCCCATGACGGTGCCCTCCTGCTGCCGCCCGTGGCAGGCGTGGCAACCCTCGGCCACGTACGCCTCCTGGCCTCGGGTGACCAGCTGGGAATCAAGGGCGGGACTGCACCCCGCCAGACCGAGAAGGGCCGCGAGCGCCAGCAGGCGGCAGGCCATCACGCCTCCCCCATCGCCTTGAGGCGGGCGACCGCCGCCTGGCCCACCTCCCCCTGGGGGTCGCGGGCCAGCGCCTCCCGGTAGGCGGCCACGGCGGCGTCCCGGCGGCCCAGGGTTTCGTTGGCCCGCCCACGCAGGTAGGAAACCTGCGCCACCCCCGGCAAGATCTGTTCCGCCGCCTCCAGCTGCTCCAGGCTGGCGCGGGCGTCCTCGGAAACCCACAGGGAGCCGGCGACCAGGCGGGAGAGAAACACCCCGGGGGCCCGGCGGGCTCCCTCCATCGCCTCGCTGCGCGCCGTCTGCGGCCGCTGCAGCTGCTGCAACGCCACCGCATGGAGGGTGCGAATCACCCCCTCCTCCGGCGCCTGCTGGACCGCCCGCCCCAGGAGTTCGGCGCCCTCCCGCTTCTTGCCTTGGGCGAGGAGCACCCTCCCCTCGTGGGCGAGGTCCCAGGCCGGGCGCACCGCCCGCAGCGGCTGAACCACCCGGATGTAGGACTCCACCCGCTTCTCACGGCCGCGCACGTCGGCCGGCAGCGCCTCTGCCGCCGCCTCGGCGGCGGCCAGGCGTTCGCTGGACATGGGGTGCGAGGCGAACAGCCGCGCCAGCAGCCCCGGCTGGCTTTTCTGCAACTCCAGGAGGACCCGGTGAGTCTCGACCAACCCCAGCGGTGAGTACCCGGCCGCCACCGAGTACTCCAGCCCCAACCGGTCGCTCTGGCGCTCTTGTTCCCGGGAGTAGTGGGCCAGCCCCAGCTGTGCCCCCACCACCGCGCCCAGGGTGATCAACTCTCGCCCCTGCACATCCTTGGCCTCCATCACCGCGGCGCCGCCTAGCAGCAGGGCGGTGGCCAGGACCCGGCGGCTATAGGCGGCGACGGCGTGGCGGGCGGTGACGTGCCCCACCTCGTGCCCGAGCACCGCGGCGAGTCCGTCCTCGGACTCCAACCGTGCCAGTAACCCTCTGGTGATGCAGATCTTGCCACCCGGCAGGGCAAACGCATTGACGGCCGGCTCGTTCACCGCCGCGAAGGCGTACGGAAGGGTCGGGCGGTGGCCGACCCGCGCCACCGCCTCCCCGGTGCGCGCCACCAACCCTTGCAACGCCTCGTCGGCGATGGCGCCCAGCGAGTCCTGAATGTAGGCGGGATAAAGCTGCGCGCCCAGCGCCATCTCCTGAAACTCCCCCAGCAGGTCGAGCTGGGATTTGCCGGTCACCGGGTTGGTGGAGCAGGCGACAGTTGCCAGCACTGCGACGATGGCCAGAAAGGTGGCGGTAGCTCGCATGGCTCCTCCCCTCTTCAGGTCTTGCGGTGCCACACCGTGCCGTGGGGAGTGTCCTCGAGAACGATCCCCCGCTGCCCCAGCTCGGCGCGGATGGCGTCGGCCCGGGCGAAGTCCCGCGCGGCGCGAGCTGCCTCCCGCTCCCGCACCAGTGCCACCACCTCCGCATTCTCTTCCGCCGGCACGCTGTCGGTGGGGAGAATGCCCAGGACCTGCTGGACGCGACCCAGGGCGGCGTCCAGCCGGGCCCGCGCCGGGCCCGAAATGCCGCCGCCGTCCAGCGCCTGATTGACGCGGGTGAGCAAGGTGTGCAGCGTGGCCAGCGCCCGTGCCGTGTTGAGGTCGTCCGCCATGGCGGCGTCGAAGTCGTCGATCATGGCGTCCACGAGGCCGGGGTCGAGGTCCCCATCCCCCCCGGCCGGGGGGGAGGTGGCGAGGCGGCGCAGGGTGTTGCCGAGGCGCTCCACGGCGCTGTGCGCCCCTTTGAGCCCCTCGAAGGTGAAGTTGAGTTTTTGCCGATAGGGAACCGACAGCAGTAGATAGCGGATCGCTAGGGGGGAGTGGCCACGCTCGAGGAGATCGCGGAGGGTGAAGAAGTTGCCCAGCGACTTGGACATCTTCTGCCCCTCCACCACCAGGTGCTCGGCGTGCAGCCAGTAGCGCACGAAGGGTACCACTCCGGTGGCCCCTTCGCTCTGGGCAATCTCGTTCTCGTGGTGTGGGAAGATGTTATCCACCCCGCCGGCGTGGATGTCGAAGCTCTCCCCCAGGTAGTGCATGGACATGGCCGAACACTCCAGGTGCCACCCCGGCCGCCCCCGCCCCAGCTCCGTCTCCCAATACGGCTCGCCGGGCTTCGCCGCCTTCCACAGGACGAAGTCCCGGGCGTCCTCCTTCTCGTACTCGTCGGTGTCCACCCGGGCACCGACCAGGACTTCCTCCGGGCGGATCCCCGACAACCGGCCGTAGGCCGGGAAGGTGGCGATCCGGTAATAGGTGGACCCGTCCAGGGTGTAGGTATGCCCCCTCTCCTCGAGTCTCCTGACGATGGCCACCATCTGGGGGATGAAGTCGGTGGCGCGGGGGTAGAACTCCGCCCTTTCGATCCCCAGGGTTTCGATGTCCTCGAAGAACGCGCGGGCATAGCGGTCGGTGAACTCCCGCAGGCTCACACCCTCCGCCGCGGCGCCACGGATCGTCTTGTCGTCGATGTCGGTGAGGTTCTGCACCTGGGTGACGGCGTACCCGAACGCCTTGAGAGTGCGGCGCAACACATCCTCGCAGACGAAGGTGCGCAAGTTACCAATGTGCACGAAGTTGTACACCGTTGGCCCGCACGTATAAAGCCCTGCTTTCCCGGCTTCCCGGGGCTGAAACTCTTCCAGACGCCTCGACATGGTGTTGAAGAAAAAAATTGCTCTCGCCATGTGTGCCCGTGCTCCTACTCTTCACTAGATCCTATGTGTTCTATCGCCGCGGCGGTTCCTGCGGCCAGCAGACGCGTGGCCAGCTCGCCGTTTCGTTCGGCGGCCAGCGGATACTCGACGTTCAGCTCCGCGTCGGGGCGGTTTTCGACCTGGCGCCACAGCTCCGCCTCCGGAGCGATGATCATCCCCTCGGCCGGCGCCATCGCCGTCACCCAGCCGGCCACCGCCCGCGCCGCCAGCGCCTCATCCCGCCGCTGCACCTGCTCCACCAGCGATGGCGACACCCACTCCCTCCCCACTGGTGGCACGGGAAAGCCGCACACGATGTCCCAGGCATCGGCCAGGCCAGCGATCTCCAGTGGTGCCCCGGCCAGCAGGCCGACGCCTCCCCAGCGCCACAACCCGGCCTCCCCCTGGTGGGGACCCCACCCCCCCGGGAAGGTGCACGCTGCGGTGAGAGCGTCCAGAGCGGAAATCGGGTCCAGCCGGGTGAGCTCTTCCCAAATCACCCGGCCGCTCTCCACCTCCTGGATGAGAACGAAGGCGCGGGCACCGCTCTGCCGTAGACGCATCGGCACTCCGGCAGCCTCCGGGGCCAGGTGCTCGGCGAGCGCCGCCGGATCCAGCCAGCCGGAAAGCCGCCACGGGTCCAGCATCGCCAAGGCGCCCTCAAGGCCAGCCAACCGCCGGCGCACCTCTTCCGCCAGCGGGACCAGCAAGGGGCACCCGTGCTCTCCCTGGCGCTGCCAGCGGCGCGCCGCCTCGCCGGCCTCCCCGAGCACCGCCAGCACCGCCACCTGCGCCCCCAAGCCCGCACCCACTGCCACGTCCCAGCTGCGGCCCCGCTGCGCCAGCTCGGCCACCGCGCCGGCGGTAAAGGCCGCCTGGAGACCGTCCCCCAGCACGGCAAGACCCCGGCCGGTCCTCATCGCCCCTCCCCCCTCTCTCGCAGCCGCAACAGCTCCAACTCGGTGGCGGCGGCATTCAGGGCAATCCCCAAAGGGGCCGCGTACCCCGGCTGTATCCAGGCAAACGCCACCTCGTCCGCCAGGGACAAAACGTCATCCCCGTCATCGCGGAGCAGGACGAAGTGCGCCCGGCCGCGGCGCAGGGCATCGCCAGCGGCCACATCGCGGCCCCAGGTGAGGGGCTCGCCGCTGGGGGTCACGAAGCGGTTGCCGCGGGCGATCAGACGCCGCGGCGCCTGCCACGGGTGTCCCAGGGGGTTGCCGGTGGCAATCCCGGCCGCGAAGCCCTCCGGGGTGACGATGAGTCGCTCGGCCACCAGCTGCGCTGGCGTCAGCGGCAGCGCCCAACCCGGGCCCCCGTCGGGCCACACCCCCTCGGCGAAGGTGAAACAGGCCAAGCGAAAGAACGGCGCGGCACGCCGCCCGTCGAGACCCGGCAGCGCGACGTCGCGAATCACCGCCGGCACGCCGCCCGTCAGAACCTCGTCTGCTCCCGCCGAGCTCACCCACTGGGTGGGTACCAGATCGTGCTCGTCGGCGTAGGCCGCCACCCGCACCTTGAGCCGATACGTCCCTCCGGGAATGGCCGTCCCCGGGAGCCGCCGTGCCAGGAAGGAATCGGAGTAGGCCAGCCACTTTACTTCGGCCCACAGCTCCCGTCCCAGGTCCAGGGCCAGGAACTCCTTGTACTGCAGTCGGTGGGCGTCTTCCGACCGGACCTCCGCCCAGCCGGGGAACTCGGGTTCGATGGTCAGCCACAGACCGCGCAAGATCCCCCCCGAGGTGGGCCATGCGGACAGCGGCTCCACGGCGATGGGTTGCCCGTCCATCCGCACCTGCGGGTGGGCACACAGATGGCGCAAGGGGCCCCGCTCGCCCCGCCGAAAGGTGACGAGGGCGTAGGCGGTGAGCGCGGTGTCGGCCCCCACGGGGCCCGGCCGCTCGCTGGCCTCGCCATCCCTGCCGAAAGCGTAGACCACCTGCACGCCCACGAGATGGGGCGCGCGCGCCTGGCGCACCGCCCACCACCCGGCGACCGCCCCCACGATGGCCGCCAGGGCTAGGAAAACCGCGACGGTGCGACGGGTTTCCCGATCCACAGCGGCATTGTAGTGCGCCCGTCCAGGCCGTCCGCCTGCTCATCGGGGGCAAAACGATAAAATACACGCGATCGGGGAGGGTTGTGATGCCGATCTTCGAGTATCTCTGTTCTCATTGCAATCGTATCTTCAGCTTCCTGTCGCTGTCGCTCCAGCCAGCCCGCGAGCCGGTCTGCCCGCGCTGCTCCAGCACCGGGCTGACTCGCGTGCCATCGACTTTCGCCGTCTCCCGCAAGCGTGAGGCCCCCGCCGCCAGGACCCAGCAGCACGGCGACAGCGACCGGGACGATGCAGCCATGGCGCGTCTGGAGCATGAAGTGATGCAGATGGCCTCGCAGCTCGACGAGAAGGACGCCGAGGACCCGCGGATCATGGCCCGCATGATGCGGCGCCTGGCCGAGGCATCGGGCGAAAAGGTCACCCCCTCCATGGAGGAGATGTTCCGCCGAATGGAGGCCGGCGAGGATCCCGAGAAGCTGGAAGAGGAACTTGGTCCCCAGCTCGACGAGGAAATCGGCGACGAGGAGGGGGAAGGCGGGATGGGCGCCCCGACTCGCGACGAGGGGCTTTACGATTTGTAGCCCTGGCCGTGGGGCGAGGCCTTAGCGCTGCAAGGGGATGGTGGTGGGATCTCCAGTGGTATTGTCCACCACCGAGCCGTAGAACCACACCGGCGCGTCGCCGGAGAGGTGTTCGACCACGGCATAGGCCAAAGGGCGATTGCCGGCGCCGGTGTAGCGGGCGGCGAACAGGTCGTCCCATTGCCAGTATCGGCCGCCGGGCACGTCGGCGAACACCTTCACGCCAATTGGGGCGCCGGTGGCGTCGCGCAGGCTCACCGCGACACGCGCGTCGCTGACGCCAAGATTGACAACCCCCAAATTGGAGCGAAACGCGGTGGTCTTCTTCAGGTGCGGCACCACGCCGCTCTCCCCCGGCAGCAGCGCTTCCCAGCCGGATACCGCCGGGTAGTACTGCCCGAAGGTGCCGGCCGCGGTCTGGTTGTACGTGCGCGATCCAAGAACCAGTGGGCCGTTGGCCGAAACTCGAAGGCTTCCCTTGAGCGATGTTGCCGGGTTAACGCCGAACAGGCTGACCAGGATGTCCACCCACTCCATGGTGCCACCGGCGGGAAGGCTAACGATGCGCTCCAGGGGTGTTCCTCCCCCCGCGTAGGGCAAAAATCTGACGGTAAGATCGGCCGCCACCGAGGCCGGGTTGACCACGGCCACGTTGGTACGCCACTGGGTTCCACCTGCTCCCGGGGCGTGGGCCACCGACGCGACGAAGAAGGCGTCCACCGCAGTACCGGCCAGGCCCGGGACGGTGGTGGGGTCGCCGGTGGCGTTGTCGACAATTGATCCGTAACTCCAAACCCTGGCGCCGGGGGTCAGTGCCCTGACCACGGCGTAGGCGGTGTTCAGGTCGCCCGTCGAGGCGTAGCGTGACCCCATGATATCATCCCACTGCCAGTAGCGGCCAGCGGGGACGTCCCGCTGCACCGTCGCGCCCACCTGTCGGCCGAGGGGATCGAAGATCCGCACCTCCACCAACGCGGTGTCGTCGCCCACGTTGAGGACCCCGACGTTGGAACGAAAGGCCGCGTTTTTCTTCAGCTGGGGGATGAACACCGCGGTGCCGGCGCCGTACCCACCACCCGCTCTCACCGCCGGGTAGTATTGACCGAACGTGCCCTGAGCCGTCTGATTGTAGGTGCGCGCGGTGATGTTCAAGGGTGCCGACGAGACGATGTCCACGCTCCCCTTGATGGAGGCGGCCGCCGAGAAGCCGAAGAGCGAGACCAGCACGTCCTCCCACTCCACGGTACCGTGAACGGGAATGGTGACGCGCCGCAGGATGGACTCCCCTCCCCCGGCGTAGGGCAAGAAGGTCAGCGTCACCTCCACGGGCACCGCGTTGCGGTTAAGCACGGCGAGGTTGGTGCGCCATTGCGTGGAACCCGCCCCCGGCGCGTGGGCAACCGCAGCGACGAACGCACGAAACACCGAAGGAGGAGCCGTGATGAGGATGGTTCCGGTGGAGGTACAGCTCACCCCGTCGGCCGTCGCGGTCAGTTTCCACTGGTAGGTACCTGCCGCGGCAAAGACGTGATTCACCTCGACTCCCGTAACCGGCGCGCTGCCGTCATCGAAGGTCCAGGTGTGCTGGGGAGAGGAAGTGCAACCGGAGGTCTGGACATGGGCCTGGAAGGTGACCGCCGCTCCGGCCGTGGCCGATGTGGGCACCACTGCTCCACAGGTGAGAACGCAGGCCGGTCCTCCGGCAAGCGCAAACACTCCCGATCCCTCCGTACCGGCAAACACCCTCCCCTGAGCATCTACCGCCAAAGAGGCGATGCGTGGATTAAGCAGGCCATCGTTGATGGCGTTCCAACTGGTGCCGCCATCGGGCGAGCGATAGACGCCGGCGTTGACAGTGCCGGCGTACAGGGCTTCGGCATCCGCCGCCAGAGCCATCACCAGCGTGGAGCCAAGGCCACCGCCGAGCCGTTGCCAGTTCACGCCGCCATCCTCGCTGCGGTACACCCCTGCCATGGCAACGCTGGCGAACAGACGTCCCTGCTGCGCTGCCAGTGTCAAGACGCGGTTGGGGGGCAGCCCCCCTCCCACCGGTGTCCACGTCGCTCCACCATCGGTGCTCCGATGCAGCCCCGCGTCTGTGCCCGCCAACCACCCGCCGGAAAGGGAGAGCAGCGCATGTACCGCGGTGCCAGCGAGGCCGGCGGCGGTCCACGGAGCGGTACCATTTATTGGGCGTCTGAACAAGCCGGCAAATCGAGTGCCTACCCAGATTTCGACGCCGTCGCTGCCCAGGCAGCTCACCTCGAGGTCGGGCAGGTTCTCGTTGTAGGGGGCGCACACCGGTCCGTTGGCCCCATCCCAGGTGCAGCGGAAGACCCCCAACCCGGCGGTACCCACCAGCAAGGGATCGTCACCGGCCAGAGCCGTCACCTCGATCTCTCTGAGCGGTGGGGTGGGGCCCATCAGGCCGCCGGGCGCGCTCCAGAAGAGCCCCGCGGTCGTCCCCACCACGAGCGACGGAGAGCCGCCGACCACGGGAGTCGTCACGCTCCTGACGACGAAGTTGGGGATGCCGGCGGACTCGGCAACCCAGGCGGTCGTGCCGCTGCGCCGGTACACCCCCCCGGGAGCGGCACCAGCCAGCCAGGCAGCGTCGCTGCTTCGCCGCGCCAGCGACAGAACCCGGCGATCGGGAAGTCCCGAGTTAAAGGGAAGCCAGGAACCACCCCAATCCAGGCTGCGCACCACTCCCAGCCCGGAGGCAGCGGCCAGGACGAGACCCGGGGCGTCGGAAGCGGTGGCAATGGCATTGAAGTTGCCGGCTTGCGGGCTGGCATAGGAAATCGACCAGGTTGCCCCGAAATCCGAGCTCGACCACAGCGCGCCGGTCAGCCCGGCGTACACGGTGCCTGCCCGGGAAGAATCGAGGGCTATGACCTTCGCACCGCCCCCCTGCTCGCCAACCACCTCCGTACCGACTCGCAGCCAGGAATCACCTCCGTCGTCGCTGCGAAAGATGCCCCCCTCACTGGCCAGGAACAGGCGCTGCGGTGCTTCCGCCGCCACCGCCAGGTCGTTGATGAAAAGGTTCAAGTTGAGGGAGCTGAGACCGTTGTTACGGGCAGCCCAGGTAGCGCCTCCATCGACACTCTTGAACACCCCGCCGCCCGCCGTTCCGGCATACACCACCAGCGGATTGACCGGGTCGACCCGGACCACCCGGACGTCGGTTGCCGGCAGTGGAAGCGAAACCCAGGACTCCCCGTTGTTGCTGCTGGCGTAGAGGCCGCCGGCGGTGGCCGCGAAGACTCGCGGTGAGCCAGGCCCGGCCAGTTGGACGTGATGAACGCGGTGATGGACAACTCCGCCGCCAACCGGCTCCCACACTCCTCCCGAAACACGCCGAAAAACTCCCGCCCCCCAAGTCGCCGCGTACTCGTACCACGAGGCGCCGTCCACCGCCACGCTGCGGACCTCCCCGCCCCACGGCCCCAACGACTGCCAGGTGTTGGCGTTCGTGCTCCCCCCGAGCAGCGCCATCACCAACATCGCCAAGACGATTCGTGCCTCCTGTCCCACGCCACGCCGCATTCGTCCACCCCCACTCCGATGGTCGAGGCCGCAAGGCCTTCCGCCGCTGGCCGGATTCTACGCCACCAGGCCACGTGTTAGACTTCAAGCTCGATTCGGGAGGCCCGCCACCGATGACTCCCCGTGACGATGAGTGGAACGGTCAGTTAAGCCTGTTCGAGGATGACTCTCGCCGCCAGCCGCCGAGAGGACGGAACATCCTCGTTTTCGATCTAGAAACCCAGCGCTCCTTCGACGAGGTGGGTGGGCGGGACAAGATGCATCTGCTGGGCATGTCGCTGGCGGTCGTCTACTCCTTCGCTGACGATGTCTTCCACACTTACCTGGAGGCCAACGCCGAGGCGCTCGCCGACCACCTCACTTCGGCCGAGCTGGTGGTTGGCTTCAACATCCTCGGCTTCGACTATCAGGTTCTCAAGGGGTACACTGACGCCCCCCTGGCCTCCGTGCCCACCCTGGATCTCATGGTCGATCTGCAGGGCAAGCTGGGCTTCCGTCCCAAGTTGGACTCGGTCGTCCAGGCCTCCTTGGAGGTGGGCAAATCCGCCGATGGGCTGCAGGCCCTCACCTGGTACCGCGAGGGCAGGCTCGACCTCATCGAACAGTACTGTCGCGAGGATGTGCGGCTCACCCGCGACCTCTACCTGTTCGGACGGCGCAACCGCTACGTCCTGGTGTCGCGCTACGGGAAGACCCCGCTTAAGGTCCCGGTTGACTGGTAGTTGAGACAGGCTGGCGCTCTGCCGGCCACCACCGGCGTGGCGTGGCCAGAGGGCGAGAGGAGACTGATGGTACGAAAAAACTTCATGCTCCTGCTTCTGGGCGCTCTGCTGGCGGCCCAAGGGTCCGCCGAGGAGCCCGTTTTCTCCCTCTCGGCCGCCTGGGAGCAGGGCCCGCCGCCCCCCGGGGGGAGCGCCGTCTTGCGCGTGGCGCTGCACATCGAGGAGGGATGGCATGTCAACTCCCACGCCCCCACGGACCCCTACCTCATTCCCACCACGCTGAAGCTCCAGCTCCCCCCGGGCTGGAGTGCCGATCCCCCCCAGTTCCCTCCCCATGTCATGGCCACCTTCGCCTTCAGCGATCAACCGCTGGCGGTCTATGAGGGCGAAGTGATCATCCCGGTGGTGGTCCGGCGAGCCGCCAGGGCGACAGTGGCCGCCGTCACGGTAACCGTCAGGGCGCAGGCCTGCAACGACAGCATGTGCCTGGCCCCGGCGGAGGCCACCGCTGTGGTCGCCGCCGACGGTCAGACCGGCGCCGACACAGGTAGGGTCCACGCCAGCGCAGCTCCTCCGCTCCAGCAGTTCCAGGGCGGCCCGGGGGAAGCTCCCACGTCGCGTTTTTCCGGTGCTGGGCTGGCCCTGCAGCTGGTGCTGGTTTTTCTCGCCGGTCTGGCCCTCAATCTGACCCCCTGTGTGTACCCGCTAATCCCCGTCACGGTAGGGTTCTTCATTGCCCAACGAACGGCCTCCCGCGCCCGCACCTGGCTCCTGGCCACCCTCTACGTGGTGGGGATGAGCGTCACCTACTCGGCGCTGGGGGTGGTGGCGGCCCTGACCGGCGAGCTCTTCGGTGCCGCCCTGCAGTCGCCTTGGGTGGTGGGGCTCATCGCCGTGGTGCTGCTGGCGCTGGCCGCCTCGATGTTCGGAGCGTGGGAGCTGCGCGTGCCCGCCTGGGCGGGGGCGCTGTCGGGGGGACGTAGCGGCGCCGGCGGTGCCCTGGTAATGGGGCTGGTGGTGGGTCTGGTGGCTGCCCCCTGCATCGGTCCCTTCGTACTCGGGCTGCTCACCTACGTAGGCCAGCAGGGCAACGTCACCCTCGGTTTCCTGCTCTTCTTCACGCTGGCCATGGGCCTGGGGCTGCCCTATCTGTTTTTGGCCGTCTTCACCAGCGCCCTCGACCGCATCCCCAACTCCGGCGCCTGGATGCTGGGCGTTCGCCAGGTCTTCGGAGTGTTGCTGGTGGCGCTGGCGGGGTACTTCGTTGCCCCGCTGCTACCGGCCCCCCGCGGCGACCAGCTGGTGGCGATGATCCTCATCTTGGGCGGCGCCTATCTGTTGCTGGTAGCTCGTCCCGGCCACCAGCAGCCGTGGATCGACCGGGTGCTGAGGGCTGCCTCGGCGGGGGTGCTGGTAGTGGGAGTGCTGATGTTCCCCGCCCGCGCGACCGACGCCCCGACCAAGCTTGCTTGGCAGCCGTACGATGCACAACAGGTGGAGGCGGCCATTGCGGGGGGATCCCCGGTGATCCTGGACTTTTTCGCCACCTGGTGCGCGCCGTGTAAAGAGCTGGATAGACGCACATTTTCCCATCCCGAGGTGACCGCTCGGTTGGCCCATTTCGCCCGCTTTAAGGTGGATCTGACCACCTCCGACCCCGCCACGGAGGCGATTCGCACCCGCTTCACGGTCGCCGGCGTGCCCACCATCGCCTTTTTCGTCGGTGGCAAGGAGGTAGTTGATGAGCGACTCACCGGCTTCGAGCCGCCGGAGAGGTTCCTGCTGCGGCTGGACCGGCTTGGTCTGCCCGCCGGGGGAAGACCACCGGAATCTGATCGCTAAGCCGCCGGGGGATTGAACTCCCAGGTGGCGGGGTCGTCGTCGAAGGGGGGCAGTTGCGGATGCCGGCCTCGGGCGGCGTTGACCCGCCACGCCCACAGGGTGGCCCACTTCACGTAGGTGGCGTACGACTGCACCATGCAGAACACCAGGCCGTGCATGCCATCGAGGAATCCCAGCTGCAGGAAGAACATTCGGAAGAAGCGCCAGGTCGGCCGGAAAAACACCTCGGCGAACCCCGACCGCCGGCCATCGCGCCAGGCCTGGGCTGCTCCCAAAAAGCCGTAGCCGGCGACTCGTTTCACATACTCGTCGAAAGAATCGATCATGTGGTGCAGCATTGGGTTACGCAGCACCGGCGCAGGCCCGACGGTGCGCATCCGTTCGTGAACCCGCAAATTGGCGTAGCGCGCCCACCCCTTACGCACCAGGCGCACCACGCGGTCGCGCTGCCAGCCGGAAAAGCGGATCACCCTGCCCATGAAGAGGACCCGGCGCCGAATGGTGAAGGCGTTGAAGCGGGGGCCAGAGGCGAGCAAAGCCTCGATTTCCGCCTGCAGGGCCGGCGTGCACTCCTCATCGGCGTCGAAGTGCAGGATCCAGTCGGCAACCACCTGATCCATGGCCCAGTTCTTCTGCGCCGCCGCACCCAGGTAGGGACGCTGCACCAAGGTGACGCCCGGTGTCGCCCGCACGATCTCGGGCGTGGCGTCGGTGGAAAAGGAATCCACCACCAGAATCGAGTCGCACCAGCGCAGCGACGCCAGGCAACGGGCGATGTTACGTTCCTCGTTGAAGGTGGTGACGATGGCGGCGATGGTCACAGAACGGCTCATCCAGCACCCCCAGCGCGGCGGTCAGAGCTCTGCATCCTACCATTGAGTTCCGCCCCGTTCAGCGCTAACGTCGCGCCATGAACCTCGCTCCCGTCACCATTGGGCGTCTGGTCCACGCGGCGCGGCGGGCCCGCGCCAACGCCTACGCTCCCTACTCGCGCTTTGCCGTTGGCGCCGCGGCGCTGGCCGCCGACGGCCGCATTTTTTCGGGGTGCAACGTGGAAAACGGCTCCTTCGGCCTCACCATCTGCGCCGAGCGTAACGCCCTGGCGGCCATGATCGCCGCCGGTCAACGCCCCGTCGCCATGGCCATCGTGACTAGGGATGGGAAAGCCACCCCCTGCGGGGCCTGCCGACAGGTGCTCGCCGAGTTCGCCCCGGATCTCCCCATCATTCTCGCCAGTGAGACGGACGATGGCATCACCGTCCACCGCCTGACCGAGCTCCTCCCCGCCCTCTTTCGCTTCCCCCCTGGCGGCGAAACCTCCCAAAAGTGATCGGCGGCTATTGCCGCGCCCCCTGCCGGCGACGCCGCAGGTAGCGGTAGTCGGGTACGCCGTACTCCTTGAGCTTGGCGATCAGGGCACCCCGGGAGATACCCAGGATCCGCGACCCTTTGGATTGATTTCCCTTCACTCGGCGCATGACGCGGTCAATGAGGATTTGCTCCACCCGGGGGACCACCTGCTTGAGGTTGTCGCTGGAGAGCGCCTCCACCAGGTCCGGGGAAACGCCCGGAGCGCCCTCGGGGGCCACTGCGCCCTTTAGGTCCAGCCCCGAACAGCGAACCATCTCCCCATCGGGGGTGGCGGTGACCAGCCGGTTCACCTCGCCGACCAGCTCTCCCAGTTCACCGGGATAGCTCTTGGCGAGCAAGGCGTTGAGACACTCCAGGGAAATCCCCCGGGTGGTCTTGCCCTGTTCCTCCGCCGCCCGGCGCATGAGCGAGGCGATCAGCAGGGGGAGATCCTCGCGGCGCTCCGCCAGCCGCGGAACTCGCAGCATGCGCTTGGAAAACAGCATGAACAGGCTAGTTACCAGCTTGCCCTGCTGCACCAGCGCCAGGGGGTCCTCGCCGCAGGTGATCATCCAGCGAATGGAAGACGCCGACAACGGCTCGCGCAGCTCCGAGGAGATGAACGACGCCATGTCCTCCTGCACCGCTCGGCTGACTGCGTCGATGTTGCGGGCCACCAGCACGCCCCCCCTGGCCCGGGCGATGATGCCGTCGGCGTTGCGATCCTGGGTTGGATAGCCAGCGGCACCGAACAGCTCGGCGCGCAGCACCTGGGCATCCGCCGCTCGGCCGTCGAAGATGGTCAGCGACCTGCCGCTGACCGGTCCCAAGGTCGCCAGGATGCGAGCCACCTCGGTTCTTCCCGTCCCCGGCGCGCCGCAAATGAGCACCGGGTCATCACCGTGGGCGGCGCTCAGCATGCCGGCACGCAGCACCTGCATGGCCTGGGACGACCCGGGAAGGACGATCTCCAGGCGGTGCTGCGCCTCGATCTCCCAGTTCGAGAAGACTCGGTCAGCCCGTTCGACATCCTCCCACCGCAGGCCGAGGAGACGGGTTACCTCGCCCAGCAGGGTGATGCCCTCGCTGCCCAAGGCACCCAGGGGACGGGCAACCATGATCGCGTTCACCTCCCGTCGCGGCCCCAGGACGCCCAGAAAGGCCGTTTCCCCCTCCTCGGTGGTGAGCACGCCGTACCGCCCCGGTGCCGCCAGATCGCTGGCCAAGCCGGGACGAAGCCGGGGGAGCGGACCGCTCCAGGAGGACGCCAGCACCACCGGGCGCTCCCCATCGCCGGGGATGACGATGGCCACCTCCACGGAAGGCAGGGCATCGCGGAGCACGGTGACCAGGCGGTGAAGGAGGTCCGCCGGTGGATCCAGAAAGAGATCGAGAATCGCACCGCGGGGCTGGGAGAGCCCCACTGAGTCGGTGACCACCGAGAAGCTCTCCGCCGGCGGGCGGCTCGGCTTCGCCGGGAAGGTTCCGGTGACGGGTCGGGTCGCAGGGTCAACCGGATCCTCTTCAGTCCCCTGCAGAACCAGGGTCGACCCTCCCAATCGGAGACGATCACCCGGGGAAAGCACGCCCCGCGATCGCCGCTCACCGTTGAGTACCACGGTTTGCCGATCCACCGTCACGAACGTCAAGCCGTTGGGCGAGTTGTAGATCACCAGATGGCGATCACCAACTCCGGGTATTCGCACCACCACGTCGTTCTTGCTTGACGATCCGACAGTGATCTGGGACTTCTGCAGCCGGTAGGTCAACACCGCCCCATTTTCTGACTCAACTGAGAGCAGGAGCATCGGCGTCCTCCCTGTCAACTGGTGCCAGTGTATATGGTCGGCGCAATCGACGCAACCGTCTCCGGTAAGCGTTGATCGGTTTGCATGACAGGTCTACACTCGCCTCGTGTGGCGGCCGATCCTCCTCACCCCCGCTCTTCCCCCTTCGGATGACCCCGCCATCGCCAAGCTCCTGGAGGGGTTGCGGCGGGCCGCCGGAGCGGCCGGCTGTTCGCTCCTCCTGGAGCTTGCAGGGCAGGGCCCGGCCATGGAGTACGTCCACGGCGATCCCTGCGCCAGTGGCCAAACCCTCCGCATTCACCTGGAAGCCCGAGAGGGCTTCCGCGCGGCGTTCCAATTATGCGGCGCCGGCAGCGGACCCGCCGCCAGCCCGGCGGCCCTCGAGGCGCTGGCGCCGGTGTTACAGGGGGCGCTCGACGCTCTCATTGAACGGTACAACTCCAACCGGCAAGTCGAACTGCTCGCGCAAATTCTGAACGCGGCGGAGGAGGCGACCCTGCTGGTGGACCTCAGCGGTGAAATTCTCTTCGCCAACCCCAAGGGCGATGAGTTTCTCGCCCTGCACACCGAGGAACCCCTGGCGCGGCTGGCTCCCGACGCTCCCTTGGAGCCGCTGCTGCACCTGGTGGTGCGCGAGATGCAGGCGCTCTCTGCCCAGCCCGAAAGCATGGTGCGCCGTACCCTGACCCTGGTCTCGGGGCAAGCGTGGCAGCTCGAGCTCGTCCTCCTCTCCCGCGCCTCGGCCGATGGCCACTGTCTGGTCATCCTGAGTCCCATTCATTTGCCCACCGGGCGGCAGCTCCACCTCCGCCTGAGAAAGTTCGGTGTCTCGCCGCGGGAAGCAGAGGTGATCGCCCACTTGCTGCGCGGACGCCGCAACCCCGAGGTGGCGGAGGCGATGGGCATCACCGAGTACACGGTGAAAGACCACCTCAAGCACCTGTTCGCCAAGCTTTCCGTCTCCTCGCGCACCGAGCTGTTCGCCCGTCTGGCCAGCGAAGGCGCCATCCCGCCCCAGACGTGAGGCCTTCGACGTTTTGGGCTCATGCTTCGCCTGCCCCGGTGAAGAGCTCCACCCTCTCCGCAAGACGCGGGGCAATGCGGGCAAAAGCGGCAAAGGCAGCGGCCTGGAAAGGGAGAACGCGCTGGCCGCCGCCCCCCTCCGCCAGCCCCACCACCGACCGCGCCACGCGTTCCGGCGACAGCACCGGCACGAGGAGACGAGCCAGACGAGGGAGCTTGGCGTGGGGCACGCCGTTGACGATCATGCCGGTCCGCACCGGTCCGGGACACACCCAGCCCACCCGCACCGCAGAGCCGGCCAGCTCCAGGCGAAGGCAGCGGAGGTAGGCCACCAACGCCGCCTTGCTCGCCGCGTAAGGACCGCCCCCCCGGTAGGGGATCAGCGCCGAGAGCGACGACACCGCCACCACTGCCGCCTGGTTGGCGGCGAGGAGATGGGGCATAGCCGTCGTCAAGGTCCGAACTGCGCCGAGAAAGTTCACCTCCAGAGCGTGGCGGGCCGCCTCTTCTCCCCCCACCGCCGGTCGATGCACGCCCACCCCGGCGTTGAGCACGGCCAGGCTCAGGCCGCCACCCCAGCGGGCGACCTCGTCCACCGCTTCCTTCAGCCGCCGCGGGTCGGTCACATCCGCCATCACTGCCAGCACCTGCCCCCCGGTCGCCCGGCACCGCGCCGCCACCCCCGCCAGGGCCTCAGCATCCCGGCCCATCAGCCCCACCCGACAGCCCCTTTGGGCCAGCGCCAGGGCAATCGCCTCGCCAATGCCCCGGGAGGCGCCGGTGACGATCGCCGTTGCTCCAGCCAGTTGCATCGTCGAATGATGCCACGCCCAAAAGTCCGTTCATCCCCGGCGAACCTCACCGCCCTGCTGGTCCCCGCCCCGCCGGCGCGTGCGGCTATACTTCGAGCGTGCTCACCCTGCGTAGCGTCACCGTCTCACCGCCCCTGCTGCTGGCGCCGATGGCCGGCATCACCGACCGGGACTTCCGCCTGCTCATCCGCCGCCTGGGCGGCTGCGGCCTGGTGGCCATGGAGTTCATCTCCGCCGAAGGGCTGTTGCGTCGCAACCCGTCCACCCTGCGCATGCTCCACTTCGTGGATGAGGAACGGCCCATTTCCATCCAGATCTACGGCTCCGACCCGGCCCGCATGGCGGAAGCTGCTCGCCAGGTGGAAGCCATGGGAGCGGACGTGTGCGACATCAACATGGGTTGCCCCGCCAACAAGGTGCTCAAAGGGTGCGCCGGCGCCGCCCTGACCGGGGACTTGCCCCTGGCCCGTGCCATCGTCCGCGCAGTGCGGGGGGCGATCACCCTCCCCCTGACGGTCAAGTTCCGCCTGGGGCTGCGTCCCGAAGCGCTGACCTACCTGGAACTGGGGCGCATCCTGGAGGGTGAAGGTGCCGACGCCGTGACCCTGCACGGGCGCACCGCCAGCCAGCAGTTCGCGGGGCAGGCCGACTGGAGCCACATCGCCCGCCTGAAAGAGGCGGTGTCCATCCCGGTGATCGGCAACGGCGACGTGCGGTGCGCCGCCGATGCCGTGCGCATGTTTCGCGCCACCGGCTGCGACGGTGTCATGATCGGCCGGGCGAGCCTCACCAATCCGTGGATCTTTCGCCAGGCCGCCGCCCTGCTCGAGGGCCGGGAGCTCCTCCCGGCCTCTCCCGACGAGCGCCGGACGCTCATGCTCGACCACTTCCGCGAGGTGATCGTTCGCGAGGACGAACGCACGGCGCTGCACAAGCTCAAGACCTTCACCGGCTGGTACACCCACGGTCTCCCAGACGGTCGACTGCTGCGCCGCCGCCTCAACGATCTTTCCTCCGCCGCCTCGGTGATCGATGCCGTGGAAGAGTTCTTCGCAGCTACCGCCACCTGCCCACCTCAACCCTGGCCCTCTACTCCTCGAGGGATCGCCGCCGCGGAGAACCCGGCATGAGCCAACGCCTCCCCCTGCCCCTGTCCACCTCGATGTTTGGTTCTCTCCTCGACGACCTGCCGGCGGACATCTTCGATCCCACCTTTCCGGGGGCGTGCGAGCGGCTCGATCACTACGTGGGGGTTTTGGCCCGCGAGGTGGCGCGCGAGCTGTCGTTGCCGTCGGGGGAACTCGTGGACATCGATGCTCTGATCGAGGCGCGCGGCTGGACCCTCTCATCCCGGCCGACCCTTCACTGGCTGCTGGGGACGCTGGAGCTGTACGGGTTCGCCCAGCGGCACGGGCACGCCTGGCTGATTGGTGAACTGGATGGCCACGACCCGTCGTCGGCACTGAAAGTCGTGGCAGTCGAGGCGGATCCCTCGGTGGCTCCGGCCTACGAGGTGCTGGCCCTGGCCGCCCGGGCGGTCCCGGGTGTGCTCGCCGGCAGGATTCGTGGGGAGGAGGCGCTGTTCGGACCCCAGACCATGGGGCTCTGGTTCTCCTACTTTTCCAACGACAACCCCTTGTACGCCCCCTCCAATCGCATCGCCGCCGCCGCCGCCGCCCGCGCCGCCGGGCCGGCGCCCCGGGTGCTGGAGGTGGGTGGCGGGGGTGGCAGCGCCGCCCAGGAGATCGGGCGACGCCTGGTGGCCGTCGCGAAGACCCCCTGGCTCTATCACTTCACCGAGCTGCAGCCGGCCTTCCTGCGGCGCGGCGCACGCCTGGCCCAGGCGGTGCTGCCGCCCACGACGGCGTTCAAGGCGTTCCGCTACGACATCAACGAGCCGCCCTGGACGCAGGAGGTGGAGGCGCGCCAGTACGACCTGGTGGTGGCGGTCAACACCGTCCACCTGGCCCGCCACCTGCCCGCCACCCTGGCGATGCTGCGTTCCCTGCTGGCCGAGGGGGGTGTCCTGGTGCTGGGGGAGCTGATCCGCCCGGCGGGCGAGGGCACCGTCCATCTGGAGTTGCCGTTCTCGCTGCTGTCATCGTACCGGGAAACGGCCGGCGAGGGTCGGCCCGCGGGCTTCCTCACCGAGGCCATGTGGCGGCGGGCTTTGCACGAGGCCGGTTTTCAGCAGGTCGAACTGCTCCCCGCCCAGCTCTCCCGCTGCGTGGACGCCTACCCCGGCTTCTACTGCGCCGCCCTCACCGCCCGTTAGCAGCCTCTAGCGCATGGTTGTTGTGCCAGCACGTCCATACCGAGCTCGAGTCTTTGGAGATCCAGGAGCGACCCCGGCAAGGCGCCGGAACGCCTTCAAGCTCCCCGGGCGGCGCCGCCGCCTCGGGCGCGCCTGCGGTGCGACTACTGCGGTGGCCTCGGGCAGTTCTCCGAGCAGCGGGGATGGCAGTAACCAGGGTCGCAGCAGCAACCACAATCCAGGCGGACACACAGGCCGCAGGCCCAGATGTCGGAGCAGAACACGCAGCAATCATCATCGACAGAGGGGCCTTCACCGACCGGCTGATAGGGAACCGTCCGCTTGATGTCGTCGATCACTATCGACATTTTCGGCGCTGCGATGTCGGCGCGCTCACCCTGGTGGAGCGAGCTCCTGCTGAGCTGCACCAGGCCCTCGCCGCCTCCGTCAAAGTTGATGATCTCAAACACGCGAACCGTCAGGGCATCGCCCTCGGGCTGCGTCCGTGCGACCACGCCATAGCTCTTGTGACCGTCGCCGAACCGCCCCAGCTCACCCTCGTGCACCATGATCGTCGCCGCTTGACGCTGGGCCAGAGAAATGGTCAGCGTCACGAGATTCGGCGTCACTGGCCCGGTCCGGGCCTTTTGCGAAAACGCCGGCGTGGAGAAACATGCTACAACGGCCATGGTTGACAACCCTCGAAGAATGATGTCCCCCATGGAATAGCCCTTTTAAAATAATATAGAAGTGGCACAGGTCTTTGTCAACTCCGCGAGTTGCCTCATGTCGTGACTCCATGAAACTGTCCTCCAGAGAAGCTCCGGTCATGGAACGGCACCAGTGAGGCACCGGGTGCGGCCCGCCGTACCCCCCGATGATCGGGTTCCACCCGGTGGAGGGCTCCAGAGAACCTCGGGCGCCCCGGCGGTACTCGGTGAGGTCATAGCCCCTCCCGAGTTTCATCCCTCGGTGGTCCGGTCCCGCCCGGTGGGCAACTTGTCAGCAACACTCGGGTATTGACCCACGGTGGGAATGCCAGGAACGAGGCTGACAGTCGGCAGGTTCTCCGGTTCCCAGGACTTCGGATGAGGGGAGAGGGAAACTGGGAGAGGACATGCCGCAGCAGCAGCTCATCAGGGTGAGCGTCGGGCTTCTGGGGTTGGCCAGGCAGCCTGGCGACGTGTCGGAGGCGTGCCGGGTCATGGAATACGGCCGGGACAGCTGCCATCGCCTCGAGGGATCGTTCGAGACGTGGGGCGAGGCGGCGCTAGAGGACATCTCGCGTCGCCGACTCACCGTGTCCCCAAGCAAACCGACCAGACGGTCGTCGAGCTGTCCGTCGAGCAGCCGGCCCGCGGGCACAGCTGGGGCCCCAGCGAGCTCACCAAGAGGGGCCTCAGCATCTCGCCGGCAGGGGTTCGCTGAGTTGAGGATCACACCCCTGCGCAGCCTCCTCCGTCGCTTCCATCCTGGCTCGACCTCGGCGATTTTTCCCACTATCTCCGTACATCGGGCTCCTAGCGGACCCGTACCCGGTACTTCAGGGTGGCCGAGCCCCGGGCCTCCACGGGGACCTGGAACGACACCCCGAACGCCGACTCCTTGGTGAACGGGTGGGAGTTGGACAGCATCTCCCAGTCCCCCCCCACCCGTTCCCGCACCGTCACCACCACCGGTGTCTCCTTGTGGTTGCGCAGGCTGACCTCGAAGGCGCTTTCGCTGGTGGAGTCGAAGCGCCGGTAGTCCGTCTGGCGGCGCTCGGCGACCAGGTCGAAAGCGCTGCCCATGGTGACGGTGATCGTCTCATCCACCGGGGTGTGGCGAATGGCGTCTTCGCCCACGAACTGCGCCGTACCCCGCCGATCCTTCTGGTACATGCGCAACGTCCCGGCCGGCAGCGGCACCCCCAGCTGGTTGGCGGCCCGGTTGGCGAGGTCAATCTCCACCCGCACCTCGTGGCGCTGCACTCCCACCCGGCTGCGGAACAATCCCGCCGAGCCCTCCACCACATAGCGCCGCACAACGCCGATGCCGCTTTTCTCCAGGAACGAGATCTGCTTCTTCTGCCGCTCCTTGAGGGTGGTGGGGCGGGCCACCGAATAGAGGTGGTACTCGGCAAAACTCTCCTCTTCCACCGGCGCCGCTGCCGTCTTCATCATCATCGTTTCGACGAAGGCGGCGCGGGGGGCGGGGGCCAGGTGCACGTCCCCCGCCACCAGCTGCAGGGTGGCGTTGGCATACTCCGCCCCCGACTCGTTGTCCACCGTGATCCAGCCCAGCAACTCGGCGCGGCTCCCCTCGCCGTCCAGGGTAAGGACGTAGTCGGCCTTCCAGGTGATGCCCTCGGTGAGGTAGGTGGCCTCCAGCCAGCGCCCTCCCGCCGAGGCGCTCTTCAGCAGCCACACCAGGGTCGGCCGATCCCGCAGGGTGGCGGGAACCTCCGGGAAGACCAAATTCCGGTACTGGGGGTTCATCACGATATCGCTGCCGATGCGCCACACCGTGCCGTTCTCCATCGACAGCAGTTGTCCCGCCACCCGGCGCAGGACCACCTGGCCAGGGGCCTCCCCTGGCTCTTCCACCACCAGGATCACGTCTTGATTGAGGTACTTGGCCAGCAGCGTCTGGGGAGAGAGCAAGTCATACTCGTAGTTCTGCTCGACCACCGCGATCCCCTCGCCGGACACCGACACCGTTTCAGGCATTACCCGGGCGGCGATGTCGCGAAACTCCAGGGATACCTCCCCCGCCGGCAGATGGACCCGCCGGCCGTCGCGCACCAGTGCCCGGCCCACGTTGTACACCGTCAGCGACAGCGTCCGCTCCGCTCCGGCCTGCTGGGAGACCACTACAGGTGGGGCGGCGGTGGCAGCCGCCGCCGCCGCGGACAGCACGATGGCTCCTGTGATCGTATTCATGCTCGCCCCTTCCGGCTCGTCCTGAGCCTCCGGTACCCTCACCGCTCACTCCCGCCCATCACCTTGGACCACACGACCCGTCCCCGGTTCCCCGGCTGTCAGTCGACCCACCCGCCACGCTCCCACGCCGGCCGCGGCGCACGCACCGGCGAACTGCGCGCCCCGGTCGGGGGAGAGGGCAACCAGCAGGCCACCCGACGTCTGGGGGTCGCACAACACGTCGATGAGGGTGGTTTCCACTCCCTCCCACACCATCCGTGCCGCCGCCCATTCCCGGTTGGCGATGAGGCCCCCTGGCACGGCCTTGGCAACCGCCGCCTCCCATGCCCCTGGGAGCAGCGGCAGCTTCCCACCAGCCTCGATCTGCAAGGCCGTGCCGCTGGCAGCAGCCATTTCCAGAGCATGCCCGAGCAAGCCGTAGCCGGTGATGTCGGTGAGAGCGTGTACCCCCACCTCCCGGCATACCCTGGCGGCCGCGCCGTTCGTCGTCACCATGACCTCCACCGCGGCACGTACGTGCTCCTCGCGGGCAGCGCCCCGTTTGAGGGCGGTGGTGATCAGGCCGGTACCCAAGGGCTTGGTGAGAAACAGCAGATCCCCCACCTTCCCCCCCGCGTTGGTGAGAATCCGCCGCGGGTGGACTGTGCCGGTGACCGCCAGGCCATAGGTGAACTCCGGCCCCTTGACCGTGTGCCCGCCCAGCGGTACGACCCCTTCCCGGCGCAAGGTCTCCAGCCCGCCGGCCAGGGTCGCGCGCAGCACCTCCAAGGGTAGCGTGCCCTTGGGAAAGGCGCACACCGCCAGGGCGGTCAGTGGCTCGGCCCCCATGGCATACAGATCGGATAGGGCATTGGTGGCAGCGATGCGGCCGAAGTCGAAGGGATCATCCACAATGGGCGTGAAGAAATCCACCGACTGCACCAGCGCCAGCTCCGGGGAAAGCTGGAACACACCTGCATCATCGAAGGTGCCCGACCCCACCAACAGGCGAGGGTCACTTACCTCGGGCAGTCCACTCAGTACCTCGCGCAGGTCCGCCGGACCCAATTTGGACGCTCAACCGGCGCAGCTGACGAGGTGAGTCAGTTTGAGAATCTCACTCTCCGTCACCCGGCTATTTTACGTCACTCAACACCCGATCTTAGAGGCCCGTAGTAGTGGGCGATGGCGCGTTCGACCTACTACCCCCGCAACCCCCGCCCGGCCGCGGCTAGCCAGCTGGAGGTTCTGGGGGTGGGGCTGGCCCTCCTCACGCTCCTCGGCCTCCTCTTCGGCCATTGACGGCCGGCGCCGAGGCAAGGAACACGCCCGCCAGAGGGATCGGCAGCGGCCGGCTGGCCGGCCAAGAAACCGTCTTTCGCCACCGCTGCCCCGCCCGGCGCCCTGCCGACCCCGGCCCATCGACTTCCCTCGGCCAACGCGCTCGCCTCCGGTGCACTGGCCGCTGCGATTGACTAGACTTGCCGTCCGGGGGTGTGTGATGGGAGAGATTACCCGCGTGAGGCTATCATGGCACGATGGACTGGCGTTCGTGGCCCGCACCGGCTCCGGCCACACCACTGTGCTGGACTCCCCTTCCCGGCCCGATCACCTGGGAGCGTCTCCCATGGAGTTGATGCTGGCCGGTGTTGCCGGGTGCACCGCCATAGATGTAGTGGCCATCCTGACCAAGATGCGGGCCGAGTTTAAGGAAGTGGAGGTGGAGGCCCAGGGCACGCGCGCTACTACCAACCCTAAGTACTTCACGGAGATCGAACTCACCTACCGGGTCAGGGGGCGTCGCGTGGAGCGGGAGAAAGTGGAACGGGCAGTGGAGCTTTCGCACTCCACTTACTGCTCCGCCACCGCCTCCCTGCGGCCTGACTGTCGCATTACCCACCGTATCGACATCGTCGAGGAGAGCTAGCGCGCCAGGCGCGAGGGCGGCACCAGCTCCACCCGCGCCAAAAGCTCATCGCGTTCCGCCAGCAGAACCGAAACTGTGGCCGGGTGCACGTGGCCGATGGCCACCGCCTGCCCAAGGGCAAGGGCAAGATCCACGGCCTCGGCCAAGGAACGCCTGATCGCCGGCTCCTCCGCCACCACGTCCAGGAACACGTCCCGCCTGAGGCTGGCAATCCCGGCCCGGCGCGCCGCCTCCTGCGCCAGCGACGAGGCGGTGGTTCGCGAGTCCAGGAAATAGAGGCCCGTTCCCGCCAGGGCGGCCATCACCGCGGCCATGGTTTCACCGTCGGCGGTGGCGCGAGAGCCCATGTGGTTGTTCACCCCTCTCGCCCCGGGGACGGCGGCCAGGGCAGCGGCCACCCGCCGGCGCACCTCCTCCTGGCCGAGCCCGACCGTGATGGCTCCCTCCCCGGGCCCCACGCCGCCGTTGGGGAGCGGTTCCATGGGCAGGTGCAGGAGGACTTCTCTCCCCTGCCTGGACAGCTCCATGGCCACGGACCGACAGAAGGGGGCGTTGGGCAGCACGGCCACCGCCACGTCCCGCGGCAGGGCGGCGACCGCTTCGGCGTCGGTCGGCGAGTTGCCGGCATCGTCCAGGACAATGGCCAATAGCGCCTTCTCCGGCAACCGAGTGACCCGCCGGACCGGCGCTCGGGGCTGCGGCACATCGCCGACGACGAGAATCCTGACGGGATGCCCCCCCCAGGAGCCGGAGAGGGCACCCCGACCGTACCCTCCTGCCTCGGTCACCGACAGTGGGTCGAGACGCCCGCCCTGGTTGTGGGCTGCCGCCTGCAGGTCCAGCAACAGGCGCGGGGCATCGAACTCGGACGGAACGTGCACCCGCACGTCCCACCAGGTGCCGCTCGCGTCGTTCACCTTCTCTGCCTGGACCCGGCCGCTCTCTAGACCGAGCCGACCGGCCACCTCGCCGACCATGGCAGCCGGAGTGTCGGCAGGATCAGCTGGTTCCCGCGAGCTCTCCCTCCTCGCCGCCACCCACAACACCACCCCCGCCACGGCGAGCAACACCACGACGGCGGCGGCGCGTTGCCAGATCGCCTGCGAGACCTGCCTAGGCCGCCTTGGCCGGCCGCGCCCCACGGGCGATCTCCAGGGCGCGCTGCAGCACCGGATCGCTATCGGCGCGCCCGCGCACCACCTCGTCGGGCTTGATTCCCTGGCCCAGGATCGCCGTACCGTCCCCGGCCGCAAACCACTCCTCGGCGAGCCATACCTTGCCAGCATCGGCGGCGATGGGACGGCGCGTCGCCGTGTCGCCGTACGTTTCCCCCCCGACCAGCGCGGCGCCCCGCGAGCGCAGGGCCAGCGCCAGCACCTCGGCCGCTTGGCCGGTGGTGGGATCGATGCATGCCACCACCTTCCATCCCCGCTCTCCCCCCCGGGCTCGCAGCACGCCATTGGCTCCTGCCCGTCGTTGTACCTGCAGCTCCACCGCGCCGCCAGCCACCACTGCCGCCACCTTCACCGCGTCGGCCGGGGACCCCAGGGCTGTCCCACGCAGATCCACCACCACCGACTCTGTCCCGACAAAGGGCCGCAGCAGCTCCTCCACAGCGGTTGCCGCCGCGGCTGACAGGATGGGAATGCGGATCACGGGTGTCTGGCCGTGGACAGTCACGCCAGGGCCGGGGAGCGCGTAGGGCGCCTTGCCGAGGCGCACCTTCCGCTCCCCCCCGAAGCGGGCATCTACCACGTTGAGTTCGACGCCGCCGGTCACCCGTTCGGCGTGATCCAGAAGCACCAGCGCCCGCCAGAGGGGTCGAGCGCGCACCGGCTCGCCGCCGATCCTCTCCACCAGCTGGCCCGGTAGCAGCCCGGCTGCCGCCGCGGGAGATCCTTCGATGACTTGCAGGATGAATGGATAGGAGGCTCGTTTGCCGAGCACCAATCCAAACGGCGGTAGGGGTCGCGTCCTGACGGCTTCGAACGCCGGCGCGAGATCGTCGGGAACCCATGAGCCGCCCGGATCAGCAGCCTCCACCAGTCCGGTGGTTGCCCCCAGCTCGATGCGCTCAACCGACACTTCATCGACGTAGGAGCTGCGGACCAGCGACACCACCTGGCCCAGGACGCCCATGAGCTTATAGAGGTTACGCGACGCCTCCGGTGCCGCCCCCGAGGCCACCACCACCACCGCGGTCACCAGGAGAAACGAAACCAGCACGAAAGCCAGACGACGACCCACTACCTGCCTTCCTTTCTCGTCGCCGAACCGCCCCCCCTCTGGCGAGGCTTGAGCCACACCAGGGGGTCCTCGGATCGGCGTCCACTGCGGACTTCAAAGTAGAGGTTGCCCTCTCCCTCCGAGCGAGGCCCCGCCATGCCGACCCGCTCGCCGATGCGCACCCGGCGACCCTCCTGCACCAGCATGGTAGCAAGGCGAGCGTAAAGGGTGTACACGTCGGCGCCGTGATGGACGATGACCAGGTTGCCGTAACCTTTCAGAAACTGGGCGTAGGCGACGACGCCTTCGGAGACGGCGCGCACGTCCTCCCCCGGGGCCACCTCCAGGGATAGTCCGTTGGACACCGTGACGGTTCCGTACCGCGCGTCGCGGTGCCGGCCGTAGCGGCCAACGATCTGTCCCCCCTCCGCCGGCCACGGCAGGCCGCCGCGCAGCAGGCGCACGTCGCCCACCCGCATCGGCCGTTCCTGCTCGATCTTCCCCCACAGGCGCTCCAGGCGCGCCTCGGCCTCGCGCACATCCGCCAGCGCCACGGCACTGCGGCGGCGTTCCCCTTCCAGGCGGGCCAGCTCGGCGAGCACCCGCGCACGGGTGGCAAGAAGCTCGGCGCGCCGCGCCCTCTCCTGCGCTGTCGATTCTTCGAGCTGAGCCTGCCGCAGGGACAGGCGGGCGAGCGCCTCGGCGCGCTGGTCTGCAAGCCGGGCAATCTCATCCCGTCGCCGCTTCTGATCCGCAATCAGCGCCAGAGTGACCGTGACGCGGCGGTCCAGATCGCGTCCCTCGTCGAGGGTGTGAAGGACGACCGGCGCCAGACCCGAGCGGCCGAGCACCGCCAGCAAACCGATCTGGAGCCGCAGACGCTCCACCGCGGCGGTGAGCTTCGACTGCGCCTCTTCCAGAGCGGCCCAGGCTTGGGTGACCGCGGCGGCTGCCGCTGTCCTGGCCTCCTCCCCCTGGCGCAACCGCACTTCGGCGAGCTGGAGTTCCGTCTCCAGCCGCTCCCTTTCGGCGCCCAGGTCGTGCTGGCGAGCCTGCAACGCCTCGAGCCGCGCCTCCAGGCGGGAGGCCTGGGCGCGCAGTCGATCCAGCTCGTCCTCCCCTGGGGCGCCCATCGTCGACGTCGCCTGGGCGGAGCGGGTGCCACCCGCACCGGCGGTCAGCAGCACCAGCATCACCAGAAAGGCACCACCCCGCTGGGTCGCGGGGCTGGCAAGGGGCATGGGCCGGGCGGAAGCTTTGCGGGTCACAGGAACGGCTGCCCGGCCACCGGTCGGGGTGGCGCCAGCCCCAAGGTCCGCAAGATGGTCGGGTAGACGTCGATCATGGCCAGCTGCCGGCGCAGCAGCGGCCGTGAAGAGAACAGGATCCCCGGCACCACCTCGGGGTCCAGGGTGCAGTGGTCGCCGCTCCACACCCGGTCGTTGTCCTCGAACAGCCGGTCGGGCATCCCGCCCAGGGCGCTCTGCCACGACAGGCGGTAACCCTCCGACGTGGTGACGATGAGATCGGGAATGAGCTGGGGATCGAAGCTGCGGTACACCTGCTCGCGCAGGAACACCCTCGACACTGGCCGCTGCCCCGTGGCCGGGTCGATCACCGCTTCCAACCTGGCGGCCAACTCGCGGCGCAACCGCTCGTACTCCTCCCCCGGCGCCACCACCCCCTGGGCCTCACGGCCGGCCAGATTGATGTACAACCCCCCCAGCCCCAGGTGGTAGGCGCGCGTACGCCGCCAGTCCACGTTGGGCCAGAACTCACCGCGGTCGAAGAGGTTCTCCAGGTTCTCCAGGTTGCCCGAGGGGGCGGTGAGGCCGATGTACCCCTCCCGCGCCAGCCAGGTGTTGATGTGAAAGGAACGTCGCCAGGTGGAAAAACCGTGGTCGGAAAGCACCAGCAGCAGATCGTCCGGAGCGAGGGCGGCGGCCACCTCACCGACGATATCGTCCATCAGCAAATAGGTCCTTTCCACCATGCCGCGCAGCTCGGCGGCCCGCGCCGAGTCGTGGGCGGGATGGAGAGGATCCAGTGCCCGCCACAGGAGGTGGCCCACCCGGTCTGTTTCCTCGAAGTAGTGCACCAGCAGGCGGTCGGAGCCGGCGAGGAAGGCCCGCAGGAGGGCGCGGAACTCGTCCACTGTGTGCTCTACGTCCTCCATGAAGGTGATCTCGTCCACGAACTTCTCCGACGGGGTCCAGGTGTCGATGGCCCACCCCACGGTCTTGAACGGGCCGAACTGCCGGTACAGGTCGACTGCCCAAGAGCGGGGCGCCGACAGGTCAAAGCCTGGCGGCACGGTGGCCGGGTCGGGGTTGATGGGGGCCAGGTAGAGCTTGATGTGGGGGTCAAGTTCCAGCAGTTTGAAGCGCGCCCACCCCTGCGCCTTGACCACCGGATTGAAGGGGAACACCAGCTTGATCCACTCTGACCACTGCCCCGGCTGGAGGGTGAACGTCTGGCCGCTCACCCGCGCCGTGGCCCGGGTGCGGTCGAAGCTCACCTCGATTTCCATGGGAATGTCGATGCGGGACGGGGCGCCGAACAGTTTGTTGGGGGGACCGGCCACGGTGGTACGGATCAGACCAGTGGCGGCAGGCAAACGGATCAGTTCGATGGAAAACTCGTTGTCCGTGGCCGGCTGGAACCCCGCATCCGAAGTGTAGAAGGCGGGCGCTCCGATACGGCCCCGCAGGTCGGGTACGCCCAGGCCCGCCAGCAGGTGCCCGTGGGGGTATGGGGCGGCCGGGAAGGTGACGGGGATCCGACAGACGGTGGAGTGCACGCCGTGGTGACCGGCGATCTCCCAAAACGGGGTGCCGGCGCGGCGGCTCAGCACCGTGGGGATCTCTGCCGGGATCCACCCACCCACCACCCAACCCCCGGTCCCCCCCAGGATCACGCCGGGGAGGGCGTGCAGCCATGGTCGCCGGCGTCCCAACAGCCGCGCCCCCAAGAGCAGGAAAAGAAAGCCCAGCAGGGCAAGGGCCGCCGTGACCGCAAACCGGGTCCGCGGGCCCAGCAGCACAAGTTGCCGTCCCTCCTCCGCTACGGCAAAGGTGGGCAGATAGGTGGCCGGGTCGCGCCGGAGGAAGTCGAAGATTTGCGTGCCGCCGGGGTCCAGCCCGGTGGTGAACGTCGCCCACGACACCGGCGTCTGAGCCGGCACGGTGGGGGCCAGGCGCGCATACCCCCCCCGGCTGGCGAGGCTGGACAGATGGGGCAGCTTCCCCTGGGCCATCATCGCCTCGGTGAGACCCGGGTCGGCGCCGTCAAACCCCAACACCACCACCCGGGCAGTCTCGGCCGCCCAGGCGCTGCCAGCAAAAACCACGACGAGCACGGCGAGGACACTGCGTCTCATGCGCTCACCATGTTATTCGTTCGGCCCTGGGGCGGCAACTCCCTGGCCGCCAGGGCGTGGAAGCGGCGACGCAGGGGGTGCAGGTCCGGCGTGCGGCACCAGGGGTGGAGACGGTTGGCCAACAGCACGTACACCTGGTGTCGCTGCGGATCCACCCACACCGAGGTGCCGCTGAAGCCGGAATGGCCGAAGGCGTTGGGCGGCAGCGCGGACCCCGCCGAGCAACCCGGTGTCGCCGCCAGCTGCCATCCCAGGCCGCGGGCCTGTTCCAGCCCGGGCGTCCAGTTGCGGGTCGCCAGCTCCGCCTCCTCGGCGGTGAGCAGCTCGCCTCCACCGGGCAGGTACTCCGCCGCCACCCGGGCCACCGCGGCGGCGCTGCCGAACAGCCCGGCGTTGCCGGCCACCCCCCCCAGGCCGCGGGAGTTGCCGTCGTCGCCGGCTCGCCGCCCGGGGGGAAGGGGCGGAACCGCGGCGTTCAAGCCGCGCCGGCGGACCATCTCCGCCTCGGCGTCCTCCCGCCACGCCTGGCCCGCCACCGGCACCGCTAGCGGCGGAGCATAGAAGAGCTCGTCCGCCACTCCGAGCGGCGTGGTTACTAGCTCTTCAAACAGCACCGCCAGGTCTGCCCTTCCCGCCCGCTCCAGGGCGATCCCCAGGGCGATGTACCCCAGACAGGAATATTCCACCCTGGCACCTGGTGGTGCAATGGGCGCGACGCGACCCAGTGCATCCAAATACCCCTCCCGCGAACACTCCCCCAGGGCGTAGAGCGGCTCCCAAGCCGGGAAGCCGGCGCAGTGGGAGGCCGCCTGCCACACCGCCACGCCCCCCCAGGGAGTGCTCTCCAGCTCCGGGAGGAGCTCCCCCAGCGGCGCGTGAAGGTCCAGTCCATCCCGCCGGGCCAGCAACAACAGGGTGCCGGTCACCAGCGGCTTGGTGAGGGAGGCCAGGTCATAGATCAGCTCCACCTCCACCGGCCCACCTCCCACCGCGGCGCGGCCGCTACACCAGCCGCGGCCCTGGGCGCCGGCGCGGGCGGCGAGGGCGACGCACCCCACGCTCAGCCCGGCCCGCACCGCCCGGTTCAGCAGCTCCTGCACGTTGCTCAAACGGATGACGTCGCTCATAAGGCGGCAGTGTACCGCCTCCGGCGATGCTAACCTCACCGGGTGGGGAAATTGGCCACCTTGCAACGCCTCGCCCGGGCCGTGCAGGCTCGCCTGGGTTGCTCCTACTCCCACGCTAAGGACGAGGTGGAACGTGGGCACGTCACCGTCAACGGCGAGGTGGTCACCTCCCCCGGCGCGTTAGTGGGTGCCACCGATGTCATCGTCCACGACCCCAACCTGCCCCGCCGCCGGCCTCCCCCGCTGACTCCACGCCTGGATGTCTTGTACCTGGACGAGCACCTTCTGGTGGTGGTCAAGCCGGGGGGAGTGCTGGTCCACCCCAGCCGCGACGAGGACCGCGACACGCTGCTCGTTCGCGCCGCCGGCGAGCTGCACCGCCGAGCCGGCCAACGGGCTCCGGTGTTCGTTGTCCACCGGCTGGATCGGGACACCTCCGGTGTCGTGGTGCTGGCCCGGCGGCATGAGGTAGTCACAGCCCTGCAACGGCAATTCCGCCTCCACACCGTGACCCGCCGCTACCTCGCCTTCGCCCGTGGCCAGCTGTGCGAGCCCCGCACCGTGAGCGCCGACATCGGCCGGCCCCGGCCGACCGCGAGGCGCACGGCACTGGCTCCAGGGGAAGGCAAGCCGGCGCTCACCCACCTCCAGCCAGTGGAGCTGCTGGGCGATGTCACCCTGGTGGAGGCGGAACTGCACACCGGCCGCACCCACCAGGTGCGGGTGCACCTGGCCTCCCTCGCCCACCCGGTGCTCGGCGACCCGGTCTACGGCGATCCCGACGAGGAGCCCGTGGCACCTCCCCGTCTGGCCCTGCACGCCCACCTCCTGGCCTTCGATCACCCCGTCAGCGGCGCCCGCCTCACCTTTCGCGCCCCGCTGCCAGCGGACCTGCGGGAGCTGTTGCGGCGGCTCCGCCGGCGGGCGGTGACTGCAACACGAAGCGCAGCGGCCACGCCGCCGCGTCCCCGGCGTACGCCACCCCGACCCGGGGCAGGGCAGCCACCTGCTCCGGCCCCACCTCGGCGCCGTCCCGCGCCACCCAGATCCCGGCGGCGGGGATGAGGAGCGTGCCGTCGAGGGAGCGGTCGATCTCCAACCCCTGACAGAGCTTGGCCGGGCCAAGGAGGTCCTCCCGCCCCCCGCGGCGGGCGCGCACCAGCCCGTCGCCGCTCACCACCACGCCGCCCCGCAGCAGTACCGCCTCCCCCTCCCCCGCCCGCCCGGTCACCACGTTGGCGCAGTGGTGCAGGCCGTAGGTGAAGTACACATAGAGCCGGCCGCCCGCCTCCCACATGGAGGCGTTGCGTGCAGTGCGCCTGCCGCGGTAGGTGTGCGCCGCCGGGTCGCTTTCGCCCAGATAAGCTTCCACCTCCGTGAGCCGCACCGCCACCATCCCCTCAGGCAGACGGCGAACCAGCAGCGCCCCCAGAAGATCCCGGGCGACCTCCACGGTGGGCCGTTGGTAGAATTCCGGCGCCAGGTAGTCGAAGGCCAACACCTGCTCGCAAGAAAGGGTGGCAAACATGTCCCGTCGCACCATTTGCGTCACCGGCGGAGCCGGCTTCATCGGCTCCCACGTGGCCGAGGCACTGCTGGCCGTCGGCCACCGGGTGCTCATTGTCGACGACCTGTCTAGCGGCCGCAAGGAAAACCTGCCGGCGGCAGCGGAGTTCCACCAGCTGGACATTCGCTCGGCCGAGGCCGCCGAGCTGCTGGCCAATGCCGGGGTCGAGATCCTCGTCCACCACGCCGCCCAGATGGACGTGCGGCGCTCGGTCAACGATCCGGTGTTTGATGCCCAGGTCAATATCCAGGGTTCCTTGAATCTGCTCGAGGCGGGGCGGCGGGGCGGCCTCCAGCAGGTCATCTTCGCCTCCACCGGCGGCGCCATTTACGGCGATCAGCAGGTCTATCCCGCCGACGAGGACCACCCGGCCTGGCCGTTGTCCCCCTACGGCGTCGCCAAGCTGGCGGCGGAACACTACCTCTATTACTATTACCGCGAGTATGGCCTGGCGGCCACCTGTCTGCGCTACGCCAACGTCTACGGACCGCGCCAGAACCCCCACGGGGAGGCGGGCGTGGTGGCCATCTTCCTCGATCGGCTACTGGCCGGCCGGCAGGCGGTGATCAACGGCGACGGCCTGCAAACCCGCGACTATGTGTACGTGGAAGACGTGGTGGCGGCCAACCTGGCCGCCGTCGGCCTCCCCGGCTTCGAGGTCTTCAACGTCGGTACCGGCCGGGAGACCACCGTGGTGGAGCTGTACCGGCTGCTGGCGGCGGCCCTGGGCCTCGACCGCCCGCCGGTGCACGGTCCGGCCAAGCCGGGCGAGCAGCGGCGCTCCTCCATCTCCAGCCGTCGGCTGGAAGAACAGTTGGGGGTGCGGCTGGCGGTCTCCCTGGAGGAGGGCCTCGAGCGCACCGCCCGCTGGTTCGCCGAGCGGGCCGGCAAGCATTGAGCGGCAGGGCCCTCCCTCGCCTCCTGGTGGCCGGCGCCCTGATGGCGGTCGCCCCCTCCCTGGCCGCCGCCACCCTCACCATTGAAGCGCTCCCCTCCCTGCACGCCGCCGCCGCCCGCCTCGCCGCCCTTGCCAACGATGACTTTGCCGAGGTCCTGGCGCTGGTGGGACTCGACCAGTTCGGTCCCCCCCTGCGCGTCGTCTTGGCGGGCGAGGACAGCGAGCTGGCCCGCCGCGCCCCCTCCTGGGTAGCCGGCTACGCCCAGCCGGTCCTGGGCGACATCGTCCTCTTTCCGGGGCGGGTACCCTCCTACCCTGACCGCAACCTCGAGGTGCTGCTGCGCCACGAGGTGGCCCACGTGCTGGCCTCCCGCGCCGCGGGTCACCGCCCACTCCCCACCTGGCTGGCCGAGGGAATCGCCACGGTGGCGGCGCGGGAGTGGGGCCTCGAGGATCGGGCCCGCTACGCCGCCGCGGTGATCGGACCCGGTCCCCGTTCTTTCCGGGAGCTGGACGCCGCCTTTCACGCCGGCCCCCGACAGGTGGCGCGGGCCTACGCCCTGTCCGCCGCCCTGGTGCGGGCGCTGGAGCGCCACCACGGCCCCGGAGCGGTGGCGCGCCTGCTGGCGCGTCTGGCCGCCGGCGACGACCTGCACGACGCCTTCCGAGCCGTCACCGGCACCTCCCCAGCCAGCTTCGAGCGGCGCTTCTTCCACACCGACGCCTTCTGGACCACCTGGGTGCCGTTTCTCACCTCCTCGGCGGCCCTGTGGATGGGCATCACCCTGCTCGCCCTCCTGGCCATCCGTCGCCGCCGCCAGCGCGACGCCCAGCTGCGCGCCCGCTGGGCGGCCGAGGAGGCGGGCCCGTCGGTCCCGCCCCCCGAGTCGGTGGAGGACGTCCCCACCGGCGACCCCACCCGCTACAACTGACCGCCGGCGCCTGACGATCATGCGAGAGGTCGCCAGGCCGAAAGAAGACCGATGGAAACTCACCAGCGCAGATAAAGCGGCGGGCTGCCCCGGCCAGCAGCTCTCGGCGCCTCGCCTCGTCCTGGCGGGGGACGTTGACCGCCACGAAGGTGCCTTTCCCGCGCCGGACCTCGAGCACGCCCTGCTCGCACAGCCGCTGGTTGGCCTTGGCCACCGTGGCCGGGTTGACGCGCAGGGCGCGGGCGAGATCCCGCACGGAGGGAAGCGGCGCCGTCGGGGCCACCACTCCGGCCCCCACCAGCTGCCGCACCTGCTCCTCGATTTGCCGCCAGATGGGGGGGGATCGGTGGGATCGATCCGGACTCGGAACGCCACGCCTGTCTCCCCAGGCGAGCCCGTGTGCCGCGACACTCATACACCGGAGCTCGGGCGCCCCCTTGCCAAGGGGGGTTCCGCGGCGGAGAAGACAACGAGGGCGGCCCGCGCCGCCAACGTTCTTCCCCCCCATCCGAGTTCGCCTAGTTCACCAGAAACTGCTGCAAGAAAAGCACCACGGCGTTCTCATAGAACGTCCGGTTGGTATGCTTGCGGAACCCGTGCCCCTCGTCGCGCGCCAGCAGGTACCACACCGTGCCGCCGTTGGCCCGCACCGTGCGCACCATCTGCTCCGACTCGCTCACCGGCACCCGGGGGTCGTTGAGCCCCTGCACCACGAAGAGCGGCCTGGTAATCCGGTGGGCGTTGGTGAGGGGTGAGATGCGCTCCAAAAAGGCCCGCATCTCGGGATCCCGCTCGTCTCCGTACTCCACCCGGCGCAGGTCCCGTCGGTAGTCTTGGGTGTTGGTGAGGAAGGTGACGAAGTTGGAAATGCCGACGATATCGATGCCGCAACGCAGGCGGTCGTTGTAGTGCACCAACGAGGCCAGCACCATGTAACCGCCGTAGGAACCGCCCATCACCGCCACCCGCGAAGCGTCTAGCTCCTCCTGCGCGCCGATCCAGTCCAGCAAGGCGCCGATGTCCTTGACCGAATCCTCCCTGAGGTAGCCGTTGTCAAGGGTGAGGTAGGTCTTCCCGTACCCCGAGGAACCCCGCACGTTGGGGGCCAATACAGCGATGCCCAGCTCGTTGACGTAATACTGCAGCATAGGGCTGAAAGTGGGGATGAACTGCGCCTCTGGCCCGCCGTGGATGCTGATCAGCACCGGAAACGGTCCTGTCCCCCTGGGACGGTAGTAGAAGGCGGGAATCTGCCGGGGCCGCCCGTTCACCTGATCGAAGGTCGGGTAGCGAATGAGGGTAGGCTCCACGAAGCGGTTGGTATCGAGTCCCCCTACCTCCGAGTAGGTCCAGCGCACCAGCTGGCCGGTCCTCACGTCCAGCACGTAAACGTCGCCGGGGGAGCGGGCGCTGTTGATGGTCATCGCCAGCTGCGGCGAGCGGGGGTGGAAGCGCAGCCCGAACACCTGCCCGGTCGGCAGGTTCCCCACCTTGCGCCGCTCCCTCGTCCGGGTGTCCAAGAGGTAGAGAGCCGAAACACCGTCCTCGTTGACGGTGAAGGCCAGCGTCCGGCCGTCATAGGATAGCTCCAGTCCCTCTACATCCCAGGGGATATCCGCAGTCAAGATCTCGTCGGCCTTGGCTCCCGCGGTATCGCGCAGGCGCAGGTGCCGGAATTCGGAGCCCTCATCGGAGGTGTAATAGATGTGGCGGCCATCGGCGGCCCAGGTAGCGGCCCCGTAGGCCACCGGCCCGGCGGCCCGGTGAAAGGGGGTCAAGGTCGACGCCTCGAAGTCATACACGAAGGGGTACGACTCGTTGGCGGAGACCCCTTTCACCACCAGCAGGCGCTTGCCATCGGGGGAAAACTCTACCGCCCGCCAACTCCCCCCTTCGGTGATGATCGCCTCCGCCTGCTGCGGGCTGGACCGCAGCGCCAGATACACGTCGGTGTCGCGGCCGTTGCGCCGGGTGGAGGAGTAGGCGAAGGCGGAGCCGTCCCGATTCCACACCGCCCCGCCGTTGCGGGAGCGTCCGTCGGTGAGCAGCGTCGACGAGGCGTTAGCGAGGTCGAACATGAACAGCTGGAAGAACTCGCCCCCGCCGACGTCGCGGGCGTAGAGTAAGGTTCCCGCTGCAGGATCGGGACAAACCGCCACCTGCCCCACCGGCTCGCGAAAGAATGTCAGCTGTCGCCGCGCACCGCCGGGCATCGCCACGAAGTGCACCTGGGAGGTCTCCCCGAAGCGCGTAGAGATGAACACCCCGCTGCCATCCGCCGCCCACCCGACCATCGCCGCCGAGCGGGTGGCCTGATACTGCAGCGTCCGCTCTTCCACCGTGGGGGGAATGTCCGGAATCCCCTCCATGACCAGCTGACCCAGCTCGCGCCGCGCTACCTCCGCGGTCACCGGCGCCGCCAGCGCCACCGCCAAGCTCAAAGACACCATCCGCCGCATGCTCACCTCCCTGATCCAGGCCCCGGTCGTGCTGCCGGGGGCGGAAGCATAGCGAATTTCGCCCTCGACAAACCGCCCTTGACGCTTCCCTGCAAACCGTTAGCATCGACGGAGAGATCCCCGGTGGTGCTCACCGTCTCGCCTGCGCTTCGCGAGCGTTTCGGGGACGAGGCCGCGTGAGGATTTTGTCCGTCTCCTCTCGGCCCTTGAAAAAAACACCAGCGAGCGAGCCGTGGCCCTCGTCGAGGAGCGCTTCGCGCGCCGGGTCGCCGACTCGGAAGCCCGGCTCGATGGCCGCATCACCGACGAGGTGGGTAGGCTGCGGGTGGACATAGACTCCTTTAAGACCGAAAACATCAAGTGAATGTTCCTCTTCTGGGTTGGCCAGCTGGTGATCATCGCTGATTTGATCAAGTTCTTGAAATAGCAGTCCCTCGTCAAGCTCCTCCGGCGCTACGGTCGGTCGAGCCGGCGGACCTCAGGTGGGCCGTGACGGCCCAAGCATCGCCGCTTCTGGTGATCGCCACTTACCCGCTTCAAACGGCCGGCTGTACTCGCCTCCAAGGGATGGGCTATTTTGCACAGCACGCCGCTGCTCGGTCGGCGAGGGCGGCGGGAGGAGGGCGGCATCCATGCGCAAGCGTCTCGTTTTGTGGTTGATGGCCATCATCGCCGGAGTTGTCGCAGCACCGGTGGCTGCCGATGAGGGGATGTGGACTCTGGACAATCCCCCCACGGCGCAGCTCCAAGCCAAGTACGATTTCACCCCGACCCCACAGTGGCTGGAGCGGCTGCGCCTGGCGGCGGTGCGTTTCAACGACGGCGGCTCGGGGTCGTTCGTCAGCCCTCGCGGCCTGGTGCTCACCAACCATCACGTGGCGCGGGGGCAGCTGCAGAAGCTTTCGTCCAAAGACAGGGACCTGGTGGCCGCCGGGTTTCTCGCCACCCGCCCGGAGGAAGAGATCCCCTGCCCTGATCTGGAGCTCAACGTCCTGGTCAGCATGGAGGATGTCACCACTCGAGTGACGGCGGCGCTCGGGCCGAACATGTCCGAGAAGGACGCCATGGAGGCCCGCAAAGCCGTCATCGCCGCCATTGAAAAGGAAAGCCTGACCGCTACCGGCCTGCGCTCGGACGTCGTTACCCTTTACGCTGGGGGGGAGTACTGGCTTTACCGTTACAAGAAGTACACCGACGTCCGCCTGGTCTTCGCCCCCGAGGAGCAGATCGCCTTCTTCGGCGGCGACCCCGACAACTTCACCTACCCGCGCTGGAACCTGGACATGACGCTGTTCCGCGTCTGGGAGAACGGCCAGCCCATCGCCAGTCCCGCCTATCTGAAGTGGAACCCGGCGGGCGCCAGCGACGGCGAGTTGGTGTTCGTGGTGGGCCACCCAGGTTCGACCAATCGGCTGCACACCCTGGCCCAGCTGGAGGCCCAGCGGGACGTGGTGTACCCCGACACCCTGGCGATGATGAAGCGAATGCTGGCAGTGAGCGAGGCCTACGCCGCCCGCGGCCCCGAGCAGCAGCGCCAGGCCCTGGGACTGATCTTCGGACTGCAAAACGGGATTAAGGCGCGTACCGGCGAACTGGAGGGGTTGAGGAACCCCGCAATCCTGGGCAAGAAGGCCGCCGAGGAGGCGGAATTTCGTCGTCGCGTTGCATCCAACCCGATATGGCAGCAGCAATTCGGTTCCGCCTGGGATGACATCGCAATGGCCCAGGCCAAAGCCCTGGCACGCCGCCCAGAGCTCGCCCACGCCCGTCTGGGCGGTCGCAGCTTGCCCCGTCTGGCGCAAACCATCGTCCGCTACGTGGTGGAGGTGAGCAAACCCGATGCCGACCGCCTGGAGGAATTCCGCGACTCGCAGCTGGAGTCGCTGCGCTTTCGCATGTTCTCCCCTGCCCCGGTGTACCCCGAGCTGGAGGAGCTGCTGCTGGCGGACGCCCTCCGGCAGTCGCTGGAGGCGCTCGGGGCCGAGCACCCCTTCACGAAGGTGGCCTTGGCCGGGAAATCGCCGGAGGAGGCGGCGCGGGAGGCGGTGCGGGGCACCGCCCTGGCCGATCCGGCGTTTCGCAGGCAGCTGGTGGAGGGGGGCAGTGCCGCTGTGGAGGCATCTGCTGACCCGCTCATCGCTCTGGCTCGCCGCGTCGACCCCTATTTGAGAGAGCTGCGACGCTGGCAGGAGGACCACATCGACAGCGTGCAGCAAGCAGCGAGTGAAAAGCTGGCCAGGGCGAGGTTTGCCGTGTACGGCAAAAGTCTACCACCCGATGCGACCTTTACTCTGCGGCTGTCCTACGGCACCGTGAAGGGCTACCCGTACAACGGTACCCAGGCACCGCCGTGGACGACCCTATACGGCCTGTACGACCGCGCCGCTTCCTTCTCTTTCCGGCCGCCCTTCCACCTGCCGCCGAGATGGGCGAACCCACCCCAGGGGGTGAACCTGACCACGCGGGTGAACTTCGTGACCACCCACGACATCATCGGTGGGAACTCCGGATCCCCCGTGGTCAACCGCGAGGGCGAGATCGTCGGATTGATCTTCGACGGCAACATCGAAAGCCTGGTGGGTCGTTTCGTCTACGACGACACCGCCAACCGGGCGGTGTCGGTGCACACCGCCTTTATGACCGAGGCGCTGGCCAAAGTCTACGGGGCCGAGATGTTGGTGAGGGAGCTGCTGGGAGAGCGCTGAGACTCCCTCTCGTCGAGACCGGTCTGGACACGTCCTGCTCTTCCGCAGGGCTGGGGCCGCCCCTGGCCGTCAGGAGACCGCCAGCTGGCGGGTCTCGATGGCTCGCAGCACTGCCAGCAACGTGGCCGGGTGGATGGGCTTGCCGAGGACGGCGTCGGGCCCCTCCACCCCGGCGTGGGCTCCCAGGTAGGACTGGCAGTCATCCTTGAGGAGCTGATCCACTCCCGTCACGACCACCAAAGGGGTGGCTGACCAACGCGGACTGCGCCGCAGGGTGACCAGCAGATCCAAGCCGGAGCGCCCGGGAAGCAGAACATCGACGATCACCACGTCAGGCAGGAAGCGGTCCAGCTCGGCCAGGGCGGCGGCGCTGTCTCCGGCCCCGGCCACCTCGTAGCCATGGTCGTCGAGCACCGCTGCGAAGTACTCCCGGATGTCGGGATCGTCGTCGACCACGAGGATTCGCCGCAGGCCCATCTCAGCTTCCTCTTGCCGCAGCCGAGAGGGGCGCCAGCTCTGGGTTCGGCCGGGTACTGGGGCGGGCCTCCAAGGGCAGCCGGATGACGAAGCGGCTGCCGCGCCCCACCTCAGAGTCTACGGTGATGGAGCCTCCGTGCTTGGCAACGATCTTGTTGGCGATGAATAAACCCAGACCCGTGCCCTTGCTGCCTTTGGAGGAGAAGAACAGGGAAAAGAGCTTTTCCCGGGTTTCCCGGTCCATGCCGACGCCGTTGTCCTCCACCACGATCACCATCCACGGGTCCAGCCGGCGGACGGACATGGTCACCCTCAGATCCCTCTTGCCCATCTCGGCGCGGCAGGCCTCCAGGGAGTTCTCCAGTATGTTGACCAGCATGGCCCGCAACGCCTTGCCGTCGCCGGGGAGCGTGCCCACTCCGGAAGCCACGTCAAAGCTCAAGGCGACACCGCCATCGACGGCCTTCTTTTCCATCACCTCCGCCAGCTCGCCAACCAGAGACGCCACATCCACGTCCACCACTTCCAGCTCCCGATCCTTGGCGTAGTAGAGAATATCCAAAACCATCGAGCGGATGCGCTCGACGTTGCGCACCACCATTTCCCACCCCTTCTTCAGCCGGGCTTCGTCCCCGCGCTCGAAGCCGGAGTTGACCAGATACAGCCCACCGTCAAGGCCCGTGAGCAAGCCCTTAATCCCGTGAGAGATCGAACCCACGAGCAGGCCGATGGAGGTGAGCTGTGACTGCAGCTCGCGGATTTGGGTGATATCCACCGCCATTTCGATCACCGCCTCCACCTCGCCCCGGGCGTTGCGCAGCGGCGCGGTGGTGACCAGCACGTTGATCTCGCGACCGTCGGCAGAGACCACCACCTCCTCGTGGTCGAAGGCCTTGCCCTCCCGGTACACGATCTGGGCATTGCACACCAGGCACTGCTCGTCGCGGTGCTTGAAGACCCGGTAGCAGGGCTCGCCGATGGCGGGGCCGAAGGTTTCGCGGAAGCGCCGGTTGGCGTGCTGGATGATGCGGTCGGGACCCTGCACCGAAAGGTAGCAGGGGACCTCTTCAAAGAGCTGCGCCAGCCGCTGCCGACTGTGAGCCAGCTGTTCCTGCAGCCGTTTGGACTCGGAGATATCGGTGTGCATCTCCATGACCGCAACGATCTGGCCGGCCTCGTCTCGGATCGGGGTGGTGCGCACCCGCACGGGAATCTCCTGCCCGTCGCGGGTGCGCAGGACCTGCTCGGAGATCTGCGGGGCACCTTCGAGAAAGGTCTTCTCTACGGGGCAGCCATCACACACGCTGTCCCGTCCCTTGTAGGCGCGGTAGCAATAGTCGCCTTGCTCTCCGAAGTCGCGGCGGAAGCGCTGGTTACCGTGGATGATGCGGAAGTCACGATCATGCACGGAAAGGTAACAGGGCATCTCTTCGAAGTACTGGGCGTAGGGATCCCGCATCGCCTCCTCCTCCGGGCTGCCGCCGCTACGCCGCCGCGTGCGCCGTTTCGAGGATACGCCGGACGTTCTTCACCAGCGCCTCCCCCTCCACCGGCTTGTCCATGTACCCCTCGGGCGGGGGCACCGGGCGATCGTAGATGACCTTGCGGAACTCTGGATGACCGGTGACGATACAGACAGGAGTGCTGGCGATCTCCGGATCGTGCCGCAATTCCGTGAACGCCTCGACACCATCCTTGCCCGGCATGGACAGGTCCAGGGTGATGAGATCCGGCCGCTCCCGCTTGGCCACGGAAATCGCCTCATCGCCGTCGCAAGCGTAGACGATTCGCGCCCCAGCGTCCTCGAGCACCGTCGCGATGAACGTGCGGGCATCCTCCTCGTCGTCCACCACCAGCACCGTGCGGCCGGCCAGCGGCAGCGCGCGGGCGGGCGCCGGACCCACCTCCGGCAGCGGCTCGGGCATCGGCACCACCCGCCGCGGGGTGCGACGAACGGCGCACTCCTCCAGCACCAGCCCCTCGGCGGTGAGGTCCACCAGTTGTTTCACCTGGCACCCCAGCTTGTAGTACTTGATCAGGTCGGAGAGACCATCGACACAGTTATGGCATGAGGTGGCGACGATCTTGGCGCCGGTGTCGGCGATCTGCTTCGCCTTGATGACCGCCGACTTCAGGCGGCGGGGAGTGTACTCCGACATGGACATGGCGCCGCCGCCGCCGGTGCAGCAGAAGTTTTCCTGCCGGTTGGGGGTCATCTCGCGAAAATCGCTCACCACCAGTCGCAGCAGCTCCCGCGGCTCCTCGGTGATGCCGCAGCTGCGGGCGAGGTTACAGGAGTCGTGGTAGGTCACCGGAATGGCGTTCTTGCTGCGGTCGACCTTGATCCGCCCCTCCTTGATGTAGTTGATCATGGTGACCACGGCGCTTTCCATGACGAAAGGCACGTCCACCCCGGCCCAGTTCTGCGCCTCGCAGCGGGTGGAGCGGAAGCCGTGGCCGCACTCGGAGATCACCAGTTTTTCCGCCCCCAGCTCGGCCACCCGCTCGAACAGCCGGCGTCCGGCCGTCCCTCCCAGCTGATCGTCGCCGGAGAAGAGGCCAAAGTTGGTCTGGTCCCACCAGTCGGAGGCCATCGTCCAGTCTTCGCCGGCGGCGTAGAAGATCAACGCCGCGTTGGTGATGGTGCGGGGATCGTACTTTACCTCGCGGGGGTTGATGGCGTAGACCACCCTGGCGCCCTGTTTGTCGATGGGAATGGCCGCCGCCGGATCGCCCACTTCCGCGACCAGTTCTTCGGACAGCCACTCCAGGGTCTCCAGGTAGTCCTCCTTAAGAACCCCCATCTGGTTGCCGATCTCCCACTGGTCCTTGGACACTACGCGCACCCCCTCGGGCATCACCCCGACCGCGGTGAGGAGGCCGCGCATGGTGCGGTTGATGGAGGCGGTGTCCACCCCCATGGGGCAGTTGAAGGTGCAGCGCCGGCAGTTGGTGCAGGTACCGAAGGCGATCTCCTTAAGTGCCTCGAGATCCTCGTCGGTGATGGGAGCCTTAGCGCCCACCCACCACGGCACCACTCTGCCGGTCCAGTCGTGGTTGCGCTTGAAGATTTTGCGCAGCTGATCTCCCTTGTACGATGGAGTCATTCGCGGGTCCTCGGGATCGGCCAGGGCGTAGTGGCACGCGGTATGACACATGCCGCAGTGCACACAGCTCACCAGGGAGGCCACCAGCGGCCGGGTCAGTTTCCTGGACAACAGCTCCGCCAAGACTTGTGCCTTGTAAGAACGGGAATCTGAGCTCATGGCTGCTCTCCTCAGCTCGCCTCAGGCCCGCACCGTCGGCATGGAGCCGCGGTGACCCAGTGTTCGCCCCAGCCAGTAGCGGGTGAACGGGTAGTAGAGGTAATGGGAAATCTTGGAAAACGGAACGTAAATGAGGAAGAAGCTGGTGGCGATCAGGAAGGCGACGAGAAAACCTTCGCCTTGGATCACCCCGGCCAGGTAGAGCTGCGCCAGCACTGCCAGGGCAAACCAGAAGGTCAGCATGATCACCGAGAAGTAATCGTCCGGCGAGCTGATCAGGCGCAGATACGGAGTCGTCAGGCGGCGAACGATGCGGCCCACCGCCACCACAAAGGCCACTGCCAGCAGCGCACCGCTGAGGGCGGCATACGCCTGGCTGGCCACCACGGCCGGAGCCAACGAGCTTAGGAAAGCCAGCGAAATCCCCGCCACCACGCCCAGATGGAATAGGACGAAGGTGGCGTAGAAAAAGGGCTTGCTCCGGGTACTCTCCATCGCCCACGGCATCGCCACGTTGGCCAAGGAGTACAGTGCCCCCTTGCGAGCGTTGGTGCGCTCCGGATTGCCGGGCGCCTGGCGATCGCGGGTGGCGCGAAAGCGCAGCAGCCACCAGACGCGGATCGAATACACCACCCCCATGATCCCCAGGGCAATCCAGTGGACGATCTCCACGGTGTGCAGCAGGGCGGACGGTTCATGCTGCGGCATGGCTGACTCCTTTCGAAAACTGGGCAACCAACGGTGCCCATTCGCGCGAATCCAGGGCTACCAGCAGCACCCGTTCAAGGGTGGTGTCGCCGGCCAGGTGCCCGGAGATCTCCTCCATGAGGACGCGGGCGCAGAGATCGAGGGGAACCTGGTACAGGCCGGTACCGATGGGTGGGAAAGCGATCTCCCTGATCCCCTTTTCCTTGGCCAGCGCCAGAGCGTTGCTCACGGCGCGCCGCAGCTTGCCCTCGGTGTCGGGCTCGTGGAACTTCGGCCCGTTCACGTGCACGATGAAGCTCGCCTTCATGTTGCCAGCGGTGGTAATGAGAGCCTCACCCACCGGCAAGTGGCCAGCAGCGTCGAGTTCCTTCTGAACCGCCGGTCCCCCCCGCTGGGCAATCGCCCCTCCGTACCCCGAGCCCAGCTTCAGATCCGCGGTGATGTCGAAGACGAAGGCCTCCACCTCCAGGTCGGTGATGTCCCCCCGGATCAACCTCACCACCCTCCCGCCGATCTTTCTCTCCTCCATGCTCGCACCTCCACCAGGCGTGCCGGCTCTCCCGGCCCGGCGCCGTTACGTGTCCGCTCCCCGCGCAGCTCCCCGAATGGCGGGACAACCCCGCTGTTGCACCGCCCCCCGATCCAGCTGTTGGCGCATGCCCGCAACCCGGTCCGAATCCAGCAAATCGGCCAGGGTGAAGCTGGACAAGGCCTCGGTGATGCGCTGGTTGATCAGGCCGTACACCGGGCGGCACTCGCAATACTCGGCCAGCATGCAGCTTGCCGGGTCCTCCACGCACTCCACGATGGCAATGGGCCCCATCACCGCTTCGAGGATTTCCCGCACGGTGATATCCGCGGGATCGCGTCCCAGCCTGTAGCCCCCCCCTTTGCCGCACACCCCCTTCATCAGACGGGCGTTGCGCAGTGCCATGGCGAGTTGCTCCAAGTAGGCCCGCGACAGGTGGGTGTTTCGGGACACGGTGGCCAGGGAAACCGGCTCGTCACCCGCCCGGCGAGCCACTTCCAGCATGAGCCGGAGTGCGTATCGGGGTCTGGTGGAGAGTCTCACGTGACTCTTATATCGCCACAATTCCGAGTTGTCAAGTAGGAGTAATTGGACTTCCTGCAATCGGGCTGTATCGCTTTCAGAACACGATGTTTTCTCGTACCTCGGAGAGAGATGATGGTATAGTGACCGTCACAGTCGGGCCGGGATTTCAGCACTCATCGTCCCGGCCAGCGGGAGGAGAAGTGGAACCGAAGAGCGCGGTCATCATCGACGACGAGCCCGATATCACCACCTACCTGGCAGCACTGCTTTCTGACCAAGGCTGGCAGGTGCGCACCGCCAACAGCTCGGCGGAGGGTCTGGCCCTGCTGGAAAAGGAGCGCCCCGACGTGGTCCTGCTGGATATCATGATGCCGGAGAAGGGCGGCCTCCACACCCTCGTGGCCATCCGCAAGAACCCCGCCCTAGCGGGTCTGCCGGTAATCCTGGTCAGCGGTATCCAGGAGAAGCTCTCTGCCGACTACCACGCCTTCCTGGAACGCTTCAAGCACTACCGGCCCGACGCCTTCCTGGACAAGCCTGTGGACCCGGCGCACCTGCTGGCCACCATCGAACAGGCGCTGGCCAGCGCCGAAGCTTGAATCGGCGGCGGGGATAACCTGTATCTTCAGTCGCGACGAGGGTGTTCCAAGGCGTGGCGGCAACGTGGCCTCTACTAAGCCCCGCGCCGCGTCGATTCCGGGTCAGTGGCAGGCCTCGCGGAGCACCTGCCGCTTAAAACCCTTCGAGAATGGTGACCACCAGTCCGCGCGCGAAGTCGCGGGCCACCCTTTCTATGGCTTCCACCTCACGGTCGAAGTAATCCAGCGCCGAGACGTCCACCTCGTAGGAGATCGTTCGCGTGAAGCGCTTGTCCCGCCATAGGGTGTGCGGCGGCTCCACGGTTCGATCGACGATCTGCACATCGGCGGCCACGGTGAGCTGGTACTGGGTCACCCGCCCCTGATCGTCGAACCGCACCGGTGCTGTGCTGGCCAGCACGATGGTCCCCGACACCACAGCGTCCGCCTGTTCCGCCGAGGAAACCAGCTGGAACCGACCGCGCCGCACCCACTCTTGGGTGACCTCTTCCGTCAGCCGTTGATCCAGCTCGGCGCGTACCGTCTGATTGACGAACGGGGCGATGTAGAGGCTCTTGAGGTGCGCCGGCAACGCTGAAGAGCCCGTCCCCACCAGGTGATACCCACATCCTGCGCTGACCATGGAGAGAATCAGGGGTATCCCGGCGCCTCGCCAGCTCATGCTCATCGCCTATCCCCGCACCACGAAGGACACCAGCCTATCCGGCACGTGGACCACCCTCACCACCTCCTTGCCGGTCAGCCAACGCTCGGCCGCCCGCCGGGCCGCCTCGGTGGCCTCCTCCGCCGGTGCCCCCGAGGGCAACGCCACGGTGGCGCGCAGCTTGCCGTTGACCTGCACCGCCAACGTCACGTCCTGGCGGGACAAGAGCTCAGCGTCCCATTGCGGCCAGCCGCTCCGGAGCAAGGAGTCTTCGTTCCCCAAAAGCCGCCACAGCTCCTCGGTGATGTGGGGGGCGAAGGGGTGGAGGAGACGAACGAGAGCGCTGTAAGCCTCCTCCACCACTAAACCACTGGCCTTTCCCTGATGTTCGCCGATGGCGTTGCTCAACTCCATCAGCGCCGCAATGGCGGTGTTGGGCTTGTAGCGACCCAGATCGTCGTGCACACGCCGGATGGCGTGGTGCATGGCGAGAGTCAGCTTTTGATCGGCTTGCGTCTCCCCCGCCAAACCGCGGCGGCCGACAACCGCGTCTTGCAAGGCCCACACGCGCTGCAGAAAGCGATGCGCTCCCATCACCCCTTCGTCGGTCCACTCAGCGTCCTTCTCCGGGGGTCCCATGAACAACGTATAGACGCGCTCGGTGTCGGCCCCGAAGCGGGCAATCAACTCGTCGGGCGCCACCACGTTCCCCTTGGACTTGGACATCTTCTCGAGCTCGCCAGTGGTGGCGGAGGCGGCGACGATCATCCCCTGGTTGAACAGCACCTGGAAGGGCTCGTCTCCCGGCACCATACCGAAGTCATAGAGCACCTTGTAGAAAAAGCGCGCATAGAGGAGGTGAAGGATCGCGTGCTCGATGCCACCGATATAGAGGTCCACCGGCATCCATCGCCGGACCCGCTCCTGGTCGAACATGCCGAGTTCGTACCTGGGGTTGATGAAACGCAGGTAGTACCAGGAGGAGTCCACGAAGGTATCCATGGTGTCGGTCTCGCGCCGGGCCGCACCACCGCAGCGCGGGCAGGTGGTGTGCACGAAGGAGGGGCTTGCCGCCAGGGGGTTACCCTCCACGCCACCGAACTGAATGTCAGTGGGCAGCACCACCGGCAGCTGCTCGTCGGGGACCGGAACGATCCCATCCTGCGGGCAGTACACCACCGGGATCGGGGTGCCCCAGTAGCGCTGTCGCGAGATCAACCAGTCCCGCAGACGATAGTTGACCTTGCGCTCGCCCAGGCCCTTCTCCTCCAGCCAGGCGATCGCCCGGGCGATCGCCTCGTCCTTGGACAGGCCGTCGAGCCACGCACTGTTGATGGCCGGACCATCGCCCTCCCAGGCCTCCCCGTCCCATCCCGGGGGGGGCTGGACGGTTCGGATGATGGGCAAGCCGTACGCCCTGGCGAAATCCCAGTCGCGCTGATCCTGCCCCGGCACCGCCATGATGGCCCCGGTGCCATAGGTCATCAGGACGTAGTCGGCGAGGTAGATGGGCACGGGCTGCTGGTTGAAAGGGTTGATGGCGTAACTGCCGGTGAACACCCCGCGCTTGCCCATCTCCCCCCTGGTGGCAAGCCGCTCCAACTCCGTCGTCCGTCGTACCCGCTCGACGAAGGCCGTCACCTCGGCCTTTCGCTCCGGAGTGGTGATCTGCCCCACCAGAGGATGCTCCGGCGCCAGCACCACGAAGGTCATGCCGAAGGAGGTGTCGGGGCGGGTGGTGAACACCCGGACGCCACCGAGCTCCGGCCGGCCCTGGACGGGAATCGTGAACTCGGCCCCCTCCGAGCGGCCGATCCAGTTGCGCTGCATGGTCTTGACCTTCTCGGGCCAGTTCGGCAGACGATCCAGGCCCTCGAGCAAGCGCTCGGCGTAGGCGGTGATGCGCAGGAACCACTGCTCCATGGTCCTCTGCACCACCACGGTGCCGCAGCGCTCGCAGCCGCCGTTGACCACCTGCTCGTTGGCCAGGACGGTCCGGCACGATTCGCACCAGTTCACCGGCGCCTGGCCGCGGTACGCCAGCCCCTTCTCCCACATGCGCAGGAAGAACCACTGGTTCCAGCGGTAGTACTCCGGCTCGCAGGAAGCCAGCTCCTTGTCCCAGTCGTAGAGGATCCCCCAGGCAGCGAACTGCTGCTTCATGCGGGCGATGTTGGCACGCGTCCACTGGTAGGGGTGGACGTTACGCTTGATGGCGGCGTTTTCCGCTGGCAGTCCAAAGGCGTCCCAGCCCATGGGGTTGAGCACCCGCCTGCCCTGCATCAGGAACATGCGAAAGAGGCAATCGCCTAGGATGTAGTTGCGCCCGTGCCCGACGTGCAGGTCCCCCGAGGGGTAGGGGAACATCATGAGCATGTACATATCCTTGAAGCCCGCCGTGTCGACGTGGGCCAGTCGCTCCTTCGCCCAGTACTCACGCCAGTAGGGTTCGATACGCGCAGGTTCATACGGCGATGCCATACCTCGACCTCCGAGCGCGGATTGTAGAGCGCTTTCCCGGGGACCAGCGATGCTCGACGGTGAGGCATACCCTCCCGCAGGAGTCGTGGCTGCCGACCGCCAACGGTAGTTCCACGTCGCACCGCGGCGCCGGCGCTCGGGGCCGGCTTCTATCCCCTACAGACCCAGCATCCCGCCGGCACGGCCCAGCAATGCGGCCAGCGCGTCGAAGCGGCCGTCGGGACGCGTCGGTTCGTCGCCCAGGAAGAGTGCCACGCTTTCGCCATGAAGCAGTACGGGTATAACCACACCCTCTCCAAGGTCGGAACCGGCTGCCAGGGCGTAGGCCAGGGCGTGCTGCGCCGCCGCCGAGCCAGCAGCCACCGGCACGATGCTTCGCCCCACCACGGCGTCCTCCAGCAGATCCAGACCTCGGGGAAGCCGCGCCGCCGGCACGTGGATAAACCCGTACGCGCCCAGCGATTCGAAGGCGTGCTCCCGCACCGCCAGCAGCACCCCGCGTTGAAAAAAGTCCCCCGCCAGCCGCAACAGCGACGCCCTGACCTCTGAGGGGGGCGCATCCACGTGGAGCGCCAGGAAGAAGTCACGCAGCGACTCGGCCTCGTCCCGCCCCCGCACACCGCGCCGGGCCAACGTGCGTTCAACCAGGACAGTCAGCTCCTCACGAAACCAGCGCCCGGCTTCTCCCCCCTCGGACAGCGGTCCTGGCAACAGGAACTCCACCCCCAGCATGACCGCCTGGTGCCGCACGGCGGGGTCCGACAGCCCCCCGACCCACAGGACTGGTACGGGGGGCTCACAGGCGGCGGCGGCCCGCATCACGTGCAACCACACCTCGGCCTGCCCGGCCAGGGTACCCGAGGCAGGGAGGTGAAGGATAAGTAGATCGGGTTGGGAACGGGCGGGGAAGGCCGCCTCACTCTCCACTACTACCGTCCATCCCCGCTGCGTCCACACCGGCTCCAGATACCGGTAAGGCCGGGGGTCGGCCGTGATCACCACCACCGCTGGGTGGCTCCCTGGAAGGTGTACCTGCTCCAGACTGCTGCGAAGATCGGCCAGCGGGTCGCCGGCCAGCTCCACCCCCTGCCCCACCTCCTCCAGGGAGAGGCGCATCCGTTCGGCGTCCAGGCGGGCGAGCACATCCCGGCAGGACTCCCAGCGCGCGGGGGTGGCGGGGAGCGACCCGGGGCGGAAACAGAAGCTGCCGTTTCGGGAAGCGGCCGCCCGCAGCACCTCCGGGTCGATGGTGCCCGCCACCTCCCCCCCGCGAATCCACAGCGTGCCCTGACGGCCGCCGCAATCAAGCTCGAGGGCCCCCGTCACCCCGGCGGACTCCAGGAGCTTGAACAGGCTGGGTAGAGCGATGTCGGCCAGGCGGCCGAGGATGACCTTCATGACCCCTCTCCGGCGGCGGAAAGGGTGACGAAGACGTCGCGGTATGACATTACCACGTCCATCACCCCCTCCATCCGCCCGTGATACTCCCAGGCTAGGCGGTATCGACCCGGGAGGAGACCGCGAAACTCGATCAACCCGTCCCCCCCCTTCACCCGCCGTACGCCGTCAGGGCCCAGCAGCAGCGCCGTGACCCACCCCAACCCGGCGGGGGGGCGACACTTCATCGTGGCGCCACCACTAGGTACCACCCGGATGCCCTCTCGCCGTGGCAAGGCAGCGTAGCCGCGTTCCTCCAGGTGCAGCAGGTGAACTCCCGCCAGAGTCATCTCCGCCGAGGCTCCCCCCATCGGCACGTACCGCACGCCCACCAGCCCGACCGAGGCGCCGGGATCGAAAGCCACCCACCCCAGCGGCCCCAGCCACACCTCGCCCCAGCGGTGCCAGCGCGCTTCCCTATCACCCACCAGCACCCCGTGCACCGGCCGCGCAGGCAGCCCCAGGGCTCGCAACACGCCGACGGCGGCGTTGGCTCTCCCCGAGCAGCGGCCGCGCCGGCGCCCCAGCACGGCGACGGCGTCCTGGGGCCCGCTATCCTGGTCATCAATGACGACCTGTCGGCTGATCCAGGAAACCACCTTCTCCACCACGCCCAGCGCCGTCTGCTCGCCTTGAATCCCCCGCAGGATGCCTGGTGGTACGACAAAATCTAGTGGCGTCTGAAGATACTGTCCCCCTGGCTCATCCGCAGGGAGGCGAAGCGGGAAGCGGGGCGAGACGGGGAGAGCCTGCACGCTGCGGCTTACGACCACCACCGCCCCGTGGGGCGACAGCTCGACGCTCACCACGTGGCCGTGGCGGTCGCCGGTTTCCACCTGGGCGGCGAGCGCCAGGGGCATGCCTATGTGGGCCTCATCCGCCCAGGCGGCTGCCGCCAGAGTGACGGCCGCCAGAGCCGCTCCGACTCGCCCGTTCACTGGGCCTCCGCCGTGGCCCTCACCCGCTGGGCGAAAGCGTCCAGCACGCCGTTGACGAACTGGGAGGAGCGCTCCGAACCGTAGCGCTTGGCCAGCTCGATGGCCTCATCGATGACCACTGAAACCGGCGTGTCCGGCTCGTGCAGCAATTCAAACATAGCCAGGCGCAGGATGTTGCGGTCTACCGCCGCCATTCGCTCCAGCCTCCAGTTGTCGGCCTGTCCGGTGAGCTCCCGGTCGATCTCGGCCAAGTGGGCGATGACCCCGCGGAGCAACGTGGAAGCAAACTCCCTCGCCGCCGGGGGCACCTCCTGCAAGTCGGTCGAGGAGGCGGCCAGGGCATCCACCTCACCCCCCGCCAGCTCGCGCTGGTAAAGGAGCTGGAGGGCCAGCTCCCGCCCGCGACGTCGCACCCCCACCGCTCAACCCTCGCGCAGCTGCTGGTATAACCTGACCATTTCGATGGCCGCCAGGGCCGCCTGCCAACCCTTGTTGCCCGCCTTGCTCCCGGAGCGCTCCAGCGCCTGCTCCAGGGTGTCGCAAGTGAGCACCCCGTAGGCCACCGGCACCGGCGAGCTCATCGCCACCTGGGCCAGGCCCTTGGCGTTTTCGGCGGCGATGTACTCGAAGTGGGGCGTGGCACCGCGGATCAGTACCCCCAAGGCAATGACCGCGTCACACCTGCCAGACACCGCCAGGCGCTGGGCCACGAACGGCAGCTCCCAGGAACCGGGAACTCGTGCCAGGAGAACGTCTTCGTCCCGGGCCCCGTGGCGCAGCAGGCAGTCCATGGCGCCCTCCACCAGCCGCCCGGTGAGGAGATCGTTGAAGCGGCTCACGACGATGCCGAAACGTATACCGGTGGCGTCCAGCTTACCTTCCAGGATCTGTGGCATGTCCCTCTCCGGCTCCCAATTGTACGTTTGGTGACGCCCCGCCACAAGCACTCCAACGCCCCCTCTCACCCTCCATCCGGGACCTCCACCCCCATGGCCCGCAACTGCGCCGTGACGGTTTGGGCCCACTCCCGGTTGGCGCGGGGGTTGGCCGGGCTGGGGTGCAGCACCTCCCCGATGGTCACCCCCGACCCCGCCAGCGCCGCCGCGGCGCGCCGCCGGGCGAACCCCCCGATTCCCACCACCAGCCGCGGCGCCAGGAGCCCTACCACGGCACCCAGCGCATCGTCACAAGCCATCTCCAGCCGGGCGCGGTCTACCGCCGACAGCCGATCGGGGGTGAGGTTCCGTCCACTCGCCTCCAAAAACATCAGGGGACAGTAGTTGAGGACCGTGAGACGGGAAAAAAAAGCCGCCGGCGTACCCCACCGTTGCCGCACCCACCCCCACAGGCGCAGCCCGCTCACCTCCCGTCGCCGGCAGGCAAACCCCTCGACCGGTCGCGCGGGATGTTGCCGGGGCGGGCGGCCCACCGGAGCTTCGATGCCCAGCCAGGTCCGTACCGTCTCCACCTCGCCGAAGGGAACGCCGGTCTGGGCCATCCCCCACGGCCCCGGGTTCATCCCCAGCAACACCACCTCCCGCGGCGCGCCCGCGAAGCGACGCAGGTACAGCTCGTGGGGCTGCCAGGCGTACCGCAGGGGGTTGTACACGTACGCCACCGACGGGGCCCAGCGCAAACCCTCCAGCACGTCGGCCAGCGTCCGGTAGGTGGCCACCACGGTGTCGGTCACACTCATCACGGCGTGGCGTCGCCTGTCCCGCCCTGCAGGGCCGCCCGGACCCGCGCAGCCAGGGCCGGGCCCACCGTCGCCCGGAGCTCCTCCACCGAGGCCTCCCGCACCCCGTCCACCGACCCGAAGCGTTGCAGGAGTTTCTTCGCCCGCCCCGGCCCCACCCCGGGGATGGCCAGGAGCTGCGTGGCCAGCCGCCGGGCGCTGCGGCGCCGGCGGTGCCGGGTGAGGGCGAAGCGGTGCGCCTCGTCCCGCAGCAGCTGGAAGAGCAGACGCACCAGATCAGAGGGCTCCAGCCGCAGCGGTTCCTCCCGCGCCGGCAGGTGCACCTCCTCGAAGCGCTTGGCAAGGCCGGCCACCGGGATACCTACGCCGAGCTGCGCCAGCGCCCGCTGCACCGCCCCCAGCTGGGTGGGCCCGCCGTCCACCAGCACCAAATCCGGCAGCGCAGCTCCCTCGGCCAGGCGCCGGCGGTATCGCCGTGTCACCGCCTCGGCCAGGGCCGCCGGGTCGTCGGGGCCGGCGCCGGGGCGCACGTTGAAGGAGCGGTACTCCCCCTTGCGCAGCTTCCCTCCTTCCCATACCACCACCGACGCCACCTGCACCTCCCCCTGGGAATGGGAAACATCGAAGCACTCGATGCGCCGCACTGGCTGGATCAGCTCTAGGCGCTCGCCCACCGCCGCCGCCACTCGCTCGGCCTCGTGGCGGGGGTGGCGAAAACGCAGGCGGAAGGCGGCCACGGCGTTTTCCTGGGCGAGAGCCAGGACGCGGACTCGCACCCCCCGCTGCGGCACGTGCATCGTCACGGCGCGGCCCCGCAGCCGCCCCAGAAACTCCCGCAAAGCCCCGGGCCCTTCGGGAGCGAAGGGCAGCTCCAACCGCTCTGGGACTGAGGGGTTGGCCTCGTAGAACTGGCCCAGGAAGCTGGCCAGCTGCGCCGGCCCGAAGGCTGAGTCCAAACCCTCGAAGTGGTACTCCCGCTTATCCACCAGCCGGCCCTCCCGATACACCAGGATGACCACCGAAGCGTCCCGCCCGTCCCCGTGCACTCCCACCACGTCAACTGACCCGCTGCCCGCCACCTCCACGTGCTGACCCCGACCCAGCTCCTCCAGGGCCGCCAGCAGGTCCCGGTAACGGGCAGCCCGCTCGAACTCCTCGGCCTCGGCGGCGCGGTGCATCTGCTTCTCCAGGCGGGGCTTGAGCTCGGTCACTCGCCCCTGCAGAAGCAGTACCACCTCTTCCACGACGCGCTGGTAGTCCTCCCTGGTAGTAAGCCCCTCCACGCAGGGCCCTAGGCAGGCTCCCATGTCGAAGTACAGGCACGGCCGCGGCAGGAACCCTTCCCGGCGAGGCTCCCAGCGGCAGGTGCGCAGCTGGGTGCGGGTGCGGATGAGCTCCATCACCCGCGCCGCCATGTGTCGGCCCAGGTAGGGCCCGAAGTAGCTGTGGCCGTCCTCCCTCACCCGTCGGGTGACGAGGGCGCGAGGAAACTCCTCCCCCGTGGTGATCTTGATGTAGGGATACGTTTTGTCGTCGCGCAGGGTGATGTTGTAGCGGGGCCGGTGCTGCTTGATGAGGCGGTTTTCCAGGATCAGGGCCTCTACCTCGGTGGCGGTGACCACGAACTCGAGCCGACGGGCGGCGGTCAGCATGGCAGCGGTCTTCCCCTCGAGGTTGCGGGAAAAGTAGCTGCTGACCCGGCGCCGCAGATTCTTAGCCTTCCCCACGTACAGCACCCGCCCACGGACATCCTGGAACTGGTACACTCCCGGCTGCTCGGGTGCCTGGCGGGCCCGCTCGACCAGCGGATGGTCGCTCATCCTTACTATTCCACCATGCCTCGCCCCGAAACGCCTGGGCTTCCACCCCACCGACCGCGGCATGGCGACCGCAGCAGGCCCCTTTACTGGCCTCCAGCACCGACGCTAGAGTTCGCCGTGCGTATCGGGCGACTAGGGGCAGCGGTGATCCCCTTCGCCGGCATCCTCTTGCCGTGCGAATCGGCCATCCCCGCATGCCCGGACAGCGGGGAAGGAGGCGGCGCGACGGTCGAGATAGCCGGCAGACAGGAGTGGCCATCGGTCACCTCCACTCCCATCTCCATCGCGCCGCCCCCCGTCACCACCACGCCGCGGTGGGGACGCTGACTCTTCCAGGTTGGCACCGCCTGTGGATGCGGTCATGGCTCCGGCAGACCTGCTCGCCCGCGCCCGCGCCTTCCGGGTGATGGAGTGCATCTACCGGAAGGAACAGGCGGCCCTGGGCAGGCCATGCTCCCACCCCAGCGAGACCTGCCTGTCCTATTCGCCGGAGGAGAACGCCTACGAGAAGGGTTTCGTCCACCCGCGAGGAGGCGCTCGCCATCCTCGCCCGCGCAGAGCAGGAGGGGCCCGTCCATTGCACGTACAACCTCCAGCGGCAAAACATGTTCGTCTGCAACTGCTGCGCCTGCTGTTGCGCCTTCCTGCGGGCCCTGCGCGAGTACGCCGCCCACCGCCTGCTGCTGCGTTCCAACTACCTGGCGGTCGTCGACGGGAAGCGCTGCGCCTGCTGCGGCTACTGCCTCGAGTCGCGCTGGCCGGCAGGTGCACTGGTGGACCGAGAGGGCACCGTGCACCTGCTGTCCGAGCGGTGCATCGGCTGCGGCGTCTGCACCGTGGACTGCCCGGCCGGCGCTGTCACCCTGGTGGTGCGCTTCCCGCAGAAGCAGACGAAACCCCAGAGGATCTGATCTCCTGGCACTTCAAACGCCCCGTGGGGCGCTTCGGCCCGCTGCGCGCCGCCCTGCAGTTTGGCGGCCCGGCGCTCGATACCCTGCGAAGCCGCGAACCTGCCGGCGAGCCCCTTACCCGGCGGTGAGCCGGAAGACGGCGAACAACACCAGCCAGACCACGGTCAGGAAGTGCCAGTACATGGCCATGTACACTACCCCGTGTCCGGGCCACGTCTCGTTCCGCCGAAGGGAGCGTAACGTCACCACCGTCAGAGGAATCAGCCCTCCGAGGACATGGACGGCGTGGAGCACGGTCAAGAGGTAATAGGTGAAGGCGTACAGATTGGTGGTCGCGGTGAAATCGGCCGCGGCGAGGACGAACCAGCCGCGGGTCTGCGCCAGCAGGAAGGCCACGCCGAGGACCAGAGTCAACGTCAGGCCACCTGTCAGCCCCGGGCGGCCGGGCCGGCAGCGAGCCCGCCGGGCCCACTCTATGGTCAGCGTGGAGAGCGCGATCAGGGTGGTGCTCAACCACAGGCCCCGGGGGAGGCCAGGAGCCCCGGGCGGCGGCCACACCTCGGCAGCGGCCCGCACCCACAGGAGGCCGACCACCGAGGCGGCGAAGATCATCCCCAGCGAGGCCAAGAACCAGCTCATCCCGATCTTGCCTACAGCCAGCCGAGACGGCGCGGTTGCCGGGGCGGACGACATCTCACTGTCCCTTCATGGCCGGGGCGTAGTCGGGGATCATCTCCGGCCGGTACGCCGCGGTGTCCATGAGCGCGAAGAAGATGAATAGGGCGACGAACGCCAGCGCGCCGATGAAAACGATGGCGTTGAACGGTCGGTCGTAGCGCATGTGCATGAAGTACAACAACACCAGGGCGGCCTTCACGGTGGCAATGCCCAGGGCCAACACCAGGTTCAACCTTCCCAGGTCGACCCAGGTGGCGGCCACGGTGATCACTGTGAGCGCCATGAGCGCGGCCCAGACCGCCAGCAGGACGGGAGCCGGGACCACGTGCGCGTGGGCGGCAGGGCTGGAATGGGCGGGGGTGTGACCGGGCATGACTCCCCTCCTCCTAATGGATCAGGTACAGCAGCGGGAAAAGGTAGATCCAAATGAGGTCCACCAGGTGCCAGTAGAGTCCAGCCAGATCCACCGGGGTGAAGTAGCGGGGGCCGAACTCGCCCCGGGCGGCCCGACGCAGGATCCACAGCAGGGTGATCATCCCGGCGATCACGTGAATGGCGTGCAAGCCGGTCATGCTGAAGTAGATGCCGAAGAAGATCTGGACGTTGCGCGGAACTTTGTGGGCTTTTTCCTGGCTCGCAGTGGAGGGAGAGGCCAGGCCGGCGGGCCCCCGCGCGGCCGGCGCGATTACCGATGAATCCCCGGCGGCGGCGACCGGAGCGGGATCGGGGTCCGCCGGTGCGGCTGCCGCCGGCGGCGCCGCCGCCTGGTGGGTGAAGCGCTTGCCCGGTAGCAGCCCCTCCTTCCACTTGTGCTCGTACTCCACGTACTTGATCCCGAGGAAAACGAACCCCAGGGCTATCGTCGCAGCCAGCAGGCGCACCAGGGCGCGCTGGTGCCCCAGCTGGGCGGCGCGCACCGCCCAGGCCATGGTGAGCGAGGACACGATGAGCACCGCCGTGTTGATACCGCCCAGCACCTTGTCCAGGAACTGGTGGGCGTAGATGAAGATCTCCGGGTGGTTGGCGCGGTATACGGCGTAGGCGCAAAACAGCCCGCCGAAGAGCAGGATCTCGGTGGCGAGAAAGATCCACATCCCCAGCTTGCCCGCTTCGAACTGGGTGCCGGCGTCGGGGAAATGGTGGGCCAGGTGGGGATCGTGGGGGGTCGTTTGGCTCATGGTCTCGTTCCCTCGGTCTGCGCCTCACGCCGACGCCGGCTGCTCCTGCCGTCGGTAGCCGCCAAGCGCTTCATCCCACCGCCAACGCTCCACGTCGTAGGGGTCGTCCACCACCGGCTCCCGGGAGAAGTTGTCGTGGGGGGGCGGCGAGGAGGTTTGCCACTCCAGGGTCGCCCCGCCCCAGGGGTTGGCCGGCGCCGGCTGTCCCTTCACCAAGGAATGGATCAGGTACACCAAAACGATCAGGAAGCCTAACCCCAACAGATAGGAGCCCACCGTCGAAATAACGTGGTAGGGGGTGAATTCGGGCAGGTAGTTGTAGTAGCGCCGCGGCATCCCCTGGCTGCCCATGACGAACTGGGCGAAGAAGGTGACGTTGAAGCCTACGAAGATGAGCAGGGCGGCGATGCGGCCCCACCGCTCGCTGTACATGCGGCCGGACATTTTCGGCCACCAGTAGTGGAGGCCGCCCAGAAAGCCCATCACCGTGCCGCCGAACATCACGTAGTGGAAGTGCGCCACCACGAAGTAGGTGTCGTGCAGGTGGACGTCTGTGGCCAGGGCGCCGAGAAACAGGCCGGTCAAGCCCCCGATGCCGAACAGAAAAAGGAACGACAGGGCGTACAGCATGGGGGTTGCGAGCCACACCGACCCCTTATACATCGTCGCCGTCCAATTGAAGACCTTGATGGCGGACGGGATGGCCACCAGGAAGGTGAGGAAGGAGAAGATCATCCCGGCCAGATTGGACTGCCCCGACACGAACATGTGGTGTCCCCACACCAAAAACGAGATCACCGCGATGGCGATGGAAGACCCGGCAATAGCGGCGTAGCCGAAGATGCGCTTGCGCGAAAAGGTGGCCATCAGCTCGGAGATCACCCCCATGGCGGGAAGTATCATGATGTACACCGCGGGGTGGGAGTAGAACCAGAAAAAGTGCTGGAACAACACCGGGTCGCCCCCCAGGGCGGGGTCGAAGATTCCCACCCCAAGTAGCCGTTCGGCAATGATCAACAACAGCGTGATCCCCAGCACCGGAGTCGCGAGGATTTGAATTATGGCCGTCCCATAAAGGCCCCACAGGAACAGCGGCATCCTGAACCAGGTCATCCCTGGCGGGCGCATCTTGTGAATGGTCACCACGAAATTGAGCCCCGTGAAGATCGACGAGAAGCCCAGGATGAAGGCGCCGAAAACCATGGAGATGACGCTCGTCGAGGTGGTGGTGGAGTAGGGGGTGTAGAAGGTCCAGCCGGTGTCCACGGCGCCGGTGATGATGGACACCAGGGCGAACAGTGCCCCCGTCACCCACAGGTAGTAGCTGGCCAGGTTCAGCCGCGGGAAGGCCACGTCCTTGGCGCCCAGCATCAGCGGTAACACGAAGTTGCCCAGCGCCGCCGGGATCCCGGGGATAATGAACAGGAAAATCATCACCGCCCCATGGAGGGTGAACATCTGGTTGTAGGTGTCTGGCTTCATGATGGTCTGCTGGGGGGTCAGCAGCTCGGTGCGCAACAGCAGGGCGAACACCCCGCCCAGCAGGAAGGCGGCCAGGATCGACACCAGGTACATGATGCCGATGCGCTTGTGGTCCAGGGTCGTCAACCAGGACCACAAGCCGCGGCCGTGGTTCAAGTAGTTCTCCCCGCCGAGGGCGTTTTCCATGGGGACGGACACCGCCCCGGCAGGCTGGGTCGCATGCTGCGCAGTCACTGTTCCTCCCCCTTTTCGCCCGCGAGACTCTTCATGAAGGCGATCAAGGCCGTGATCTCCTCGTCTTTCAGTCGCCCCTTGTAGGTCGGCATCACCGGCTCGAAGCCGGCCACGATCTGGGCCTGCGGCTCCAGGATCGACTCGCGAATGTAGTTCTCGTCGGCGACGAGCCTGGTACCGCTGCGCATGACGCGCTGGCTGCCCACCAGCCCCCGGAAGGTGGGGCCGATTGCCGCCGCCCCGTCCATGGAGTGGCACTGAATGCAGCCACGGCTGCGGTATAGCCGCTCGCCCGCCTCCGCCGGAGGCAAGGTGTTGAGCAGGTTGGAGGCGTCCTCCAACCACTTTTCAAACCCCCCCGGCGGATGCACCACCACCTTGGAAAGCATGTCCGAGTGTCCCGTGCCGCAGTACTCGGTGCAGTACACCTGGTACTCCCCGGGCTCCAGCGCCTCGAACCACAGCGTCGAATACCGTCCGGGGACGACATCGCGCTTGACCCGGAACGCGGGCACGAAATAGCTGTGGATCACGTCCTCGGAGGTCATCACCAGCTTCACCGGCCGGTCGCCGGGCACGTGCAGCACGTCGTCCACGTGACCGTTGGGATAGGTATAGAGCCAGCTCCACTTCTGCGCCGTCACCTGCACCTCGTAGGCGTTGGCCGGGGGCGTCGCCAGATCCATGAACACCTTGAACCCCCAGGCGAAAATGCCAATGACGATGGCCAGGGGAATCACCGACCAGGTGATTTCCAGTGGGGTGTTGTGCGCCGGCGACGGTTGTGGCCCTTGCCCGGCCCGCCGCCGATAGCGCACCACGAAGAAGATCATCAGGCCAACGATGAGCGCGAAAAAGACCACCGAAATCGCAAGAATGAAGTAAAACAGCGCGTCCACCGGAGCCGCCCCGGTGGAGGCGGCGCGGGGGAGCCAGAAGCCGCCCCCTCCCCCTCCCTGGATCCCCAGAAAGCCCATGCTCACGCTCCCCCTTCCGCACCGGCAGCGGCGCGGCGGCCACCCCGAACCAGCCAGACCCGACCTAGCCACACCCCGACCACAGCCAAGGTGGCAAGACCACCCAGTTTCATGATGTTACGCGCCGCCACCACGAAGCGCCCCGAGTTGGCGTCGTAATGAAAGCAGTACAGCAGGAAACGTTCCGTCAACGAGCTCACCGTGCCCACCCCGGCCTCGGCCAGCGCCAGGCGTACGGTGCGCGGCTCGTAAAGCACCCCGTAGAGATACCGGCTCACCTTCCCCTCGGGGGTGAGGACCATTACGGCCGCGGCGTGGGCGTACTCCTTGCGTTCCTCCACCCAGCGGAATCCGAACCCGACCGCGTCGGCCAGGGCTTTGATGGAGTTTTCGTCGCCGGTGAGGAAATGCCACCCGGCGGCCCCCTCGGGCCTCCCGTACTCCCGCAGCATCGCCTGCTTCTTCAGCCTCGCCAGCGTCGCCGTCTCGAGCGGGTCAATGCTCACCGTGACGATCTCGAAATCCCTGCCGGGCAGGAGTTTGATCTCCTTGAGAGCGTCGACGACGCCGTTGAGCACCAGTCCGCACAACATGGGACAGCGGTAGTAGACGAGGGTGAGCAGCACCGGTCGTTCCCCCCGGATCAGGTCGCCAAGCCGGACCCGGCGCCCATCCTCGGCGGTGAAGGTGAGCTCCAGCGGCACCTGAGCTCCCAGTCGCTCCTCGATCCCCACGCCCTCCAGCTGCTGCGGTAAGGGCTCGGTACGTTGAGCGACGGCCGGCATGGCCAGCACGGCTGCAGCGCTCGCCACCAATGCGCAAGACCAACGTCCCCACACGCGCCGCGGGTCTGGTGACGGGGCCTGCGCTGTCCGGAAGGGGCAACTGAGATTCACCCGCATCGTTCCCGCTGAGCCTCAACCGCGAAGGTCGTAGGTCTATTTCACTCCCCCATCCGGCCGCCCTGGGAGGACAACCTGCGCCGCCCTCGCTGGCGGGGAAGCGCTGCAGGGGCACAGGCGATAAGCTCACCCGAGGCTCCCCTCAAGGTGAATACTGCATTTGATTTCTATGACGACGCCGGATCAAAGAGCCCAGCGGTGCGAGCCGTCCGAGTAAAAAGCACCCCTGCCCTCATCGGCGACCCCTGCCTACCCCGGCAGCCCCGCCCGTGTTTTCCGGGGTAAAGTGCGCTCGTGAGCAGCCACCTTGAGGAGACAGCCAGCCCGGCCGCGACAGCACCGCTGGACCGGCGTCGTTACCGCCGTGTGCGCCGCTTCTTCCTGCGCGCCCTCCTCCACGCTCTGTGGTGGGACTGGGTGCTCAACCGCGCCGGGCTGCGCCGTTTTCGCACTCCACCGCTGGAGCGCTGGCGGAGGATCGCCGGGCAGTACCGGCAGCTCGCCGAGGAGCTGGGCGGGGTGCTGATCAAGCTTGGGCAGTTCCTCTCCGCCCGCGTTGACGTCCTGCCCTTTCCCATCACCCGGGAACTGGCAACACTCCAAGACGAGGTGCCCGCCGCAGAGTTCGGGGAAATCCAGAGAGTCCTCGAGGCGGGGCTGCGAGCGCAGTTGGAGGAACTCTTCGCCTGGATCGACGTGCACCCGCTGGGGGCGGCCTCGCTGGCCCAGGTGCACGCCGCTCGCCTCCCCACCGGCGAAGAGGTGGCGGTCAAGGTCCAGCGGCCTGGCATCGAGCGGCTGGTCGAGACCGATCTTGCCGCCATCTCTCGCTCGCTGCGCTGGCTCCGGCACGCCCCGGCGATCCGCCGGCGGGTGGATGTCGTGTGGTTGCTGCGGGAGTTCACCACGGTGACACGCCGAGAACTGGATTTCGAGCAGGAGGCCGGGAACGCCGAGCGTTTCGCCCGGGACTTCGCCGACGACCCGGGAGTCCACGTCCCCCGGGTGTACCACTCCCACTCTTGCCGAACCGTGCTCACGCTGGAAAACGTGGCGGCCATCAAGGTTTCCGACCTCCAGGCGCTGGACGCCGCCGGCATCTGCCGCGCGGAGGTGGCCAAGAAGCTGTACGGCGTGTACATGCGCCAGTTCTTCCTGACCCATTTCGTGCACGCCGATCCCCATCCCGGCAACGTCTTCGTGCGCCCCCTCGTCCCCCCCGCCCGCGCCGGGGCAGGAGCGGGCCACACCCCCTTCGAGCTGGCGTTCGTGGATTTCGGCATGATGACGACCATCCCCGAGCGCCTCCGCCAGGGCCTCCGGGAGTTTGCCATCGGCCTGGGCACCCGCGACGCCCGTCGCATCGTGGATGCCTACGTGACCGCCGGCACCCTGCTGCCCGAGGCCGACCTGGAGCGCCTGGTGAAGGCTCACGAGGCCATCCTGGAGCGCTTCTGGGGGGTGCGGATCTCCCAGCTCAAAGAGGTGGCCCTCGCCGAGGCTCGCCACCTCGCCCGCGAGTACCGCGATCTCCTCTTCGAGGCCCCCATCCAGGTGCAGGCCGACATGCTGTTTGCCCTGCGGGCAGTGGGAATTCTCGCCGGGCTGTGCACCACCCTCGACCCCGACTTCGACCCCTGGAGCGAGACCCTCCCCTTCGCCGAGCGCCTGCTGCGGGACGATTCGCGTGGCGGTGTCATCGAAGAGCTGGGGGAGGTGGCCCGGGCGCTCCTGCGCGCCCCGGCCAAACTGGACCGCCTCCTCGCCCACATGGAGCGCGGCGGCATGGCGGTGAGGTCCTCCTTCAGCCCCGAGGCGCGGGAGCGCTTGCAACGCCTGGAGCGGGCGCTGGACCGACTGGCCTGGTTTGTGGCAGCGTCCGGGCTGCTGGTGGCCGGGGCGGTGTTCCGCGATCAGGGAGGCGACGGGCGCCTCGCCACCGCACTCCTTGTGGCAGCGGGAGCCAGCCTTCTCCTCGGCCTGTGGCGTCGTTGATGGCCGGCAAGCCCGCCACAACTCTCACACCGGCGGTCCTAAAGCAGGGAATTCTTGGCCTCCCCCGCCTCAGCGTCGGCGACTCATCAGCTCCTCCCACTGGCGCTGAAGCCGCTTCTTCTCCTCCTCCAGGTACTGTTCGAAGTCATCCACGGCGCCGTTGCGGATCCAGTAGGTCCGCGGGAAGTGCTTGATGCTGCCGAAATCGTCGAAGGCCAGGCTGCCCGTGACCCCGGAGATTTCACCCAGGCCCTTAAGGCGTAGCTGCAGATCTCTTCCGGTGCGGGTATTGAGGGCACTGTACGCCAGGCCAATCGCCAGGGCGGCGTCATAGCCCTGCGCGGCAAAGATATCCGGATGCACCCCGTAACGGCTCTGGAAGGAGGTCAGGAATTCCTTGACGATCTCTTCCTTGGGCTGGATCCAGTTCACCGCCACCATGGGGAAAAAGACGCCCTCCAGCGCTGCCCCCCCTTGCCGAATGATTTCCCTCGCCGCCAACCCCGAGGTGGCCACAATCAACCCGTTGTACTGAATGGCCCGCAAGGCTAAGACGGCCGCCAGCAGGTTACCGCCGGAGGCGCACACAAAGATCGCCGGGGGTTGGCACGAGGTGATGCGGTCGTGCAATTTCTTCTCCCAATCCACATCGGTCATCTGGATGGGCGCGGTGCCGCACACTTCGACGTTGCGCTTGCGCATTTCCCCCAAAACAACGGGCAGCAATCCGCTGGCGTAGGGGCCCGGCTCCTGGATGATCAGCACCGCCCGGGTTTCCGGGGAGCGGGTGAGGATCTTGACGATCTGAGGGCCCTCTAGGTCGTCCGAGGGGCAGGTGCGGAAGAAGAACAGGCTGTTGCGCGCCAGCTCAGGGGCGGAAGCCGATGGAGACATCAGAATGCGTTCGGCCCGATCGGCTACCGCTACCATGGCGAGCGCCTCGGCGGTAGTGACCCCGCCAATGACCGCCAATGCTCCCTGGTCGAAGAACTCCTTGGCGAAGGCCGCGGCGACGTCGGGTTGCGAGCGGCTGTCGCGGTACTCGACGATCAATCCGGTCGGAAAACGGCGGTCCGCTTTGCCGTGCTCAAAGGCGAGCTCGATGCCCTGCTTGATCGAGGCACCGTACACCGCCGCGTCGCCGGTTTCGGGCAATACGACCCCGACTCGCAGCTCGCCGCTACACCCCGAGAGCACTGCCGCGGCAACCAGCAGGACACCCGCGTGCCATGTTTTCATCGCCGACCTCCCTTGCTGCCGTCGCGTCCGCACTCCCTCGCCGCTACCCGCCTTTTTTATGTTACACCTTTCACGACAGCCGCGCGGCCAGGGTGTCAGGTGGCGGCAGGCATTGGCTACAACTCCCGCAGGGCCGCAGCCACGGGAAGGCGCGCCGCGCGCAGCGCCGGCGGCAACCCACCGATCACCCCCATCAGCAGAGAGAACCCCACTCCCGTCAGCAGCAGCGAGGGTGTCACCCGGAAGGCGAAGGACAGGTGCGAGAACGTCTGCCAGTTGATGGTGCCGGTGGTGAGACCGTTGAGCGGCAGCACCAGGACGCAGCCGAGCAGGCCGCCCGCCAGGGCGATCAGCAGCGACTCGACGAGGAACGAGACGACCACCGCGGCGCCGGCGAACCCCAAGGCTCGCATGGTGGCGATTTCCCGTCCCCGCTGGGCGACCGCCGAGTACATGGTGTTGAGGGCCGCGAACACCGCCCCGATGCCCATGACCAGCGCGATGAACGTCCCCAGCACGGTGATCAGCCGGGTGAGCTGGCGGGACTGCTTCTCGTAGTACTCCACCTCGCGGTCCACCTGCACGGTCAGGCGCGGGTCGGCGGTGACCGCATCCTTGAACTGCGACAGGGCGTCGGCGCTCGTCAGGCGCACGGTCATGGACTGGAAGATGTTTTGCGGGCGCTGGAACACCTGGTTCAAGACATTCGCGTCGCACCACAGCTCGGAGTCGAAGGCGCTGCCGCTGGCGTCGAACACCCCCACCACGGTCCAGTCCCCGCCGCCGAAACGAACCCGGCTCCCCAGACCCAGGCCGGCGTAGGCGCGCGACGCGTTGCGGCCCACCACCAGCTCCGCGAGCCCCGGCTCGAAGGCCCGGCCGGCGACGATCCGCACCGCCGGCCGCACCGCAAAAGCGCGCGGCGAGGTACCGCGCACCTGCACGTTGGCGTCCGTGCCCGTCGCCGCCAGGGGAAAGGCCGCCACCACCACCGCCTCGGCGCTGGCGAGCGGGCCGCGCTCGTCCCGCCTCACCCCGGGGGCGTTTTCGATCACCCGCACCTGATCCAGCGTGATCAACGACTCCATCTCCGAGGAGGCGCCGGCGCGCCGCACGATGGCGTTCTCCGCCGCCCCCGAAGCCACCAGCGTCGCCCGAAAACCACTCGCCAGCGCCAACATCGCCACGAACACCGCCACCGTGCCGGCGATGCCGACCACCGCCACGATGGCGGAAACCCAGCGCTGGCGCACGCTGCGGACGTTGTAGATCAAAGGTATGGCCACGGCTCAGACCCTCCGCAGCGCGTCGACCACCCGCAGGCGCATGGCCGACACCGCCGGAAGCAGCCCTGCCGCCAGACCGACCAGCAGCGCCAGGAAAAGCCCCACCACCAGATCCCAGGTGGGCAGAAAGACGGTGAAACCCGGCAGCGCCTGCGTCAAAGCCGGGGTGACCAGCTTGGCCGCGGTGATTCCCGCCAACCCCCCGACACCCGCCACCAGCACCGATTCGCTCAGCACCAGCAGCAGGGCGAAGCGATCGGAAAACCCCAAGGTCTTGAGCACCGCCAGCTCGGTGGTCCGCTCCCGCACCGACAGTGCCTGCGTGTTGCCGGTCACCAGCAGCAACGTGAAGAACACCACCCCGCCGATGATCAGGATCAGCGCCTCGATATTGCCCATCTGCTTGGCGAAGGAAGCGGCGAAGGCGCGCTCGGGTTCGGTCTTGGTCTCGAAGGGGGAGTTGGCGAAGCGCTCGTCGATGGCGCGCGACACCGCCGCTGCGTCGACCCCGTCGCCCACCCGCACGATGTACCACCCCACCAGCCCCTTGATCCACTCCGGACCGCGCTCTTCCAGGTAGTCGCGCCGGAACCAGAACTGCCCCTCGTCGTCCCCCGGCCGGCTGCCGCGGTAGATGGCGCGAACGTTGAACTCCCAAATCCCGGGAAAGATGGTGCCGCGAATCGGGATGCGATCCCCGAGCTTCCACCCGTAGCGCTGGGCCAGCGCGGCCCCCACCACGCATCCCTGGCGGTCGCCGGCAAAGGCCTGCCACTGCTCGTCGGGGATCACGAACTCGGAGAACATTCCGCGGTAGCTTTCGTGGTCGACGGCGTACTGCGGGAAGAAGTTGCGTTCGTCCTGGTAGACGCCGCCGAACCAGTTGGCGGAGGTCACCGCCTGCACGCCGGCCAGCTGCAGCAGCCGTTCGCGGTAGGAGACCGGCAGCGGCTGGATGATCGACACCCGGTTGATGACCACCAGGCGATCCGCCCCGGCCACCTCGACTCCCTGGTAAAACGCGAAGTGGATCGCCGCCAGCAGACCGAACAGGAACAGCGCGACGGCGAACGAGCCGACGGTCAGGAGGGTGCGCGTCTTCTTGCGGCGCACATTGGCCAGCACCAGACCCAGGTACTTCACGCCCGCGCCGCCTCCCCGGCGGCCTCCACCAACACCCCCTTGTCCAGGTGCAGGACACAGTCGGCGCGCTCGGCGGCGCGCGGGTCGTGGGTGACCATGAGGATGGTCTTGCCGTACTCCCTGGCCAGCGCCGTGAGCAGATCCAGGATTTCCCCGGCGCTGGCGCGGTCCAGATCGCCGGTCGGCTCGTCGCAGAGCAGGAACGAGGGATCGGCGACGATGGCGCGGGCGATGGCGACACGCTGCTCCTGCCCGCCCGACAGCTGGCGCGGGAAGTGGTCCATGCGATCGGCCAGACCCACCAACGCCAGCGCCGTCTCCACCTGCCGGCGGCGCTGGGCGCGGTCGAGCCTGGTCAGCAGCAGCGGCAGCTCCACGTTGCCGAACGCGGTGAGAACAGGCAACAGATTGTACATTTGAAAGATAAACCCCACGTGCCGGGCCCGCCAGCGGGTCAGCTTGGCGGCGGACATACGCGTCAGCTCGTCGCCGTCCACGGTGATGCTCCCCGCGGAGGGCACGTCCAGGCCGCCGAGCAGGTTGAGCAGCGTCGTCTTGCCCGAACCCGAGGGGCCCATGAACGCCACGAACTCCCCCCGGCCCACGTCCAGATTGAGGCCCTGCAGGACGTGGATCTCCTCGCTGCCCCGCTGGTAGCGCTTGTCCAGGTTGCGCACCCGGATCAGCGTCTCCGCTCCATCCTCGCCGTCCACCCTCACCATGCCGTCCTCCCTGTGACGCCGAACGTCGCCCGGCACGGCAGGTGCCGCTCGCGCCCGATCACCGCCGCACCCGTGCGCGCCTGCCGTCCCTCAGCTCGCCCTCGGCCGCCGTCACCACCGGCTCACCGGCGCTCACGCCGGCGAGAATCTCGACGCTGTCGCCACGCTCGCGACCGGTGCCGACCGCCCGCCGCTCGATCACCCCGTCCCTCAGCACGTACACCACCTGGCCTGCACCCTCCCGGTGCACCGCCCGCGACGGCACCACCGCCCGCGGGGCCGCAACCGCCTCCTGCGGCGTCTCGCCCTCCAGGAACGCCACCTTGACCCCCATGTCGGGGAGGATGCGGGGGTCGAGCCGGTCGAAGGAAATTCGCACCTTTACCGTCGCCTTCTGGCGATCCGCCGAGGGGATCACGGTGCGCACCGCGGCCGGCAGCCGCCAGTCCGGGTAGGCGTCCAGGGTGGCCTCCACCCGCTGGCCGGGCACCACCCGGGCGATGTACGACTCGTTGACGTCCACCTCGATTTCCAGCGACGTCATGTCGACGATGGTGGTGATCCCGGTGCGGGTGAACGATCCCCCGGCCGACACCGGCGAGACCATCTCCCCCGGTTGCGCGTCCTTGGACACCGCGATGCCCGCGAAGGGGGCGCGGATCGTGCAGTTCTCCAGATCCTGCTGCAGCACCTCGACCTGCGCCCTGGCCGCGCGCACCCGCTCGCGGGCCAGGGCGATCTGCGCTTCCAGACTCTCGGTCAGCGTGCGCGCCGCATCCGCCGCCTGCTCCGTGCCGACCCCTTCCGCCAGCAGGGCGAGGGCGCGCACCTGCTCGCGGCGGGCGTTCTCCAGGCGCACCTCGAAGTCCGCCAGACCCGCCTGCGCCACCGCCACCTCGGCCGCGGCGGCGGCCAGGCGCCGCCTGGCGTCCGAGTCGTCGAGCCGCGCCAGCACCTGTCCGGCCTCCACCGCCATCCCTTCGTCCACCAGCACCTCGGTCACCCGGCCGGTGATCTTCGCCGCCACCGTGGCGCGCAGGCGCGGCGTCACGTACCCGGAGGCGTTCAGCACCGGAGCCGACCCCGCCGGCCCCGCCGCCTGCGCCGCCGCGACCTCCACCGTCATGGGTCGGCGCATCCCCAGCCACGCGGCGGCGAGCCCGACCAGCAGCACCCCCGGCGCCACCCACAGGAGCCACGGCCGCCGCGACGGCCCCTCCGACGCCCTGGCGCTCGGGTCGATCCGCAGGGCACCGATCTCAGGTTTGCCCATGCCACCTCTCCCTGATGCGTGCCTACGCACACGCGCCGGCAAAGTTTCCCCGGCCGCCCGTGAAGTTGACGTGAAGTCTCATTCGTCCCGGAGAGCCGCTCCCACCCCTCCCCACCGCCAATTGGAGGCCACGAGAACGCCCCAAGCTTTGCGGCCGGCGGCCGGCTCGGCGGGCCTCGCCGCACGCCTGCTCGACGACGGAAGCCCCTCCACGTTTCTCCCGATTCACCTTCATGGCGGATTCTGCTCGCAGACTTCTGTGCTTCCGGCTTGGCATTGCATGCTGGCGACGCATATTCCGTTCGGTGCCCCGCAACATTTATAAGATGTGCACTAGCCCTTGTTCGTAGACGTTTGACCGTTCTGTTGCACTCCCCGGTCAGAAAGTTGACCATCCAACGTTCGGAACGTTGACCACCCTCGGCAGAGGTCCGGCAGCTTGGCGCGTAGCGGCAAGCGACCGGAGAAACGATGCTGAGGATGGATCGCGTACACGTCATTCGGCACAAGGTGTTGATGGAGGGGTTCTCGATCCGGAGATTGGCGCGGCAGCCGGGAGTGAGCCGACAGGTGGTGCGCAGCCACCTCGCGACCTCGCAGCCGGTCCGGCGGGAGACCGGCCCGCGGCCGAGGCCGGTGCTGGCGCGGATTGCGAGGCGCATATCCGCAATCGCGCAGGCGATGGAGTTCGCCCGGGAGGGGAAATTGATGTACCACTGCCCGCCGGCCTTTCGCTTGATGAGCTGGACCTTGGTTGGGTAACCCATGAAGCACCTCGGCGCTCTAGTCTTCCAACTAGAGACCGTAGAACACAAGGTGTGTCCAGCCCAGCGCCATCTCCTCTCCCCAGCTCTCCACAATGCCTGTGTTCATCCAGCCAAGAGCCAAACACGAGGGACAGGCAGGAGTGCCTGTTCTCCCGAGGCAGCGGTGTCCGTGCCCAAGCCGGCGTGGGGTGAGTTCTAGAGTGTCTCCGGGTGCGGGGTGGGCTTTGCTATCCTCTGTGGCCGCGAGGGAAGGCCGTGCGCTGTCCCCAGTGCGACTCCACCCGCATGCGCCGCTCGCGGTCCCGCAATCGGCGGGAACGCCGCATCCGCTTCTTCCTGCCGGTGCGCTACTACCGCTGCCACGAGTGTAACTGCCGGGTGCCGCGCCTCACCGCCCGGGCGCTGGGCGAAGCGGTCGGCCGCTACGCCCTTCTCATCGTCGGCGCCGTGCTGCTGTGGCGAGCCTTCCGCTTCGTGTTTTCATTCCTCTTGGGCTATTGACGCGGGCCGCGCCGCTGAGGCAGGGCCAGGTGAGATGGAATGGAACTGGGGATCAGTGAAAGGACACTCAATGTGACCAAACCCACAGGGAGATTCGCGCGCAAGGGTGACTTCCCCCCTCGCATCGTCGGCGAGGAGGCGGTGCTGGTACCGGGTCACGGCGGCGGCGACGAGGACTCCATCTACACGCTCAACGACGTCGGCGCCGCCATCTGGAAACTCATCGAGCCCCACCGCGACGCCCCCGGGATCGGCCGCCCGTCCCGCACACCACGCACTGCACGAGCCCAGTAGCATCCGCACCCACCATCCGAAGCGGCTCAGATCCTCCCACCACGAGGAACCCTCCCCAATCCCCGCCGTCGGCACCTCAGCATCACCTTGACCCCGCCTCTTTCGAGCCCCAACCTCGTCTCGGTAAAAATAAATTCTTATCCGTCCCCAGCGCCGTGCGCCGGACCGCGTTGCCTCCAGGCCTTCTAGATTCCCTCGCCGTCCACCGCCGTCGGGCGCTGCAGGGTGGCGAGCAACGCCGGCGTCGGCTCGGGAACCGCGAGTTCGCCGGCGGCGCGGCGCCGTTCCACCTCGCGAGCGATTTCCTCGGCTTTGCCGGCGTCGAGGCCGCCGTCCCGGCCCAGGTAGAGGGTCTGCGATGGGAAGGCGAACGAGGACCCCGAGGCCTCGACGATGCGCATGATGGCCAAGTTCAACTCCTCGGCGATGGCGGTGAATTCCACGAAGTCCTGGGTCATCACCCACGCCACCACCTCGATGTCCAGGGAATACGCGCCAAACCCTCGAAAGCGCACCCGCTGGGCGCTTTGGAACACTCGGGGGTGGGTCAGCAGCAGCTTGCGGGTTTCGTCGATGATGAACACTAGCTGATCGGGGGTGGTGCCGTACACCACGCCAAGGACGGGGTTGTAGAGCATGCGATCACGGGCGGTGAGGTTGGTGACTCGTTCGTTGGCGACGGCGCCGTTGGGGATGGTGACCAGGGTTCGCTGCAGGGTTCGCAGGCGAGTGGAGCGAAGGCCAACGTCCTCCACTGTGCCGGTGATGTCCCCGATGGTAATGAAATCCCCCACCTTGAACGGCCGATCTCCGGCGATGGCCACGGCGCCGAAGAGATTTTCGATGGTCTTCTGGGCGGCGAAGGCGATGGCCAACCCGCCCAGGCCCAGACCAGCCACCAAGGCCATCACGTTGACGCCCACGGTGTCCAACGCCGCCAGCGCCGCCAGGAGGACCACCAAAGTTTTCAATACCTTGGTGAGGATGGGGATGAAGCCCAGGGCGAGGGAATTCACCTCCCCGGCGGCGCGGCGCATCTGCGCGGTGATAGCATCCACGGTACGAAACAGCAGCCAGGCCAGTCCCACCAGCACCAGCAAGCGAAAGAGGGTGTGGGTGACGCGAAAGCTTGCCGGATCCAGGCCCACCCACGGCGCGGCGAGGGACAACCAGCTCCCCCACAGCACGATCCCCAGTGGTCCGTCGAGGGTGTGCACCGCCACGTCGTCCCAGGTCGACTCCGTGCGCCGGGCGAGGGCGCGCAGAATCGCCACGGCCCAGTGGCCGACGGCACGGCCCACCACCCACCCCACCCCCACGATGAGGACCAGGGCGCACCATTGCCACAGCTGCAGCCCCGCGAAGGTCACGGCGAAAAAAACGACGGGTAGGTGATCGCCAATCAGCGAGTAGCCGTAGGAGCGGTAAAGGGCGGGGATTTCGGCCACGGTGTCGGCGGAGAAGGTCCAGATCATCCCCAGCTCCGAGTCGACTCGCCGCTGCAGGGTGAGCTCCACCTCCCTACCCCGCACCGGAACGGCGGCCAGCAGTTCGCGATCGTCGGCCACCCCTTGCTCCGGTGCCCCCGCCGGGTCGTTGGAGAGTTTCGAGGATCGAACCCACCCCTGACGCACCAGCATCAGCATCAACCGGCGCGCCAACAGCTGCCCCACACGCGCCTGCTGCTCCGAAGGTAGCTCGCTGAGGTCCAGGAAATGAGCCGCGGCGGCAAAGTCGCCGCGGCGCGCCAGCGCCAGAAACCCGTTGACCGCCTCGCGGGGGCTGCCCCGCTTGAGCCCCGCTGGAGGCGGGCCTAGGCCCTCGTTCAACGGCCCTTGCTCCTGGATAGACTTCCCTTCGACCACCACCGAGTACCAGAAGGGGATCGAGGACACCGTCCGACGGGTCACCAGCCACGCCACTTCGCCGGAAGACAGGTCCCGGGTGCGGCGCAGCCACACCTCACCGGCCACGCCACCCCGTTGGAAATGGGCCGCCACCACGGCGTTGCCACCCTCCCCGTCGGCCCCGGAGGGTTGTCCCAGCGCGCCGGCGGAGATCCGCTCCACTCCCCGTGCCGAGAGGAGGCGGCAGAGCTTTGCCGCCAGCTCTTTACCCAGCTCCTGTTGATCCGCCACCCGGATTTCGGTGAGGTCGAGCAGGTGGGCGGCCGGGACGTAGCGCTGCTCGGCGCACAGTTGCAGTAGCGATTGCCATGCCCCGGCGGCGGTAGCGCGGACGACACCAGCAGGAGGGGCCGGCAAACCGGGGTTGATGGCCTCGCGTTCGGCCACCTCCAAGACGTCCCCTCCCCCCCCCGTTGCGCTCACCCCTTGGGCGACACACGCCGCCACCGCGACGACGACCAATACTCCCCCTCGTAGAACCATGGGCCAGCCCCTCTCGCGATCACCTGGCCACCACCGCGACTGCACGGCGTGGCGGCCATCGGAATCCCAGGCGGAGAGCTTACTTGTCCCTCATGGCAGAATCGAGCCGGCATGAGAACCGGCAAACGGACGTCAACGTTGCGGGTGTAGACTTTTTGCGGAGGCGTTTCAAGATGGTGGCGGCCATCGTCTTCTCGTCCCTGCTGATCCTTGCCCTTGGGTACGCGGTGTACGGGCGGTACCTCTCCCGCCGCCTGGGGGTGGACCCCGCCCGCCCGACCCCTGCGCACGCCAACCCGGACCGCCGCGATTACGTGCCCGCCCGCGCCCCGGTGTTGTTTGGCCATCATTTCAGCTCCATCGCCGGCGCCGGACCCATCGTCGGCCCGGTCATCGCCGCCACCGCCTTCGGGTGGCTGCCGGCGGTGCTGTGGATCGTTCTGGGTGCCGTCTTCGTCGGCGGAGTGCAGGACTTCTCCGCCCTGATGGCGTCCATCCGGCACCGAGCCCGCTCGGTGGCCGACATCGCCCGCCAGCATATCTCTCCCCTCGCCCACCGGCTCTTTCTGTTGTTCGTGTGGTTTGCCCTGGTGTACGTCATCGTGGTGTTCGTCGACCTCACCTCCTCGACTTTCGTGAGCGACCCCGGAGTGGCTTCCTCCTCGCTGATATACGTCGGCCTGGCGGTCGTCTTCGGACTCCTCGTCTACCGCCGCGGCGCCCCTTTGGGCGTGGCCACCCTCGTCTTCGTGCCCCTGATCTTCCTGGGGATCTGGCTGGGACAGCAGTGGCCCGTTCCCCTCCCCCTCACCGATCCCAAACTCGGCTGGGACGTCGCACTCTTGCTGTACTGCCTGGTGGCCTCGGTGCTGCCGGTGTGGGCGCTGCTGCAGCCACGGGATTACCTCTCTTCGTTCCTGCTCTTCGGCGCCCTCGCCGGCTCCGTGGTGGGTCTGGCGTTGGGGGGCGGACGAACCCCCGCCGGGGTAGAGCCCCTGCCCGCTCTCGCCACGTTCTCGGATGCCTCCCTGGGGCTGCTCTTCCCAGCCATGTTCATCACCATTGCCTGTGGCGCCTGTTCGGGGTTCCACGCCATCGTCGCCTCAGGCACCACCGCCAAACAGCTTTCCTCCGAAAACCACGCCCGGCCGGTGGCCTACGGCGGCATGCTGCTCGAGGGGGTGCTCGCCCTGGTGGCGGTGGGGACGGTGGTGCTCATCGGCGCCCAGGCGGCCCGGGGGCAGGCGCCCACCTTCGTGTTCGCCCAGGGAATGGGGCACCTCCTCGGTGCCCTGGGCATCCCGGCCTCCCTGGGGACCCACTTCGGAGCGCTGGCTATCTCCACCTTTCTGCTCACCACCTTGGACACGTGCACCCGGCTGGCCCGCTATGTGCTGGAGGAGCTCTTCTCCCTGCAGCGCTCGCTCCTCTCCACCACCGTCCTGGCCACCCTGGCCAGCCTGGCGCTGCCGGCCGTGCTCACCCAGATGACCATGCACCTGCCCGACGGCACGCCCGCTCCGGTGTGGCGGGTGATCTGGCCCATCTTTGGCGCCACCAATCAATTGTTGGGGGCGCTGGCGATGCTCGTGGTGACCGTCTGGCTGCGCAACGAGGGGCGCCGCCACGCTTTCGTCGCTTTCCCCATGCTGTTCATGTTCGGGGTGACCATGGTGGCCCTGGGGCAACTGGTGCTACGCTACGGCGTCTTCACCCTCATCGGTGGCATTGCCGCGGGCCTGTTCGTGCTGGCGGTCATCCTGGCGGTGGAGGCCGGTCGCCGCGTCTTCGCCGCCGTCGCCCCTCTCGCGGAGCGCGCCTAGACCCCTTTTCCCCCCCCGAAAAGATCCAGGTGCAGGCGCGGCGAGTATCGAAAGCCATGCCCGAGGCAGAGGGCCGCCACCGCCGGCGCCCGCGTCGCCACCTCGGCGGCGCTGCGCCCCTCGGGCATCAGCAGGACCCGATTCCTGGCGGCGCCCAGCTCGGCCACCAGCGCCTCGATCTCCGGCAGGTCGTCGGCTGCGCGGACGACGAACTTGAGCTGGTACTCTTGGTGGGCGCGCAGCAGCGCCTCGAGCGCCGTACGATCCTGCCGTCGTCGCTCGTGGCGCTGCCGCCACGGCCCCGGCGGCGTGGAGTTGGAGGTCTTGGGGGAAATCGACAACAAGTCGCAGGTGAACTCCGGCGCCACCGTCCCCGCCGTCTCCACCGTCAGGTGATGACCCTGCCCAGCCAGGGCAGCGGTGAGGGCGCCGATCTCCCGTTGCAGCAACGGCTCCCCACCCGTGATTACCACGTGCCGCACCCCGGCCCGGTGGGCGGCGGCACAAAGCTCATCGACGCTGCGCCGTTGCCCCTCCGGCCTCCAGGAGGTGTAGGGAGTATCACACCAGCTGCAACGCAAATTGCATCCGGAGGTGCGGATGAAGAACGAAGGGGTGCCGGCCAGCACCCCCTCCCCCTGGAGGGAGACGAAGAGTTCGGCGACCAACACGGCCGGCAGTATAGCCACGGGCGGGAATGCCGTTCCGCCACCTCCCGTTTGCCGCCTCGAAAGGTAGCGTTTGGTGAGTTCCGCACTTCTCCCCTCTACCCCCCCGTCGGCCGACGCGGGGCACAGCTTTACTCGCCAGTTCTCCCTCCCACAGGCTCTCGCCGATCTCTTCAAAGTGCGGCTGGTCACCCTCGTCGTGCTCACCGCCGCGGCCGGCTACCTGCTGGGAGCCAGAGCCCAGTGGCAGCCGGGGCTTTTGCTGTGGACGGTCGTGGGCACGGCGCTGGCCGCCGCCGGCGCCATGGCCCTCAACCAGCGTCTAGAGATGCATCGGGATGCCCGCATGGAGCGCACCCGCTCTCGCCCCCTGCCCGCCGGTCTGCTCCGACCCGCGACGGCGACGGTTCTGGGCATCGCTGCGGCGGCGCTGGGAGTGCTCACCTTGGCGCTGGGGAGTGGACCGCTCCCCGCCCTGCTCGCCACCGCGGTGGTGCTCCTGTACACTCTGGTCTACACACCGCTGAAAGTGCGTACCTCGGCCAACACCCTGGTGGGGGCGGTGTGCGGCGCCATCCCGCCGATGATCGGCTGGGCGACCGCCCGGGATGACCTCGGTCTGGGGGCCTGGTTACTCTTCGCGGTGCTGTTCCTCTGGCAGGTGCCGCACTTCCTGGCCCTCGCCTGGATGTACCGTGGCGACTACGCGCGGGGCGGCTTCCGCATGCTCCCCGCCGACGACCCCGAAGGTCACCTGACCGGTATGGCAGCGGTGCTGCACACGGCGGCGCTGGCCCCCATTCCGCTCCTGGCGACGCTGCACGGGTTGGCCGGATGGATCAGCGCCGCCGGGGGCGTCCTGCTAACCTGCTGGCTCCTCTGGATGGCCATGGGCATGGCCCGGCGCCGGACGGAAGCCTCGGCCCGACGCCTCTTCCTCTCCACCCTGGCGTTTCTGCCGTTGACCCTGGGCCTCATGCTGGCGGATTCGGGGCGGGGGCGCCCGATTCCCGCAACCATGGCCTCGCTCTCCGCCGCCACTGTCGACGCCAGTACACCCACCGCCAACCTTGGGAACCCGTGACCCTGCGTCGGCCAGGAACCTGGCTGGCGGCGTTTCTCGTGATCGCCGCCCTGGGGCTTTCGGCGCGGTTGTTTCACCTCGTCTCCTCCCGCGGCGTTCCCCGGCAGGGAGACGCTCGTGCCGTCGCAAGCTATGGGTTCGACCTGATTTTTCTTGCCCTGCCGCACGGCGAGTTGATGGCCGCCGGTATGCCCCGGGACGGCGCCCAGGCGCTGACGTCACCGCCGGCCTGGAGTGCCGAGCGCATGGACGCCCAGCGCCAGCATCGTCGCGCCCCCCGACTGGTGCCCTCCGACCTGGTGATCGGGGTGGTGCGGGGGGGACAGCCGCGGGCCTACCCGCTGCGCTTTTTGGTGTGGCACGAGGTGGTCAACGACGAGATCGCCGGCGAGCCGGTGCTCGTCGTGCACCACGCCCTTTCCGGTCTGTCGGCGGTATTTGCGCGCCGGCTGGCGGACGGCAGCACCCCCATCTTTGGCGTCTCCGGACTGGTGTGGAACTCCGGTCCTCTCCTGTACGACCGTATCCCGGCGGAAGAGAGTTTGTGGAGCCCCTTCCTGGCGCGCGCCGTCGCCGGCTCGGCCGCGCGGCAAGGGATGAGGCTGGAGCTGCTCCCCTCGCAGCTCGCCACCTGGCGCGAGTGGCGCACCCTTCACCCGGACACCACCGTGCTCGCCCCCGATCCGGCGCTGTCCCGCGAGTACCGCCGGGAGCCCTTCGGCAGCTACTTGGGCTCCGATCTGCTGCGCTTTCCCGCCAAGCCGGCCTGGCCCCATGAGGCCGTCCCTCGCAAGACCCTCACCCTCGTCGTGCCGCTGGCCTCGGGAAGGTTCCTGGCGGTCACCCACCCTGCTGCCACGGCCCTCGCCAGTCCAGGCGCGACGACGGCGCTCATCCCCACCGACCCCCCCATCAACGTGCGCCTGACCTCCCGCCCGCCGACCCTCGCCCTTGCCGGTGGGGATCAACCTCCTCCGTCACTCACCGCCTTTGCCTTCGCCTGGTACGCCGCCCACCCGACAGACACCGCCTGGGTGTTACCCGACCACGTCGCTCCCGCTTTCTGACAACGCTCCGCTAGCCCAGCGGGTCCCGCTCGATGGGCATGGTCATGCACCGGGGACCGCCGCGGGCCCGGGAGAGTTCGTTGGAGGCGATGGTCACCACGGTCTTGCGGCTGCCGTCCAGGCCAAGCTTGATCTTTCCCGAGATCACCTCGTCGTCGCTGACCACCTGGTAGCCATGCCGGTTGAGCTCCTCCAAAGTGCGCTCGTTGCGTTCATACAGGCAAATCACCCCGGGTGCCAGGCAAAAAGCGTTGGCGCCGTCGGTCCACTGCTCGCGCGTCTGGGCGATGCGGTCGCCATGCCCGCCGCAGAAGATCGGCTCCAGATCCAGCCCCTCGTCGAGCAGGGCGTCCAGGAGCGAGTGCTTGAACTCGGTGCGGATCGAGCGACCGCGGAGATCCTTTTTCACCACCGGCAGCAACTCCAGCAACGAAGGGATGAACATCGGCGGGTAGACCAGCGCCTCGTGGGGGGAGATCTGGGTGAAGACCGTGTCCAAGTGCATTGCCGAGCGGCGCCGGGGCATTAGCACCAGAAGCACGGTTTCCACGCCGCTGCCGCGGCGCAGCCACTCGGCCAGGATCTCCACCGCCACCTGGCTGGTGCGCTCGCTGCACCCGACCACCACCAGGTCGCAGCGCAGCACCAGCACGTCTCCGCCCTCCAGGGTGGCCAAGTGCGGGCGGTCGGCGAAGGTGGGGTCGCCCAACTCGTCGAACCACACGTGCTCGTCGGTGACGCTCAGGCGAGGGTTGTGCAGGAAGGTGGTGCGGGCCACCAGCGGCTCCCGCTGCCGCGCCCGGGTTGCCATGGACGAGACGATCACCCCGTGGTTGACCACCGCGCCGGGGTCTCGCATGAACAGCAGGTTGGGCGTGGGTGGGAGGCGATACACGATGTCCGCCGCCGGGTACCGGGCGAAGTGCTCCGGTGAATGCAACAGCCCCCCGATGACTGCCGCCGCCAACTCTCCCGCCGCCAGCGTCCGCAGGTGATCGGCGACATCCTCCTCCAGCCGCTCCAGTCGCGCCAGCTCGTCCACGAAGCGGCGCCGCACCTCGCCGTCGCCTAGGGCCTCGGCGAACAGATCTTGCATGTCGAGTACTTCATCGGCAACGGCGGCGAGGACGGCGCGAAAGCGGTCGTGCTCCTGACGGGCGCGCCGCCCGTAGAGGATATCGTCAAACAGGTGGTCGTGCATGAGCGTCGGACTCATGACGTCCACCTCGGGCCCCGGTCGGTGCACCACCACCCGCCGCAGGCGCCCGATCTCCGAACTCACCGCCAGCCGCAGTCGTGGCGCCCCCTCACCGTCTCCCCTTTCTTGCGAGTACACTTTGCCCCCTCTTGCCACGGCCAGAGTGCCAACGATCGGGATTTTAGCTGCCCCCAAGCCGCCGGGCGAGCCGCCCCGCAGCCCAATTACCTGAAAACGCCCCTCGCCGCCCCCGGCCACCGGTCTCAGGCGGGGTGCAGGACCCTGTGCTCGGCTCTCGCCTCGGCGACGATGCGCAGACCCCCGCGCAACACCACGGCCGCGATGATCACCCCGATGACCAGGTCCGGATAGCGGCTGCCCGAGAGCCACACCAGACCGCCGGCGATGACCACGCCCACATTGGCGATGACGTCGTTGGTGGAAAAGATCACCGACGCCCGCATGTGCACACCGCCGTCGCGGTGCCGCAAGATGAGCGCCAGGCAGATGGAGTTGGCGATGAGAGCGACGACCCCGACCCCCATCATCAGGGAGCTGATCGGTTCGCTGCCCCACACCCAGCGCCGCACCACGTCGACCATCACCAGGCCGGCCAGGGCCATTTGCACCACCCCGCTCGCCAGGGCGGCCCGGGCCTTCAAGCGGGCGCTGGAGCCCACGGCGGCGAAACTGATGGCGTACACCGAGGCGTCCGCCAGCATGTCCAGCGAATCGGCGATCAGTCCGGTGGACTCGGCCAGCAGTCCGGTAATCAGCTCGGCGACGAACATGAACGCATTGATGCCGAGAACGATCGCCAGAGTGCGCCGCTGCTCGGCATCCCTCGCCTCGATGTCACATCCGCACCCGGTCATTTCCCCCCGCGCCCTCTCGTAACACCGGACCGGTCGTCGTCAATCCCGTCCCTCCTGCGCGGCACCCCGGGGCCGGCCGGGCAGCAGCCGGTAGGCGCAGGGCAGAAACACCAGGGTCATGAAGACGCTGAAGACGAGACCGCCGATCACCGCCACCGCCATCGGCACCAGCATGTCGCCGCCCTCACCGATGCCCAGCGCCAGGGGAATGAGCCCGAGCACACTCGTGGTCAGCGTCATGAGGATCGGTCGCAGGCGAACCGTCGACGCCTCGACGATGGCTTCGGCCAGCGGCCGACCTCTCTCCCGCAACTCGTTGATGAACTCGAGCAGGACCACACCGTGGTTGACCTCGTTGCCGGCCAGAATGATCACCCCGATCAGCACGGTCACCCCGATGGGGAAGCCGGTGAGGAACAACGCCACGACGATGCCGATGAGCGACAGCGGCACGCGGATCATGATCAGGAACGGCTGCACGAACGACTCGAACTGGATCGCCAGCACCACGTACGCGAAAAACAGCGCGAAGGCCAGCACGAGCCCGAGGCTCCTGCGGTTTTCCGCCATCATCCGGGCCTGGCCGCCAAAGGCAATCTCGACCCCCGGCGGCGACGCCACTCGCGCCACCGCCGCCGCGGCGTGGGCGGTGGCGGTGCCGACACTGACACCCTCCGAGTCCGCCCGGATGATCACCTGCTTGGCCTGGTCCTCACGGATGATTTCCACGGGACCCACTGCCCGTCTGACCTCGGCCACTTCCCGCAGGGTGATGGGCGTCCCCTTGCGATCCGCGATCACTAGCCGCTCGAGATCATCCTTGCCGGTGATGGCGACCTCCGGAACCATGACGCGCAGGGGGTAGTACTCGCTGCCCTCACGGTAGGCGGTGGCCACCTCCCCCCGCACCAGGTGGCGCAAGGTCAAGGCAATCTCGGCAACCGAGATACCCAGCGCCGAGGCGCGATCACGATCGATGAAGATGCGGTACTCGGGCTTCGAGATCTCCATCGACACATTGACGTTGGTCAGCCCCTCGGTACCGCGCAACACCTCGGCCAGTTCGCGGGCGAAGGGGAAAACCACCGCCAAATCGTCGCCCCTCACCTTGACCTCGATTTCCTGCGTACCCACCTGCCGGATACCCTTCACCTTCATCTGCATGACGTTGATGCGCCCACCAGGGGCGGACACCTGGCGCACCAGAGGCGCGATCTTCCTGACGAACGCTGCCGTCGACGTGCGGCGCTGGGATTTGGGCACGAGCTGGATGTCCACCTCCCCCTCGTAGGGGATTTCCAGGGTCGCGAGCCCCCACACCCGCCCCCCGGCCAGGGAAAAGACGCTCTGGACCTCCGGCATCCCCTCCAGCTGAGCCTCGATCTCCGCCAGGATGCGGTCGAGTTCGGCGACCGCCGTGCCGGCCGGCATCAGCACCTTGACCATCACGCGTCCGTCGTCCAGCTTCGGCAAGAACTCCGAACCCACCTTGCCGAGCAGTCCGAGGCTGGCGGCAAACAGAGCCACGGCCAACGCCACGACCCACCCGGAGACGCCGAGAAGCCGCCTCAGCTGCTGGCCGTACCAGCCGGCAAGGCGTTCCACCCCCCGCTCCACGAAGGTGGCCCTGTCCGCCCGTACCTCCCCGATCTTGAGCCACTGCGCCAAGGCCGGGGTGAGGGTGAGGGCCACCAGCAGCGACAGGGCCAGAATACCGGCAACCACCAGGATCAGTTCCCGAAACAGCAGCGAGGCGAGCCCCGGGATCATGAGAAAGGGCAGGAACAGCGACATGAACGTCAGGGTGGCGGCAAGAATCGCCGTGGCCACCTGTTCGGCGCCGGCCAGCGCCGCCCGTGCCCCCTCCCCCCGCGTCCCCAGACGGGTGATGTTTTCGATGACGACCACCGAGTTGTCGATCACCACGCCCATGGCCACGACCAGCCCGCCCAGGGAAAAGATGTTGAGCGAGAAGCCGGCGATGCGCATGAGGAAGAAGTTGGCGACGGCCGCGAGGGGTAAGGCGACGAGCATCACGGCCACCTGTCGGAGGCGGCCGAGAAAGAGGTAGACGACGAGAATGACGAGTACGGCCGCAATGAGCGCCGCGTCGCGCACACTGGCGATGGCCGCCTCGATGTAGTCCGCCTGGTTCTCGACAATTCCGAACGCAATGTCCGGCGGCACCAGGTCGCGCAGCTCGGCCAGACGCCGGGCGACGGCCTTGGACACGGCGACGGTGTTGGCGTCGGCTTGCTTGAGGACGGCCAGCTTCACGCACGGCGCGCCGTTGAAACGGGTGACGATGCGCACCTCCTCGTGGCTGTCCTCGACGGTGGCGACATCGCGCAGGTACACCAGACGCCCGTCGGGGCGGTGCGCCACCACGACGTTGCGGATCTCCTCGAGACTTTCGAACTCCCCCATGGTGCGGGCGATGATCTCGCGGGCCTCCACCGTGATCCGCCCGGCGAAGGTCTCCAGGTTGGCGAGTTCCAGAGCCTTGCCCACCGCCGCCGGCGTGAGGCCGACGCCCCGCAGGCGTACCGGGTCGAGATGAACCCGAATTTCCCGCTTGAGGCCGCCGACGATCTCGACGCCCGCCGTCCCCTCCACGGTCACCAGCCGGTCCTGCAGCCAGTTGTCCGCCCATTCGCGCAGCCAGGTGAGGGTGCGCTCGGGCGACGAAAGGGTCAATTCCATCACCGGCAGTTGCGACGGGTCCGCCTTGAAGACGATCGGCGGGTCCATGTCGCGGGGCAGTTGCCGGGCCACGCGACCGTAGGCCGCCATCACGTCCTGAAAGGCGACGTCGACGTTGGTGCCGTAGCGGAAGTTGATGAGAAGAGTGTACATCCCTTCCGTGATGGTGGACTCCAGGTAGTCCAGGTTGTCCACCGTGGCCATCACCCGTTCGAGGGGGTCGGCCACGTTGGTGTCGATTTCCTCCGGTGTGGCACCTCGCCAGTACGCGTGAATCTTGACCATGGGATAGGTGATTTCCGGCAGGTAATCCACCGGCAGAGTGAAAAGGCCGTACAGGCCGACGACCAGAACCGCCACCGACAGCACGGTGACCGCCACCGGGCGGGCGAGCGCGAGCCGGGTGATGCGCATTACTTTTGCCCTCCCGTACCGGCCGTCGGCGGGGCGGGAGAATCACCCCGCCCCCCGGAATCCATCGGGCCGTGCGCCTGCCGCGTCCCCGCCCCCTTCACCTTGACCGCGGCGCCGTCTTTGAGCCGCTCCTGCCCCTGGACCACCACGAGGTCACCCTCGCTGACCCCCTCGCGGATCTCGATCCAGCCCTCCCCCTCGATCCCGGTGACCACCCGGCGCTGCACAGCGGTGTCCCGCTCGACCAAAAACACCGCCGCGCTGCCGTCGGGACGAACCAGCAGCGCCTCCCCCGGCACCGCAACGACTCCGCTGCGGCGATCGAGGGTTAAGGTGACACGCACCAGCATTCCCGGCAGAAAGCCGGAAACACTGGCCACCGGCTCCACCTCCACCGCGGCGGTGCGCGTCGCCGGGTCGACCTGCGGGCGGATACGAGCGATGCGCGCTTCTACCCCCTCCTTCGCGTTGCTGCCCAAGCTGACGCGCGCCGCGTCGCCCACCTTCACGCGGGCCAGATCGGTGTCGGCCACCTGGATGAGGGCGTAGGCTTTTCTAGAAGCGACGGACAGCAACGCCGCGCCGCTCTTGACCACGTCCCCCAGCTCCACGTACCGCTCGAGAACGTAGCCGTCGAAGGGAGCCCGCACTTCGGTGTCGGCCAGCTGAGCGGCCAGGCCCGCGATCCGCGCCGCGGCCCTGGCCGTCGCCGCCTCGAGCCGGCGCACCGTGGTCTGCGACTGCTCCAGGCGTTCCCTGCCGATGCCCTGCCGCTCGAAGAGGACCCGGTCACGTTCCAGAACCCGCTGTGCCTCCTCGAGATCGACCAGGACGGCCTGCTGCTCGGCGCGCGCCTCGTCGAGGGCCGCCTGCAAACGCGAGGGGTCGATGCGCACGAGTACGTCGCCGCGCCGCACGGCGTCGCCCTCGCGCGCCGCCAGCGACTCCACCTCGCCGTCCACCTGGGCGACCAGCCGGGCTCTCTGCTCCGGTTCCACGGTACCCGTGAGGGTCACTCCCGATCTGACCTCGCGCCGTACCGCGGGCTTCACCGCCACGACGGCCGGAGGCTTTGGGGGCGCCGCCGCCTGTTCCCCACACGAACCCGCGCTCAAGACCGCCAGGGAGACCGTGACCAGTGTCGCGAGCTTTTCTCTCATCGTCTATCCTCTTTGCCGACGCCCACCAGCGTCGCAATGTCATGCCCTGTCGCGCGAGCCACGGCCACAGCGGCCAGGGCACGGTCGTGATTCGCCTGGATGACGGCCAACTCAGCCTGGATCATCGCCGCCTGGGCGTCGAGGACATCGTTGATGGTGCTCCGCCCCAACTCGTAGTTGGCCTGTTCGATGGCAAACGCGTCGCGCGCGTGCTGCAGCGCGCCGGAGGTGACCTCCTGGCGCTCGCCGGCCTCGGCGAAGGCGGCCAGTTCCCGGCGGACTTCCTCCGTGACGCGGAGTTCGACGGCGCGCAGGCTCTCCTCCGCCTCCACCACCTGGGCCTGCGCCTGTGCTACGCGCGCCGCCACCCCGCCACCGACCCACAGCGGCAACCTGAGATTGACCCCGCCGCTGGCCACGCCGACGCGGCCGGCCGGCAAGCCGCCGCCGGCGGACGGGACCACGGACCGGGCCGTGTAGCGCGCGTAGGCGTCCACCTCGGGCCAGCGCTCCGCCCCCGCCGCCGCCAACCGTGCCCGGGCTCGCTCGACGGCGTGGCGCGCCGCCTCCACCTCGGGTCGTGCCGCCAGCGCCTGGCTCAGCAGCGACTCGTGATCGGCGGCGAGGGGAATCGGCGGGAAGGTGTCCTCCACCTCGGGGATGGCGCGGTCGCGGCTGCGGCCGAGCAGAGAGGCCAGGTGGTGCCTGACGAGATCGCGGTCACGCCGCGCACGGGATAGGGTCTGCCGGACTTCCGCCGCCCGGACTTCCACCTTGAGGCGGTCAAGCGGCGCAATCCGCCCGACGTCTTCCAGCGCCCGGGCAACCGCCAGTTGCCCATCCAGCGCCGCCAGCGAAGCCTCTACGGCGGCAATGGCGGCCCGCTGCCCCACCGCCGCAAGGTAGGTCGCCGCCACGCCCAAGGCGAGATCCTGACGCGTGGTTTTGACCGTTGCACGGGCAGCGGCCGCCGCAAAACCCTCGGCACGAATCCGAGCCGTCAGGCCCCCGCCCGCCCACAGCGGCATCGACGCCGCCAGGCTGGCCTCCGCGATGTCGTGGTCGTAGCGGATCACCTCCCCCGGGAAGGCGGGTTGGACGAGGCGCTGCGCCCGATCGGAGTAAAGGTAGCCCGCCGTCAGGTCGAAACGGGGCACGCGCCCGGCCGCGGCCGCTGCCGCGGCTGCCTCGCTCGCCGCCGCACGCGCCGCCGCCGCACGCAGCTCAGGGTTGGCCGCCAACGCCTCGCGCAGGCAGGCGGCCAGCGACAACGGCGCTTGCTCGGGCCGCGGCTGCGCCGCCGCCGGGCCGGAGACAGCCACTGCCAGCGCCAAGATTCCCAACTCCTTCAGCATCGCACTCTTCCTCTCCCAAACTCGATCGCTTCCTGCAGCCGAGGAGGCGTCATATCCGTCAGGGCGCAACGCGGTCCAACGCTTTGTCATCGCAAGCCCCCTTTACGCCACGCCGGCAGCTGCCCGCAGGCGCACCGCCCAGCCGGAGGCCGGCCGGGTGTTCATCGACGCTGCGTCGCCTACGCCGACGGCTGCTGGGCAAGCCACGCCAGCGCCTCGGCGGCCGTGTCGTTGGCGGTGGCCGCCTTCATCAGCCGGGCGACGAGCACCGCCTCGACGATTTCGTCCCGCGTCGCGCCTGCCTTGTGGGCGAGCTTGGTCCACATGAGGGTGCAGGTGGACGACTGCAATGCCGCCGCCACACCGATGCCGATCAGGAGCTTCGTCTTCTCCGGCAAGGCGGCAAGCGCCGGGTTGGCCATCGTCGCCTGGCGGTGCTCCCTGTAGATCCTGGCCCCTTCGGGAGAAACCGCGGCCAGGATGTCCATGGGCGTCGGAGTTGCTCCTTGTGTCATGTTGAACCTCCTTCCAATCCGTCGGACACGGCTACAGCTCCCAGCCGAAGCACGGGATGCCCCCCTGGGTGGTGTTGAGCAGCCGGGTGTCGCGGTCGCACAGGTACTGGCCGCAGTTGCCGCCCGGGTGTCGGGCGAAGATCCCGGCGGGCGGCGCGACGTCGAGGTCGGGCCGCTCGGCCACTGCAAAGGTTTTTTGGTCGCGCCGAGCGGGCGCCCACCGGATGTCGGCGTCCGTCGTGGTGAAAAAGAGCACCAGCACAACCACAAGCACGTCAATGGACACAAGCGCTCCGCATGCGGCGCGGGCCCGCGCCCTCCGCCTGTTCCGCACCCACCGCGCCGCCGTTGGCGGGACGCCGGGTGATGCCGCACACCGGCCCGCGCGCGGTCACCAGCGCGGCAGGCCCGACACCCGGCGTGAACACGCGAGGCCCCTTCTTTTGCAGTCTATCCCTCACCATGAGCCCACCCGCGCCGGTGAGGAAAAACCCTCGAGGGGCAGATTCCCCGCCCTGCCCCGCCGCCAGATCCGGTTCACACCCCGGCGGTGCAGCCGTGGCCGGGAAAGCCGGGCCGCTAGATGGCCAGTTCATAGACCCGCTCCACGATGGCGGCGAGAGAGGATGCCGGAGCCGTGAGGTCGGCACCGGAGCGGGCGGCCTCCGCCAGCGCGTCCACTGCCCGCGACAGCTCCGGCAACGCCGCGAGAAAGGCGTCTCGCGTCGGCCCTTCGGGGGGCGGCGACAGCAGCACGGCATCCCGGGCCGCCAGCACCTCCTTGACCAGGGGTCGCCCGCGCTCCGCCTGCCCCACCGCCACCAGTCCCTTGAGAATACCGACCCTTTTCCGCAGCGCCGCCATCGTGTCGATGGCCAGGGTCACGCCGTTGGCTTCGTGCATCATGGTGATCCAGTTGCAGGCGTGCGCACAGGAGAGAAACGCCAGACGCCACTCGTGAGCGGCGGTTTCCCGCTGCATTCGTTCGAGGTCAAGGCGGATGTCCTCGAGACGTTGCTTCCAGCCCGGGTCGCCGGCGTAGCCGGCCGGCGTGACGGCGGCATAATCCCGGACGATGGCGGACCACAGCGTTACCGCGTTTCCCACCTCCGCGCCGGCCGTTTCGACGAGGGCCGGGTTCCCGGCAGCATCCGGCTTGGCCAGGCTCTGCACGGCCTGACAGGCGGCGCGCATGTGCCGGCGGGCCTCGGAAACGCGCATGTCAAAGCTGGCGTCGTCCGCAGCGTTGGCTCCCACTCCCAGCGTCAAGGCCAGGGCGGCGGTCAGCATCCTCATCGATGTCCTCCTTTTGCCGTATTCATCCAGCCCCCTCATCGCGTGAGACTCCTCTTCTCCTTCCGAGTCACCCGGGCCATCCGGCCCTCCCCATGTCACTGCACCGGGCAGAAGACCCGCCGCGGCGCCGGGAGAGCCCATCACCGCCTCCTGGGGGGCAACAGGCTGATGGCCCCGGCAACGGAAAACGCCGGCACCCGACAGCGCCGCACGGGGTGTCCGGAGTCATCCTTGCGCAGCGCCAGTCCTGCGAGGGACGCCCCCTGCACCCGCGCACGCTCGATGGGCGGGAAGCAGGCCGTAGAATCGCCCACGATGAGAAGAGGCCCGGCTCGTTCGTTCATGACGCCCCTCGGTCAGGCGCGGCAGGAAGGCGCCCGCCGTGCTTCAGCCCAGATTCAGAAAGCGGCGCACGTCGGCGGGCGTCGGGATGCGACCGAAGAAGACCACTTTCCCGTCGATGACCACCGCCGGGGTCGCCATCACGCCCAGCTCCACCATGCGGTCGATGGATTCGTTCTTGCGGATATCGCAGCCAAGCCCGGCCTCCGTCACCACGGCCTGCACCACCTTGTGCGTTGCCTGGCAACGCGGACAGCCCGGCCCGAGAATCTCGATGACTTTCGGGGTCTCGCCCATCTCGCTCCACTCCCCTCTCGGCAACCACGTGATTCAGAGGAAGGCGACCCGCAGCCCGCAAACCCGCCCGGGCCGCGGCGACGCCGACCGAAACCAGTCCAGACTCCCGATGCACCCGCTTCGCCCACACCGCCGGCCACCGCGGCGAGCACCAGCGGGACCGCCGCCGGTACGCAGTGACTTGCCGATAAGATGACGACACCGAGACGAATCGGGGTCAGGCTGACTACCGGCAGCGGCGCGGTGCGAGCCTTCGGTGCGGAATGACTCCATCTAGAAGACGCCCTTCTCCGCCAGCGCCTTGCAAAACTCGTCGAACGGGAACACCCCCATGTGACGGAGCACCTCTTCCCCCTTCGGGTTGAACACCAGCTGGGTGGGCATCACCATGATCTTGTGCGCCCGTGCCACCTGTGGATGCTGCTGGATCCCGAAGTTGCGGACAGCCACCCGGTCATCGAGCAGCCGTTGCAGTTCCTGCAGGGTCGGCTGCATGGCCTGACAGGGGATGCAGGCCTCGCCGCCGAACTCGACGATCCTCCACCTGCCGCCGCCGATCAGCGAGGACAGCTCATGCGGCGTCGCGGCCGCAACCGGCGCCGGCCCTGCAGCCGGCTGGGCGGCGGTTGCCGCGGTCGCCGCGACGAGGGAGAAAACCAAGGCGGGAGAGAGCACATCGAAGACTTTCACGTTCCTCACCCCCGGCGCCTCGCAACCAAACTGGCGGAGCCGTCGCATTTCGTCATCCTGCGAAACGTAGGATAGCTTTTTCGACCTGTCAAGCCTTCTCCGCCCCGGCGCTGCCGGCGTGCAGGCCGGGGCCCGCCTCCCTCCGACCGCCCTCCCCGCCCCTTCGAGCTCGTCGCGAGCGAGGCCCCCTGCGGCCATGGCCCCGCGGCCGTCGGCCCTGCGCACGGCAGCGGTCGACCCCGACAGTAACGCCGTCGGTCCTGCGCCCCACCCTCAGTGCAAGAGCAAATAGGCGCGGTGCACGGCAAGGCCCACGAGGGCCAACGCAAAGAGGCGGGCAACCAGCAACGAGCGGACGCGCCTGGCCATGAAACGCGCTCCCAGCTGGGCGCCGACGAGCGCCGTCACCGAGGAAAGTCCCAACATCACCCAGTCGAAGCGCGCCGCCGGCAAATGGGTGAGAAAGGCCGAATACGATGGTAAGGTCACGATCACGCTGTTGGTCGCCGCGGCAATCCGTGCCGTGTAGCCCAGCATCACCAGGGTCGGCATCATCAGGAAGCCCGGGCCGACCCCCAAAAAGCCGGCGAACACACCGATGAAACCGCCCGCAACCACACCCTTCAGCCGCGCCGCGGGCTTGGGGACGATCTCCTTTGCGTCATCCTGGGGCGGCGGAAAGGCCATGCGGACCGCCAAGAAGACCAGCACCACAAGGTAGATCCACCAGACAACAGCGGTCGGAACGAATTTTAGAAGCCACACACCGAGCGGCGCCATCGCCGTGGTGAGCAGCATCAGCGGAATGGCCATGCGCCAGTCCACCATACGGCGGCGGGCAAAGGCAACGGCGCCGGAGATCGCCGTCAGCCCGTTGAGCCACAAGCTCCACGGCATGATCACGTGCTTCAGTTCGAAGCCGAAGATCCCCAGCACCGGCGTGGCGATGAACGCCACCCCGAGGCCCAGCATACCGGCAAGAAAAGAAAGCCCGAACAGCACCAGCGGAATGACGACGTAAAGCACGTCATGGGCCTTTCCCGCCGCAGCGGGCCTTGACCACATCGGGCCGACCCGGCTTGACGGCGTAGCCGAAGTCAGTCAGCGGCGTGACGGCAAACGCCTCTTGGACGGGCAGGCTGAGCACTTTCAGGGCAAAAGCCTTCTGGACTTCCTGCACGCGCACGATCTGTGCCGCATCGCAGCCCCCGCTGCGCAACGCGCTTTCCAAGACCGTGAGTTCGGGAGGGCGCAAACCGGGACGCACGGCCACTTTGACCGCCTTGCCGGTCGAGCGCCGGGCGAGCACCCACTCGTCGCCCAGCGCCGGGTCGACGACGAGCGTACCGTAGCCGACCCGCGCCCCCGTGAGATAGGCCGCCACATCGCCGTAACAGGCCGAGCCGTTGACCGCCGCCACCACGTCGGTGCGGTCCACCACCCCCTCCGGGAACAGGTGTTTGAGGCCGTAGATCAGCCCCGCCGCCGCCACGGCCAGTCCATCACAGGCGTGGCCGTGGAAACGCACGAGATCCTCCACCGTGACCGTCTGGGGCTGCCCCGACATCGGCCCCAGACTCGACTCGGTGTCGAGGACACGGACGGCCGGCAGAGAGGGGAATTGCAACAGATCCGCGGTACTCAGCGCCGCCGCCGGCTCATCCGTCCCAGCCGCCACCGCCTCCGGCATCGCCCCGGCAGACGCGGCCACGGTTTGGGCGAGAACCATCACCCACGAGGGCCAGCTCCTCATCGAGCCTCTTGCGCGAATGGCAGCGTACCCTTCCCCACCATACCATCATCCACGGGAACCTTGCAGACGCGCACGCAACAGCGGCGCCAACTCGTCGATGGCCGGCGGCCCCATGGAAACGATCTCCTCCCCCACCGTGACCACCGGGTACACCGCGAGACCGAGCGTGTTGACCATGCGCAGCACAGCCCCGTCGCGGTGCAGGTTCAGCTTGCGGGAGGCGTCCACCAGCTCCACCGGGACACCGGGCACCGCCGCGGCCACCGCCGCGCGCAGCGCCTCCGCTTCCTCGACGCTCATCCCCATAGGGCCGCAGCAGGTGGCCCCCTCGCCGCACGGATTCACCGGCGGCGTGAAGTACACACGCACGTGAGACTGGTTTCCCGTCACCGTCCGCTCCTTTCGCCTGCGCTCTCGCCCCACAACTCCGCCGCCACCTCAGCCAATGCCGCCATCCCGACCACTTCGTCATCGCGCAGCGTGAGATCGAACCGCGGCACGCCGAAGTCGCGGCGGATGGCGTACAGGTAGTGCTGCTGCGCCTCGCGCCGGACCTTCAAAAGCGCCGTGGTGCAGGCATGGTCGGGCAGCACCATGTTGGCCACCACCCCGGCGGTGGGGATGCCGGCGGCCGCCAGGTCGTCGCGTGCTCGCAGTGCCTCCAGCAGAGGCGTCTTTTCCGGCAGCACCACGAAAATCAAGGCGGTCAGGGCCGGATCCTTGAGCATCGCCACCGCGTCCCGGTAGCGCTCCCGCGTGCGCTCGTACGACTGCGTGCCGGGGCGCATCGCCACCATCATCTCCACCTGCTTCTCCCACGAGAAGGGTAGCGACAGAAGGCGCAGAGTGTGGCCGGTGGGGGCTGTATCGAAGACAACGACCGGGTAGGTGTCGTCGGTGAGGTAGGCGAGAAAACGCTCGAACGCCGCCATTTCCTCGGTGCAGGGGGAGTTGAGCTCCTCCTCCATGGCTGCGAGCGTGGCCGCGTCGAAGCGCCCGCGCGACTCGTCGAGGATCCGCCTGCGGTACTCCCGCACCGCGACCTCTTGGTCCACCCGCGCCACGAACAGATTGGGCTGGCCGGGGACCGGCGTCGGCGCGTCGGTCGCCTCGCACCCCAGTACCCGGCCGGTGTGGGCCGCCGGATCGGTGGTCACGAGCAGTGTGCGCACCCCCTGACGCGCCAGGTGCAGCGCGGTGGCGGCGGACACCACGGTCTTGCCGACGCCGCCTTTGCCCACGAAGAAGAGCCGCCGCCGGCCACCGTCTCCGGGCAGCAGTAGCGCACGCGGCGACAGGAGGGCCTGCGACGGCCGCCCGTCCTCACGTCCCTCCAGCAGGCGGGCGAAGGCCGCCAGCGCCGGGGCGCCGATGATCTCCACGAACGTCTCGTCCACCAGACTGATTGGCACACCCGGGAAGAGCTTGTCGACCTCGGCGATGTAGGACTGCTGCATGGCCCGCCGGCGGGCGAAAAAGCCGTTGTCGCCCTCACCCGCCGGCAGCACGTGGTTGATGATCAACCGCTGCACCGCAATGCCCAGGGCGGCCAGCTCCTTGGCCGTGCGCGCGGCTTCGTCCAGCGACGTCCTCTCCGGGATGGTGACGAAAACGAACGAGGTCGTGCCGGCGTCGCGCAACGCCGCGATGGCCCGGTCGTACTTTTCCTTGCCGGCCTGAATGGAGGTCACCGGCCCGAGGCAGGTCTGACCCGAGGTCTTGGCAGCCTCCTCGATGTGCCGGCTCCAGTCCACCGGCAGCTCGAGCAGGCGCAGAGTGTGACCGGTCGGGGCGGTGTCGAACACCACCAGGTCGTACTCCGGATCCACGAGAAAGTCGGTGAAGCGGTCGAAGGCGGCGATCTCGGTGGTGCACGGCGAGCGGAACTGCTCCTCGATCACCGCCAAGATCTCGTCGGGCAGGACACCGCGCATCGGCGCGAGCAACTTCTCCCGGTAGGCCTCCGTGGCGCCGTCGGGGTCGATCTCGACGGCAAACAGGTTCGGCACCCCGCGGATGGCGGTGGCCTGCGCGCCGACCGGCTGCTGAAAAACGTCGCCGACATTGCTGGCGGGATCGGTGGAGACGATGAGCGTTTTGACGCCGCCCTCGGCCGCGGCGACCGCCGTGGCGCAGGCGCAGGTGGTCTTGCCCACCCCGCCCTTGCCGGAGAAAAACATGAATCTCGCAGTCATTTTCGGTCCTCTTTTCCTGCTCCCGCGACCTCCTGAGCCAGGCGCCGCGCCGCCTGGGTGGCGGAGGTGAGAACCGGGCACCACACCGGCGGAATGTCTACGTCCCTTTCGCCGCGGGCGAGCCGCTCGAAGCCCGGACGCAGCTTGCGCAGGTTGGCGAGCGACGAGATGAACATGATCGCCATGCCGCCCATCACCGCCGCCAGCGCCAGGACGAGGAGTCCCAGAAACGAGGGGCGACCGGTCATGGCCGCACGGGCGAGCCCTGCCGCCGCCGCCGACACCACGACCCAGGCGGCCAGCACCGCGAGGTAGGCACGCAGGTTGGCGGCACAAAACGGCTGCAGACGACCGTCGGGCGCGGGGCGCGAAGGCTCACCGGCCATCGCCGGCCCCCTCGTTCTTGCTCCATTCCTCGATCTGCTCGAAGGTGGGATAGGCGCCTTCGAGCACGACTTTCCCGTCCGCCACCACCACCGGCAGGGCGGCAACCCCTCGGTTCTTGATGATCGTGAACACCGCCGGCGTCTGGGCGAAACGCATCGGCTGCTGGTTGAGCAGGAGTCGGCTGAGTCGGACCCTGCCCGCCAGCTCCGCCTCGGTGCGCCGCACGGTTTCACCGAAGCGCACCAGCGTTTCATCCGGCTCCGGCCCGCACACTCCGGTGGCGCAGCACAGCGCCGGTTCGAAGATCTCAATCTCCTTCATCCGCAAACCTCCTTCTTCGTCCGCGACCATCCGTGGCCTGCAACGCCCCCGTGCCGCCCGCAGGTGGCTGATCGCAGCTTTTATCGGACTCCTCTCACGCGTGGGATCGCCCCCGCACGCCTGCCATGCACTTCGCGCTCATCGATCGCCCGGTCGTCGGCCCCGCGAGCCCGTGCCACCAACCAAGCGCCCGTGCCGACTCTTCGGTCACCCCGCCGTTCGACCTTGCCGGGATGATCGGCGGGGAAGGGCAAGCCGTGGTCGATGGTGATGGGCGTCATGGCCACGCCAGCGGCGCTGCGGAGAGCGAGGACCCCTCCGGGAAATCTCCAGATCATCATCCGCCCGTCAACCACAGCATCCGCCCTGGCGGGGCGCGGCGTTGGCCGCATAATCCACGCCCAGGGTTTCGGACAGCAGACGGTTGGTGTCCTGCAGGAACTGGACGAGGGTGGCTGCCGCCCGCTCCCGCTCCTGCACCAGGGGTGACGACTGGATCTCACCCTGCAAGCGGTTCAGCTCGGCGAGGTCAGGCCCGAACAGCCCTTTCCCCCGCGCCCTGGCACTCTGAAACGTGCGGGAAAGTTCCGCCAGCCGCTGCTGCGCCTGTCGAAGGGTGGCGTCGCTCTCGCAGCGCTCGCGGGCGTCGGTCCAACGCCGCCACTCGTCCGAGTCCATGATCGCCCGGGCGAACGCCTCGGCCGCCTCGGCGACCGTCAACACCATCGTGGAAGCCGTCGTCGCCATCGAGCCCTCCCTATCCATAGCAGCAACCCGGTCCGGCGCCCGGCGCACACCCCCCGCCTCCCCGCGCCTGCGACGCGCGCCCCGTGGCCAGGCCGATCGAAGTGAACGTCCGCGCCAGTCGGTTGGAGCCGCAGGAACCGCAGGTGGGAGCGAGCCCCACACTGTACTGCTCCACCGTCGCCCGCACCTCGCTGACCGTGCCACAGTCCTGACAGATAAACTCGTAGACAGGCATAAGTTTCTACACCTCCACGGCCGGCACCACGAGGACCGGCACCGGGCTCTCCCGCGCCACGTCATGCGACGTGGAGCCGATGAGCCGGCTTTTCACTCCGCCGCGCCCGTGGCGACCCACCACGAGAAGCTGCGGCTGCCACTGGGCACTCGCCCGCAGCAAACCCTTCACCGGGTGATCGGTGCACATCTCCTGGGACACCTGGCGGGCGCCGAGGCGGCGCAGCTCGTCGGCCAACGTGTCGAGGCGGGCCGCGTCCTCACGGTTGAACTCATCAAGGCGGCTGGCCAGGTGGGGGAAGATGCGCGAGTGCTCCTGCACGTGCACCAGGTGGATCTCCGCCCCTCTTGCGGCGAGCTGTCGGGCGACCTCGAGCGCGCCGGCGGTGGCCGGGGAAAAATCCGTGGCCATGAGCACCTTGCCGAAAAGCGAGTGACAGAAGTCGGCGCACTCCTCACGCGACATCTCGCTCAACCGATTGGCCTTGATGACGAGCACCGGCAGCGTGACGTGGCGCAGAATGGCGTCCGCGACGGCACCCAGCCAGACCTCCTTGACCCAGGAGCTGCCGTGAGAGCCGAGCACCACCACCTCGGCCTCTTCCTCACGGGCGATGCGCTCCATCTCGAGATAGGGCACCCCGAACTCCAGCCGCCAGGAAGCCTCGATCCCAGCATCGCGGACTATTTGCGCCTGGCGTTCCAGCTTGGGCGCGTGATCGGCCCTCAGGTGCTCCTCGAGACCGGCCGCGCCGCCGCCGTACTTGATGCTGTGAACGTGAGCCAAAGTCACGTGGACAAGCCCCAGGCTGCCCCACCCGGCCACGCAGCCGACGGCGATGTCCGATGCCTGAGAGAGATCCGTCGCGAACAGCACCCGCCTAAACATGGCCCGCCCCCTTCTGAGCCTGAACCGCAGGCTCGAACCAGTGCTTGGTGGCGATGCAGACTTTGCAGACGGACAGCATCACCGGAACCTCCACCAGCACCCCGACCACCGTGGCCAGCGCCGCGCCGGAGCCCGGACCGTACAGCGCGATCGCCGTCGCCACCGCCAGCTCGAAGAAGTTGGACGCACCGATCAGCGCCCCCGGCGCCGCCACCGCGTACTCCACCTTGAACAGCCGCATCAGGCCGTAGGTGAGAGAAGAGTTGAAGTACACCTGGATCAGGATCGGCACAGCGATGAGCAGCACGTGAAACCAGCGGGTCGTGATGTTCTCCGCCTGGAACGCGAAGATCACGGTGAGGGTCGCGAGCAGGGCGAGCACCGTGATCGGGTGAAAGAAGGCGACGAACCTTTCGCTGAACCACTCGATGCCCTTGGCTCGAATCAACCACGAGCGCGACAGCATGCCGGCGGCCAGCGGGATCACCACGAAGACCAGGACCGAATAGAGCAGCACCTTGAAAGGCACCTCGAGGTCGGTGGCGCCGGAAACCAGCAGCTTGACCACCGGGGCGAAGGCCACCAGCATGATCAAGTCGTTGACCGAGACTTGCACCAAGGTATAGGCCGGATCGCCATCGGAGAGGTACGACCAGACGAAGACCATCGCCGTGCATGGCGCCGCCGCGAGAATGATCACCCCGGCGATGTACTGGCTGGCCAGCTCCGGCCCGATCAAGGGCAGGAACAGGTGCTTGAAGAACACCCACCCGAAGAAGGCCATGGAAAAGGGCTTGACCAACCAGTTGACGAAGATCGTCACGAACAGACCCTTCGGCCGCTTACCGACGCGGGCGATGGAAGCGAAGTCGATCTTCAACATCATCGGGTAGATCATCAACCAGATCAGCACGGCGATCGGAATGTTGATCTGGCTGCCGGACCCGAACTCCAGTTCGCGCAGGACGCCGATGAGCCCCGGAAAGGCCTTGCCCACCACCACGCCCACCACCATGCAAAGGGCCACCCACACCGTCAGGTAGCGCTCAAAGACGTTCATCTGCTTGCTCTGGCCGCTCATTCCATCTCCTCCGGCACCCCTGTAGTGTGGCTCACCAGCGGTGCAGCGATCGCGATGCAAGGCCCGGCGGGTGCCGCACAGCCCGAGCTCTGGCGCCCGTCCCGCAGCCGTTGTGCGCGCTGCCGGTCCCACTCGATCGCCGGGTCGCCGGCGATCTGCTCCCACACGCACTCAAGCAACTGTCCGACCCGCGGTTCGCCGCCGAGCCGGCACCACACCCATCTCCCCTCCTTGCTCTGTTCCAAAAGCCCTGCTCGCTCCAGCTCGGAGATATGACGGGACACTGTGGACAACGCCAGACCAGAAAGCTCCTGCAGCTCCCCGACGCAGAGCTGCCCGTCGCGCAGCGCGGCGAGCAACCGCAAGCGGACCGGGTGTCCGAGGGCCTGGTGGCAGCGAGCGGCGGCAAGAAGTGCGGTGGCTCTCATTTCGTCACCGCGCGAAATATAGATTCGGCCTGGCTTGCTGTCAAGGGGCCGCACCACCTTTGCATCGGTTCACCGCGCCCGCAGCGAAGGAAGTCGCCACGACACCGCGCCCATCACTCCTCGTCGGGTCCCTCCTCCTCGCGCGCCGGCGGCTCGCCCGCGGGCTCGGCGGCGGGCAGCAGGTGGCGCGGCAGAAAGGCGATGGTGGCGATGAGGGTGGGAATCACCGCGCTGGCGATGACCGTCGCCACCAAAAACGAGTACTGCTGGCGGGTGACGATGTCGTGGGTGAGGCCGTAGAGCGCCGAGATGGTGCCGAAGGTGAGGCCGGTGGACATCATCAACGTGTAGTACCAGCGCTCCCGTCGCTCGGCGCGGAACCGGCTCACCACCGGGAAAAGACCGGCGATCTTGGTGAGCGATTTGGCCGCGAAGAGCAGCAGAAAGGCAAGCGGCGCCGCTGCCACCGCCGGCAGCGACACCAGCGATCCCGCCCGCAGGAAGTAAAACGGTGTCAAAAAGCCGATGGTCAGCGTCCGCATCCGGCGGATCCAATGGTGGTCCTCGGCCGCCGCGCCAGCCAGCACCATGCCGGCGATGTAGGCGGGCAAAACCGCCTCGCTGCCCGACCACAGCGCCAGGGCGCCGAGGCCGAAGAGCACCAGCAGCACCCACTTGGTGCGCACGGCGGCGGTGCGGTAGGCGTAACGCCGGGTAATCGCCGCGGTGAGCCTGGGGAGCAGAGCGATGATGGCGGCGCTGGCGGCGAGGAAAACGACCGTACGGCCGGTGAACGGCGCAAAGATCAGCCCGAGGGCGATGACCGTGCCGAGGTCGTTGACGAAGCACGCGCCGAGAATGCCCTTGCCGAACTCGGTGCGGTTGAAACCGGTCTCCAGCATCACCGCGTAAACCACCGCCATGGACGTGGTCGACAGGGCGACACCGGCGAGCCAGCTCGCCGCCGGGTCCCAGCCCAGCGCGTAACGGGCGACGGCGGCACACCCCAGAAACGGCGCTAGGAATCCGACCGCGCCCACCGCCAGGACTTCCCGAGACTTGCTGCGCAGCACCGCCGGCTGCAGTTCGGCGCCGGCCAGGAAGGTGAGCAGCACGGCGCCGGCGGCGGCGAGAAAGCGCAGCCATGTTTCATCGCCGCCGAGAGCGCCGGGGCCGACGTAGCGCTCGGCGATCCACCCGGCCGCCATCCCCACACAGATTTCCGTGAGTGCCATGGAGACCTTGAGGCGGTTGGCGAGGATCGTCGACAGGATGGCGAGCGCCAGCCAGGCGGCGGCGAGGGCGAACATTTCCGTCACGGGCTTCTCCTTTCGGCCCATAGAGATGGGCCCACGTCCCAGGAGTCATCAGCCCGTGACGGGCGGTTTGCGGGGGACTCCATCCCCTGCTGCGATCCCGGGCGCGGAGGCCGCCGTCCCAGGCAAGCCCCGCGAGGATACCACGCCCGCCGCCGGGCGCGGTAGAACACATGCAGCGCACCGAGCACCGGAAGTCAGCGACGACACCTCCGCCGCACCGGTGCCGCCGGAAACACCCCGACGGGTTGTCGCCTACTCCGGCTGCACGATTGGGAAACGGGTGAGTGGCAGGCCGTCTTGGGCACGCTTGAAGACGATGTCGCGGGCGCGCTCGATTGGGATGGCCACCGCCCCGGTGGCGGGGTCCAGCAGACGGTAGCCGTGCAAGCGCTCCTGCTGACTGGCGATGTTGCGGGCCAGCTCTTCGGCGCGCACGTTTTCCACCTTGCGCACCCGCTCCAGCGCCTCCTGGCGGTAGAACAACGCCTGCAGGGCAACGATGACCACGAAGAGCAGCACAGCCCCGACGACGCCCAGGAGGGCGGTGAGGGGGGCGTTGGGATCGGTCCCGCGAGTCACGACGGTCTCCATCAGGCGTTCTCGAAGGTGAGGGATTCCATAAGCCGCGGGTCCCTCTCGGGCACCAGGGAGGTGGCGCGAACTCTGTGCAGCATGCTCGCCATCAGCGCTCCGGCCAGGCCCACCGCCAGCGCCAGGCTCGCCCAGTTGAGGGTGGCATGTTCGCTCTGCACCGGAATGACGAACCAGTACAGGTCCAGCCAGTGCATGATCAGCAGCCATCCGGCGGCGACCGCCAGGGCCCCCTTGCGCCGCTTGGGGCCGCGCGACAGCAGCGCCAAAAACGGCAAAAGGAAGTGGCCGAACACCAGCGCCAGCCCCGCCCACCCCCAGCCGTGCTCCTGCCGGTGCAGGTAAAACAGTGTTTCTTCGGGGATGTTGGCGTACCACATGAGCATGAACTGGGAAAAGGAGATGTACGCCCAGAACACGGTGAAGGCGAAGAGGAGCTTGCCCAGGTCGTGGTAGTGCTCGCGGGTGATGGCGCGGCGCAGGAAGCCGGCCCGCTGCACCAGGTAGCTGAAGAGGATCAGGGAAGCGAAAAAACCCACCGCCGCCCCGGCAAAGTAGTACACCCCCAGCATGGTGCTGTACCAGTGGGGATCCAGCGACATGAGCAGGTCAAAGGCGGCAAAGGTCACCGTGAAGGCGAACAGGAACATGGCCGGAGCGGCGCGCCGGCGCATGGCCAGGGTGTGCGCGACATCGCCGGAGGTGTCCTGGGCCAGCGAGCGGCCGACGAAAAAGCGCGCCAGCCATACCCACACCCCCAGGTAGAGCGCGCAGCGGATGAGGAAGAAGGGGGTGTTGAGGTAGCCCGATTTCCACTGCAGCAGCGGATCGGCGGCCACCGCGTCGGCGTGCGACCAGTGGTACAGCTCCCCCAACCCCACCGCGATGGGCACGAACAGTAAGGCCAGCAGGGGCAGAGTCGATGCCATGGCCTCGGCCAGGCGCCGCACCACCACCGACCACCCGGCGTTGGTGAGGTGCTGCAGCATGACGAAGAACAGCGCCCCCAGGGCGATGCTGGCGAAAAAGGCCCAGGCGTGCAGGTAGGCGAAAAAGAACCCGCGCCACCCCTGACCGGAAAGGGCTCCCAGTGCCAGGGCCGCCACCAACCCCACCCCGGCGGCCAGCCAGCCGCCGCGCACAACCGGCGAAGCCTTCTCCCCCAACACCCTTGGTTCGTTGCCGAGATCGACCATTGCTCGCATGGCCTTGCCCTACCTGGCGAGCTGCCCACGCAGCTCGACGGGAACGTCGTCCATGGTGGCTCCTTGAGAGAACTGCAACACCCGCACGTGGGCGACGATCGCCCAGCGATCGGCCACCGGCAGCTGCGGGCCGTAGGCGGGCATATTGCGGATACCGTTGGCGATGGTGTTGTAAAGATGGCCGTCGGGGCGGCTGCGCACCAGCTCGGTGTGCAGCGAGGACGGGGGCGTCCAGGTCCCCTCCTGCAGGGCGTCGGCACGCACGGCGATGGGGCCGTCGCCGTACCCGGCCAGGCCATGGCACGGGCTGCAGTAGATGTTGTAGCGCTCCTCGCCCCGCCGCAGCAGCTCGGCGGTCACCGGCACCGGCAGGCTGGCCAGCCAGATTCCCCCGCGGCGACCGGTGGCGAACCCCTCCTCGGCGCCGGCGGATCCCGCCGGCACCACCCCGCGAGGGTGGGGGCGCATAGCGCGGCCATCAGCGAACAGGGGGTTCTCGGCCTGCGCCTTGAATTTGGGCTGGTGGTCCATGTCGTGGATGAGGTGGACGCGGGGCTCGGACGAGGTCACCACGCGGGCACGGGCGATGAGGGCCAAGGGCACCAGCGCCAGCGCCGTGGCCACCAACGCCGCGTAGATCAACCACCTGGGGACGTCCTTTAGCAGGGCGATCATCCCTCCACCTCCAGCACTGGCCTGCCGCCACTGGACTCCAACAGCGCCCGCGTCGCCCGGGGGTCGAACTTGGGGTCGCGTGCCTCGATGGAGATGAAAAAGCGATCGTTGCTGGCCCGCCGGAAGCGCTCGAGCCGGAAAAGGGGGTGGAAAAACTGCGGCAAGCCGTTGGCCACCAGCATCCCCACGAACGCCCCGATGGCCGCCAGGAGCACCGTCAGCTCGAAGGTCACCGGGATGGCGGCGGGCAGCCCGAAGTAGGGCTTGGCGCTAATGATAAAGGGGTAATCCACGGCGTTGGTCCACCACTGCAGCAGTAGCCCAGTCGAGGCACCGACGGCGCCGCACCCCGCCACCAACCACGGCAGCCGCGACACCTGAATTCCCATCGCCTCATCCAGGCCGTGGATGGGAATGGGAGTGTGCACATCGAAGTAGCGATAGCCGGCGTCCCGTACCCGGGCAGCGGCCTCCAGCACCGCCGGCACCGTCTCGTACTCGGCCAGAAGCCCCCAGAGCCTTCCTTTCTCCTCGGCGTGGGAACTCATCGCTCATTCTCCTCGTCGTGCTGGTGGGGGATTTCACCCCAGTACTGCCCGTGACCGCGGTGGGGACCCAGCTCCAGACCGGCCGCCGGCACCACCGATTTCACCTCGGCCATGGCGACGATGGGCAAAAAACGCAGGAAGAGCAAGAAGAGGGTGAAGAACAGCCCGAAGCTGCCCAGGAAAGTGAGCAGGTCCACCCATGTGGGCCAGTACACTCCCCAGGAGGAGGGCAGAAAGTCGCGGGACAGGGAGGTCACGACGATGACGAAGCGTTCGAACCACATGCCGATGTTGACGAAGATCGAGATCACCAGCAGCAGCCCGGGTGTCTGACGCAAGCGCTTGAACCACAACAGCTGCGGGATGATGGCGTTGCAGGTGAACATGATCCAGTAGGACCAGGCGTAGGGACCCAGGGCCCGGTTCAAGAAGGTGAAGCTCTCGTAGGGGTTGCCCGAATACCAGGCGATGAAGAACTCGATGATGTAGCTGTAACCCACCATGGAGCCCGTGGCCAGGATGATCTTCGCCATGTTGTCCAGATGGCGCGGAGTGATGAGCGACTCCAGCCGGAAGATGTGGCGCACCGGAATGAGCAAGGTCAAGACCATGGCGAAGCCGGAAAAGATCGCCCCGGCGACGAAGTAGGGCGGGAAGATGGTGGCGTGCCAGCCGGGAAGCTGGGAAACGGCGAAGTCGAAGGACACCACCGAGTGTACCGACAGCACCAGGGGGGTTGCGAGGGCCGCCAGCAGCAGGTAGGCGCGCTCGTAGCGGTGCCAGTGCCGCCCGGAACCCCGCCAGCCGAGGGCGGCAATGCCGTAGGCAATCTGCCGAATCTTGCTCCTGGCCCGGTCCCGCAGGGTGGCCAGGTCCGGCACCATGCCCATGTACCAGAACATCAGGGACACGGTAAAGTAGGTACTGACCGCGAACACGTCCCACAGCAGAGGCGAGCGGAAGTTGGGCCACATCTGCATCTGATTGGGCAACGGGGCGAGCCAGTACTCGAACCACGGCCGCCCCACGTGGATGGCGGGAAACAGCCCGGCGCAGATGACCGCGAAGATGGTCATGGCCTCGGCAAAGCGGTTGATGCTGGTCCGCCACTTCTGACGGAACAGGAAGAGGATGGCGGAAATCAGTGTCCCGGCGTGGCCGATTCCTACCCAAAAGACGAAGTTGATAATGGCAAACCCCCACGCCACCGGCTGGTTGATCCCCCACACCCCCAGGCCGGTCCAGAAGAGGTAGCCCAGCATGGCAAACAGCACGAAGGTGAGGGAGGCCGAGGTGCCGAAGGCCAGCCACCACTCCCGCGACGGCCGTGGCCGTTCGGCAATTTCGCACACCTGCTCGGTAATGCTGGCCAGGTCGCTCTTGCCCAGCACCAGGGGAGCGCGCTCCCCCGGACGTTCCAGGGTGTTGTCGAGATCCAGCGGGATGGCGCTCATGAGGAGGCCCCCCCCTCCCCGGCGGGCGCCGCCGGGTTGGTGAGTTTGGCGAGGTACAGGGTGCGCGGTTTGGTGAACAGCTCCTCCAGGATGCCGTAGGCCCGCGGGTGGCGGTGCAGACGGGAGACCTCGCTGTCAGGGTCCCTGAGGTCCCCGAAGACAATCGCCCGGGTGGGGCAGGTTTGGGCGCAGGCCGGGACAATCTCGCCGTCCCGCAGGGGCCGCCGCTCGTTCTTGGCGGAGATCTTGGCCGCCTCGATCCGCTGGATACAGAAGGTGCACTTTTCCATCACCCCCCGCCCGCGCACCGTCACCTCCGGGTTGAAGGCCAGGCGCGTGGTTGCTGAAACGCTCTTGAAGTTATTGAAGAAGTTGAATCGTCGCACCTTGTATGGACAGTTGTTGGAGCAGTAGCGGGTGCCCACGCAGCGGTTGTACACCATCTGATTCAGGCCCTCTTCGCTGTGCACCGTGGCCGCTACCGGGCAGACCGACTCGCAGGGGGCGTTTTCGCAGTGCTGGCAGGGCATGGGCTGGAAGCGCACCTCGGGATCAGCGGGGTCGCCGGCGAAGTAGCGGTCCACCCGGATCCAGTGCATCTCCCGCCCGTTGGCCACTTGCTTCTTGCCCACCACCGGAATGTTGTTTTCCGCCTGACAGGCGATGGTGCAGGCGCCGCAGCCGATGCAGGCGGACAGATCGATGGCCATCCCCCACTGGTGCTCCCCCTTGAATTCAATCTCCTTCCACAGCGGGCTGGCCTTGGCCCAGGCCGTGTTCCTGGCGAATTCGGGGTTGGCCCGATACTCCGGGAGGCTGGCCTCGCGGATCAACGAGCCGACCCGCCTGCCCCGCTCGGCCATGCCCAGGGTGTCGATGACGTGGTGGTCCTGGGCGGTGGCCAGCGGGCGACGACGCCCGGTGCGTTCCACCTGCACCCCGCCTACCACCCAGGGGGCAGTGGCGGTGCGCACACGGTAGGCGTTGACTCCCGCACCGGCGGCGACCCTACCGCCGGCCTCCCGCCCGTACCCCAGCGCCAGCCCTACCACTCCCCGCGCCTGTCCTGGTACCACCAAGACCGGCGCCTCCACGCTGCGCCCGCCCGCCGACAGGCGCACCACGTCGCCGTGCCGTACCTTGAGCTCCCGCGCGTCCTCCGGGCCGAAGGTGGCGGCGTTGTCCCAGGTGAGGGTAGTAATGGGGTCGGGCAGCTCCTGCAGCCAGCCGTTGTTGGCAAATCGCCCGTCGTAGAGGCAGGCGTCGGCGTGGAGGTTGAGCTCCCGCCCCCCATCCGGCGGGACTTGGAGTCCCGCCGCCGCCGCTATCACAGCCTCCAGATTTAGCCGGGGACGAACCGGGGCCCAGGCAGAGTTGGCCACCACACCCTCGGAGAGGGCGAGCCGCCATCTCTCCTCCTCCCCGCCCCACAGCCGGGCGAAGGTACGGCGGGTGAGGTCGTGGGCCGACAGCGCCGGCTCGCCCAGCAGCGCCGCCAACACTTCGGCCGGCGTACGTCCGCCGTACAACGGCTCGATGAGCGGCTGTACCACGCTCACCGTGCCGTCCCAGGCGCGCGCGTCGCCCCACATTTCCAGCCCATGGGCGCGGGGCAGGTGCCAACGACACAGCTGGGAGGTCTCGTTGTCGTAGATCGACAGGTGCACCGTTTGCGGACATGCCGCCAAAAGTCTGGCGAAATCCAGCTCCGCCGGGGCGTCCCAGGCGGGATTGCCACCAAGGATCCACAACGTTCGCACCGCGCCATCCGCCAGGGCGGTCGCCAGCTGGGAGATTCCCTCCAGATGCGACCGCCGCGTGGGCTCCGGGTCGGGCAGATAGGTGACGGTGGTTCCCACCGTCCCCAACGCCTCGTTCAGCGCGGCGGCGAGGACATGGACCTCGGGAGGCTGAGAGGGCCCCACCACCACCAGCCCCTGCTGGCGGGCCTGGAGCAGGTCACGGGCCGCCAGGGCCGCGAAGCGGGACTCTGGCGAGCCGGCGTCGAAGGCAGCTGCTCCCCACCCGGCGGGCAAGGCCAGGCCGCCCCTCGCCAGCTCGTGGGCCAGCTGCCGCAGCAGGGCGCCCATGTGCCTTGCGGGCAGCGCCAGGCGGTGGTCCGAGGCTGCACCTGTGACCGTCAGCAGCGCCTCCGCCGCGTAAAGCCGCGGCATGGCGTCCCCCTCGCCGCTGCGCGCCGCCCCCCAGTGGCGGGCGTGGCGCAAGCCCTCCGGGTGCCCGAACAGGAAATCCGACTCCAGTCCCACGATCACCCGCGCCCGCTCCAGGTGCAGCCTGGGGCGTACCAACCCACCGAAAGCCCGCGCCAGGCCGGCCCGTTCCAGGTCCCGCGACACCGGCTCGTACTCCACCCAGAGCACTCGCGGGAACTGCTCCTGCAGCTCGTTTCTCAGTGCCAGCACGGTAGGTGAGGAGGTGGCCTCGGCGAGCACGGCGAACCCTGCCCCTTTGTCGGCACGCAGTAGGGTTGCCTGTTCGGCCGCAAGGGCCAGGAAGTCGTCCCAGGTAGGAACCCGGCGCTGCCCACCCTCCCGCCGCACCAGCGTGGTGCTGCGCTCGGGGTCGTACAGCTCCAACACCGCCGCCTGGGCCCAGGCCGTGGCCGCGCCCAAGCTGGAGGGATGGGCGGGGTTGCCCTCCACCTTGATGGGGCGGCCGTCGTAGCTCTTTACCAGCACCCCCAGCGACGCCCCGCCCAGCTCCAGGGCGGTGGCGAAGTGCTGCGGCACCCCGGGGACGTATCCCTCCGGCCGATAGGCGAAGGGCATGATGCGCTCCTTGGGCCAGCGGCAGGCGGTCAAGCCCGCCAGCGCCAGGGAGGCGGCCATCACCTTGAGGATCGATCGTCGCGTCGTCGGCTTGATCAGCTCGTCTGCCAGCTCGGGGAATTCCTGCTGGATCCTTTGCTGGAAGGCGGGCGACGCCGCCAGTTCTTCGAGACTGCGCCAGTACTGTTTACCCAAACTTGACCCCCCCGACCCTCGAGAACCTTCCCCCCGCGAAAGATCCTGCCGCCGCCTCATCGGTGGCAAGTCCAACAGTCCACCGAGGGGTTGATCCCCGCGGCTTCCCGCAGGCGCCGGCCGTGCTCCGCCGGATCCCCCGGGGCCACCCAATCCATCACCGTGACCAGCTCGGGAGGTCGTAGGTGGGGATCGGGGTTGCGATGGCAATCCAGACACCACCCCATGGAGAGGGTGTGCACCTGCTGCACCACCTCCATGGTGTCCACCCGTCCGTGACAGGACGCACACCCTACCCCGGCCCGCAGGTGGGCGCTGTGGTTGAAGTAGGCGTAATCCGGCAGATCGTGCACCTTCACCCAGGGGATGGGCAACCCCGACGCATAGCTCTCGCGGACCGTCAGCAACCGCGGGCTATTGGCGCGCACCTGCTTGTGGCAGTTCATGCAGGTCTGGGTGGGGGGGATGGCGGCGAAGGCGGCCCGCTCCACTGTGGTGTGGCAGTAGCGGCAGTCCATGCCCAGTTGCCCGGCGTGGAGGGCGTGGGAGAACGGCACCGGCTGCTCCGGTCGGTATCCCACGTCGGTGGTCTTGGGCGAACCTCCCAGCCACACCAGTGCCACCAGGTAGGCCGGCAGAGTGACCAGCACGATGGCCAGGGCAGGACGGATCAGATTGGTCCATGCCGGGAACACGAACCGTCCCGGCTCGGCGTCGCTCTTCATGGTGGGTGAGCTTAAGCGGGCGACTGACGGCCGTCAAGCAAGGACATGCCGACGGCCGATCCCCCCTTCCACCCTCGCCGAAGTCGAGCACCGCTCGAAAGTTGGCAAAATCTTCGAAGCCACGGGGAAGGACTTGCCGATCACCTCCCATGCTTTTGCAATTACTGGACAGGGGCGGGCTCGATGCTGTCGATGACCCAAGCGCGGCCGTCGAGGGGCACCACCTCCCCGACGCCGCGACCCAGCAGTCCCTGCACAACCTCGGTGCCCACCGACAGGATGCCCGCTTCCGGGTCACCCTCGTAAGGGCCCAGCACGGTGATCCGCCGCAACGCTCCGGTTTCCGGCTGACGCAGTTGCACGGTGGTTCCGGCCCGCACGGCACTGGCGTCGACTCTGGCCGGGTCGATGATCACCACCCGGGCCAGATCCGCCTGCAGCCTGGCCGCCCGGGCCGAGAGCAACTCCTGGCGCGCCCGCTGGGCGTGGTATTCGAAGTTCTCCCGCAAGTCCCCCTCCTCGCGGGCGATTTGAATGGCTTTCAGGGTTTCCGGGATTTCCTTGTCGAGCAGCCGCCGCAGCTCCTCCTGCAGTCGCGCCACGGTGGAGGCCAAGGCAGGGACCGCATCCTCCCGGATCGACGGCTCCACCAGCTCCGGAAAGCGTGCCAGCACCGCCCGCCGCAGCCAGGCCCGCTCGGCGGCCAGGTTGCCCGGGCGTTCGCACATCTGCGCCAAACGACGAGCCTGATCCAGGGTCAGGCGATCCCGGAGAATGTTGGCCGCCAGGCCTCGGGGAGACAGCGCCTCCCGCAATCGCCCGCGCACCGGTGTCATTTCCTGGCGCTCGGCCAGCTCCACTAGGCGCAGTAGGAACGAGCCTGCGCGCCGCTCCTCGATGAAGGGGAAAACCGGATCGCCCTCCCCCACCTCGCACAGCCAGGCGAAGGCTGCCGGGAAACGTTGCGGGTGCAGGAGCACCTGGTCGAGAAAGGCCACCACTCTCGCCTCCTCCCCAGCGGCCAGCAATTGGGCGGCCAAGCGTGACAGGAGACGGGGATGGACCTCCCGCTCCAGCCACGCGGCGAAGGTCTCGCCCCAGGGCCCAGCGCTTCGCCGCACCGCCTCCAAAACCGATTCCCGACTCGTCGCATCGCCCAGCGCCGCCAGTACCGCCAGAGCGCCATGGGAGGTCAAGATCCGCTCCTGCGCCTGCGCCACCGCCTCCCCCCGGGCCCCGAGCCGCTCCGCTAAAGCCGCCGCCTCCCACTCCAGGCCCGGGTCTTCCCGGGCAACCCCGGCTCGCTCCAGCAGAACTTCCGCCATGCGCGCGGCCAGGCCTTGCCGCCGGGCGCCGTGGCGCCGGGCCAGCTCCAGCTGCTGCGCCAAAGGCGCGCCCTCGAACTCCTGCGCCACTTCGTCGTCCACCGCCTGGCCAGCGGCCAGGCGGTACACCAGCCGCGCACCGCTGCCCGAGGCGAGCAGCCGGGGGTGCTTCTTGGCCTTGCTCCACCAGGTGGCCCACGCCTCCGCGGGGACGATTCCGTCGAGCGCCGCCTTCAATTCGCCCACGCTCATGGCCGCGCCGGCGCTCTCCAGCACCTGCTCCAGCAGCCCCGCCGGGTCCTCGCTCGCCTGACGGATCAGTGTTTCCGGCTCCTCCAGCCGGCGTCGCAGGAAATGTCCCGGCGGCAAGGGCGTCAAGTGCTTGGGGGCGGCGTGGATGGGCACCGGTACGTTGGCCTGCCGCTCGAAATCCAGCCGCAGCACCCCCAGCTGGGGGTTGAGGGAAACCACCCTGCCGGCCCCCCGACCAGCCATGGCGAACACCCCACCGACATCGTGGGCCAGCCACAACTCCAGCTCCTCGAGGGCCTCCGCCGGCTTGCGGGTGGTGCGGAGGTTGAAGTGTTTTAAGAGCATCTCCAGCGATGGCCGGCCCGCCCAGACCTGGCGTACCGCCTCCTCCAGCTCGGCTCGCGCCGTCGCCTCATCGCCCACGCCCAGTCGCAGCATCTCCCCAAGTAGCTCCTTTTGCGTCATCCAGGCCCCCCGCGCCCCCGCCTCCACCGCCGCCAGCTCCAACAACGACCCCGCCAGCGTCTTTTTCCCCCGGCGGCGCAACAGGGCAAGCGCCTCCAAGAGCTCCCCCGCGTGGCTGACATCGCTTTCCAGTCGGCCGAGGAAGCGCTCCTCCAAAACCGTATTATTTCCCTGGGCAATCAGTTTGGCCCACTCCTCCAGCCATGCCGACACGTCACGACCTCCCCGGCGCTCTCACTTCTCCGGTTGCCTGCGCCACGTCCGCCACCAGGTTCGACAGCCCGCCGACCCACTTCGCTGCCGCCGCGATGTCCGGATACAGCGCCCGATCCCGCTCCAGCCGGGGCACCGTCCGGCGGAAAGCGGCGTGGACCTGTTCGAGCACCGGCGAGGAGCGCAGAGGGCGGCGCAGGTCGATCCCCTGGGCCGCCAGCAGCAGCTCGATTCCCAACACGATGCGCAGGTACTCCACCACCCTGGCCAGCTTGCGCGCCGCCCACGTCCCCATGGACACGTGGTCCTCGCGCCCCGCCGAGGTGGGAATCGAGTCGACGCTTGCCGGATGCGCCAAGGTCTTGCACTCGGACACCAGCGCCGCCGCCGTCACCTGCGCCATCATGAACCCCGAATTCAGCCCCGAGGCTTCCACCAGAAACGGCGGCAGACCTGACTGTTCCGGCGTCACCAGGCGGGCCGAGCGGCGCTCGGAAATCGACGCCACGGCGGTGAGCGCCACGGCCAGGTAATCGAACGCCGCCGCCACACCGGCGCCGTGGAAGTTCCCCCCCGATACCACCCGGTCATCAGCCAGCACCATGGGGTTGTCGGTGGCGGCGTTGAACTCGATCTCCAACCTGGAATGCAAATGCGTCGCCGCATCCCGCGCCGCCCCGTGCACCTGCGGGGTGCAGCGCAGGGAGTAGGCATCCTGTACCTGGGGGCACTCCCGATGGGCCTCGCGCAGCTCGGACCCCTGCAGTAGCTTCCACAGGGTACGGGCGCTGGCGCGCTGCCCGGGGTGGGGGCGAGCGGCGTGAATTTCCTCCAGAAACGCCGTGTCCGTGCCCTGCAACGCGTCCACCGAGAGGGCCGCCACCACGTCGGCGGCTTCCAATAGCCGCTCGGCATCAGCCAGGGCCAGAGCCGCCACTGCGCACATTGCCTGGGTGCCGTTGATGAGCGCCAGCCCCTCCTTGGGAGCCAGCTTCAGCGCGGCCAGCCCGGCCCGCCGCAGCGCCTCCTCTGCGGCGAGGCGTTCCCCTCGGTACGTGGCCTCTCCCTCGCCCACCAGCACCAGCGCCAGGTGGGCCAGGGGCGCCAGGTCCCCCGACGCTCCCACCGAACCCACGGACGGCACCACCGGGTGCACCCCGGCGTTGAGCAGCGCCAGCAGGGCGTCGACCACCTCTGGTCGCACCCCGGCGAAGCCTGTGGCCAGCACGTTGGCGCGCAGCAGCAACATCGCCCGCACCACGTCGGGGGAAAACGGCTCGCCCACCCCGCAGGCGTGGGAGCGCAGCAGGTTCAGCTGCAGCTGACCGAGATCATCATCGGGGATGCGCACATCAGCCAGGCGGCCGAAGCCCGTGTTGACGCCGTAGATTGCCTCCCCCGCCGCCAGCCGGCGCTCCAGACCCGCCCGCGTGGCGGCCAGGCGCTGGCGCACCTGCCCGTCCATGTCCACCAACCCGCCATGCCGCGCCACCTCCACCACCTGCTGCAGGGTGAGGGAGTGGCCAGTGATCACCACCGAGGCCATGCCTTCCTCCGGGCGGCGAGCATAGCATCCACGGCCGGAATCACCCTGAGGCCAGGAGCCTTGACGATCCGACTTGATGCCTGTCACGATCTCTGCTACAAAGCCCGAGTTTGTGCGCCCGGCGCACAAGGAGTGGAAATGATTAACCTCGTGGTGGTGGGCGGTCAGTGGGGCGATGAAGGCAAGGGAAAAATCGTGGACCTGCTGTGCCCTGCCTTCTCCCACGTGGCTCGCTTCAACGGAGGTAACAACGCCGGCCACACGGTGCGCTTTGCCGACCGGCATCTGGCCTTGCACCTGATCCCCTCCGGGATCACCCATCCCCACTGCCGTTGCCTGGTGGGGCCGGGAGTGGTCATCGATCCGGTGGCATTGGTAAATGAGATCCGTACGCTGGAAGGTCAGTCCATCGACGTCCGCAAGCGTCTCTTGCTGTCCGCCCGCGCCCACCTCACCCTCCCCGGGCACCGCCTGCTCGACGGCGCGCGGGAGGCCAGCAAGGGCCGGGGGCGAATCGGCACCACCGGCCGCGGCATCGGCCCTACCTACGAGACGCGGGCGGCGCGCACCGGCGTGCGCCTGGGCCTCGTGCGCAACCCGCGCCGCTTTCGGGAGGCGGTGGCGGTCACCTGCGCCGAGCTGGATCGACTCCTGGGCTGTGCCGGCAGCGAGGCTCGGCCCGCCGCCGAGGACATCGAAGCCTCCATCGCTGCGGCTCTCGAACTCGCGCCCATGGTGGGCGACACCGCCGTGGCGCTGGCCCAGGCCGTCTCCAGGGGCGAGCCCATCCTCTTCGAAGGGGCGCAGGGGACGTTCCTCGACATCGATCACGGCACTTACCCGTACGTCACCTCCTCCAACTGCCTGGCCGGCTTCGCCGCCCCCGCCAGCGGCCTGCCCGCGCGCGTGCTCGGCGGCGTGCTGGCGGTGTTCAAGGCGTACACGACCCGGGTCGGCGAAGGGCCGTTCCCGACCGAGATGACCGACAGCCTCGGCGACCACATCCGTCGGCGCGGCAACGAGTTCGGCACCACCACCGGACGACCGCGCCGCATCGGTTGGTTCGATGCGGTGGCCGGCCGAACCGCCGTGCGCCTCAACGGCATCGACGCCGTGGCGCTCACCAAGCTGGACGTGCTCGACGAGATGGCCGCCATCCGCATCGCCACCGCCTACCGCAGCGGTGAGCAGCTGCTCGATCGCCTCCCCGACGACGACGCCGAGCTGGCGCGCCTCGACCCCGTGTACGAGGAGCTGCCGGGGTGGCGGACCGACACCGCAAGCGTCACCTCTTTCGACCGCCTGCCGCAGCCGGCGCAAAGCTACGTGCGCCGCCTCGAAGAGCTGCTCGGTGTGCCGGTGTGCCTGGTATCGACCGGACCCCGGCGCGAAGAAACCATCTTCCGCGAGTTGGAACCCTTCACCAGCTGGGTCCCGCAGCTCGGCGAGCGCCACTGAGGCATCGCCCTTCTACGCCGGGCCCGGTCGTGCTACCCTTGCCGCGCCGGCGCGGCCCTGTCGTCTAACGGTTAGGACACCGGTCTTTCAAGCCGGCAGCAGGGGTTCGACTCCCCTCAGGGCCGCCATTACCCGCACGCAAACCGGCCGCAGCCGCTCACGTCCGGAGCCCCAACACTCCCGTCTGGCCACCGGAGGCCGGACACGTGCCTCGCCACGGGAGGCCGGACACTCCTGTCTGGCCGCCGTCGCCCTCCTCCCGGACAGGCAAGAGTGCCTGTCCTCCCGTCGTCGGAGAGGCGTCGTTCGCTTGACGGGTGGCGCCGCCGCGGCTAGGCTCGCGTCGGGCCGTTAGCTCAGTTGGCAGAGCAGCGGACTTTTAATCCGCGGGTCCAGGGTTCGATTCCCTGACGGCCCAGTTCCTCGCAAAGCCCACGGCGCCGCGGCGCCACCCTGTCGCCGGTCGGGGCGCGGCCGCCAGCGGGCGGGGTGCCGAGGTTGCTTCTCTTGCCGCCCGAAATCCCCCCGCCGCGCGCCCCGCTCCCCGGGCTTGCCAAAGCGGACCGGCGCGCCTAGACTCCCCAGTTGTGAAACGGTTCACGTGAGGTGGACCGTGGAAATCGAGCGCCTCATCGCCGGTGGCGGGGGCGCCAGGGGGCCAACCCGGAACGAAGGAGGAATCCATGCCGCAGCGACGCATGGTGACCCTCGACGGCAATGAGGCCACCGCTTCGGTGGCCCACCGCACCAACGAGGTGATCGCCATATACCCCATCACCCCCTCGTCCAACATGGGCGAGTGGGCCGACGAATGGTCCGCACAGGGCCGCAAGAACATCTGGGGAGTCGTTCCTCAGGTGACGGAAATGCAGTCGGAGGCCGGCGCCGCCGCCGCCGTGCACGGCGCCCTGCAGGCCGGCTCGCTGACGACGACGTTCACGGCGTCGCAGGGGCTGCTCCTGATGATTCCGTCGATGTACAAGATCGCCGGCGAGCTGACCTCGTACTGCATGCACGTGTCGGCGCGCACGGTGGCGACGCACGCCCTGTCGATTTTCGGCGACCACTCGGACGTCATGGCCTGCCGGCAGACCGGCTTCGCCCTGCTCGCTTCCAACAACGTGCAGGAGGCTCACGACTTCGCCCTCATCGGCCAGGCGGCCACCTTGAAGTCCCGGGTGCCGTTCCTGCATTTCTTTGACGGCTTCCGCATCTCCCACGAGGTGGACAAGATCGAGGAGCTCACCGACGACGATCTGCGCGCCATGTTGCCGGACGAACTCGTGCGCGGCCACCGCGAGCGCGCCATGACCCCGGACCGCCCCATCCTGCGGGGCACCGCCCAAAACCCAGATACGTTTTTCCAGACGCGGGAGGCGTGCAACCCCTTCTACATCGCGTGCCCGGGAATCGTGCAGCAGACCATGGACGAGTTCGCCCGCCTGACCGGGCGGCAGTACCACCTGTTCGATTACTTCGGCGCCGCCGACGCGGAGCGGGTGATCATCCTCATGGGCTCCGGCGCGGAGACGACGCACGAGTACGTCGAATGGGCGCTGGCCCAGGGCGACAAGATCGGAGTGCTCAAGGTTCGTCTTTTCAGGCCCTTCGACGCCGCCGCCTTGGTCGCCGCCCTGCCCCCCACGGCCACCCGCATCGCCGTGTTGGACCGCACCAAGGAGCCGGGTGCCCCGGGGGAGCCGCTGTACCAGGACGTCGTGACCGCCCTCGCCGAGGCGCGCGCCGCCGGCACTTCGCGCATCTCCGCCGACGCCCTCGTGGTAGGGGGGCGCTATGGCCTCTCCTCCAAGGAGTTCACGCCGGCCATGATCAAGGCGGTGTACGACAACCTGGCCACCGAGCGTCCCAAGAACCACTTCACCGTGGGGATCATGGACGACGTCACCCACCTCTCGCTGCCCTTCGACCCCGACTTCGACATCGAGCCCGACTACGTGCGCCGGGCGGTGTTCTTCGGTCTCGGCGCCGACGGCACTGTGGGAGCCAACAAGAACTCCATCAAGATCATCGCCGAGGAAACCAAAAACCACGGGCAGGGGTATTTCGTTTACGATTCCAAAAAAGCCGGGGCGGTGACCATCTCCCACCTGCGCTTCGGCCCCAAGCCGATCCGCTCCCATTATCTCATCAAGCGGGCCAACTTCGTCGCCTGCCACCAGTACGTCTTTACCGAGAAGTACGACATGCTGGATTATCTCGTGCCCGGTGGTACCTTCCTGCTCAACTCCCCCTTCGGGCCCGACGAGGTGTGGGACCAACTGCCGGCCGAGGTGCAGGAGCAGATCCTCGCCAAGCGGGTCAACTTCTACGTCATCGACGCCTACAAGGTGGCCGCCGACACGGGCATGGGGGTGCGCATCAACACCATCATGCAGACCTGCTTCTTCGCCATCTCCGGCGTGCTTCCACGGCAGGAGGCCATCGCTCAGATCAAGAAGTCCATCGAAAAAACCTACGGCAAGAAAGGCCCCGACGTAGTGCGCAAGAACTTCGAGGCGGTGGACCACACCCTGGCGCACCTGTATGCGGTCAACTATCCCGACCACGTCACCGCCACCCGCCGCAAGCCCCCGGTGGTGTCCGACAAGGCCCCCGACTTCGTCAAGCGCGTGACCGCCGTGATGATGGCCGGCCAGGGCGATCTCCTGCCGGTATCGGCGTTTCCGGTGGACGGCACCTGGCCCACCGCCACCGCCCAGTGGGAGAAACGCAGCATTGCCCTGGAAATCCCGGTATGGGACGACGCCATCTGCATCCAGTGCAACAAGTGCGCCCTGGTTTGCCCGCACGCCGCCATTCGCCCCAAGGTGTACGACCCCGTGCACCTGGAGGGGGCACCCCCCACCTTCAAGGCCACCGACTACAAGGCCCCCGAGTACAAGGGGTGGAAGTACACCCTGCAGGTGGCCCCCGAGGACTGCACCGGCTGCACCATCTGCGTCATGGTTTGCCCAGTGAAGGACAAGTCCAACCCCAAGCACAAGGCCATCAACATGGCGCCGCAGATGCCCCTGCGCGAGAGCGAACGGGAGAACTACGAGTTCTTTCTCGCCCTTCCAGAGGTGGACCGCACCACCGTCAAGCTGGACGTCAAGGGCACCCAGTTCCTGCAGCCGCTCTTCGAGTATTCGGGCGCCTGCACAGGCTGTGGCGAGACCCCCTACGTCAAGCTGCTCACCCAGCTCTTCGGCGACCGCGCCCTGATCGGCAACGCCACCGGGTGCTCGTCCATCTACGGCGGCAACCTGCCCACCACACCCTACGCCGTGGACCGCAACGGGCGCGGGCCGGCCTGGAACAACTCGCTGTTCGAGGACACCGCCGAGTTCGCCTTTGGCATGCGCCTGTCCATCGACAAGCACACCGACCTGGCCCAGCACCTCCTCAAAGGGCTGGCGGCCCAGGTGGGTGAGTCGCTGGTGGATGAAATCCTCCACGCCGAACAGCGGGATGAGGCGGGCCTTGCCGCCCAGCGCCAGCGCGTCGAGGTGCTGCGCGGCAAGCTCAGAGAGCTGGTCTCACCCGAGGCGCGCATGCTGGACTCCCTGGCCGACTACCTGGTGCGCAAGTCGGTGTGGGCCGTGGGTGGCGATGGCTGGGCCTACGATATCGGCTACGGTGGCCTCGACCACGTGCTGGCGCAGGGGCGCGACGTGAACCTGCTGGTGCTCGACACCGAGGTGTACTCCAACACCGGTGGTCAGGCCTCCAAGGCCACCCCGCTGGGGGCCGCCGCGAAGTTCGCCATGGCGGGCAAGGCGACGCCCAAGAAGGACCTCGGCATGATCGCCATGACCTACGGCAACGTCTACGTGGCCCGGGTGGCCTTTGGCGCCAAGGACAACCAGACGGTGCGCGCCTTCCTGGAGGCGGACTCCTACCCCGGCACCTCGCTGATCATCGCCTACTCCCACTGCATCGCCCACGGCTACGACCTGGCCTACGGGTGCGAGCAACAGAAGCTGGCTGTGGACACCGGCTACTGGCCACTCTACCGCTGGGATCCCCGGCGCATTCCGCTGGGCGAAAGCCCACTGAAGATGGACTCGGCCCCCGGCAAGGTGGACCTCGAAAAGTACGTGCGCAACGAGACGCGCTACCGCATGGTGGAACAGCTCTACCCAGCCAACTTCCGGCGCCTGATGGAGCGAGCCAAGATCGAGGTCGCCAACCGCTTCATCGCCTACGAGCACCTGGCCAAAATGATGATGCCCAAGCGCCTCACCGCCTCCGAGGAAAGCTCGGAGAACTGAGAATAGGGGAAAGCCATGGACCTTTCGACCACCTATCTGGGTTTTCGGCTGCCGCACCCCGTCGTACCCGGCGCTTCGCCGCTGTCGGACGATCTGGACATCGTCAAACGACTCGAGGACGCCGGCGCCCCCGCCATCGTCATGCACTCTTTGTTCGAGGAGCAGATCACCCGGGAGCAGCTGGGCCACATGGTGTCGGTGGAAATGCACGAGGACGCCTTCGCTGAGGCGCTGTCGTACTTTCCCCGTCCGGAGGACTACGCCCTGGGGCCCGATCGCTACCTCGAGCACATCCGCAAGCTCAAGGCTGCCGTGGGTATCCCGGTGATCGCTTCCCTCAACGGGATTTCCGCCTCCGGATGGCTGGATTACGCCCGCCTCATCCAAGAGGCCGGCGCCGATGCCCTGGAGCTCAATACCTACTACCTTTCCACCAACACCTGGGAGACCAGCGAGCAGGTGGAGCGGCGCACCCTGGACATGCTGCAGGCGGTCAAACAAAACGTGAAGATCCCCGTGGCGGTCAAGATCTCGCCCTACTTTTCCTCCCTCGCTCACTTCGCCAAGCAGCTGGACGACGCCGGCGCCGACGGCATCGTCATGTTCAACCGCTTCTACCAGCCCGACATTGACGTGGAGGAGCTGGAGGTGACCTCGCACCTGCAGCTCTCCCACTCCCCCACGCTGCTGCTGCGGCTGCGCTGGCTGGCCATCGTATCCGGGAAGGTGAACGCCTCTCTGGCCTGCTCCGGTGGCGTGCACACCCCCATCGACGCCTTGAAGGCCGTCATGGCCGGCGCCCACGCCGTGCAGACGGTGTCAGCGCTGCTCCTGCACGGGCCGGAGTACCTCAAGACCATCGTCGACGGATTGGCTCGATGGCTGGAGGAGCACGAGTACGAGTCCCTGCGCCAGGCCCAGGGCTCCATGAGCCACGAGCGCTGCCCCAACCCCGGCGCCTTCGAGCGCGCCAACTACCAGAAGATCCTGCAAAGCTGGCGTAGCCAGCGCCTGTGACGAGCTGCCCGGTCGGAACACAACGAAGGCGGCCTGCCCTCGATGTTCGGGCAGGCCGCCTCTTTTTTGCGACTGCCGTCACTTACAGGACAGCCTTGACCATTTCCTCGATCACCCCGCTCTCCAGCTCCTCCAGCTCGTAGGTGACGCCGGCGATGGGCTTGTTGACCTTGATGAGCCGGGTGAGGTCGATGGGGGTTCCTTCCACCACAACGTCGCACGGGGTGGCGTTGATGGTCGCCTCGAGATCGGCGATCTGCTGGTCCGAGTACCCCATGGCCGGCAGGATCTGGCCGGCGTTGGGGTACTTCGTGTAGGTGGCGGCGATCGTCCCGACGGCGTACGGCTTGGGGTCGACGATCTCGACCGCTCCGGCGTTCTTGGCGGCGAACCAGCCGGCGCCGTAGGTCATGCCGCCGTGCGTGAGGGTGGGGCCGTCCTCCACCACCAGCGCCCGCTTGCCGGTGATGAGCTCCGGCCGATCGACGGTGATCCGGGAAGCGCAGCGGATCACGCGGGCGCGGGGGTTCAAGCGGCGGCAGCGCTCCGCCACCTCTTCCACCTTCACCGGGTCGGCGGTCTGCACCTTGTTGATGATCAGCAGGTCCGCCATCAGGAAGTTGGTCTGCCCGGGGTAATAGCTGATTTCGTGTCCGGCCCGGTGCGGGTCCAGTAAGGTGATGTGAAGATTCGGCTTGTAAAACGGCGTGTCGTTGTTGCCACCGTCCCACAGGATGACGTCGGCTTCCTTTTCGGCCTCGCGCAGGATCTTCTCGTAATCCACCCCGGCGTACACCACGAAGCCGTTGTCGATGTGCGGCTCGTACTCCTCGCGCTCTTCGATGGTGCAGTCGTGGGCGTCGAGGTCGTCGTAGGTCTCGAAGCGCTGACACACTTGCTTGGCCAGGTCGCCGTAGGGCATCGGATGGCGGATCGCCACCACTTTCTTCCCGAGCGCCTTCAGGATGCGCGACACGTAGCGGGTGGTCTGGGACTTGCCCACCCCCGTGCGCACCGCCGTGACGGCGATGACCGGCTTGGAGGAGCGGATCATCGTCCGGTCCGCCGAGCAGATACCGAAGTGGGCCCCCCACGCCACCACGTGGCTGCCCTTGTCCATGACGTACTGGTGGGAGACGTCGGAATAGGAGAACCACACCTCGTCCACGCCGTGTTCGCGGACGATGCGCTCCAGGTCCTCCTCGGCGAGGATGGGAATGCCCCTGGGGTAGAGCGGCCCCGCTAACACCGGCGGGTACACCCGCCCCTCGATGTCCGGAATCTGCGTCGCCGTGAAGGCGACGACTTCCACGTCCGGATCGTCCCTGAACAGGCAGTTGAAGTTGTGGAAGTCCCGTCCCGCCGCCCCCATGATCACCACTTTCCGCTTCGCCATACATTCACCCCCTTCTCATGCCCCGTCCCCCGCGTTCCGCGGGCAGGTCCCGAGGTCCCGGCCTGGCGGAGCCGGGAACGCCGCCGGGTAAGGCTGAACCGGCGGATCGAAGACAGTTCGTACCGGAGAGCCCACACACACCCTCACTCCCACTCGATGGTGGCGGGTGGTTTGGACGTCACGTCGTACACCACGCGGTTGACACCCTTCACCTCGTTGACGATGCGCCGCGCAATCCGGTCCAGGACGTCGCCTGGAAAGCGGAACCAGTCGGCGGTCATGAAGTCTTCGGTGGTCACGGCGCGCAGCGCCACGACGTTCTCGTAGGTGCGCTGGTCGCCCATCACGCCGACGCTGCGCACCGGCAGGAGCACCGCCAAGGCCTGCGAGATCTCCCGGTAGAGGCCTCCGGCGCGGATTTCATCCATGAAGATGGCGTCGGCGCGCTGCAGCAACGCCACCCGCTCGGCGGTGACCACGCCCAGGATGCGCACCGCCAGGCCGGGCCCCGGGAAGGGGTGGCGCCAGACGAACTCGTGCGGCAGACCCAGTTCCTCCCCCACCCGCCGCACCTCGTCCTTGAACAGTTCTCTCAGCGGCTCGACCAGCTCCAACCCCAGCTTCTCCGGCAGCCCGCCGACGTTGTGGTGGGTCTTGATGGTCGCCGACGGTCCGCGCACCGAGGTGGACTCGATGACGTCCGGGTACAGCGTCCCCTGGGCGAGGTAGCGGGCATCGGGGAGGCGCCCCGCCTCCTCTTCGAACACCGCGATGAACTCGTGGCCGATGCGGCGGCGTTTCTCCTCGGGGTCCTCCACCCCCTCGAGACGGGCGAAAAAGCGCGCTGCGGCGTTCACCCGTCGAACCGGCAGGCCGTGCTCGGCGAAGCGTTGCGCCACCTTGTCCCCCTCGTCCAGTCGCAGCAGACCGGTGTCCACGAAGATGGGCACCGTCCGATCGCCCACCGCCTCGCGGCACAGCAGCGCCGTCACCGACGAGTCCACCCCGCCCGACAGCGCGACGATCACCCGCCCCTGCGCCACCGTGGCGCGGATCGCCTCCACCGCCTCCCGCCGAATGGAGGCGGGGTTCCAGTCGCGGCGGGCACCGCAGAGGTTTAAGAAGTTGTCCAGGATTTGCCGTCCCCACTCGGTGTGTCGCACCTCGGGGTGGAACTGGATACCGTACCAGCGCCGGGTTCCATCGGCCATGGCCGCCACCGGGGAGTTGGGCGTGTGTCCCACCGCCGTGAAGCCGGGGGGGAGGCGCCCCACACGGTCGCCGTGGGACATCCACACCCGCTGCCGCGGCGGCGTGCCGGCAAACAGAGGGCAGGAAAGGTCCACATCGATTTCTGCGGCGCCGTACTCGCGACGCCCGGCCGCCTCCACCTGCCCGCCGAGCAGGTGCGCCATCGCCTGCTGGCCGTAACACACCCCGAGCACCGGCACACCGAGGGCGAACACGGCGGCGTCGGGGCGCACCGCCCCCTCCTCGTAGATGGACGAGGGCCCCCCCGACAGCACCACTCCGATGGGCGCGACCGCGCGCAGCTCCGTCTCGGGCAGGTCGCCCCGGCGAATCTCGCTGCGCACCCCCAGCTCCCGCACTCGGCGGGCGATGAGTTGTGTGTACTGGGAGCCAAAGTCGAGGATGAGCAGGGTTTCGTGGTTGCGCATAGGTGCCCGCGTGGGCGGACGCCGGCATCCTAGCAGTCCCCGCCTGGCCGGGCAACGCCTACCGGGGCAGGGATGGCGACCCAACCGCGCTGACCCTCCCCGCGCAAGTCGGGAGTCGATCCAGCTCAGCCACGCCTATCCCCCGGCTCGCCCCCCATGAGCATGGGTCCATCCATTGGCTGTTATGCTTCGATACGGGGCTGGGGGATGGACTGTGCACGGGTGATCGGGCTGCTGAGCCAGATCTTCGACCGGCACCAGGTGCGCTGGGCGCTGTGCAGGGGTCTCGCCGGGGCAGCCTACGGAATCGGCCGCATCACCTTCGATGTAGACCTGGTCGCCGATGCCAGCGGCGCCGCGGGCGTCATCGCTGACCTAAAACAGCTGGGGTACGAGACGTTGCACCGCTCGGCGGGGTATTCCAACCACTTGCACCCGGACCCCGCCCTCGGTCAGGTGGCCGTGGTGTAGGTGCGGGGAAGCACGGCAAATGCCCTCTTCACTCAGACCCGCCCCGTCCCCGGTCCCAACGGAAAACCGCTGCTCCTGCCCAGACTTGAGCACCTGGCCGCCATGAAAGTGGTAGCAATGGCCTCGGACCCCTCGCGGCTCTATCAGGATCTGGCGGATCTTCGGTTTCTGCTCACCCTGCCCGGCGTCAACCGGGAGAGGTGCGGGCTCACATGGCCCGCCGCGGGTTGGCGGCCCGCCTTGACGAGCTCCTCGCCACCCTCTGAGGAGTTTGACCTGGTCCGGGACGTGCCCACCACCCCCGAGGACGTGGCGCTGCTGCGCCGGCTTGAGGAGCTGTCCGGCCCCCTGGACTGGGCCGCCCTCGCCCCCGCCTGGTCCCCTCCCCCGACCTGCGTCGCCGCCCCACCTTTGCCGACCGCCCCCCCTCGAGCTGGATTGAGGGTACCTGTTATAGCTTTTTTTCTTCTTTGCGATGGCTGCCCCTGCGCCCGCGCCCATTGGAGGTCGCCCCTACACCCCCCGGGCCCTTGACGTTCTTCCGCGCAAACCGGATAGTAACCGGGGGGGGTATGCGACAGCTCCCAGGCGTCCATCACCTGCTGCTGCTCGCCCTGCTGGGCGGAGTGGCGTGGTGGGTGGGGCAGCGGGCCCAGGCGCTGCGGCAGGACCCGGCAGCGGTGCTGGGGGCGCTGCGGGCCACCCAGGGGCCGTGGCTGCCCGCCGCCACGGCAGCCGGGGCCACTGCCAGAGAGGAGCTGGAGCGCTACGACCCGGACACCCTTTACGACTTCATCAACGGGGCCGCCGACGCCTACCTGGCGCGGGGATTCACCCACTGCCTCGCCACCACGTACATCTTCGCCGGCGAGGAGGGAACTCCCCTGGAGGTGAGCGCCGAAGTGTACCGCTTCGCCACCCCCACCGGGGCCCGGGGGCAGCTGGAGGCGGAGCTGCCCGCCGGCGCACAGCCCCTGGACCAGGGCGTCGAGGCCTGGGGGGATGGCGGGGTGGTGCTGGCGCTGGCGGGCACCGACTACCTCAAGCTTACCGCCTACGCTTCCGGGGCGGCGGCGGAGCTGGCCCTGCGTCGCCTGCTGGCGGCCTGGCAGAAGGGGGGAGAGGAGTGAGTTCACCTTACAGCGATCGCATGTCCCGCCGGGAAGCCATGACCCGGCTGGCCGCCGCCGGCCTGGTGGCCGGTGGCGTGGGAGCCGGGGCCATCTTCTTCCACGACCGCCGCCGCGCCGAGGCCTCCGCCCCGCCCATTCCGGACTGGCGGGTGCCCCCCTCGGAGCAGTACCCCCCCGCCGCCGCGGCCACCGGGAGCGATCCGGCCGACAACGTGCGCCGGGCGGTGGCTGCCCTGGGGGGTATGGGGCGCTTCGTGCGCGCCGGCGAGAGCGTCCTTATCAAGCCCAACGTGGGGTGGGACCGCATCCCCGAACAAGCCGCCAACACCGACCCCCAGGTGGTGGCGGAGCTAGTGCGCCTATGTCGGGCCGCCGGGGCCCGCCGGGTGGTGGTCACCGACATCTCGTGCAACGACCCGCGGCGCTGCTTTGCCCGCTCGGGGATCGCCGCCGCCGCCGGGGCGGCTGGGGCCGAGGTGATCGAGTCGCACCGTTTGAAGCTGGTGCCCGCCGCCCTCACCGGGCTGGCGGCGGGCCTCGAGGTCATCGAGGAGCTGCTCAAGGCCGATCGGGTGATTAACGTGCCGGTGGTCAAGCACCACTCCCTCTCCCGGGTGACGCTGGGGATGAAGAACTGGTACGGGGTAGTGGGTGACGGGCGCAACCGATTGCACCAGGCCATCGACCGGTCCATCGCCGAACTGGGGGCGGCCTTCCGCCCCACCCTCACGGTGATGGACGCCACCCGCCTGCTGGTGCGCAACGGGCCCCAGGGTGGCAGCCTCAGCGACGTGCGGGCCGGCAACGCCGTGGCCGCCGGCACCGACCCGGTGCTGTGCGACGCCTGGGGGGCGGCGCAGCTGGGGCACGCCCCGGACAGCCTGCCCTTCATCCAGCTGGCCCAGCAGCGGGGCCTGGGGCGGACCGACTTGAAGGCCATCCGCCAGGTATGAGCTGGACCCGCCGCGTCCGGGTGGTCTACCAGGCCTTCTTCTTGGTGCTCTTCCTGTGGCTGCTGGCGCGCCTGGCCGCCGGCGACCCCCGCGATCTCCCCTTCGCTGCCTTCTTCCACCTCGATCCCTTGGCGGCAGTGGGGGTGACCGGGGCCGCCGGCACCCTCCCCGGACCCCTCATCTGGGGGGTGGCCCTCATTGTCCTCACCATCCTCTTCGGGCGGGTGTTCTGCGGCTGGGTGTGCCCCCTGGGGACGCTGCAGCACTTGGTCAGCCGCCTGCTCTCCCCCCGCTCCCGGCGGGAAAGCCTGCGGGTCAACCGCTACCGGCGCTGGTACGCCCTCAAGACCTACATCCTGGTGGCGCTGCTGGTGGGGGCGGTGGCCGGGTCACTGCAGACGGGGCTTCTGGATCCGCTGTCGCTGCTGGCCCGCGGGCTGGCCTCCGGCGTATGGCCGATGCTGCCGGGGGGCAAGCCGGTGCCGGGGGGGTGGCTGGCGGGGGGGCTGCTGCTCGCGATCCTGGTGGCCAGCCGCTTCATCCCACGGCTCTTTTGTCGTGCCTTCTGCCCCCTGGGGGCGCTGCTGGGGATCTTCGCTCGCTTTGCTTTGTTCCGCATCCGACGCTCCGGCGAGGGGTGCAGCACCTGCTCGCTCTGCACCTTCGCCTGCCAGGGGGCGGACGAGCCGCTGGGGGAGCACCGGGTGGCCGAGTGCCATGTGTGCCTCAACTGCACCGATTCCTGCAAAAATGGGGTTATTCGCTACCGCTTCCTGGCCCCGGCCGCCCCGGCCCCGGCGCAGCCCGACCTCTCTCGCCGCTACCTGCTGGGGTCGGGGCTGGGCGCCCTGGTGGCGGCGCCGCTGCTGCAGGCGGCCGGCGGCGGGCGCGGCGTGGCCCGGGCGGACCTGATCAGGCCTCCCGGAGCGCTGGCGGAGCCGCAGTTCCTGCAGCGCTGCATCAAGTGCTCCCTCTGCCAGCAGGCTTGCCCCACCGGCGCCCTGCACCCGGCCATCGGCCAGGCCGGGGTGGAGGGGTTTTGGACCCCGGTGCTCGTCCCCCGACGGGGATGGTGCGAGTTCGCCTGCACCCGCTGCGGGGAGGTGTGCCCCACCGGGGCCATCACCGAGCTCACCACCGCCCGCAAGACCGGCTACGACGGCGCCCCCCCGGTGCGTATCGGCACCGCCTTCGTGGACTGGGGGCGCTGCCTGCCGTGGGCCAAGTCCACCCCCTGCATCGTCTGCGAGGAGATGTGCCCCACCTCGCCCAAGGCCATCTGGCTGGAGGAGGTGGTGGAGGCCGACCGCCACGGCCAGCCGGTGCGGCTGCAGCGCCCCCGGGTGGACCCGCAATTGTGCGTGGGGTGCGGCATCTGCGAGCACCGCTGCCCGGTGGGGGAGATGGCGGCCATCCGCGTCAGCTCGGTGGGGGAAACCCGCGACCCCTTGAACCGCATGGTGGTTGCGGCCTCTGGCTGAGGGCAAGGCGTTCCCTTGTCTTTGCCCGCCGCGGGACGTATTCCTTATTCTGTGAGGACGGGGATCCTCCTTGGAGGGTTGTTCATGATCGCCACCCAACTGGCCGCCGAGGTCCGTCGGCCCGCCGTGGCCGGCAGCTTCTACAGCGCCGACGCCGACCGTCTCGGCACCGAGGTGCGGCGCCTGCTGGGAACCCGCCCCACCGGCCCCGCCCCCCGGGCGGTGATCGCCCCCCACGCCGGGTACGTGTTCTCCGGGGCCACCGCCGGTAAGAGCCTGGCCGCCCTGCAGAACGCGGAGGTGTCCCGGGTCGTGCTGCTGGGCCCCTCCCACCGTGCGTCCTTTCGCGGCGCGGCCCTCCCCGACCCGCGCCTGACCGCCTTCGGCACTCCCCTGGGCTCGCTGCCCCTGGATCGGGCCGCCCTGGCCAGCTTGCGGGAGCGGCGGCTCTTCGACGGCCCTGGCCACGCCCACGAGGGGGAGCATTGCCTGGAGGTGGAGTTGCCGTTCTTGCAGGTGGCCCTGGGGGAGGTGCCCATCGTGCCGATCCTGGTGGGCCACCTCACCGGCCGAGAGGACGCCCAGACCCTGGCCCGGGGCCTGGCCCCGGTGGTGGACGAGCGCACGGTGGTGGTGGTTTCCACCGACTTCACCCATCACGGCCACCCCTACGGCCACGCCCCCTTCCCCACCGATCGCCGCCTTCCCGCCACCCTGGAGGAGCTGGCTCGGGCCACCGCGGAGCGGGCCGCCGCCGTGGACGCGCGGGGCTTCTGGCACCAGGTCGAGGCGAGCGGCGACACCGTCTGCGGGGTGCGGCCGGTGACCGTGCTGCTGGAGCTGCTGGCCCACGCCTTCGAGGGGAGCGGACAGGTGGTGGATGTCACCACCTCGGCGGCGGCCTCCGGCAACTTGGAGCAGGTGGTGGTCTACGTGGGGGTGAGTTTTACGGGGCGCTGGACGCCGTGGAGGGAACCCCCTCCGCCCCCACCCCTGGGGGTGCTGGACGAGGACGAGCAGCGCGCCGCCCTGGCCTTGGCCCGGGCTGCCCTCGAGACCCATCTCCTGAACGGGCCGCAACTAGCCCACTGGTTTGCCACCCACCCGGTGGCCGGCAACCTGGCGGCGGTGGGGGGCGTGTTCGTGACCATCCACAACACCGGTGCCCGCGCAGCCAAGCAGGGACGTCTGCGGGGGTGCATCGGCACCATCGTCGGGCGGGAGCCGCTGGTGGATGCCATCATTCGCGCCGCCACCTCCGCCGCCCGCGACCCCCGCTTTCCCCCTCTGGCCCGGGAGGAGCTGGCCCAGGTGCGCTTGGAGGTGTCGGTACTCTCCCCCCTCACTCCGGTGCCGGGCCCGGAGGCCATCCAGCTGGGCCGGCACGGAGTGATCCTGGCCAGAGAGGGACGCACTGCGGTGTTCCTCCCCCAGGTGGCCAGCGAGACCGGGTGGGACCGGGACACCTTCCTGTCGCAGCTGGCCCGCAAGGCGGGCCTGCCTGCCGACGCCTGGCGCCGAGGGGCCAGCTTCGAAGTGTTCACCGCCCAGGTGTTCGGAGAGCCGGAGTGAGCCCAACCTTCACCCGTCGCGACCTGGCCCGCCTGGCCGGCCTGGCCCTCCCCGGAGCGCTGCTCGCCCGACGCGCCCGGGCGGCAACCAGGGCCCGGGTGGGTCTGGCCCCCCTGGCTGGGGTAGAGCTCACCCCGGCCGCCGGTCGCCGGGCCCTGGAGAGGGCCCTCGTAGCCGCCACCGGGGCGGCGTCGCCCCTCGCCGCCCTGCGCACCCTTTTCCCGGCCACTGAGACTGTGGGGATCAAGCTCAATTGCCTGGCCGGCCGCGGCATGTCGCCCCGCCCGGAGCTGGTGGAGGCCCTCGCCGCCCTGCTCCGGGAGGCAGGGGTCGGGCGGGAGCGCATCCTCGTTTTCGAGCGCTCCGCCCGGGAGCTGCGCCGCGCCGGCTTCTCCCCTGGGGAGCGGGAGCACTACCGCTGCCTGGGCATCGACAACGACTACGACGCCGAGCCCTCCACCTCGGGCTCCATCGGCTCGTGCTTTGCCCGCCTGGTGTCCACCACCTGCACCGCCTTGATTTCCTTCGGGGTCGTGAAGGACCACGACCTGGCCGGGGTGTCCGCTGGGGCTAAGAACTGGTACGGGGTGATCCACAACCCCAACAAATACCACGACGGCAACTGCGACCCCTACCTGGCCGACCTGCTGCGCCACCCCTTCCTGCGCCAGAAGGTGCGGCTCACCATCCTAGACGGGGTGACCGCGCAGTGCCACGGCGGCCCCGCCTTTCGCCCTGACGCCACCTGGCCCCTGGGTGTGGTGGCGGCCTCCACCGACCTGCTGGCCGCCGACGCCTGGGCTTGGCGGGTGATGGACGGGGAGCGGCAGCGGCGGGGAATGCCCACCCTGGCAGCAGCGGGGCGGCCCCCCAGGTGGCTGGCCACCGCCCAAGGGTACGGGCTGGGGGAGGGGGACCCGGCCCGGGTGGAGGTGGTGCAGGGATGATGCACCGCCGCGCCTTCCTGGGAGCCGGGGCGGCGTGCCTGCTGTCCGGGGGAGCGGCAGCGGGGCAACGTTCACGTCCCCCCGACCTCCACCTGGAGGGACGGGAGGCCTCCTGGTACCGCAAACTGCCGGACCGGCGGGTGGAGTGCCAGCTCTGCCCGCGGGCCTGCCAAGTGGCCGACCAGGAGCGGGGCGGCTGCGGCGTGCGGGAGAACCGCCGCGGGCTCTACTACACCCTGGTGCACTCCCTGCCCTGCACCGTGCACCTGGACCCCATCGAGAAAAAGCCCTTCTTCCACGTGCTGCCGGGGGCACGGGCGCTGTCGTGGGCCACCGCGGGTTGCAACGTGGAGTGCAAGTTCTGCCAGAACTGGGAGATTTCCCAGTTTCGCCCGGAACAGGTGGCCAGTTTCCCCATGCCCCCCGAGACCCTGGCCCGCCAGGCCCGCCAGGCGGGGGCTCCGCTATTGTCCGCGACCTACTCGGAGCCGGTGGTGTTCTGGGAGTACGTGCGGGACACCGCCCTGGCCGCCCGTGCCCTGGGGGTGCGCACCACCGTGGTCTCCAACGGCTACATCCAGGAAGCCCCACTGAAAGAGGTGCTGCCCCACCTGGCCGCCTTTAAGGTGGACCTGAAGAGCTTCCGCGAGGCCTTCTACCGCGAGGTGCTGCGCGGGGAGTTGAAACCGGTGCTGCGCGCCCTGGAGGTTATCCGGGCCGCCGGCGTGTGGCTGGAGATCGTGGTGCTCCTCATTCCTACCCTCAACGACTCGGAGGCCGAGGTCCGCGACCTGGCCCGCTGGGTCAAGGGCCACCTGGGGGCGGAAGTGCCGGTGCACTTTACCCGCTTCCACCCCACCTACCGCCTCACCAACCTCCCCCCCACCCCGCTGGCCACCCTGGAGCGGGCCCACGACGCCGCCCGCGCCGAGGGGCTGGCCTACGTCTACCTGGGCAACCTCCCCGGCCACCCGGCGGAAAATACCCTCTGCCCCGGCTGCGGCGAAATGCTCATCCGCCGGGCGGGCTTTGCGGTGCGGGAAAACCGCCTGCGCCGGGGGGCCTGTCCCGCCTGTGGCCGCCCCATTCCCGGGGTGTGGGCCTGAGCCCGGCGGTGGCGCGAGCGACCTTTGGGTTTTCTCCGCCCAGGCGGCCGCGGCAAAGCATTCCAACCCCTCCCCTGTTTCTGCGACCTCATGGGAGGCCGCTGCCCTTGAAGGTGAGCGCCGACACTTCTCGTTCCCCGCCGGCTTTTGACACGTCGTGCACAACACCCAACATTGAGCAGGGAAGACACGGCGACGATGATTCTGCGACCCATGGGCTCTCTTTCTAGTCTGCCAACCATGAGAAATCAGTTCCGTTGACACTGACCCAGCACCGGGGCGACCTGCCAGTCGCCGGTGACGGGTGGGACTTTTGGCGCTCTGCCGATGCCGGTGCCTGCTGGACACTGGCGCCCATCACGGCTGAGGTGTTGGCGGTGGACCCCCGCAATCCCAACGATGGGTGGGCTGGTGTCCAGAGACGCCTGCAGCGCAGCCCGGAAGCCGGAGCGAGCTGGTTCGCTCCCTGGCTGCTGCCCGAGGATCACGCGGTGGCGACCTGCCCTCCCGGATGGTGCTGGGATTCCGTCGTCACCGCGCTGGCGGCGAATCCCTTCAACGCCGAACGGGTGCTGATGGGCACGGCGTCCTCGGGGCTGTACAGCTATCAGGGCAGCGACGACCTGCGGCCGGTGGCGACGGGCTTGCCCGGGATCACCAACGCGGACTCCGACCCCGACAGACCCGGCCATGTTCTCGTCGCCGGCGGCCGGTACTGGGAGCGACAGAGCTGATACGTCCTGAAAAACGATGACGGGGGGCCAGCTGGTCTCCGCCGAGGGGAGATCAGCCTCTATTTTCACCCCAGGACCTGCGGCTTTCGTTTCGTCCCGGGCGAATCGCGGTGGCCGCCGAAGGTGGCGTCTTTCTCTTGGAGAACATGCCCCGCGACGACCGCCCCTGCGGCGCAGCGCTCCGGCTCGAGGCCAGCGAAAGGATGACAGCATGAGGCAGGCCGCACACAGGCAATGGATGGGCCTGATCGTTCTGATGGCACTGGCCGTCCGCGCCGCTGCCCAAAGCCAGGGCGAGGCGCCGCGGTGGCGACCCCTCGGCCCCTGGGGAGGCCGCGCGACGGCTTTTATCGCGGACCTACAGGTCGATCGCATCTGGACGCTGACGAACTACGCCCAGCTGCACCGCAGCGATGATGGTGGGCATTCCTGGACGTGGCTGGGGCGAGGAGTTCCCGAGGAGATGATCACCGTGCTGGCTCCCAGTCCCCATAAAAGGGACCTGGTGCTGGCCGCGGCCAACAATGCCGGCGCCTGGCGCAGCCACGACGCCGCTCGATCCTGGGAGGAGGCGCGGTACGGTTTGCCAGTCGGCGGAAATCCGACGTTCCACGCCATTACTGCTCTGGCCTACGACCCCACTCGCCCGCGGGTCGCGGACGCGCTGACAGCGAGCGGCAGCGTCTACGCCACCCAGGACGATGGCACCACCTGGCGCGCGCGAACCTGGCCATCCCTTCCGTCGGGTGCTCTCGGAATGCTGATGGCGATCACCGAGGATGGCGATCTGCTGCTCGCCCTCCCGGGATCGGTCTACTTCTGTTCAACCACCCTGGATGAGTGCGCCAAAGTGCTCGATGGATTCAGCGGACAGCCATCGGCGCTGGAGGTGTTGCCGGGGGTGGGCCGGGGCGTGGCTCGCCGATGGCTCAGACGTCTGGAGATCGCTCGACGGCGGCCTCTCCTGGGAGGTCGCCGGTGCAGGGCTCAGCGAAGTACCGTCGCCTTCTGGTGAACTGGCCATCCGCCAGTTCCGGATGGACTCGAAGACCGGCGTCGTGTACGCCCTCGCCAACGCCGGCCTGCTGCGCTGGCATGGTCACCATCAGCGGTGGGAGCTGGCAGCAACGTTCGTTGCAGCCGTTTCGCCATCTTCCTCCCTCTGCGGCTGGCTGCCCCGCGAAGGCGGGCAGCTGGTAGGCTGCAGCGGCCCCAACTCGCTTAGGTTCTGCCGCGATGGCGAGGAGGAGTGCGAGGCGCGCCGCCAAGGCTTCTCAGGACGCCTCACCGTGGCCGTCCTCCTCGATCCGCAAAGCGGCACTCCGGCCCTGGCCGCCGATTCCTGGCACCTGTACCGGTGGCATGAGGCGTCAGCATCCTGGCTTCCGGTGCTCGACTTCAGCCACTCCGGCCAGGTGATTCTCCTCGCTGGCCCTGAGGGTCCTTCCCACATGTTGGCAATCACAAAGTCCGGCGTCTTCACCTTTCATGATGAAGGGTGGACGTGGTCGAATTTGCCCGTGCCGGCGGCTTTGTCGTCGTGCCCCTGGCCCCAGCCGGCGGTCTTTGCCGAAGCCCGCCGGAACATGATTCTGATCGCCGGCGGGTCGTCCCTCTGGCGTTTGGTAGACCTGGGAAGCACCTGGGAGGAGCGGAGGGTAGAAATCCAGGCCATAGCGGGTCATTCCGCCAACCCCGACCACATTCGCGGCACCAGGTTCTACCGCCCGACTCGAAGCTTCGATTCCGGTCGAACCTGGTACGGCGCAGTGCAGGGACAGGAGTTGGCGGGGCGCACACAATGCCCCGTCTTTCCATGTGGATGGGACCAGAATCTGGCAGTCGAGATGGACCCGTTCAGACCCGAGCGCTACCTGATCGGCACGGACGGCGTCGGAATGCGGGTGTGTGAGAGCGATAGCTTTCAGTGGCTCCGCCGTGCCTTCACCGCCGTGATCGGCCTTGTGGCTGATCCCCGCGTTGCGAGGCGGGTGGTGGCGGCCGGTGTTTTTCCCCTGCCGCGCCGCACCGGTGCCTTCAAAGCAGTCCGGGAATCGCCCGACTGGGGTGAGACATGGCACGCGCTGGGGCATGGGGGAGACGGTTTGCCCTGGCTCTACGGCTGGAGCGTCTCGCTCTCCCACGGACGTTTCGCCGTCGCCAGCCACGAGGGCATTTCCCTCCTGGAGGACGCCCCCAGAGATAATCGCCCGCTGCGGCGAAGCGGCCCGGCCCGACGGTGACAGAGGAAGCAGAGAATGACTCGCGCCCACCGCACTCTCATCATGGCTCCCGCCATCCTGGCAGCGATGGCCGTGGCCGGGCGGCTCCAGGCACAGACCGAGACTCCCCGCTGGCGACCCGTCGGCCCCTAGGGGGGCGGCGCCTCGGTGCTGGTCGCCGGCCCTCAACGCCAATCTTTTTTGGGCAGTTGCCGCCCCCACCGCTCACCCCCGCCGTAGCGACGACGGCGGGCAGACGTGGACGGGCCTCGGCCGCGGGCCGATGAAGGGAGCCATCTCTTTGTCGGTACCGTAGTAGCCAGCGAGGGTGGTGGCCAGAGCTGGCACTGCGTCGGCGCCAACGGCGCTGACCCACCCTACGTGTGGGACCTGGCCGTTTCCTCCCCCCACGGCCGCTCCGCCGTGGCCACGTAGGACGGCGTCTTCGTGTTCGAGTACACCCCCTGCGACAACCGCCCCCTGCGGCGAGGTGGACCGACACGTCGCGGAGCCGACCGCCATTGTACACTCCCTCCCTGTGAGGCAGCACCTGCCCGAGGAGGTTCGGGAGCGGACCCAGCGGCTCTTGGAAGAGCTGTGCGCCATCTCCTCCCCCAGCGGCGACGCTGCCGGCCTGCGGCGTGTCGCCCATCGCCTGCGGGAGGTGCTGGCGGCCCACGGCCTGGCGGCCGAGATCAGGACTGAGGCCAGCGAGAACGGCGATCTGCCCCTGCTGCTGGCTCGCGGTCCCCGGAGAGCGGCCCGAAGTCTTCTGCTCATCGGTCACATGGATACCGTCCTGCCGGCCCGATCACCCCAGCGGGAGGGCGACCACCTGGTGGCCACCGGCGCGCTGGACATGAAGGGCGGCCTGGCGGCCTTCGTCGGTGCCCTCGATCTGCTGCAGGCCCGCGGCGCCAGTTACCCCGCCGATCTGTTGCTGGCGGTGGTACCCGATGAGGAGGTGAGCGGCGCCATCTCCGAGCGCACCATGCGGGAGCTGGGAGGCACCGCCCGCGCCGTGCTGGTGCTGGAGCCCGGCGAAGCCCGCGGCGAGGCGGAGACCCTGGTGGCCGGGCGGCGGGGGATGCGGGAGTGGCGCCTGGAGGTGCTTGGACGGGCCAGTCACGCGGGGCTGGCCTACTGGGACGGGCGCTCGGCGCTGGCCGCCGCCGCCCGTTTCAGTCTCGACGCCGCTGCCCTTTCTCGCCCGGGAGCGGGGCCGACGATCAACGTAGCGCGACTGGTGGCCGGTTCCGCCGACTTCGTGGGGCAGCTGCGGGATCGCGCCGAGCTGGTGGGCACCACCCGCCAGCTCAACGTGGTGCCCGACCGCGCCGTGGTGGAGGGCGAGTTGCGTTTTTTAACGCTCGCCGAGGGCGACGAGGTGCTCGCTCAGTTGCGCTCCATCGGCGATCGCGTCGCCGCCGAATTCGATGTCACCACCTCGTTTACCTCCGGTGAGGCGGTTTCTCCGGTGGACCCCCACGGCCCGGGGCGGGATCTGGCGGCGCGCGCGGTGTCGCTGGCGGCCGAACGCGGCTGGCGGCTGGAGGTCGAGGAAGACAGGGGTGGGATCTCCTTCCCTAATTTCCTCCCATGCACCGTCTCGGTTCCCGTCCTGGACGGTCTCGGCCCGGTGGGAACAGGGATGCACACCCCAGAGGAGCGAGTCAGTCTGACTTCACTGTCCCGCCGCACCGTGCTCCTCGCCGATCTGCTCGCCACCCTCTAGCCCGCCTTTCTCACCGCCGGCGTCTTTGGGGTTGGGCGGGGTGATTTTTGGGGGGGGTGGAGGCGTGGTTGTGGGGTGCGTGCGCGGGTTGTTCCGGTCACCAGGTGCGGTCGGCCCACCCCGGAGAAGGGGTGGGCGCCT
>CALEVZ010000015.1 GCA_937924755.1 uncultured bacterium
CCTGGGCGTTCTCCAGACTGGTCAGCACCCACTCGTAGTACATCGCCCGCCGCTCGTCGGCGGTGACCCGCTGCTTCCACTCGTACTCGCGCACGGCAAAGCGCAGCACCACGTAGAGCGCCGGCAGCGTGGACAGCGCCAACGCCAGCGGGATGGCCACCCCGAAGCGCAGCAGGACCACCAGCATGGCCGCCAGCGTCAGGCTGTTCTGGGCGATGGAGCCGACGTTCTCGAGCAGCGCCATGGGGCGGCTTGCGACGTCCCAGCGGATGCGGTGCAGCAAATCGAAGTACTCGGGCGATTCGTAAAAGGCCAGATCCGCCGCCACCGCCCGCTCGTGCACCAGGGAGGCGATGTGGTCCCGCACCATCTCCGACAACGCCGTGCGCACCCACCGGATCACCGCCGCCAGCACCTCGCCGAGCAGCAATACCGCCGCCATGAGCACGGCATAGAGCAGCGGCTGCGCGAGGTTTTCCCATTCCGCCCCGGAACCCGCCGCCGCCACCAGGCTGTCCACCAAGGCGCGGGTGAGGTAAACCACCGCCACCGGTAACACCCCCTGAACGGCCAGGAGCATCGCCCACGCCGCCGTCAACCGCGGCGCGAAGCGCGCCACCAGGGCTATCGCACGTGCCGTCTCCCGGCCCCGTCGCCGCGCCTCGCTGACCCTGGCCGCCAGGAATCGTCGCCCGCTCATGGCTGCGGTGTTCCGGTCCCCTTGCCCTGCTCAGCCCCCCGCAGGCCATCCGCGGTTATCCTCGCCGTCTCACCGACATTCACATGCTGATCCGCTAACCCCCGCCGGAGGCCGGTGATGAGCTGAGAAAGGGTTCTCGCCACCCGCCTGCTCACCCCGGCAGCCGGCACCGCCACGGCCTCCCACCACCGCTGCCTCCACCACCCGGGGCGGGCGTAGCCCAACTCGCACAGCAGGCCGCCCGCCACGCAGTCGAAGTCGTATCGGTCGGCGAGGGAAAACTCCCGGTTCCAACGCCCCATCTGCGCCCCCTGGTAGTGCTTCGGGTGAGCAGCCACGGCGGGGTCTGCGGTCCGATGCGCCATCCTCATTGCGTCGTAGCTCAGGCTCCGAACGGTCTGCTCAAGCCACTCGCGTTTCCACGGGATCCCGCAACCGTCCAGCACGCGCGCCAGCTCCCGCTCGGGGGCTTGACGCAGGGCCTCGTAGCGGACCTCCACGTAGCGCCCCTCCAGCGCCGCGGCATCCCGCGCCGCCTGGACGTACCGGGTCCAGAGCTTCGCCCCGTGATAGATTCGCATTTCTCCCAGCACCATGGATCGACCCGCCCGGCGCAGGGACGCTGCCACGTCGCGACCGTCACGGATGATGTGCACGAAGCGGGAGTCCGGCAGAAAGCGATCGATCAGGCTGACGTGCGGGGAGTAGGCGGGTTGCTTGTCGAGCAGGAAGCGGCAGCCGCTCTTGCGGGCGGCAACCGCGCGATAGACCTCCTCGACAAAGCGGGCAAGCCACTGCTCTGCCCACGTCTCGCCGAGAACGAAGGCCAACCCCTGCGGTACCTCGTGCTGCCGCAGTTTCTTTTCGAACTCCCACTTTTCCAACCAGGGGGCGACGTAGTGATGGAAGACGGTCAGCTCCACTGTGGTGGCGACGAGGGGGTGCGTTCCCAACAGCGCTTGCAGCCAGGTCGAGCCCGAGCGCGGCGAACCGATGATGAAAATCGGCGTCACCCCCAAATTCACCGCCACCATGGCGCACCTTCCCTTGCCGCGTCTGTCATCTCCAGAGCCTGGCCTTGGGGAGCCAGGTCAATTCCCAATGCATTTCCGCAGAGACGCCCAGGCCCCATCCGGGTCTTCCATCACCTCCCGGCCAAGGTCCACATGGAACGACTCCACCGTACGCACCAGTTGCTCCAGCACTGCCCATGTGGCCCGGTGCAAGGCCGGGAACTGCCGCGCCAGGTAGGCTGCGCTGGTGGCGAGAATCAAACCGCCGAGGGCCTCCCCCTGGGAAATTCGGCGCACCCTCGTCCGGCCCCGACGGCGGTCAATGCGGCAGAGGAGGAGTTTTTGGGGGATGAGCCGAGGGGTGAACACCGTTGGCATGTCGGCACGGGTCAGAGTCGCCCGCGCCCCTGGAGAGGTTTCGGCTGAGCACCGACGGTGCTCCGGCGGCAGGATGATCGCCGTCGCTGACCGCAAGTGCACGTCGCGCCTCAATGGCGCCACCTGGATCGTCTCTGCCTGCCTCCACACCAGCAAGCTGTCATCGGAGACGATACGCCCGCCCTGGCGAATTGCCAGCGTTGCCAGGGTGGACTTGCCCGAATTGCTGGCTCCCGCGCACAACCACCCGTCCTCGCCAACCTCGAAGGCGGCGGCATGCAGCGCCAGAGCGCCAGCGCTGGCCAGGCAGCGCAGGAGGGCCACCTTGGTTTGCGCCAGGAGAGCGGCCCCGGCATCCCTGGCCTCCGCCGCGTGCTGCAGCTCAATCACCACCTCTTCCGCTGTCAGATCCACGCGCACGGCGTGCCGCTGCACCACCAGGTGTCCATCCCTGATATGAACAGAGAATCTCCCATGGCGCGAACCCGAGGCGGGTCGATCTCCATGGTTACTCCGCAACACCAAGACCGGTAGGCCGTCGCGACTTGCACGAGGACCCTCCGTGCCCCACGAGACGTACCACTCTTCCGCCAAGGCGGACAGCAGCCACTGGGGCAATCCCCTGACAGGTACAACAAAGGTGCCATCGGCGAACGGGATTCGGCTGCTCATCGTATGGAAGGCCGGCAGAAGAAAGGACGATGGCGGCAGTCCCTCACTGCCGCCATCCCAGAGCTATCTGCGTGGATCTCTGTATCTGCCCTAATATGAAGGAGGCGGCGAATAGTACTGGGTCAACTCCATGAAGCTGTAGCACAAGGCGCCTACAGCGGCGTTGGTGGTATCGCTGGTCTTGATGCGCACCCGCACCTGCACGTTTTGGTAGTCGTTGTCCAGCCGGACCAGCCCGTGGTAGGAAGCAAAGCCCAAGTTGCCGGTGCGATTACCCGCCGAGTCGTTGTTCTGGCGCGTCAGGAACGGCTGCGCCGTGGTGCCGGGGCAGGGAATGGAGCCCGTACCCTGGAACACGGTGCACTGCATCGCCAGGCCAACCACGGTTGAACTGGAGTTGTGGTTGCTGATGGCAACCTGGGAGGTGAAGCTGATGCCCAGGTACTGCGCCCCCGACACCGGCGTGAAGGTGTAGTCGAACACCGTGAAGAAAGAGTTTGTGAAGTCTAGTTTGCAATTCGAAGTGCCGTACCGGATATTCCGGGCAAAGATGTGCTCTTCCAGACCACTAAACACACAGGGAGACGAGGTGCATGAGTCCAGTGCAGTCACGCCCGATGGAGCATTAACCTCCCCCGTCACGTCGGCCAGCGACATTGGACCCACTCCATCGTTTTTGGGCGGACCCACCGGCGGCCCAACCCGGTTTTGCGCCGCGGCAATCGCCGCAAACAGCACCATTGGAAATACTAAGGCCCCAAACGTCATTTTCTTCATGGCTTTCCCCCTTTTTCCTTGTTCGCCGGAGGTGGCCGTGGGCAACTACGGTTCGGTAGCTGCCCCGTAGACGTCCGGTTCCGAGCCCTCTTCGCCCCGCACCACCTCCTCCAGGCGCCGAACTACAAGAGTTGGCGCAGCGTACACCCGCCGTTGCTTGCTCTCGTCCTTAGCCATCGAAATCCTCCTTTCACAGGAACCTTGCTTCGGCCCCACTTTCGTTGGCGGCTCTCACCAGACCCTCAGTAACTGCTATCAACGCCATGACTGAACCTCTCGCCCTATTTTTGTACCACCGTCGCAGCTCACTGTCAAGCCCCCGCCCAGATACCACCTCCAGTTGCGCTAAAGCCCAGTTATGAGAGCGGTTTGGCAGCCGATGCAGCACGCCGCCGAGCGCCTCTTGCAGCCACTCCTCAAAGGTGGTCATCTCCAGGCGGTCACGAATCGCCGATGCCAGCAATGGTCCCGCCGCCAGGCGGTGCAAGTGCCGGGGGCGCCGCCCACCGACGAAGAGCCTGCCGGGTAGCGCAAAGCAGTAGTCCACCAGGTCCCCGTCGCACAGAGGGTGGCGCAGTTCGACGCCCAGGAAAGCACCGTACTGCTCCAGCGCCAGAACACTGCCGGCCTGGTAAAAGTGCACGTTTTCCACCATCCGTTCATGATTGGAACGAAAGCGGCGGCCACCACCACCAACCAGCAGTCCCTCCCTGCTCGCCAACACCTGCCACCGGGGGTGGAGCCAGGCAGGAAGCCTGGGGGGGCTATTGGGCCTCCGCCGCAACGCCAGGGACAGAGTCTTACGTACAAGGGCCCACCGCCGGCGGCCGGGCGGGAGTTCCAAAGAGAGCACGTCCTTCAGCCAGGTCCACACTCTTCCGGCCCGGAGATCCTCGGCCAGGTAGAGCAGACTGCCGGAGAGCCACTCGTTGCCCCCCATGCCGGTGAGAATCACCCGCCTTCCATCTTCCCTGACGGCCTGTGCGGTCAACTTGACCTGCACCAGCGTCGGCATGGCCAGATAATCCAGGCTCCCCATCAGCTCCCCGAATTCCCCGGCCAAGCTCTGGGAAGAGGCATCGATGATCACCCCGTCTCCCCCCCCTGCCTCATGGGCGGCGCGGATGCGCTCCGACTCGTCGTAGGGGCGACCGGGGTAGATCAGTGAGAAGGGCTGCACGCGTCCCGCCCATGCGGCGCCCGTTTGGCGAGCTGTCACTGTGAGCGCCCACAACGACCCCGAGTCCAGACCTCCGCTGAGGGAGAGGGCGCAGGGCTGCTCCGGGACCGTCCGCGCCAGTGCCACCGTGATACGTTCCCGCACCTCCTCCACCGCCTGCTTTAGGGGAAGATCATCCCGGCCCGCGGCGGCGGGAGGAGACCAATACACCTGCTCGCGAGGTGGTACGCATTCTGGCTGAGGCCACGACCAACGCACCAGTCGCGCCGGGCGCACTGCATCTACGTCCTGGTAGAGGGTTCTTCCAGAATCGTCGTACAGGTTTGCCAGCCGCATGGCCAGCCGTTCCGGGTCGATGCGCCGTGGCCTCCCGGCGCCGGCAAGCGCCTGTCGCGCCTCGCTCGCCAGTGCCACCCCGGAGATTGTCCCGCACCAGTGTAAAGGCCGCAGGCCCAGACGATCCCGCGCCGCCACGATCTCCCCTCGCCCGGCTTCCACCACCACCATCGCCCATTCCCCGCGAAGCGCCGCGACCATGGCCTCGCCCTGCTGACGCCACGCCGCCCACAGCCACTCCGCCAGGTTCGCCGCCCCGCCAACAGGAATCGCCCAGCGCGCCGCCAGTTCGGCGCGGTTGCCCACGAAGCCGTGGACTGCCAGTACACCATCGCCGCAGCAGTGAAGCACTGCATCGCCACCGACAGCCTGGACACCCACCGCCCCCCCTGGCACCGCCGCCGCCGTCAGTGCCCCGCGGTGCGGGGACACTGCCGCCATGGCCGCCAGCCTCGCCCGCGCCTCACTGGCTTTCGCCTCCCCCACCCAAGCCAGAATCGCCCCCATCGACGTCACCCTGCCCGGCCGACCCGTGGCCGCGTATAATGAGTGGGCCGTGGAGAGACCCGCCCAGCCATGATCGACGCCGAAGCCCTCGCCAGCGCCCTCACCACCGATGAAAAGCTGACCCTCACCGAACTGGCCGACGGTTCGGGGGTCATCCTCTCCCTGCACAACCGCGCGGTCGCCTCCCTGAACGAGACCGGGCAGTTCCTCGTCAATCTCTTGCGCAGCGGTGTTACCAAGGAGAAGGAGCTGGTCGCCCGGCTGACCGCCGAGTTCGACGTCGATGAGAGCACCGCCCGCCATGACGTGGAGCACTTCCTGACCGAGCTCGCCCGGCTGGTGATGCGGTAGCCGACGGTGCCCGGGGGGCCCTTGGCACTACCCACAGCCCGCGGCGGGGGCGCCAAAAGGGATCCCGGAGACCACCGTGAGGCTTGCCCCGGCTCACGGTTAGCGGGGTGAAGGGCCGGCAGCCACCGTGTCGGGGCGAGATCAGTCGCGGGCTTACCGTCCTCGCGCCGACGCCACGGCCCGCTATACTGCCGGCACCGAAGGGATGCACCCATGAACCCGATCGAGACCATTGCCAACCTTCTCAAAAGTGGCCGCCTGAGCTGCGCCACCCTGGCCGACGGCACCGGAGTGTTACTCCGGCTGGATGGCCTGGAGGTGCTGTCGCTGAACGAAACCGCCCTGTTTCTGGTCCAGGCGATGCGAGAAGGGGCCGCCTCGGAAGCGGCGCTGGTGGCCAGGCTAGTCAACGCCTTCGAAGTCGATGAGGCCACCGCCGAGCGCGATGTCCAGACGTTCACCCGCCAGCTGGTCACCAGCCTGCGGCTGTGACATCACTGGCTCTCACGCCCCCGCTCCTGAGCGCCGCCCTCCGCCCCTACCCTTGAGGGCTGAGCTGGTCGTCTCGCCGATCCCAGAACGACCGCCCCCGCAGACGCCGTGCACGGAGTCGATAACGCAAGTACATCCGCACATGCCGGAAAAACCTGCGAACCAGATCCAGCGGTCGCCACAGCCGCAGCACCAGATAGCCCAGTCGGCTGGAGCGGGTGCCGTAGCGCCGGTTCATCTCGCTGCGGGAGATCAGCAAGGCACTGGCCAGCCGGCGTGGCACGAACCACAGACCGCGGTCGCCGGGGGCCGGGCGAAAAAGCGCGAACAGGCGCAGGGAATCCGCGTACCCGCGGTCCAGGGCGGAGGCCACCACGTGCCGCAGGAGCAGCGCGGCGGGTGCCGACTGCTGGTCGGAGAGGAGCTCGGGCACCCGGCCGCTGGCAAGGCTATGGGCGAGGTGAACCGCCGCCTCTACCTCCTGCACCGAGACCACGTCGCGAATCCACTGGTAGCCCGCGCCCATGAACACGTCCTGCTCGGCGGGAGAAAAGTCCAGATCCAGGAGATCGGCAACCATGCGGAGCAGCGGGTACCGCCAGGGCCGCAACGCGTTCTGGTCGATGCCGTGGGCGATGGCGTGGGCCAGGAGGAGTTGGCGGGCCAGCACGAAGCATTCCCCCGGCAGCTCCGGCCGGCGCTCCAGCATCCCGGCGGCGTGTAGTTCGGAGAAGGTGGCCGCCGTGGGGTTCCCCGGCGGGCACAGGCGCAGCGCCCGGGAGTGAACCTCCACGGTCACGCCGCGGAACATCGCCGGCAGCTGGTAGAAACGGATTCGCGTGGTGGGGAGAAAGAATCCTCGTCTTTCCAGGGCCCGCTGGAAGCTCGCGGCCGCCTCCTCGGGCACCAGGAGGTCCACGTCGGCGGCGCGGCGGGTGCCCAGCGCCACCGCGCCCTGCAGGTGCAACGCGACGAACTTCAAGAACAGCAGGGGCACACGCTCGGCCGCGGCGATCTCTGCCAGCAGGCTCGCCATACCGGCGACGCGGGCCATCTCGGCCGCCGCCTGGTGATACACCTCCACCAACTGCGCCGCCACGTCTTCGCCCACCTCCCGCGCCAGCTCACCGGCCGGATTTCGCCCTGCGATTCGCGCGGCCACATCCAGGCGGCGGGCCATGGCGAGGGCTTTGGCACCGTCCAGACCCTCCCAGGGCAGTCGGCCGGGGGGGGCGAAACCCCGACACAGCACCCAGTAGAGCTCCGCCGGTGCCTCCAGCAAGGGGGGCTGGAAACGCAGCCCGGCGAGTTTGCCATTACGCATCTGGCACCCGCGCGGCCTCTTCATCACCGCTCCAGGGCGGCGCCTCCCGCATCAGTTCCGCCAGCGACGGCGGTGGGAACATCGCCGGTCGAAGGACCGCCAAAACAGTGATGAGGATCGTCTTCAGGTCGCTCCGCCAGCTTCTCGTGCGGAGGTAGTCGCAGTAGCGTCGCAGCTTGTAAGGCTGCAACACGTTGCGATAGAAGCTGTCGCGCTCGCCGGGAACCGATGCCATCAGTTCCTCCTCGTTGCGGAGTGTTATGGTCACCGGATCGGTCAACCCGGGGCGCACCGAAAGGACTTGCTTCCACAGCGGGTGCGAGGGGTCGACCAACGATGGCACCTCCGGCCTAGGCCCCACCAGATCCATCTCCCCCCGCGCCACGTTCCACAGCTCCGGCAACTCGTCCAGCTTGAGCCGGCGAAGGTATCGCCCCACTGGCGTGATGCGGTTATCGTCGCGGGATGTCACGAGGGGCCCCTCGCTACCTACTCTCATTGTACGGAACTTGAGCATCCAGAACAACCGCCCCCCCAGACCGACCCGCTGTTGTCGAAAGAGAATCGGCCCCGGCGAGGAGAACCGCACCAGTATTGCCGTCCCTGCCAGCAGCGGACTGACCAGCAGCAAGGCCGCCCCGGCCACCGCCACGTTTACCCACCGGGGAAACCCGGCCGCCGCCACCCGTCACCTCCGGTGAAGCGTCACGATATCCCCGACTGCCTCGATGACATCCTCCACATCCTCCTCGGTCAATCGGGGGTGGAGGGGCAGGCTGACCAGCCGCCGAAATTCCCCGGCCGCCGTCGGAAACGACTCTTCTGCATAGTGGTAGCGCTCGCGGTAGTAGGGATGCATGTGCACAGGGATGAAATGCACCGATGCGCCGATGTTGCGCCTCCGCAGCTCTTCGATGAACCTGGCGCGATCGATCTGCAGCCTCTGAAGGTGCAATCTGAGCACGTACAGGTGCCACGCCGACTCCATCCCTTCCCGCTCCACCGGCACTTCCAGCTCGGGAAGGGTGGAGAACGCCTCCGTATACCTGGCCACGATCTCCCGGCGTCGGCGCTGGAAGGCGGGGAGCCTGGCCAGCTGGTGCAGACCCAGGGCCGCCTGGATGTCGGTCATGTTGCACTTGAAGCCCGGTACCACCACCTCGTAGTACCAGGACCCCTCCGCCGAATAGCGCTTGTAGGCGTCCCGGCTCATGCCGTGCAGACTCCACAGGCGACACTTCTCCAAGAGTTCCGGCGCTCCGGTGAGCATTCCCCCTTCGGCGGTGGTGAGGTTCTTGGTGGCGTAGAAACTGAACGCGGTCAGGTCCCCGATGGTGCCGATCATCCTGCCCAGGTGGCGGGCCGGCAGCGCGTGCGCCGCATCCTCCAACAGCAAGAGGCCATGCTTGCGCGCCAGGGGCACCAGTGACCCCATATCGCACGGGTGGCCGTACAGGTGCACCGGGATGATCGCCTTCGTCCTCGGCGTGATGGCCGCCTCCACCGCTGCCGGGTCGAGGTTGAGGGTGTCTCGCTCCACGTCCACCAGCACCGGCGTCGCACCCACGTGCTCGATGACGTGGACGGTGGAGCAGAACGTCATGGTCGTGGTGATCACCTCGTCCCCCGGCCCGACGCCGGCGGCGGCCAGCCCCACCAGCATGGCGCTGGTGGCGGAGTTCACCGCCAGCGCCTCCTCCGCTCCGATGAAGCGAGCGAACTCCTTTTCGAAGCGGCGTGTCTTCGGCCCGGTGGTGATCCAGTCGCTGCGCAGGGTATCGACGACCTCGGCGATCTCCTCCTCACCCAGGCACGGTGGCGAAAAACTCAAGAACGACTCGCGCACTTTCCTTCCCGTCTCCCTTTCTCGGCCTGCGGCGCTGCTGCCGCCGTCCCCAGGCAGTTCATCGAGTTAGCTCCTGCTGCGCTCGCGCAGCTTCGATGCCACCGGTGATGGAAGCCAGTAGGCCCTCCAGAAACCCGATGCCGTACCCCAGGTGGAGACAACCGAAGACCAGCGGCAAGACCGGCAAGAACCGCCAACCGGAAGCAGCCGCCGCATGCATACTCGCCAGCAGGTTGACCCCAATATAGGAGACAGCCACTCCGCCACCGACGGCGAGCGTGCCCAGCGCCAGACCGGCGGTGGGGGCCCCGGCCAACGCCGCCGCGCCCAGGACCAGCGCCAGGGAAGGAAGCCCCAGCAGCGCCAGCACGAAGGCGGCCGGTACCAGGTGTCGAGGTGAGGCCGGCAGACGGTGTTTGCGGATGACCGGCACCTTCCAGTAGCCGTACTGGCGGTACTGCTGGAAAAGCTGCGAAAGCCGCCGACGGGGCGAGTACCAACTGCGGAGCTCGGGGGTGTGCCAGATGACTCCACCGGCGCGGCTGAGCCGCAGATTGAGCTCGTCGTCCTGGTTGCGCACCAGCGTCTCGTCGAAGAGCCCGATACGGTCGAAAACCTCCCGTCGGTACACGCCGCCGAACACGGTATCCGAGGGCCCATCCCACGCCGGGTTGTGCCAGCGCGAGCCGCCGACGCCGAAGGGGTGATGGAACGCCACCGCCACCGCCTTTTGCACGTAGGTGGTCCCGTCAGCGAACATCGACCCCCCGACGTTGTCCACCTCGGGCCGTCGGTCGAGAAACGCCACCGCCCGGGCGAGGTAATCCTCCGCGTAGCGATTATGGGAGCCCATGATGGCGATGTAGCGCCCTCGGCTGGCGAGAATGCCCAGGTTCATGGCAACCGGGGTGATGCGCCGGGGGTTATCGACGACGTGCAGCCGAGCATCTTCCTGAGCCAGTCGCTGCAACACCTCTCGCGTCCCATCGTCGGACATCCCATCGACCACGATCACCTCATAGCCGCCCTCGGGCGGCACCTGCGCCAGCACCGAGCGGACAGCAGCCTCGATATGGCCTGCCTCGTTGCGGCAGGGAAGGACCGCCGAGATGGCCGGCGCGGCCTCGCCTCCATCAGCTGTGCGAGCCATTCGGGCGATGGCGGGGAGACCAGCCGGGCGAGCCCGACTCGGAATCGAACACCTTGTACCAGGAGATGTACCCGTGGGCATCCTCATACAGAGGCTGCCACCCCAAACTGGCCAAGATCCGGCTCGCAGGAATGTTGTCCTGGTGGGTGATGCACCGCAAGCTGCGGGCATTGGTGGCCGTTCGGCACTCCTCCTGAAACCCCCGGTACAGGCGGGCGCCCAACCCGAGACCGCGGGCGCGCTCGGCCAGCCCTATCCCCACTAAACACACGGTCGGCTCTGGGACCTGAACCGTCTCCGGCGGCGTTGAGCGGCGACGCAGCAGGACGCGAAGCCTGCCCACGAGCGCTCCGAGAATCTCCCCATCGAGGAAAAGTCGCGGACGAGCGAGCAGGCAGCGAACCACGGTGGGCGCCAGATCCCGGTTGAACTTGCGCTGGTATCCCATGGGGGCGCCGACGGCAAAACCGAGGAGCTCACCCTCCACCCACGGCCCCAGGGTGACGGCGGTGGGCTCAGCGATAAACCAGCGCAAATAGGCGCGGGCGTACGGCGCGCCCAGCCTTCCGGAGCGGGACGAGCCGAACGCCTCCAGGTAGATCTCGGTGGCGCGGCCCACGTCTTGCAGCTGCAAACGTTGTAGCGCCACCTGCCTCGCCGATTTGTCCTCCCTTTTCAACACCATCCCCCTTTCCTTCTCGTGGCGATTCGATCAGGTGAATTGATAGTTGTAGCGCGCCAGCTCACCCTCCCACAGCGCGTAGCTCTCGGGGCACAGGCGCTCGGCCAGCGCCGGGGCGGCGCGCCGCACCGTCGCCATGCTCACCCGGGACGGGGCCGGGAAGAGGCGGTGAATCACCCGCCGCTCCAGCCGGGTCAGAACGTGGCGGGAGCGCCTGCGGTTAGCGCCCAGGTAGTTGAGAAAGCGCATGAGAGCGCAGGACAGCGCCGAAAAGGACGGGTTCTCCCTGGAGTAGGAGCGGGCATCCTGGTGGGGTATCAACGCCTCGGGGCCGAGCCCTTCCACCCGCAAAAACCCGAACAGCAGTTCAAAAAACCTGCCGGGCTCTCGCCGCATCATCTCCTGGGGAAGCGCCAGCACCTGCTCGGCGCCGAACACTCGCCGGTAGTAGTCGTACAGAGACCGGTAGTCCAGCCGCACGGCAATACCGGCCCCGGGGTAATTGATGACGTCAGCCAGGATGGACGCCAGACTATCGGCGCTGCCCTGCTTGACCATCTGGTTGTACATCGAGGACAGGTAGGCGAGAGGATGGCGGAAGACCATGAACACGCGCACGGGCCCCAACGCCTCGTGCAGGCGGTCGGCCACCGCGAAGGCGTTGTGGCCGGTGACGAAGTGACCCGCCAGCCGCTCGTTGGAGATTCCCACCAGTCGGTCCCCAGCCCCCTGGGTCGCCAACAACTCGAAAAACCGCCTCGCCCAGGCAGAACTCCAGCGGCGCATATCCAGGACCCCCACCTCCTCCCGCCACAGGCGCTCGATGTGGGTATCCAGCTCCCTGGCGTGCCCGTGGGTGCCGAATATTCTCAGCCGGGGATGGGCGGGGAACACCGTCGTCTGTAAGAAACTCGAGCCCGTCTTGGCCAGTCCGATATGGACGAAATGCACCTGGCCGGTCGCCGTCACCGCCTCACCTCCCCAGCCGCCATCCTCATCGCCGCCACCGACGAAGCAACCGGGCCGCGTTGTCCCCCAGCCCGCGCAGCACTCCGTACGAGCGGGCGGCCCCGATGACGTCTCCAGCTTTCCACCCCAGGTACCAGCTGGCCAGGCGCAGGCGGTTGATCCGGTCGGCGAGAGTCCGCTCCCACACGTCGGCCACGCCGGCGAAGTAGCCATCCCCGGTCATCCCGGCCAAGATGCGCAGATGACAGACGTGCACGATGTGGTAACGAGCCTGGAAGAGCGGCCGCTGACCGTGCTCGTGGCGCAGGTCGTAGGAGCTGCAAAAGGGGAAGTGATAGGCCATCAGATTGCCCCGGATGGTGGCCACGCCTTCGTCGAAGACTCGCCGCGGCAGCTCGTCCCCCGTCACCTTCCACAGGTCGTACACGCCGAACAGTGCCGCCATCATGCCGTTGAGGGTGTGGTGCTGCCTGCCCTCCTCGAAAAAGGCGTACTCCTCGAAAAACACCCCGCGGCGTGGATCGACGCAGCGCACGCCTCCATTGGCGATCTCCTTGAGGAAAACGCCCAGGGCACTTCTGGCGGTGGCGAGGAAGCGTTCGTCACCGCTCTCCTCCCAGGCGCGGCAAAGCACGGCGATCGCCTGCCCCTGCCCCATGGCCGACAGCCACGGCGCCCGTTGATCGGGGAAAAACGTGGCGTGGTATGGCCAGGTAGCTGTACCGTCCGCTTGCCGCACTGCGCCGCGGACCAGCGCCTCGGCCACGCGCAGGAGCTCTTCCCGGTCCTCGGCCCGCCCCTCGGCCAGGTAGCGCTCGTAGTGCGCCAGGGCGTGATGGGCCGACTTGGTGGGGTGGAGCCAGGGCGCCCCCCGCGGATGCTGGCGGTAGAGTACCCCGCCGTGCTGATCCCGCTCCCTGGCCTCGCCCAGCTTGGCCAGCAGACTGACGTAGTAGGGGCCGAGCCGGCGCGCGTTGAGATACGATGTGTTGACCACCTTGGAGGGTGGTACCGTCACCGAGCGGTAGGCCCACACCAGGGCCCCGGCCCAGCTCGCCAGGACTCCGGCGACCACGATTGCCGCCCCTACCGCCACCCACCCCACCGCGGTCACCTCTGCTCCCCACTCGCCGCTGCGGCGGGTGGCGCGACGGCGTCCTTCTCCAGGTGAGCAACCACATCCCGACAGGAACAGAACTCCCAGCGGCGGCGGTGGAGCTCCTGGATCAGCCAGCGGTACCACCGGTCCAGGGGGTCGAACGCCGGGTCGAAGTACACGTCGTGAAAGAGCACCGAGACGTGGTGCAACCCCGCCGCCTCCGCCTGCCCCAGCCGGGCGAGGGTGAACTCCTGGGCCTGCCGGAGGGTGCGGTTGACCACCCGTGAGTTGTTGCGGAAGGTGTACCCGTCGGTGATCAGGATGGGCAGCTCCCAAAGGCCACCGACACGGTAGGGATCGCGGACCCCGTAGGTGTTACTGCAGTAGGCAAACCCCGCCTGAGCGAACAGGGGGGCATAGGCATCGGTCAGCCGTCCGGCGTTGTCCACCATGCCCACGTTGTGCAGCCGCACCCCCAGCACCGGCGAGCCGGTGATCTCCTCCAGCCGCTGGCGCTCCCACCGGATACGCTCCGGCCGATCAAAGGCGATGGCGTGCAGGCCGACCTCCAGCCCCTGCTCCAGCACCCGTGCGATCCACGGGCGCGCCCGGCGCGGCCCGTAGGCCAGGTCCCTGCCCCGGCCGGTGGCAAAAAAGAAGGTCGCCGGCACCCCGTGCTCGCGGTTGAAGGCCAGCAGTGCCTCCAGGTTGTGGGCGCGGTTGGCGGCCAGGCGCCGAAGTTTGCGCATCAACGCCCTCCCCGACGAGCTCCCCCGCACCGCCTCCACCACCCCGCGTAGGAGGAACTTAGGCACGGCGGCGTCGCGCCAGTGCTCGGCGAAGGTGAGGTGGTCCACGTCGTGGGAAACCACTACCTTCATCGGGCCTTCGCCGCCGACGGCGCGACCTCGGGCAGCAGCGTGCGGTAGAGGGCCAAGAGCTTGGCCTCCTCCCGATCCCAGTTGAAGCGCTCCCGCACCGCCCGCCGCCCTCGCTCGCCCATCTCCCGCCGCAGCTCGGGGTGGTTCCTCAGATGCTCGATCGCCGCCGCCACTGCCGGCGGGCTGGCAGGATCCACCACCATGCCGTAGCCGAACTCCTCCACCTGTCGGCGCAGCTTGGGGAAATCCGAAACCAGCACCGGAACCCCCACCGACAGGTACTCGAACACCTTCACCACGTACTCCACCTCCAGATAGGCACGCACCGGCTGCAGCAGCGCCACCCCCAGATCGGCGTTGGCCAGATGCCCGGCCACCTGGGACCACGGCACCCGCCCGTGGAGCAGCACCCGCGGATGGGCGCGCAGCCTCGCCCCCAACGGCGTCTCGGGAATGTCGCCAATCACGTGCAGAACCACTTCACCCGCCAGCAGATCCAGGGCGTCCAACAGCACTCCCAGCCCCCGGGCCTGGGTGACGCCGCCGACGTAGGTGATGCGAAACTCTGCAGTGGTGCGAACGCGCCGCGCCCCCTCCCAGAACAAAGATGACGGAAAATTGGAGACCACCACCGGTCCACTTTTTGCAAAACGCGACTGCAGATGGCTGTCGACCACCACCACCCCGCTGAGCAACCGGCTGGCGGCCACCTCGACGTCGCCCCAGACTGCAGCCACAGTCCGCCCAATCGCTCCCCAGCGAGAGAGGCGGTCTTGGACTTGCGCCTTCACATCCTCGTGCACGTCATACACTACCTTACGGCCGAGGACCCGGAGCAGCAGACCCACCAACAGCAACTCCGGTTCATGAACGTGATACACGCGCGCCCTCGCCCGCACTGCCTGTCGCAGCGCCTTTACTGCACGAACCGCTCGCGACGGCATCGCTGCGCTCGTGGGCAGGAGCGGCACGATGGTGACACCGCACCGCGTCTCTGGCGAGCCATGGAGGCCGACAACGGTCACCGCGAATCCTGCGCGGGCCAAAGAAACCGCCTCACTGTCGAAGATCCGGTTGTCGGTGGCGCGGTGCGTCGTCGAAAGGTGACAGACGTCGGCCGACGCCCTCCTCCCCTGCACTGGCGTCACCTGGCCTGCACGACGGGTTGAGCCGGTCATCGCCTCGTTGCCATGGCTCCGATGCCATCGTTGACGACGCAGAAAAGATCCTGGCAGAGCGAAGTCGTCGCCGATGCGTCGCAGGCGTAGGGCCCCTTGATCTGCAATCCGGGCAACTCTGGGAGACGACCGCCTTTCATCCGGAAAGGAATGAACGGTGATCGACCTCGCTCGACCGTTGGAACTGGGGTTGCACCCGCGCGAGTGAGAAGGCCAAGAATCACCTCGGCGTTCGCCCGCCTCGCCTCCTCCACCTGTCCCAACCGACGGATTCCCACCAGCGCCCGCGCCAGCGAAATCCGCCGAATCGGCCGCGGATCCAGGCCGTAGTGCCCCCGACAGCGCGAATACTCCAGGCGCGGCGCTGCTGTCAGGCGGGACCGACCGCGCAGTACCCGCATCAGATCGCGCAGCGTGCGACGCACCTGGTTGATGTGGACGCCCCACATGCGGAGCTCATCCTCGAGGCGATGCATCCAGCGGCCGCGAACCATCCGCAGCGACACCCCGTCCCCACGCACCAGGACCGCCCCTCCCATGGCCCCCAGCACGTTCTTCTGGTTGAAGCTGACGACCACGGCGCAACGGGCGTCGACCTCGGCTGGCGACGGGCAGATGAGGTTCTGGCACTCGTCAAGAATCACCAAGAGGTCGGGTCGGCGGGCCCTGATCCTCGCCAGCGACTCGGCGGAGCAAGCAACGGCGCCGAAGATCGAGGCGAGAATGACGGCGACGGTTTTGGCGTCAACGATCTTACGTTCGATGAACTGCAGATCTGGCAGAAGCGTCTCGCTAACCGGCACCGCCTCGGGGACCAGGCCCGCGAAGCGGACGGCTTCCGGGACGACGTTGCAGATGTACGCGGGTACCAACACGGTACCACCGGGATGCTCCTGGGCCAGTTCAACCAACACGGCGGACAGGGCGGATCGACCGGAACGGAAGAAGCGGACAATGAATGCTCCGTTGGCGAGGCAGTCCTGTAACTCCCGGGCGACAGCGCGTTCCAGCCAGCGCCGGGGGGCGAAGGCCAGCGCCGTTGCCTGGCCCTGCTCCCCTAGCCGGCGAAACAGTGCCGCGGCGACCGGCAGCCTTGCGGCGTTCACTGGTCTCGCTCGGCCTTGCCCGGGGCAAGCTGTCCGGCCCACTCGAGAATGCGCGCCGCGCGGCTGTTCACGTCAAACTCTCGTGCCCGCGCGGTTGCTGCGGCTGCCTGGCGTGCCCGCAGCCCGGCGTCCTCCCTCAGGCGCACGATCGCAGCTCGCAGATCCCCTGCGTCGTGGGGCTCGATCAGGATGCCCACCTCGTTATCGACCACGCCCTCGTTGAACTCGCGTCGGGACGCGATTACCGGCAAGCCACAGGCCAGCGCCTCGAGGATGGCGTTGCTGCACCCCTCGGCGGTGCTGGGCAGGGCAAAGATATCGCACGCCGCCAGGTACTCGGCGACCCGACGATGGGGCACCGGTCCCCAGAAGGCGATGGCCGGCTCGGGCGGACGGGCCATCCCCGACCCCAGAAAGACCCCCGCCACGCCGGGCAGGTCGCGGATGGCCGACAGCACCCGCAGCACCCCCTTGCGCTCGCTGAACGCGCCCACGAAGGCCACCAGGGTGAGGTCGGCCGGTAACCCCAGACGAGCTCGCATCTGACCGCGGTTGCGGGGGTGAAACACGCTCAGGTCCACGCCGTTGGGCGAAAGGAGAATACGGTCCTCCCCCACTGCCAGTTGCGTCAGAAGGGCGCGTTGCACCGGTCGGGAGACGGCGATGAAGCCGGCGGCGCCAGCCAGGAGAGGCCTGGCGTAGGTAAGCCCCAGGGGACGCAGGGTCCACAGGAGATTGCCGTCGTCCCCGTCCACCGACTCCCCCACTCCCACCACCGCCCTTGTGGCCAGGGCCCGGCCCGCCGCCACGGCGGCGATCCCCGGCAGGGCCAGGAAGTGCCCGTAGATGAGGTCCGGGCGCAGACGGTGACGGCGCAACGCCCGCTGCACCGCGGCGCTGAACCCCGCCTGGGTGAGGCGGGCCAGGCGCAGCGGGCCGATTTTCTTCGCCCCCCACGAAACGAAACGGGGGCGCAACACCGTCAGCCCGTGCCGGTCGCCTTCCCAAGCGTCCTCTGCCACTCCCCCCTTTGCCCGTCGCCGGAGGGCGGGGAGGGGGTTGACCACGGTCACGCTCACTCCGCAACGGGCGAAGGCGGCCGCCAGCTCGGCCACGAACGCCCCCGCCTGGGGCTGCCTGGGGGAGGGAAAGCCCCTGGCGATCATCACCAGGGAGCGCACCCCGGGCGGCTGCTCTCCTGCCCGGCCCTCACCCACCGTCGGCCACGCCTCCCCGTCGTGCGGTCAGAGAGCAAACCACCCACCGCAGCGCCAGCGGCAGACGAGGCACGCAAACGGTCCGGCGGGACAGGAGGTAGGGAAGAACCCGCACGTCGCCGCGCATCAGCCGGTACAGCGCATAAATGCCATTCACCCAGTAACGCGGCGTCACGGTCCCTGCGGGGGGGGCGTCAGCCGGTGGCGACCCCAGGCAGCGCCGAACCGGGCCGTCGCCGGTGGCCGCCTCCACCAGCGCATGCTGCATCCAGAAGCGCGGGTTCAACTCGATGACGTGATAGCGGCCGCTCGGGGCATCCAGCACGAATTCCAGTTCGAAGGGGCCCTCGAAGGCCAGCTCGTCCAATAGCCGAGAGGTGACCCGGTCCAGCTCGGGCATCGCCGGCAGCACCTCGCAGACGTCCCCGTTGCCGGTGCGCGGGGGATGCTGCAGCACCTTGCGAGTGGTCAGGTACTCCCGCACCCCGGGTCCGTGCCACCCCCCCACCGAGACGTTGTGGCGCGGAGCGACACTCAGCAACTCCTGGTAGCACCAGGCCTCGCGATCCAGCCCCTGCTCCTCGAGACGCCGCTCCAGGGCGGCAAGCTCGGCCCTGGAGCCCACCACCCGGGCGCGCGGCAGCTTCGCCAGCCCCTGCCAGCTCCGCCGTACCCGCAGCAGGAAGCGGTCGCCAAAGGCGCGCCACGGATCCTCGCTGGAGGGGATGGTGCGCGGCGTCTCGGCTAACCGGCGAGAAGCGAGGAAGTGACAGAAGAGCTGGCGATCCAGGATGGTATCCAGATGCGCCGGCGACCCCACAAAGACCCGCACCGCCGACGTCGCCCCCCCGCCGTGGTGGGGGGCCAGGACGTAGTGAAAGCGCTCGTCGGTGAGGAAGACCACCGGCTCGCCGCCGCGGCCAGCCAGCCACGGCAGCAGATCCGCCGGGGCCTGGAAATCCACCTCGACCACCCGGACCTCCGGAGCGGCGGTCTCGATCAGGACGGGACCCTGCGCCCGCGGCTTCACCGCCATGATCTCGCCAGTCCACCCCAGCCGCCGCAGCGAGCCGACGATGCTGACGGCGTTCACGTACGTGCCACAGAGGACGGCGCGAGCGGTCATCGCGGTCGGAAGCTGGTGGTCGCGGGTGGGAGAGCTCCGGCCCGGGCACCGGCCCATCCCGCCGGTGCGGCGTCCCGCCCCCAACTGGGCTCGGCCGCCGGCTGCAACGCCCGGCGCAAGCGCCGCTCGGCCCCGAAGGAGTAGCCGACCACCGCAGCCACCAACGTCATCGTCATGATACTGTTGAAATTGGGTTTCCCCAGCCCGAGCGCCAGGATGGTCAGAATGAGGGCGCGCAGCAACCCGTCCCGGTACTCTCGCCCCAGCCGACGGGCCAGCGCCTTGACGCGGTCCAGCCGGCGCCACAGCACCAGGTAGAGGGAAAAGTACAGGGCCGCCCCCACCAGCCCGGCGCTGGAGGCCACCTCGACGTAGTCGGAGTGGGCCACGGCGCGGGTGCCGGAGGCAATGCGGTAGTTGCCCAGGCCGACGCCGAACAGAGGACTCGAGATGATCACGTCGGCGCCGCGCTCGTACAGCAGCCGGCGGGTGGGGTCGATGAACTGCTGCTCCTGGGCCCGCTCCATTCGCCGACCGAGGTAGGTGGCCGCCATCACCCGGTCCACCAGCACCGCCGCGCCCACGACCAGCAGGCCGAGGGCCACCGCGACCCGCGCCCGGCGCAGCAGCTCCCGCCGGTAGTCAAACCACAGCCACAGGCCGACCAGCACGAAGGCGGCCAGGAAGCTCTTGCGTGAGGCCGACAGAACGATCCCCATCAGCATGGCAAAGGCCAGGGCCAGCAGGCCGAGCCTCACCCAGCGGCGACGGCTGCGCAGCCAGAAGTACAACGCCGCGCTGATGCCGTACAGCATGAAGAAGCCGAAAGCGTTGGGGTTTTTCAAGGTGCCGCGGAACTGGTAGCGCGCCTCCTCTTCCGTGGCCAGATCGTACTGTCCGCTCAGCACGCCGGTCACCAGCAGGAACAGCGCCGCCACCAGCAGCGCGGACAGCACCGCCCTGGGGGTGCCCTCGACGGCCGTCAGGTAGGCGACGCCGAACATCAGGATGCCGATCTGGGTCACCAGGGTGACCTCCCGGGTGAAGAAGCTGTAGTTCTGCGCCACCATCACCCCGGTCAGCACCGCCCACACCAGAAAGAGAAAAAACAGTGTCACTTCCGGAGGCAGCGGGCGGCGCAGCAGCAGCAGCAGTACCAGAGCGGTGCCGACGAAGGCGCCGCCGATGACCTTGTTGGCCAGCGACAGCAGGGGGAACTTGTAAATCAAGGTCAAGTTCACCAGCAGGGCGAAGAGCAAACCCTGGGCGAGCCAGATCACCGGCCGCAGGCCCCTGGCCGCCGGATCGTACAAAGTGTTCATGGTCCCTCCCACCAGCGATGGGACACCTTCACTCCCAGGGTTTCGGTGAGCAGGTGGTGAACGCGCAGGTTGGCGCAGGCGTTGCGGGCGAAGTCCCCGGGCTCGAACCGCCAGCCGCCCGAGTCGCCCTCCCGGACGTACCGCCCCGCTACGCCGTCCCGCCGCGCCTGATCCACCGAGTAAGAGGCGCCGAAGACGGTGTGCAGCTCGTTCACCAGGTAGCGGCCGTCGGTCGTCTCAAAGATGTCCACGTTCATGGAAGTAAAGCCACCTTTCGAGGTCACATCGTGGAGGAGATCCAACAACGCGGGGGGAGGCTCATCCCAGGCCACCGCGCCGGAGCCGGAGTGAAACTGCCCCACCCTCCCCTTGGGGTGGCCGAAGTAGGAATCGGCGATGCGCACCATGCGCCATTCCCGGACCTCGGGGAGGAACTCCTGCAGCAAGACGCTGCCCCACTGGCGGTCGCGGGGATCCCGGCGGCGCGCCACCAGGCCCGAGCGGAAGGCGCGCCGGATGAGGGCTCGCAGCGATCGCCGCGAGGTGAGAATCCACACCCCCTTGGCGGAGGCGCCGGTGTTGGTCTTGACCACCACCGGCAGCGTGGCCTCGGCGGCGAAGGTCATCGCCTCGTCTTCATCGTAGAACACCCAGGTGTGCGGGTGGGGGATGTCGTTGGCCGTCAGCCAGTCGTGGGTCCGCCGCTTGTTCTCGTACAACCAGGTTTCCCGCTCGCCGGGCACGACCACAAGCCCCATCTCGGCCATGGCCCGCAGCCGGTCGTCGAACATCTCCTTCCACACCGTCAGCGCCGCCGGCGGCCAGACCAGGAAGGCGTCGCAGCCGCTGTTCCGCACCCGGGCGATCCAGTCGCTGGCGGCCAGGTCGATGAGCCGGTAGGAAACCCCCAGCTCGCGGCAGGCGAGCACGAAGACCTTGTGGTAGTGGAAGGGCTCCCGCAGGATGCCCAGAGTGCAGGGACTGCCCGGCACCTCCACCTGATCCCCCTGCGCGGCGAAGGGATCCGCGAGTCGGCGCACATGCTGGTCATACTTCACCAGGGAGACCCGGCGGCGAATGGCGGCCCGCGCCCACGGGGGCAGCAGCGGGCTCAGGCGCTGAACGAGGCGAAACACTCCAGGCACCGTATCACTTCAGCCGGTCGTGCATGGCGCGCAGGAAAAACCCCAAGAACAGCGCGTTCTCCTTGGTGGCGTTGGAGCGCATGGCGGCCCGCCAATCCACTTCGGGGAAGAACGCCAGGAGGGCTTGAAAAGCTTCCCGCACCTGCGGGGAGCGGCGATGCAGCTGCTCGAAGGCCGCCAGATGCGCCGCTCCCAGCCGCCCGGCGCGGATGCGCAGGCGGGTGCGCGCCAGCCACGCCTGCTCGGGAAGATAACCGCGCAAGGCGGCGTAGAGGCGGTGGCGCAGCGGCTCGGCGGTGAGGGGGAAGCCGTAGTGGGACGTGATCGCCGCCACCTCCGGGTGCAGGCTGCGCAGCATGGCCGCCTGGAACCGTCCACTCAGACCGATGTGGGGGGTGGCCAGCAGCGCCGCGGCGCGCACCCCAACCTCCATGAACGGCGCCAGCACCAGGGCCAGCTTGCTCTGGGCGTTCACCACCGGCCCTTCGCAGTCGGGCAGTCGGACGTCGGCGTAGTACCGGCGACGCAGCCACAGGTCGGCCGGTCCCCAGGCGTCCACCCCCAGTCGGGCACCCAGCTTGGCCAGCACGCTGTCCCGTACCTCCTGCCACTGGCGACCCGTTCGCAGCATGGTGCGGGCCAGGCCGAAGAAGACCCGGTTCTCCAGCCAGCTGGGAAACGACACCCGCCGTCTGGAACTGAGGTAAGAGTTCCGGTACAGCTCGCCACCCAGGCCGGAAGCGGTGAGGCCGTTCCCGCCCAGCGTCTGCCGCCGGTAGGCCGGGGTGTAGGTCTCGCTGCAGGCGCCGGAGTTGTCGCTGCTGCGCCCATCGAAGTAGTGCAGATTCTCCTCCAGCAGCGGACCCACCTCCTCGTCGGCGAGCCGATCCACCCGCCGGCTGGGGATCACCCGTACCTCCACCCCCAGCTGGGCGGCGATTTGCTCGACGATCCGTCGTTCCCCCTCGTGGATTGCCATGCCGGCAGTGGCGTGGGTGTGCACCGACACCGGCAGCCGGTGGCGGCAGGCGAGGAGCAGCAAGAGGCGGCTGTCGTACCCCCCCGAAAGCCCCAGGTCCAGCCCGTACTCCCGGGCACAGGCCGCCACCCGCTGGAGGTAGCCATCCAGCACCTTCACCTGGTATTCCACGCACCCGCTGAACTCTCGTACCGCGGCCGGCGGATCGATCACCGGTGGGCGAACAGGGTTGAACTTGAACAACCCGGGAGCCGGGGCGTCGTGGCTTCTGCCGTCCAGTCGCCGGATGGACGCGACCAGGGTATCCGGGGCGATCACGTAGCCAGAGGTGGCCTTCTCCAGGAAAGCCAGGCGGTCGAGGGCCTGGGGCTGGCGGAAGGAGGCCAACAGTGCAAGGAACGACGTCGACGCCCGGCGACCGTCCTCGCTGCAAAACACCGGCTGCACTCCGCCGCCGTCGAGGAGCAGGGTCAGCCGTCCCCCGCCGTCGATGAGGACGGCGTAGTTGCCCGACAGCTCGGTGGCGTCCAGGGCGCCCGAGCGCGCCTCGGCGAGCAGCCGGGCCAACCCCTGGCTGAAGGGGAGACCGCGATAGATGGGCGTGCCCACCGCAAAGAGCCGCCATCCGTCCCCATCGCCGAGCTGGTTCTCCACCGCCGCCGCTTGCTTGCGGTAGTGCAGCAGGCGCAGGCGGCCGAGGCGGGACTCGGCGGGAGGCGCGAACCCTTGCCTGGCAAACGCCCGCCGCACGGCCGCCTCGTCCACGCTCGCCGACTCCTCCCAGAGAAAAAAAGCTCCCATGGGGATCACCCGGTGGCGTGCTCGAGACCCAGTCGGTCGAGGATGGTTCGCACCCGATGCACGAAGGTATGCGCCGCCACAGCGGAACGATAGCCGTGCTCGGCGATGCTCCTGCGCGCTCCCTCGTCGCCCAGCAGGCGCTCGACAGTGGCCACCAACTCCCCGGGGGCAAAGGCCACGTAGTCAGCTCCCGGCGAAAGCCACTGGGCGAGATAGGCGCGGTCCTCGGTGACCTGGCACACCCGTGCGCCGGGAATGCCGAAAAACAGCGGGTTGATGGGCTGCGAACCATCGTCCTGATGGACGTTGACGACGATGCGGGCGCGGGAAATCAACCGTCCGTACTCTTCGGGGGAAACCCGCCCGAACCAGCGCAGGCGGCTGCCCCGCAGCAGCTGGCGGTCCTGGCGCCGACGCCCGGTCGAACCCACGAAGCCGCAGCGAAACCTCTCCGGCAGCCGCGAACGCGACAGCTCCAACAGCGCCCGGCGGCGGCCCGAGTAGTACGGCGCGTTGAGGTTGCCGGCAAAGAGCACGTCCAGCTCGGGTGCTCCCTGACAGGGGCAGAACACTTCGTCGTCAAAACCGATGGGCAGCCAAGTAAAGTTGCCGCCCTGGAGGTCGCCGCCGTCGATCACGAAGGTGTGCACGGCGAGGGGAGCCACGCTCATCTGGGCGGGGAATCGGGACACCGAGTCGAGGGTCCACAGCGTCACTGGTATGGGCAGGCGGGCCAGGGCCGCCCGCACATCCTCGGCCAGGGACTCTCCCTTGACGAAGAGCAGCAAATCTGGGCGTGCCCCCGAGTCGGACAAAACCTCACGGCGCAGGGTCTCGTTGAACGCCCGGGCGAGGTACCACGGACCGTAACGGCCGTTGATACGATTGAGCAGGCGCTGCCACAAGGTCCACTCGGTGACGTTGCCGTACTGCACCAGCCGGGTTCGCCAGCCCAGACGGCGGAAGGCCCGTTCAATGGCGCCGCCTTGAATCGAGCGGCCTTGCGCCACGATGATGACCCGCTTCAACGTCAATACCCCACGAACTGACTACGCCCGCTAACCCGGCACAGGACGGCGCCAGAGGTCAACGGCCCGGCCCAGCAACTGCTCCACCCGAGCCACGTCCGCTTCGAAGTCGCGGTACACGCGCTGCCGGACCTCGGCCGACAACCGCTCCTTCACCCCCTCGCGGTTGGCGGCGGCGAGGCGATCCCGGGTCCGCTGCAGCCGCCCGTACAAGCCCTCGGGCAAGAGGCGACGGGCAACGGCGCCCCATCGTCCAATGGCCCGCAGCAAAGCGCCGAGCAGCGGGCTTCTGGCCTTGCCCGCCTTGTTGTACACGATGTCCAAATTGCGTGGTCGGTAGGAGGGCTCCACCCCCAGGAAGGCGAACAGGCGCGAGATCACGGCCAGGGGATCGCGGATCAGTTCCTCGAAGATCACCACCTCCAGCTGGCGGCGGGGGAACTCCGCCAGGTACGCCTGCAGCCGGTCGGCGTAGAGGGAGTGCTCCCGGTAACGCCAGAAGTCACCCCAGCCTTGCGCCCGGCGGCTGGCTTCCGCGGCCAGCGCGGCCTCGAAGGAGAGGGTCTCACGGTTGCTGCGCCGCAGGTGCAGATAGTTGGAATAGGCGCGATCCACCGGATGGCGCAGAGCGAGGATCAGCTTGACCTCGCGCCCGAGCACGTCTTTGAGGCGAGAGATGCAGTCCGGAAAGAAGAAATAGGAGGGCGAGGCCTCACCCACGACCTGACCCGCCCGTGCTGCAGCGAAGAAGGCACGGTAGCTGTCCCAGTCCCGACACACCCGGGCCAAGGTGGCACGGTCGCCGGGGCCCTCGCAGGCGGCGCCGATGAAATCGCTGGTGAAGTAGTGCAGCTCTCCTTTGCCGGGCATGAAGACCTGGGGGTGATCCTTGAGGTAGTGATACAGCGAGGTGGTGCCGGCCTTGGGCACCCCGATGATGACGAAAGCGGGCAGATGGACGCTCTTCATGGACCACCGCCCGTGCGGCTGGCAACCCGCGGGACACCGCCCCATCTGCTCCGGCCGAGCCTTGTTACCATCAATTCCCCGCGCCGAGCAGGAGGTCCGCCACGAAGGGAGCAGCCGCCCCCAGGTGAGCCAAAGAGCGCCGCAGATACGCATCCTGGCTGGCGCACAGGCGAGAGCGCGCCTCCCCCGCCTGGCCCAGCCGCCGACACAGGTGCGCCGCCTCCTCCTCGGCACACCACGCCCCGGCACCGGCCTCTGGCAGCTCGCACAGCTGCTGCTGACCGGGGGCGCGGGCGAACAGCACCGGCACGCCCAGCAGCATGGCCTCCAGCGCCCCCGCCGAGTAGACGTGGTAGATGACGTCGGCGTGGCGCAGATGCCGGTGGAACTCCACCGACCCGTCCAGCACCACCACCTTCTGGAGCAGCTCGGAGGGAATCCCCTCGGCGTAGTAGCCCAGGTCCTTCTCCAGCGGGTGCAGGCGCAGCGCCACATCGAGGCCGGCCGCCAGCACCCGTGCCAGACCGCGGCGAAAGGCGGCGTAGGGCTCCGGGTTGCGGCGCGCCCCGTGGCTGTTGGAGATCACCAGCACCAGCGGTCCCTCGCCGCTGCGGGCCATGGCCCGGCGCAGCCCCTCCTCGGGGGGCGCGGCGCGCAGCGACCACAAGTGGTCCCAACGGGGACACCCCGCCGCCACCAGTTGGGAGCGTGGCACCCCCATGGCGGCCGCCTCCTCCACGAAGGCCTCCCCCCAGCACAACAGATGATCGGAGAAGATAGGTAGCTGGAGTTCACTCAGAAAGCCGTGCTGCAGAGAAAACACCGCCGTGCCCGCCGCCTGGGCGCCGAGGATGAAGCCGGCGCGGGCGGCGTGGTGGTCTCCATCCATGAGGACCGCTGCGGCGGGGCCGATCCAGCCCTGCACCGCCTCCCGCACGACGAGGCCCTTCTCGATCCACTGCACCGCATCCCCGCAGCCAATCGGGGCGAGGGCGGCGGCCAGCCGGCGGGCCAGGCCCGCCGCCCGTCCCACCGCCCTCACCCGGCGCTCGAGCGGCAGGCCGGCGACCAGCTCCTCGACGGCCACGTGGCCATCGTGAGGCGCCCACTGGCGGGCTTCGCTGGAATTGGCGGTGGTGACGAGAAACGCGGGCGCACCCCGCCGCTTCAGCTCCTCCAGCACCGGAAGCAGGCTGCCCAGGTGGGCAGGGGCGGGGGCGCCGACAAACGCCACCACCTGACCGGTGGCGGGCCGGGCCGTCGGACACCGCCTCAGTCGGTCACGCACCACCCTGGCCAAGCCAGCCATGGGCAAGATGCGAGACGGGCCCCCGGCGTGGTAGCGCCAGCACCCCAGCAGGGGCTCCTCCCCCTCCAGGGCGGCGGTGGCGGGTGCCTTGGCGGCAATGGTGGCGGTGTCCAGCTTGGCCATCGGCGACGAACTCGAGAGCTGACCGGCGCGTCGGTGAACTCGGTCGCCGCTGCGGTCAGCGGACGGACGCGGGTGGCTCCGCGGCGGGGCGGCGAAACACCAGCCAGGCGACAAGCAGCGAGCCGGCGAGGTTGTAGGCGAGGGCCCCGACGGCACAGCCGGCGGGCACGGCGGCCAGACCGAGGTCACTGTGCTGCACCAGCAACCAGGCCGCCGCCACCGAAACCGCGATGGCCGCCACCGTGATGCCGGCCAGCAGGTCCTGGCGATTGACGACGTTGAAGACGATGCGGGGGGTGCCGAGGGAGCGAAAATACAGCAGCACCAGCATCCACTGCGCGGCGGGGATGCCGTCGACAAAGCGCGGCAACACCGCGCGGATGAAGGGGTCCACGAGCCACCACCCGACGGCAAACACCGGCAGCAGGGCGAAGGTCAGGACCGTGGCGGGCCCGAAGGCCATCTTGGCCAGGCTGCGGGGGGTGCCCGTCCGGCCGTAAATCTTGCACATGCGCGGGTACAGCACCTGCTGGATGGACTGGGGCAGCACCATGGCGGCGATGGAAATCTGCAGCGCCGGCGCGTACATCCCCAGCGCCGAGGTGCCCACGAGCACCAGCATGAGGGTGCGATCGATATTGTTAAGGATCCCCTGCATGAACGCTACGGCGAACATCGGCAGGCCGATGCGCACGCTTTCCCGCAGGCCGGGGCGATCCAGACGCGGCTGCAGCGGCAGCGGCTGCCACAGGCGCAGTAAGAGATACTCCGATACCCCCAGTACGAGCAGCCTGGCCAGCAGCCCCCACCAGGGGGATACGAGCAACAGACCGACGGTGGCCACCGCCAGCAGCGCCTCGAGAATGCGAATGCGGGAGAGCTTGAGAAAGTCGCCGGAGGTCCGGTAGGTGACCTGGACGAAATCCCCCAGTTGCTGCGCCGGCGCCAGGATCGCGTAGAGCAGCCAGGCGGCACCCAGTTCGGGGCTGCCACGGGCGATCAGCCATGCACCGACCGCCGCGCACCCTGCCCCCAGCAGCCGCGAGGTCAGGCACGTCCACCACCACCCCGAGTTGGCCACCCGCAGGGCGTGCTCCCGCTCCCCCTTGCCCAGCAAGAGGGGGAGCTGGCGAGACGTTCCCTGTTGCACGCCCAGGCGGATGAACCTGGTGTAAGGCAGCACCGCCAACACCGCCAGCACAAACCCCATGTTCTGCGGTCCGGCCCAACGGGTGACCAGCAGCCCCGACACCACCCGCACCACCAGCGCCACCACGTTGCTGCCGAAAAAGGAGGCGATCGTCCGCACCAGGGGTGACTTCGCCAGGCCGCCGGCCTCGGCGCGCAGGCGCGCCCACTCCCAGCCGGGCTCCAGGGAAGGAGTGGCGATTTCTCCGGCCATCGCTGTCGCGCTGGATACATCGTCCTCCGGCAGACCGCGAGAGACCACCCAGTCCGCCCCCTCGCCCCTTTCCGCGCTCGCTTCCGGTGACAGTAACGGTCGCTGCTCGACGCTACGCTCTCTCACCGCTGTTTTTTACTCCACAAGCGCTTCCCGTGACGGCGCGCCGTCCGCAGGCGCCGCAGCGCGTCTCTCGCCATGGCGACCAGCCGTTGGCGTGGTGTCTGCGCCGGCAGGCCGCGGCCGGGTAGTGGGCACGGCACGTGCAGAGCGTCCATCACCCTGGCGATCTGTTTCAGCGCGCTCGGAGAGAGCTCTTGGCACCACCCCCAGGCGAGGGAGTTGGAAAAACGGTCGACGTCGAGGTGTGCGGCCCGCGGACGCGCGCCGCGGACCCCCGCCAGGCACCTCTGAACCGTAGGCGAATCGCTTCGCACACCGAGAAACTCGAGAATCGCCGCCAAGCCGCCGTGGACGTCCGCGCACAAGGCCTCGTAGTTCACCACCTGCGTCGGCCTGCCGCCAAGCTGCCTGGCAGCAATTCTTTCTTTGACAACCAACAGCACCACGAGGCGCTCCAAGGCGGTGCGGGGTAGAGAAAAAGCGCTGGCGAGTTCCGGGTCATCAAGCGTTACCGTTCGTGCGGCGAAGGCAAACTCGGGTTCGCTCCAGCGACGAAGCAGGTCCCTTTTCAGGTACGAAGCAACCACGCCACCCACATGGCGCTACATCCACACCACGCGTCTGGCGCCCCAGGCGTCGCACAGCCAGGCCACGTTCACTCCAGCAGGTTGTTTGACCACGAGGTGGTTGATTCGGTCTTCGCCGAAATGCGCCTGGAACAGTCGGTCAAGATGATCCGCGAAGACATGGCGGAGTGTCGCCAGCCTGGGGTCATCCGGATGAAGCACCCAGGCGTCGGTCGCGGCCGCGGCCGGATCGAGGTGTGGGCTGATCACCCGGCGAACCAGCTCGCTCGTCGGCAAAGGTGGGTGGTACTTGAGGGAACACGGTTCAAAAAGGTAACGAAGATCCGGGTGCCCCGCCAGGAGTTCACCCACCCAGGTCGTCCCCGAGCGCCCCTGGCCGCTCAGCAGCGTCAGCTCACCCCAGTGGCTTCCCGCTCCCCTCACGACGCGCACGCCTCGCCAAGCAGCGCCGCCAGCTCCATCCCCACCACCGCTTCCCGCAGGGAGCACGCCGGCCAGTTCACCGGCCGTTCGCCGCGGACCACCGCCAGGAAGTGAGCGGCCTGGCCGAAGAAGCCCGGCTTGAACTGGACGTCCTCGGGCGATGGCTCGACGGTCTCGGGGCTCGCCCCCCGGGCCAGCAGCGTGGCCGTCTCCAGCGGCGCGCTGATCATGCGGACGCCGGGACCGTCCACCACCAGTCGCCAACGGCCAGGCACATCCCAGCTGGAGGCGAAGTGCACCACGGCCCCGCCTTCGCCCAGGCCGTCCAGGCTCATCTGCCAGCGCAGGGCCGCACCGGCCGGGTCGAGGTTGCGTCCCCACACCCGCGTCACTTCCACCCGACCGCCGAAGAACGGCAACAGGTCGATGCCGTGCAGGCTGTTGGCGAAGTTCAACAGGGGCAACAGTGCCGGCGGATGACCCAGCTGCAGCATGCGCATGGGATCCTCGGACCACTCCACCCACACCCCCGTCACGGCCTCCCTGCCACCCAGCCGCTCGAGAGCCCGGTGATACACAGAGTAGAAGCGGCGGTTGAGACCCACCATCACCGGCGTCCCGCAGGCCTCGGCCAGGGCGGCGAGCTCTCTGGTTTCAGCGGGAGACACCCCGGGGGGCTTTTCCACCAGCACCGGCACTCCCAGAGGGATGAGCGCCTTCGTCACCTCGAACAGCGACAACACGTTAACGCACACCACCAGGCCTGCCGGCCGCTCGCTGGCAACCATCTCGAGGGGATCGGCGTAGGTGCGGGGAATACCTCCCTCGTCCCGTGCCCTCTCCCGACCCTCCCGACTGCGGTTGCAGGCGGCCACCACCTGGGCGCCCAGGGCGCGGAACACCTCCAGGTGCCTGCCGGCAATGCCGCCATACCCCACCAGCGCCAGGGGCTCGCCGCTCATGTGATGGCCAGCTCCCGGGCCAGCTCGCCTTCGCCGGACAGGGGCACCGCAACGGGAGTATGGCCCCGCTCCTGGGAGAGGTACGTTGCCACCACCGCCTCCAGAGAGGCGTAGCCGTGCTCGGCGGCGCAGGTGGGGGCCCGGCCGGCGACCAGCTCGCCGAGCACTTCGGCGGTGAGAGCGACGATGTCCAGCTCCAGGGGATACTCCTCGGGCAGCGTCACCTCCTCGAAGCTGGGCGGCCGACCCGGAGCGGTGGGGCTGGATGTATCGCGCCGCAGGATGTGCACCGCCCGGGTTCTCTCCTCGATCACCACGCGGGCGCCGGTGAGATCCAGCAGGATGCTACCGGGACCGGCACCGTCCTCGATCTGATGCAACACGAACCGTGTACCGGCCCTCCCTTGGGCCACCACCAGCCCGCCCGGGTCGTGGAAATGGGCACCGCGCGGGTTGGTGCCACGCTCCGGGTCCACCCACCCGCTCACGGCGACGAACTCCTCGCCGGTGAGCATGCGCATGAGGTCGAGAAAATGCGTCCCCAGGCAGCCCAGGCCGATGCCGGGAATACCCATGCGCACCCCCCGCATCTGACCCCAGCAGCCGCTGGCGATCTGCAGCGCCAGCCAGCGGTACGCCGGCACGTGGCGGCGACAGTGGTTGACCGCCAGTGCCGTGCCCGCCTCGCGGCACACTGCCATCATCGCCCGGGCGGCGGCGAGGGAGGTGGCCATGGGCTTCTCGCACAGCACCGCCCGCGCACCCCCCTGGGCTGCCGCCAGGACCAGCTCCCGGTGGCTGGGGGCGGTGGTGGCCACCACTACCAGCTCGGGGTGCAGGGCAGCCAGGAGCGCCGCCGCGCTGGTGAACCGTGCCGTCGAGGCCGGCACCCCCCCCCACGCCAGCGCCTCCTCCCGGGTGTCGCACACCCCCTCGAGCTCCACGCCGGCCACCCGCTGCAGCGCCGCCACGTGCCGCCGGCCCATCGGCCCCAACCCGATGATGGCCGCCCTCATACCACCTCCCCCTGCAGTGCCGCCATCAGCACATCGATGACCTCTGCCTGCTCGGCGGGGCGCAGTCCGACGCTGCACGGCAGGCTCAAACCCTGCTCGAACAGCCGCTCCCCCACTCCACCCCCCAACCGCTCCGCATCGCGATAAAAGGGCATCAGGTGGGCGGGCGCCCACACTGGCCGGGCCTGGATGCCGTGACGGTCCAGAATCTCCAGGGCCCGCCGGCGATCCACGGCTGCCCGGGTCGGGTCAATGAGAATGGAGTACAGCCACATGCTGGGCGCTGCCCAGGTGGGTCGAGGCGGCAAGGACACCCCTGGCACCGCCCCCAGCGCCTCATCGTAGCGGCGGGCGATGGCCCGCTTGGCGGCCAGGAAGGCGTCCAGCTGCTCGAGCTGCGCCACCCCCAGGGCCGCCGCCAGATTGGTGAGGCGATAGTTGTACCCCACCTCGTCGTGCCAGTACTCCGGGCCCGGTCGCCGCGCCTGGGTGGTCAGGTGCTTCGCTCTCCGCGCCAACGCCGCATCGGCGGTGACCATCATGCCGCCACCGCCGGTGGTGATGATCTTGTTGCCGTTGAAGCTGAAGCACCCCAGAAGACCGACCGTGCCCACCTGCCGGCCGGCCAGCGGACCGGCGGTAAAACCCGCCCCCAGCGCCTCGGCGGCGTCCTCCACCAGGGTAACCCCGCACTCCTGGCATACCTCCATCAGCGGGGCCAGGTCCGTCGGCAGCCCGAGGACGTGTGCCGGCAACAGCGCCTTGGGCAGAGGCCGGCCCGCCCGTTGCCGGCGCCGCAACTCCTCGCACACCAGAGCAGCGTCCATGTTCCAGGTGGCCGGGTCGGCATCCACCAGCACCGGCCTCGCCCCCAGGTAGGTGATGGGGTTGACGGTGGCGATGAAGGTGAAATCCGACACCCACACCTCGTCCCCGGCCCCTACCCCAGCCACCTGGAGCGCCACGTGAATGGCGGCGGTCCCGCTGGCACAGGCCACCCCGAAGGGCGACCCCACCCGCGCCGCGAACTCCGCTTCGAAGCGGGGGACGAAGGGCCCCACCGAGGAGACGAAGTTGGTGTCCACGCACTCCTGCAAGTAGGACCGTTCGTTGCCGGCCAGGTGGGGTACCGACAGGGGGATGCGCGGCTCAGACATGGTAGCGGTCGGGGTCGTACAGGTGCATGTGGTCGGCCAGCCAGGAGGCGGTGCGGGCAATCCCCTCCTCAAGGGGAACTTGCGCCTCCCATCCCAGTCGCTCCCGCGCCCGGGAGGGATCCGACTGCAACACCATCACCTCCCCCGCCTCGGGGCGGAACCGCTCCGCCTGGGCCACCGGCTGAGCCAAAACCCCCAGGGTCCGGCAGGCGGTCTCGAACAGCTCGCCGATGGACACCGCGCGCCCGGTGCCGAGCTGGATGGTGTCACCCTCCACCCCGGGCACCGCCCCCGCCTTCACCAGGCCCTCCACTGTGTCCGCCACGAAGGTCAGATCGCGTCGGGGCGTGAGGTTGCCCAGCGCCACCTGGCGGCGGCCCTGGAGCAGCTGGACCAGGATGGTGGGCAGCACCGCCCGCGTCGACTGTCGCGGCCCGTAGGTATTGAAGGGCCGCACCGTCACCACCGGTAGGCCGAAGGTGCAGTAAAACGCCTCGCACAGCTTGTCGGCGGCGATCTTGGTGGCGGCATAAGGGGACTGGCCGTGCAGTGGGTGAGTTTCCCGGATCGGCAAGGTCATCGGCGTGCCGTACACCTCGCTGGTGGAGGTCTGCACCAGCCGCCCGCACCCCTGCCGCCGTACCGCTTCCAGCACGTTGAGGGTGCCGCGGACGTTGGTGTCCACGAACGACTCGGCAGCCCGGTAGGAGTAGGGAATGGCGATGAGGGCGGCAAGGTGGAAGACCACCTCCACATCCTGGCAGGCCTCCTCCACGAAACGGGCGTCCCTCACGTCCCCCAGGCGCACCTCCAGGGCAGCTCGCACCTCGGGCCTCGCCCCATCCAGCCAGCCCAGGGAGCCGTTGGAGTTGTAGAAGCAAAACGCCCGCACACGGGCGCCCTCGACAACCAGCCGTTCCACCAGATGGCTGCCGATGAAGCCATCCGCTCCCGTCACCAGCACACGGCGCCCCTGCCAGCTCATGGCTCGACGCTCTCGCCGCGCGCCCGGCGCAGCTCCCGATGATGGCCAACGTCGATCCAGTCCCCCTCGATGGGGAACGCTCCCACCGCCTCACCGCGCTCCAGGCACTCCTCGATGAGGGCCGGCAGGTGAAACACCTGGCCGCGTGGCACCCGGGCCACCACTGCCGGTGCGAGGGCGTAGATCCCGGCGTTGGCCATCCACACCTGGGTGGGTTTTTCCCGCAGCATTCTCACGCGATCCCCCTGCAACTCCACCACCCCGTAGGGCACGGTATGAACATACTCGTGAACCCCGACCACCGCCTGAAAACCGCCCTGTTCGAAGAACGACAGCATCCCTGCCACGTCGAACTGGGTCAGTAGGTCGCCGTTGAGAACCAGCACAGGGTGTTCCGGCAGGGCCGGCAGCAGCGACAGGGAGCCGCCGGTGCCCAGCGGCTGGCTCTCCCGCAGATACTCGATGCTGCACCCAAAGGTCTCCCCGCTCCCGAAGTGCCGCTCGATGACCTCCGCCATGTAGTTCACCGAAAGAAAGATCCGCTTGACGCCGAAGCCAACCAGGTGCAGGACGATGCGTTCCAGGATGGGGCGCCCGGCCACCGGCACCATGGGCTTGGGCAGGGAATCGGTGAGGGGGCGCAGGCGCTCGCCGCGGCCGCCTGCCATCACCACCGCCCAGTTGGGCCGGGGGATGGCGCCGATGATCTCGCGCAGCAGGTGCAGTCCCACCAGGCGGCCCTGCTCGTCCAGAATGGGAATCTGTCGCAGCGTCCGAGCACGCATCAGGTCCAGCACCTCGGCCCGGCCAGCCGCCGAGGTCACCGCCGTGAATTCCCGCCGCATCACCCCTGCCACCGGTGAGTCGAGGGGCACGGTCCGCAGGATGGCGCGGCGGATGTCGCCGTCGGTGACCGTGCCCAGCAACCTCCCGCGCTCATCCACCACGAAGGCGATTTCCGTCGCCGCTGCGTCGATGGCCTTCATGGCGTCGCGCAGCGTCGCCGTCGGGGCCAGGGTCGCTTCCTTCAGCCGAGAAGACATACCGTCGTTCACCTCACAGCCGCCACCGGACTAGTCTTCGAAGGTGTAATTGAAACGGGCGAGATCACCGTCCCAGATGCGATAGTTCTCGTCCCACAGCAGCTCCGTGAACTCGCCCGCCGCCCGGCACAGGCGCTGGCGGGTGACCCAGCCCGACCCCCTCAGGCGACGGACCCCTGGCAGACGGCGAAGTCGCCCTGCCCATCTCACAGTACGGCGCCACGGCAGTCCCAGACCGTTACCCAGGCGAACGAGGGCGATCAGCAGTGGCGGCCAGGAGGGGTTGGCGGTCCGCTCTTTCGCGTCCAGCTCGATCGGTTCTACGCCGAGAAAGCGCCAGATCCTGCCGAGGAAAGCCGCCTGGTCTCGGCAGAGGAGTTCGAAGGGCAGCACCAGGACGTTCTCGGGGTCGAAACGACGGCGGTAATGGGCCACCAGGCGCCGGTAATCGAGTTTTTGCGTCACGTTCAGCCGGCCAGGAAAGAGCGAAGGGTCGTTCCACAGCCGCGACAGCGGCAGGGTGCCGCCAGTGCGTACATACTGGTTGTACATGGACCCCACGTAGCTCAACGGATGGCGCAGCACCAGCACGATTTTTACTGGACTGAACAATTCCGCCAAGCGGTCGGCCACCCAGAACGCCCCCGCCCCCGTCACCATGTGGCCGGACAGGTTCTCGTCGGAAATCCCCCACTTCCTTTCCCTCGCCTCACCGACGCGCGCCAGCAACGCCTCGATCGCAGTCTGCCAGGCTGCGGCGTCGAACCATCCAGGTTCGGCGAAGGCGAGCGTGTCCAGCAAGGCCTTGGCCCCGATCCGGCGATGGCGGGGAATGCTGACCACGGAAAGCTGAGGATGCGCCGGGAACACTTGCTCTTGCAGGAAGGTGCTGGCCGTCTTGGCGAGACCCACGTGGACAAAATCCACCCTGGACGTCTTCCGGCTAACCATCGGGCGTGAAGACTACTCCCTTCGGCGGGCCGGTGCTCACACCATCAACAGGCCGCCGTTGATATGAATGCTCTGCCCAGTAATGTAACGGCCGTTCCGGGCCAGAAAAACGACGCAGGCCCCCAGCTCCTCGGGGTTTCCGAAACGTCCCAAGGGAATCCGCTCCTTGATCCCGATCCGCATCTCCTCAGGAATGGTAAACAGCATCCCCGCCTCGAAATACCCGGGGCAGATCGCGTTGACGGTGATCCCGTGACGGGCCACCTCCAGCGCCACGGACTTGGTGAAGCCAATGACACCGGCCTTGGACGCGGCGTAGTTCGACACTCCGATGCCGCCGATAAACCCGACGACCGAGGCGATGTTGACGATGGTGCCGCCGGCGCGCTCGATCATGTGCGGCATCACCGCGCGGGTAACGTTGAAGGTGCCGGTGAGGTTGACATCGATGACCCGCGCCCAGTCCTCGGCCGCCATCCTTTTCAACATCTGGGCCTGGGTCACGCCGGCGTTGTTAACGACCACATCGATACGCCCGAAGCGTTGGAGGGCGCGTTCCACCACGCTGGCGACATCCGACTGGTTGGTCACATCCCCGCGCACGAACTCCGACTCTACCCCTACCGCCTGCAACTCCGAGCGGAACGCGGCGGCTGCCTCCTCGTTGCGGAGGTAGTTGACCACCACCGCATACCCGGCGTTGGCCAGACTCAGCGTGATGGCACGGCCCAGCCCGCGCTCCCCGCCCGTCACCAGTGCCACTTCCCGCGTACCGTTCCCTTCGCTCACTCTCCTCCTCCTTGTCCACCTGCGGCTTCGCGAGCCAGTGTGCGGCGCATCGCCATTGCGATGTCGCCGAGATCTTCCGGAACAACCCCGGTTTCTTCATACACGCGCTCGCCCAGCGAAACTACCCTCGTCGGCGGGCGGTCCTTCACCCGTCGGGCGGGCGCCCCGAGATACACACCCCAGGGTTCGAGATCGCGGGTCACCACGCTGCCCGCTCCTACCACCGCGCCTTCCCCGATGGTGACGCCGGGGAAAACGACTACGTTGGTGCCCAACAACGAGTGACGCTTGAGATGGACAAGCGAACGGGTGACCTTGCGATACTTGTGGTTGATCGCCGCCGGAATTGCGGGCGCCGGAATCCCCTGCCCGAGGAAGTCGTCCGTTCCAGTGATCACCCGGGCGCCGGCCGACAGCCCGGAAAAATCCTCGATGATGAAACACCCGCCCCCGGAAATACTGGAATGCGCAGCCAGGTGGACAAAGTTGCCGATATGAACCCCAAGGCCTCCGGCGAGGTAACAGAACTCACTGATGATGATGTGGTTACGCAGCGTGATTCGCTCCGGCCGCAAAATTGCCACCGGTTCGAATATCTCCACGCCCTCCCCTGCCGAGGCGAACGAAAACCGTCCCACCCTGCTCATGTCGGACCTCCCGTTTTCACGTGCGCTGGCGCCCGAGCGAGTCGTCTCAGGTGAGCATCTCCCAGCTGATCAGCTCCCCGGCGCGAACCGCCTTCGCCATCCTGCGTCCCAGGACATGGGGCAGCAGAGCTGGAGGCAACCCGCTGCCCGGGCGCTTGATGGCGATCATTTCCTCGGTTACCACCTCCCCTGCGATCAGGTCCCGCGCCGCGACGAGCGAGCGCCGGGCAACCTTGGCGGTGTCTCGCTCGGCGTGCACTGGTCGCTTGTACCCATCGCCGAGGGCCTCACGGACCTCCCGCACCCCCCGCACCAGCGCCGCCAGCTCCTGGGGTTCGAGGGAAGCGCGATGATCGGGGCCGGGAAGGGTGCGGTCAAGGGTGAAGTGCTTTTCCACCATGCACGCTCCCAGCGCCGCCGCTGCCAAGGCCACCGCGACCCCCTGGGTGTGATCAGACAGCCCCACGGGGACCCCGAAGGCGCGGTGCAGTGTCTCCATCGCGCGCAGGTTGACGTCGGCGGCGGCCGCCGGGTAGGCACTCACGCAGTGAAGCAGAACCAGGGAACCACGCCCACACTGCTCGACCGCCTGTTCCACCTCGCCGAGGGTGGCCATGCCGGTGGAGACGATGAGCGGGCGCCCGAAGGCCGCGAGTCGGCGCAGGAACGGCAGGTTGGTGAGATCCCCGGAGGAGACCTTGAAGGCAATCACGCCCAGGGAATCGAGAAAACTCGCCGACTCTTCGTCGAAGGGTGTCGAAAGGAAAACGATCCCTCGCTGACGGCAGTGTTCGGCCAGCTCAAAAAAAGCGTCGAAAGGCAGCTCCAGGCGGCGGGCCATCTCCAGCTGACTCTCTCCACCCCCGGTTGTCTCCTTTTGATACGCAGCCTTTTCCGCGTGGGGCGACAACACCGCCTCGGCACGAAAGGTCTGAAACTTCACCGCATCGGCCCCGCATGAGGCCGCCACATCCACCAGCCGATGGGCCAGGCCGAGATCTCCGTTGTGATTGACGCCCGCCTCGGCGATCACCACGCAGCGTTCCTCGGATCCGAGTCGCCACGGCCCCAGCGTCACGGATTCCCTATCCCCGGGCATCACCACAGCCCCCGGCGGCGGTGAGCAAGCTCCCCTGCCGACCGCCTCGCCCCAGGCGCTCCAGGAGAAGGGGCTCGAGCTCCCAAGGGCAGCACCGCCGACCCTGGGAGCGCCGGGCACGGCCGGCGGCCGCGCCGGGATTCCTCATTGCACCTGAATGACTCACCACCACCCATCAAATACTTTCCCCAGGCGCCATCGCTTCCCCATCCACTCCCCCGTGACTCCCTGCAGTGGTGGTCTCCTCCCGCCGTTGGGCGTTGGTGGCATCGTGAAAGCGTTTCTGAATCAGACGTGAATCGAGGGGAACGGCGCTCAACCGGGCGACGATCCGTCCTGCGCCATGGCCGTCGCCATAGGGGTTGACCAACCCGTGTAGCGCCGTCCTGAACTCCGAGGTGATCGCCCGGGCGATGGCGGCGGTGATTTCCTCGCGCCCGTAACCCACATCGAGGACGTTGGCGGCGCGAGTGCGACCCTGCTGCCTGGTGCCGATGTTGACCACCGGGAGGCCGAACGACGGTGCCTCGACGATGCCGCTGGAGGAGTTCCCCACCATCGCGGCGGCTGTCGACATGGCGGTGAAATAGGCGCGGGTGCCTAGGTTCTCCACCGCGACGACGTCCGTTCGCTGCTGGGCGAACGCCAGCATCCGCCGACGCACCTCGCGCCCCGCGGTGTCGGCGTTGGGCAGGGTGATCACCGCGGGGAGCCCTGACTGACTGAGAGCCGCCAGTAGCTCCTCGGTCTGGCTGCCAGCCTGCTGGTACTCCAGGGTGACGGGGTGGAAGGTCACGAGCAAGAAGCCTCGCGGGGAGAGCGGCATCCCTACGAGCCGCGCGAATTCGTCGAGGGGGAGAGGGCGGAAATCACGGAGGTTGTCCAGCGACAACGCGCCGCTCACCGTGACTCGCCACGGCTCCTCACCCATCTGCACGATGCGCCGGCCGTACTCCTGGGTGGCTGGAAAGTGGAGGTGGGCCAGCTTGGTCATGGAGTGGCGCAGGCTCTCGTCGATGGCTCCTGCGGTCAGTTCCCCGCCACCGACGTGGGCCACCGGGATCGCGAAGGGGAGCGCCGCCAGCGCCGCGGCATGCATTTCGAAACGGTCCCCCAAGACCACCAGAATGTCCGGGCGAGTCCGTCGGAACGCGTGGGCAAAGCCGATTACCCCCAGACCCATGGAGGTGGCGATGCCAGCTGGCGTGTCGCTGGCCAGTAGCATCTCCACCTTATCGCCGATGGGAATTCCCTCGTCCTCGATCTCGCTGACCGTCCATCCCAGATCGGGGGACAGGTGAGAGCCACTGACCATCAAATGCAAACGGAGGTCGTCACTGGACAGAATGAGGCGGAGCAATGGCCGATAAATGCCGAAGTCAGCCCGCGAGGTGGTTACTACCGCTACTGTTCTCATCCGAGCCGTTCTATCGGGATGGCAACGCGAACAAGCCGCTCCGCCCGGGCCGCGCCGGTTGCCGACCGTCGCTCTGAGATCTCGCTCACCACGCGGTCCATCCCCCATCGACCACCAGGTTGTGGCCGGTGACGTAGGCCGACAGGTCGCTGGCCAGGTAGGCGGCGGCCCCCTTGAGATCCTCCTCACAGGCCATTCGCCCCAGGGGGGTGCGTGACCGGTAGCGCTGGTGGAAGTTGTCCGGCTGGTGGCGCCACACCCCCCCTGGGCTAATGGCGTTGGCGCGCACCCTGGGCGCCATGGTGGTGGCCAGGTAGCGCATCAGCTGCAACAGACCCGCCTTGCTGGCGCCGTAGGCGGCGGGGTGGCGCATGGGGGTGTCCTCGTACAGGCGTAGGTCGGGGCCCACCAGCCCGTACATGGACGACACCAGGATGATGGACCCCTTGCCCGAGGCGGCCAGGGCCTCCCGGGCCTCCTGAGCCAGCACGAAGGCCGCCGTGAGGTTGACCCGGATGGCGGCGTCCCAGGCACTGACCGTCTGGGCCGGAAAGGGTTCCACCCACCCCGGAAACCTGGTCGTTCCGACGAAGGCCGCACAGTGAATCAAAACATCCAGGCGCCCGTGCCGGGCGAGGGTCGTGCGCACCACTCCCCTGGTCTCACCCTCCTCCAGCAGATCCCCCGCCACCCAATCGAAGGTGCCTTCTCCCCCGGCCAGCTGGGCGCAGGCCTCCTGGCAAGCCGCCGCCTCCCGATCGGACACCACCACCACTGCTCCCAGCTCTCCCAGCGCCGCCGCCATGGCTCGCCCGATGTGTCCGGCACCGCCGGTGATGAGGGCAACGCGCCCGGACAGGTTCATGAGTTCGCGAAGGGTACGCATCACGCCCCCAGCCAGGGAAAGGTCAGAAAGCCGGCACGCAGCAACAAGTCCGTCCGCTCGAACTCCTCGGCCTCGTCCAGGTGGACGGCGCGCTTTTCTGGCACCTCCAGCATCAGGTGCCGCCCATGCCGCCAGCTACTCTGCACGCCCAGCAGAAAGTCTCGCCGCCACAGATACAGGGTGGCGTTCACCCGGTACACCGGCGGAACATCCTGCCGCCGCGTGTAGTGGGGAACGTCGGCAATCAGGGGCGCCATCCAGCCCTCCTTTTCGACCACGCACACCCACAGCGGGTTGAACTCGGGCCGCGACACACCCACCACGCCGTCGGCCTCCGGCGTTTGCGCGAGGACGCGAACAGCCGCAGCAACGTCCTCGGGGAATCGTCCAGGACTGGTGGGATCCAGCAGGAGCACCGCTTCGAAGCGGCGATCGTCCAGCCTCTCGACTTCGCGCAAGGCGTGTTGGACCACCGCAATCATCGGCGCGGTGTCGGTTGCCAGCTCCGCCGGTCGTCGGAAGGGCACCTCTCCCCCGTGGGCGCGGGCCACTGCGGCAATCTCCTCAGAATCCGTGCTCACCACCGCCCGGTCGATCTCCGGGCACGCCGCCGCACAGCGGATCGAGTGGGCGATCAGCGGTAACCCGGCCAGCGGACGGATGTTCTTCCCCGGTAATCCCTTGGACCCGCCGCGAGCGGGAATTACTGCCAGCAGCGGGCGCAGGCTCACCCCTCCACCTCCTCCGTCCGCCCAGAGGCGGCGCTCGCCCGCCAGGCATCGCATACGTTGAGGGCCTGGATTCCTTCCTCCAGGGTCGCCAGGCGCCCGGCGCCACTCCCCGCCAGAACCGAGAGAAAGGCGCGCGCCTGCGCCCGGTAGATGTCCCCGAGCGGTGGCAGATCGCTCAGCGCATGGGCCTCCTGGCCCCCGCGCCAGACCTCGATCCGGCGCGCGAGCAGGTCGTAGTACACCTCACCGCCGGCACCGGCGGCCCGAAGAGAGCGCGTACGGCGGCGGGACAGGTAGTCCAGCTCGACGGAGACAGCGACCCCGCCGGGAGCCCTCCAGCCACATGAGGCCCACTCGTCGGCGGCGATGCCCAACCTCCCCAGGTTGGCCAGTTCCCCCCGAACGCGAGTTGGCTGGCCGAACAGCCAGAGGGCGTAATCCACCTCGTGAATGAGATCGCGCAGGACCCCGCCCTCGACCGCCCTGGCGGCGTAGGAGTCGCGGTAGTCGCGAGCGGGCCGCCATTCGGGGAGGTAGGAGCGGCACTCGATGCGCACCGAATGCAGCGGAGCGATGGCCGGCAGCTCCCCCCGCACGCGCCACAGCCCCTCGTCAAAGCGCAGGCAGCAGGCGACATAGACGGGCACAGAAAACTCCTCGACCGCTCTTCGCAACACCCGCGCGGGCGCTGCCGCCGGTGCCAGCGGTTTCTCGCACAGGGTCGGCATCCCCAACGACACTGCCTGCAGGGCATCCGAAACGTGGCGGCCGGTATCGGTGGCGATCACCGCCCCTGCCGCCCCCCAGGCCTGCGCCTCCGCCAGGCTGGCGGCGGTGGCAAGGCCCTGCGCCTCCAGCTCCTCCCGCCGCTGGCTGCGAACCGGCACGGCAATCACCTCGGCCCCTACCTCCCGCAGCACCGCCAGATGCCGACGACCGATGGACCCGGTGCCGAGCACTGCGCACTTCGGCCTCACGTTTTCGAACCCCGCCACCGCGCCTACCTGGTCTTGAAGCGACGAACGTACTCCGGGACCTTGGCGAGCGCCTGTGCCTCCTGCTCCGGTGGCATCTTCCGGTTGTACACGCTTCCCGGAGCCAGAGGCGTGCCCTCACCAGCGAGCGCAGCCTCGATGGCCGGGCGGAGCATCTCCAACTGGAGATCGTGGAGTCGCTCGCTGAGGTCGAAAATGCTGTCGTCCTCGTGCACCTCCATGGGCTGCCGAATCAAGATGGTGCCGGCATCGATCTGCTCATCGATGAGATGGGCGGTGACACCGGGGGGAATGTCGCCGAGGATGGACCACAACAACGCATCCAGACCCCGCGCCTCGGGGATGAGGCCAGGGTGAAAATTGATGATGCCGCGGGAAAACCTCCGGATGATGTGAGCTTTCAGGATACGAGCCCCGGTGATGATGCCGAGATCGGGGGCGAGGGAGCAAAGCAGCTCTTCCGCCTCCGGCGCGTTGTGCGGCACCACCGAATAGGGGATCCCGAAGCGCCGCGCCACCGCCGAGGGATGCACGGTTGCCGGGTGACGAATCTTGGTCCGCACCGAAGAGGGCGGAATACTGAGCTTGACGGGATCCGCCGCCAGCACGTGGGTGACGGTGTACCCCTCCACCAGCAGGCGGAGGAGCATGTCGTAGGTTTTCTTGTGCGGGAAGTTATAGGCAAAGACGACGATGCTGGCGGTTTGCGGCACCACTTCCTCCTTCCTCGGTGGACTCATCCGCGAGAGGAGCGGGGGGCTATTTAACCCTGCGAATCAGTGCCAGTGCCTGAGGGTGGGGCGTTGCCCAGCCAACGCCTGGAGTCCCCCGACGAACGCCATACACGAACTCGATGGACGGCCGGGCATCCTCCAGCCCATGGCCCCGTCCGGCCAGCACCTCCTCGTACACACGCGTATGAAGATCCGTAAACCCTTCCGAAAATTCCACCTCTTCTCCGTCTACGGTGATCGACCGAAAGGTCGTCTTCTTGCCCGGCTCCGGCACGAAGGGGAGATCGGCCGTTTCCAGCGACAGGAACCACTGGACATCGGCACGTTCCAGCTCGATGGCGCCAGCGGCGCGGCGAGGTGTGGAGAGATGGAGTTCGGCTCGCTGCACCCGTCCAAAGAGCCAGAAGAGCAAATCGAAGAAATGGATGCCGATATTGGTGGCAATCCCTCCGGAGCGTTCCACGTCCCCCTTCCAGGAGTAGTCGTACCACGGGCCGCGGGTGGTGATATAGCTCAGACACACCTGGTGCCGGCGTCCGGACGTGTCGGCCAGGAGCCGCTCCCGCAGAGCAACCAGCGAGGGGTGGACGCGGAGCTGAAGCACCGTGAAGACTCGCCGCCCCGTCTCCGCCTCCAGCTCGGCGAGGGCGTCGAGATTCCAGGGGTTGAGGACAAGCGGCTTCTCGCACAGGGCATCCGCCCCGATTCGAAGTGCCAGCCGGATGTGGGCGTCGTGCAGGTGGTTGGGGGCGCACACACTCAAGTAGTGCACGCGGTTTTCCGGCTGCCGGCGGCGGAGCATCTCCAGGTGACGGTCGAACCTCTCAAACTCTGTAAAGAAGGCCGCCGAAGGGAAGAAGCCGTCGAGAACGCCCACGGAGTCGTGGGGGTCCATGGCGGCGACCAGCCGGTTCCCGGTATCCCGAATCGCCCGCAGGTGCCGGGGCGCAACGAACCCGGCCACTCCAGTGATGGCGAAGTTACTCATCCTTTCATGTCCTTTCGCGAACGCCACCTTCTCTCGAGCAGCCGGCCCACTGACGGTAACGCGATGGTTCTGGGTGGGCGGGAAGTATACCTGGCCAATACGTCGCCCCGGCCGTGAAATCAGGAGGTGCGGGATTCCAGGCGCTCCACCCGCCCGAGGAGATCGTGGACCACGTTCTCCAGCGTCGTGATACGGCGATCGAGTTCGGCGAAGGAAAACTTGATCATGGCTTTCAGCTCGGCGAACTCGGCCATGACACGCTCCTCGAACCGCTGCTGGCGCTCCTCGAGCGTAGCAAGGCGGGTGTCCTGGGCGTCAAGGCGTTGGTCGATGGCGTCGAAGCGAGCGTCGTGCGCCTGCAATCGCTCCTCGATGGCGTCGAAGCGAGCGTCGTGCGCCTGCAATCGCTCCTCGATGGCGTCGAAGCGAGCGTCGTGCGCCTGCAATCGCTCCTCGATGGCATCGAAGCGACGGTCGACAGCATCGAAGCGAGCGTCGTGCCACTGCAACCGCTCCTCGATGGCATCGAAGCGACGGTCGACAGCATCGAAGCGGCGGTCGTGCTCGTCGAAGCGGCGGTCGTGCTCGTCGAAGCGGCGGTCGTGGGCGTCGAAGCGGCGGTCGTGGGCGTCGAAGCGGGCCCTGGTCTCTTCCTTGAAGCTGCGCAGGTCTTCCTTGATGACGGCGACCTCCACCTCGAGCCGCACCTGTCCGGCTTCCAGGCGGTCCAATCGCTGGTTGACCTCGTCGAATTTCGCCAAGAGGACCCTATGCCCCTCGGCGATGATGCGGGTCTGGCCCTCAATCCGCTCGACGACGGCCGCGAAGTGGTGAAGCATTTCTTCCTGGGTCATCTCTTCTTCGCTTTCGGTCTGCGCGCCGCTTCCATTCTACTTCAGTCTTGTCTCGGGAACGAAGTCGCGCCTCCCTTTTCCCGGTTGCCAATCGGCCTTTCCATGCCCTTCGGCTGGAGGCTATGCACCGCTTTTCCTGCGCCGGTCATACACCGTAGTAGGCGCGGTACCACGCCACGAAGGCGCGGACGCCGTCGTCGATGGAGGTAGCAGGCCGGAAGCCCACATCCCGCGCCAGTTCGTCCACGTCGGCGTAGGTGGCCGGCACGTCGCCCGGCTGCATGGGCAGGTAGGTGCGGCGCGCCGGTCGGCCTACGGCACGCTCGATGGCGGCGATGAACTCCTCCAGCTCCACCGGGTTATTGTTGCCGATGTTGTAGAGCCGGTAGGGGGCGGGGCTCGAGCCCGGATCGGGGGCGTCGCCGGACCAGGCGGGGTTCGCCGCTGCCGGCTTTTCCAGCACCCGCACGACACCCTCCACGATGTCGTCAATGTAGGTGAAGTCCCGCCGCATGCGGCCGAAGTTGTAGACCTCGATGGGGTCTCCTCGCAGGATGGCGTAAGTGAACTTGAACAGCGCCATGTCCGGCCGCCCCCAGGGACCGTAGACGGTGAAGAAGCGCAGGCCCGTGCAGGGGATGTCGTACAGGTGGGCGTAGGTGTGGGCCATCAGTTCGTTGGCCTTCTTGGTGGCGGCGTAGAGGGACACGGGATGGTCCACGTTGTGGTGGACGGCAAAGGGCATCGCCGTGTTCAATCCGTACACCGACGAGGACGAGGCGAACACCAGATGCTCCACCGGGTGGTGCCGGCACCCCTCCAGGATGGTCATGAAGCCCTGGAGGTTGGCCTCCACGTAGGCCCAGGGGTTGACCAACGAGTACCGCACCCCCGCCTGGGCGGCCAGGTGCACCACCCGGGTGATGCCCCCGGAGGCGAAGAGCGCCGCCATGCCGTCGCGGTCGGCCACGTCCAAGAGGGCGAACTCAAAACCTGGCCGGCCCTCCAGCTGTGCCAGGCGCGCCCGCTTGAGAGAAGGATCGTAGTAGTCGTTGAGATTGTCGAGTCCCATCACCTCGTCCCCCCGGGCGAGGAGACGGCTGGCCAGGTGAAAGCCGATGAAGCCGGCGACGCCGGTGATCAGGACTCTACCCCTGGAGCTCATGGGGTTCGCTAGGCCTTGACGACGTTGGGTCTCGGTTGCCGATACACGCCACGGGTGTCGACGATGAGGGGGGCGTGGGCGGCCACGAGGGCCCAGTCCACCGCCGAGTGGTCGGTGGCGATGAGAGCGACGTCGCAGGCCGCCAGGGTGGCGGGGTCCAGGGGTACCGAACGCATGGGGGGCAGGTGGGGCCAGGAGCGCATGCGCGGCGCTACCGGGATGTGGGGGTCGTGGTAAGACACCTCGGCGCCCAGCCGCAGGAGGTGGTGGATCAGCTCGAAGGCCGGACTTTCCCGGGGATCGTCGATGTCCTTCTTGTAGGCGATGCCGAGCACCAGCACGCGGGCGCCCTTGACCGCCTTGCCGCGGTCGTTGAGGGCGAGGGT
>CALEVZ010000016.1 GCA_937924755.1 uncultured bacterium
GGACGAACGGACCTCCAGTGTACCAGTTGTCGCGCCAGCGGCAGCGCTGGGTAGCTGTGTCCGGATGCGATAACCGCTGAATGCATCTAAGCGGGAAGCCAACTCCAAGATGAGGTATCCCGGGCCGTAAGGTCCCTGAAGGCCTCTGGTAGATGACCAGTTTGATAGGCGGGAGGTGTACGCGCTGTGAGGCGCTCAGCTGACCCGTACTAATCGGCCGTGCGGCTTGACCACACATCCCTTCCCGAAACGCTTGTTTTCCGCCGCGAGCCCAATTGAGTTGTTAAAATTTTCTTGCAAGTTTTTCCGGTGGCCATACCGAGGGGGACACACCCGTTCCCATTCCGAACACGGAAGTTAAGCCCCTCCGGGCCGATGGTACTGCACTGGCGACGGTGTGGGAGAGTAGGTCGCTGCCGGGAAGTATGAAAGGCCTGCGTGCGAATGCAGGCCTTTCGCTTTTTCGAAGGGTTTCGCGAAGCCGGGGGGGGGCAGCGACCTACTCGGGCGAGCCAGCCCCGGCCGGTTCGACCGAGCTCGTGAGCCGCATTCCCAATACCTGGCGCCGCGCATGTTTCGCCGCGGGGCGCCACCGACGCGAGGGATGGGGGCCACCCTGGAGGAGCCGGCGGCAACCTCAAGACCACGGTCGACGCCCGGGCACAGTCGCCACGGCAGTCACCCTGCGGAGTGCAATCGGGTGGACGTTACCGCGCTGTTGGTACAATTCCGCCACATCAGATCCTGAGGAGGCGCCCATGGAGGCGTTGAGTCGTGCGGTCGGGTGGGCGATGGCACTGGCGGCGGTGGCGAGCAGTGTACCGGCGGCGACGGTGACGCCGGCCCAGGTGTCGGCCCGCGGCCGCACGGCGGCGCGGGTGAAGGTGGAAAGTTTCGGGCGGGTGGCGCTGGTGGCCGCGTCGCAGGAGGGAGTGGCGCTACGGCTGCACGACCGCATGGTGGGGGTGGTGGGTGAGGCCGGCGTCGCCGGCGAGCGGGACGGCCGTCTGGACGTGTTCCTGGAACCCGGGGATTACCAGCTGGAGGTGGAGGGGACGGCGGCCAGCCGGGGCCAGGCGAGCCTGCGGGCGGTGTCGTTTGCCGAGCTGAATCCATCCCCTGCCCCACAGTTGCCGGATCAACGACGGGTGGAGGCCACCCTGGAGGATTTCCAGCAGCGCTCGTATTGGCTGCTGGTGGAGAGGGAGGAGCCGGTGCCCTTGCAAGTTGCCGGCCGGGCGCTGGCGCAGGTGCGGCTGTGGCGAAACGGGGTGGCCGGGGTGGGCGAGAAGTTCGAGAGTGGTGAGGTTGACTGGGGCGAGGGGCGACCGGTGCGAGTACTACGGGGGGCGCCCCGCCTGGCGCCGGGGTGGTACCTGCTGACCGCCTACGGCGGCCCGCCGCTGACCTGGAGCGGTTCGAGCCAGGAGTTCCCGCTCATCCTCCAGCGCGGGGTGCCGCTCCTGCCGACGGTGGTGCGCCAGCGTTTCGAGCTGGGTCCCTTCGGGTGCGACGTGCTGCGGCTGCCGGCGGAGGCGGCGACCTTTCGCCTGGAGCTGCCCGAGCCCCGCCGTGCGCTGCTGGAGGTGGGGGAGGCGGTGGGCGGCAACGTCTTCACCCCGGCGCAGGAGACGGCCTCTCTGGACAAGGACAGCCGGGTGCCGGTGGTGGAGCTCGCCTACCGTCACGTTCCCCCGCGGGGGGGGCGGACGGCGCCGACGGGGGTGTGGTCGGGCCAGCAGGGTCCCATGGTGGCGGTGCGGGTGTGCGGGGCGCCGGGACAGCCGTACCTGCTGCAGATGCTGCCCATCGGCGACACCACGAGGTTTTGGGGAGGGGGCCGGGAGTGGTTGTCGGTGGTCACCGCGGGTGACCCGCGGGACCTGGCGGACACCACGGCCATCCTGGTCAATCTGACCAGCGGCAGCCTGGAGGCGGAGGCGGTCATCGCCCTGTCCCGCGGGGCGAGTTACAAGCGCCGCTTCAACCTGGTATCACCCACCAAGTTGTACGTCCGCACGCGGGAGAACCTGGCCCTGAGCGTCAAGGTGGCCGGGGTGGCGGGCACGGCTTCGCTGGCGCCGGCGCCGGCGGAGCTAGCACCCCAGGGGTTGCGGGTGTTCTCCCAGAGCTGGCCTGCCACTTTTTCCTTGCCGGCCGGGCTGTGGGAGCTCAACCTGGTCCCGGCGGCGGGCGGGGTGGGGGAAATGACGCTGGAGGCTCTGTCAGCCGGGGCGCAGTTGTTGGAGATGACGGGCCTGCGGGGGGTGCTGGCCAGGCTGGGGGTAGGCGGTGAGGTGCCCTCGGCGCTCCCTCGCCCGTGGGTGCGCCTGGGGCCGCTGGACCTCTCTCCAGCCGACGAGTACCGGCTGTTCGTGGGGCAGGCCAGTGACGTGCGGGTGGGGGTGCTGCGCCGGACCGTTCCCCTGGAGGTGAGGGAACCTCTCCCCCTGGCGCTGGAGGCGGGGGAGGAGGTGGCGCTGGATGTCGCGGTGACGCAGGCCAGCGTGCTGCGGGCCCTGGGTGAAGACGGCCGGGAGTTTCCCCTCAGCGTGAATGGGGGGCCGGCGGAGCGCGGCGTGCGGGTGGCTCCCGACCTGTACCGGGTGGCCATCCGCAACCATCTGGCCGTGCCGGCGTTCGTGACGCTCGTGGGGTACGCCGAGAGCCGCCTCCCGCAGGCGCCGCTTCCCCAGGTGCCGGCCGCCGTGTTGGCCGGCCTTACGCCCCCGCCGCTGCAGGTGGACCGGCCGGTGTTGATGGCGCTCTCGCCGGAGGTGCGGGCGGTGCGCGCGCTGGAGATCCCCGCGGCGGGGCTGTACCGGGTGGAGAGTCTGGGGATCTGGCGGACCTCGGCGACGCTGTCCACGAGAGTGGGGGAACTGGCCAGCGGCGAGGCCAACGGGACGGGGGAGAACTTCCTCATTCAGGAATACTTGCGCCCAGGCTACTACGAGCTGGCGATGACCGCGGCGCAGAGCTGGGAGAGCGTGCCGGTGCGCCTGAGCCGCGCCAGCATCCGGGATGAGGGAACTCTGCCCCTGGGCGGCAGCGCGCGCATCGCCCTTGCCGCCGGGGAGGCGGCGCAGCTGCGCCTCGATGTGGCCACCCTGGGCCGCTACCGAGTGCGGGCCCAGGGGCTGCGGCGGCTGGCCCGTTGCCGGCTCGAGGACGCGGACGGGTACCCGGTGGCGCTGCCCGGCGGGCCGTGCCTGGTGGAGGCGCAGCTGCAGCCAGGCGTATACCGGTTGCTGCTGCTGCCCGGCGAGTTGCCCAGCCGGGTGATGGCGACGTTTTCTGCGGAGGAAAAGGCTGCACCGCTGGTCGGGCGGGGGCCCCACCCCCTGCGGGTGGGCCGGCGGCTGGAGCACCTTTGGCTGGAGCCGCCGCCAGGGGTCGAAGAGCCGGATGTGTACGTCTTCTCCCTGCCCGCGCAAGCCAGCGCCAGGCTGACGCTGTCGCCGGGGATGGCGGGGGAGCTGCGCCGGGAGTTGGGCGAGGGGCGGTGGGAGTGGTTCGCCGCGGTGGATGGCGGTCGGCCGTTCGAGGGGGAGCTGGCGGCGGGCAACTGGCAGCTGGCGGTACGGGCTGGTCGGGGAGACAACCGTTTCCCCTACTCGGTGGAGCTGGAGGTGGACGAGCTGCTCGCCGGTGAGCAGCGGGAAGTGGTAGCCCCAGTGGAGCTGCCGGTGGCGGTGGGCGGAGGGGGGCTGATGGAGCTGTTCTCCGGCGGCGGCGAGGATGTGCGGGCGGAGCTGTATGACGACCGAGGGAAGCTGGTGGCCGCCGGCGACGACGAGGCGGGTTCCTGGAACTTCCGCCTGAGCGTCTCCCTGCCCGCCGGACGCTACCGCTTGAAGGTCCTGCCGGTGGGTAGCGCACGGGCGGCGACGGTGGTCTTCTCCCGGCAACGGGCCGAAGTGGCGGCGCCATCGCTGTCGTTGCCGGGGCGGTGGGAGGCGGAACTCAGGGAAGAGGTGTTGATGGTTCCGCTGGTACTGCCCGGCCGGGTCCCTCTGCTGGGGGTGTGGGCGGCGGCCGGTGAACCGGTGGGGCTGGAGGTGCGCACCACGGACGGCGCGGTGTTGGCGCAGACGACGGGCAAGCCGGCCCGTGTCTGGGTCAGTCCGCCGGCCGGGACATCGCTGCAGGTGCGCCTCTGGGGGCTGGAGGGCAGGGCCGGCCGGGTGGAGGTGGCCGGCTGGGCCGGGGAGGTGCCCGCCGTGGCGGCGGGGGCGCTGCAGGCGGTGGCGGGGACGGGTCGATGGGTGGGGCGGGTGCCCCTGACGGGGGGAGGGGTCGTGGCCCTCAGCGGCGAGGAGGTCGAATGGGCGGCCCTGGGGGGCGGGGCGCTGTCGCCGGCGGGAGGAAGGGCGGTGGCCACGGCGGCGGCGGAGCTGGTGGTGGTGGCGGCCTCCCCGACCCTGGGGGTGCGTCGGCTGGAGCTGGCCGCCGGTGAGAAGCTCAAGCTGCGTTTGGCTGGGGGGGCACCGGTGCCGCTGAGGCTCGCCACCAGCGGGCCGGCGGTGGTGCTGGCCGAGGGTTTCCCCGAGGCGGCGGCGGTCAGCGCCGGTGCTGCTCCCCGGCGGGGGGCGTTCCTGGTGCAGGAGCGCCGGGGGGTGGCGTGGGTGGAGGAGGGGACGAATCAGGTGTGGGTGTGGCCGGCCCGGGGGGAGGACGCCACCGAGGTGGAGCTTTCCCTCTTTCCCCTGGCGCCGCCGGCGTCAACCGGGTTGACCGGCGGGACGGTGTACCAGGTGCTCGCGGCCGGGCAGGGGATCCGCGTGCCGCTGGCGGGCAGGGTGAAGGAGGTCCGCCTGGCGCTGAGTCCCTACCAGGTGGCGGTGCCGCTGGCGGGTGCGCGCCCCGTGGGGGTGAGCGCGGCTGGCGAGGCGCCGGCGGCGGAAACCCTCATCACCGAGGCGGACGCTCTCGGGGTGTGGTCGCTGCAGCAGCCGGGAGCGGTGGCGGCCACGGTGCTGGAGTCGTCGCTGCCGGCCCCCCTGGGGGAGGGGTGGTGGTGCTGGCAGCCGACCGGGAGCGGGGTGTTGCGCCTGCCGCTGGCGCCGGCACCCGCGGGATGGCGGGTGCGGGTGTGGGGCGCGCGGGGAGATGGGGAAGTACTCTCTGTTCCGGGGGAACCGTGGCGGGGGGCGGAGGGAGCGGTGGCCATGGGTGGTGGGTGGCTGACCCTGCCCCACGGGCGCGAGCGGGTGTGTGCCTGGGTGACGGCCCCGGACGCCGCGCGGCCGCTGCCGGCAGCGGTGGAGAAGTGGGAGGCGGTGAACCTGCCGGCGCGGGTGAAGGCGAGCGGTGGTCGAACGGGCGTGACGTTCGACGTGGCGACGGCCCAAGCTGTCCACGTTTTCTCTGGGCAGGCGATAACCCTTACCCTGGAGGGGCCCGGGGAGCGCCGAGAGGGAGTGCTGCCCGGTCCGGGACGGTGGACGGCGCCCGTGCCGCCCGGCGAGGTGCGGCTGCGGGTGCGGTGTCTGGAGGGAAGCGACTGCGAGGCGCAAGTGCTGGCCGCGCCGGTGACCACCCTCAGCGAGGGGCAAAACCCGGAGCGGCTGCTATCCCCCGGCGAGCGGGCCCATTTCCGCCTGTCTCTGGCGGCAGAGCGGCGCATCGGCTTGGGGGTGCGCCTGCGGCCGGATGCGGGAGAGGTGCGGCTGCTGGCGCGGGACGGCCAGGTGGTCGGGGAGGGCCCGGTGGTGCTGCAGACCCTCCCGGCGGGGGAGTACCTGCTGGAGGTGGGAGCGCCGGAGGAGGGGGAGCCGGTGACAGCCCAGGTGATTGCCATCGGGCTCGAGGGGGCACCGCGGCGGCCGCCGGAGGACCTGCTGGCCTGCTACCGACTGCTGGATCAGGGGCTCGTCGGGCAGTGTCCCCCGCCGGCCGTGACAGCGAGGGAGCAGCCCTTGCCCTGGGAGGATGAGGAGGAGTACGGCTGGGAGGAGGAAGAGCCGCCCGAAACGTGGGGGGCTGACGGCGACGACGGTGAGGGGGAGGTGGAACCATGAGCCTGGGCCAGCATGAGCGGCGAAGCCGGGTGTACCGGGTGGTGGCCGGGGTGGTGGCGCTGCTGCTGGGCGGGGTGGCGGCTGCCTCCCCGCCGGTGAAGAGCGTGGTACCCGAGGCGTTCCTGCACCTGTGGGATCCCATCACGGTGTTCTTCGCCCATCCGGTGGGCAGTGGCCGGGGAGCGGTGGAGCTGGAGGGGGAACGATTCCTCGCCATTTCCCCCCCGGCGGGCGGGTCCTACCTGTGGCTGGATGAGCGGACCCTGCAGTTCCGCCCCGCCGAGGCGTGGCAGGCCTTTGCCAGCTACACCCTGGAGGTGGGGGGGCAGCGCAGACAGCTGGTGGTGCTCCCCGATCCGCCGCTGCGCACCCTCCCCCGCGACGGGGAGACGGGGGTGGAGGAGGGGAGGAGCGTCACCCTCTTTTTCCGGGAGCCGGTGGCGGCGGAAGGGTTGCGGGACGCCCTACGGCTGCGCCTGCGGCCGTCCGGGGAGGGGGGGAAGGAACGCCTGCTGGCCGGGCGGGGGGCGGAACTCAAGGTGCTGGAGCGCTCGGCGCGAAGCGACCCGGCGGGCTACACCTTCACCTGGCCGGCGCCCCTGCCCCCCGCCACCACCGTGGTGGTGGAGCTTTTGGCCCGGCCGCAGCCGGAGGCGGAACCCAAGGTGTGGCACTCATTTCGCTTCACCACCGCGGCGGGTTTCTTCATCACCGCAGTGACCTGTGGACGGGAGGTGGTGTCGCTTCCCGCTGAGGGGGTTTCCGGGCGGCCCGACCACCCCGTCGCCTGCGATGTATCTTCCCCCCTGCGGGTGTTATTTTCCCAGCCCCTGGGGGCCCTGGATCTGGCCCAGGTACGCGCCCTGGTGCGCCTGTCTCCGCCCGTCGAGGGCTTTGGCTTTCGGGTAGAGGAGAACCAGCTGGTGGTCGAGGGGCGCTTCGTGCCCGACCACACGTACCGGCTGGACCTGCACCCTGCGCCCCTGCGCGATCACCAAGGGCGCCGCCTGGCCCTGGGGCGACCCGCCACCCTGTATCTGCAGGTGCCGCCCCTGTCCCCCTTCGTGGAGCTGGCCCGCGGTGCCGGGGTGGTGGAGCGGCACGGGCCCAAGCTGATCCCCCTCACCGGCCGGGGCAGCGAACAGGTGGAGGTCAGCGTGCTGCCGCTGGATCCCCTGGACCTCGCCGCCTGGCCCTTCCCTCCACGGCCGCTGACCGTTGGCGAGGGGCGCAAACCCCGTCCCCCGGAAAGCGGCCGGACCGTGCCAGCCGGCTCCGGCGAGACGGTGCGCTCCTGGCAGCTGGAGGAGCTGCTGCTGTCGCCACCGCCCCGGTCGCTGCGCCGCATACTGGATCTACCGCTCGCCGGGCGCCCGCTGGGGGCACGCTTCGGCCTGGACCTGGCGCCGCTGCTGGCCGAGCTGACCGGCTCCGCCTCGCCGGCGGGGGCTTTTCTGGTGGGGGTACGACCCACCATGCGCGCCGAGCGGCAGTGGATGCGTCTGCAGGTCACCGACCTCGCCCTGACCACCGTGGAGCAGCGGTTGGAGGTGGGCTTCTTCGTCACTTCCCTGCGCAGCGGCGCCCCGGTGGCCGGTGCCGCGGTGACGGTGGAGGGGCTGGCCTGCGACCAGTGGCGCACCTTCTTCGCCGGTACCACCGACAGCGAAGGGCGGCTGCTCCTGCCGGTGCGCCCGGTGGAGGTCGCAGGGTGCGAGCCGCGCGTCCGCCGCCTGTCGGTCCGCAAGGACGACGATGTCCTGGTGTGGGGAGCGGAAGAGGTGCGGGATCTCTACTTTGCCGGTCGCCTGCGGGATGGCCGGGAGCCCTGGCTGCAGTGGCTGACGAGCGCTCGCCCGCAACCGCCGCCCCCGGCCAGGGAGCTGTCGCACATCTTCAGCGAACGGCCGGTGTACCGCCCCGAGGAGGGGGTGCACCTCAAGGGGTACGTGCGCGCCTGGCGGGAGGGGCGGCTGGAGCTGCTGAGCGGGGCTGGGGCGGTGGTGGTCCACGCCCCGACGGGGCAGACCTTCCGTTACCCCGTAAGACTGACATCCGCCGGCAGCTTTTACCACCTTTTCAAGGAAGAGAATCTCCCCACCGGCGAGTACACCGCCGCCTGGGAAAACGCCCGGGGCGAGGAGCTGGCCACGGCGCGCTTCCGCTTGGAGGCCTACCGGGTGCCGGAGTTCGAGGTCAACCTGGCGGTGCCCGAGGTGGTGCCGTCGGACCGGGAGTTCACCGCCCAGGTGACCGCCACCTACTATGCCGGCGGGCGGGTGGTGGCGCGGCCGGTGCGGGTGCGGGTGACCCAGTTCCCCTACCTCTGGCAGCCGCCAGCCTGGCAGGGCTTTTTCTTTTCCTCCGATGCCCGCTTCGGCGGCGCGCCGCCCTTCCGAGCCCGTCCCGCTCTGGAGCAGGAGCTCACCACCGACGAGGACGGGGGGGCGAGGGTGGTCCTCAACCCGGCGCTCGAGCCCTCCGCCCAGCCGCGCACCTATGTGGTGGAGGTCACCGTGGTGGGGGTGGACGAGCAGACGGTCACCGCCACCCGCCAGGTGCACGCCGTGCCGCCCTTCGTGGTGGGGGTGAAGGCGGCGCGGTTTGTCGCCGGCGGGGGACCGGTCCGGGCCCAGGTGGTAGCGGTGGGCCCAGACGGCAAGGGGCTGGCCGGGCAGGAGCTCACCTTCAGGGTGAAAAGACGCAGCTGGCACTCGGTGCTGCAGCTGTCCGACTTCACCACCGAGGCGCCCCGCTACGTCACCGAAGTGGTGGACGAGGTGGTGAGCGAGCGATCCCTCATCAGTCAGGTCTCCCCCACCGAGGTGACGCTGGCGGTGCGGGAGGCGGGGGTGTACCTGGTGGAGGTGGAGGGACGGGACCGGCTCGGGCGCACCCAGGTGGTGAGCGTGGACTTCTTCCTGGCCGGGGGGGAGGCGGTGAGCTGGCCGCGCAGCGAGGCTGGGAGCTTTGGCCTGGCCTGGGAAAAGGCCAGCTACGCGCCGGGCGAGACCGCCCGGCTGGTGCTGGAAAGCCCGTACCAGCAGGCCTGGGGGCTGGTGGTGCTGGAGGCCCCCACCGGCAACCGCTACCGCTGGGTGCGGGTGGAGGGTGGCAAGGGGGTGGCGGAGCTGTCGGTGGAAGGGCCCTTCGCCCCGGGGGTGCCGGTGCACGTGGTGCTCATGCGCGGTCGCCTGGCGGGGGTGGGTCCCCAGCCGGGAACGGCGGTGGATGTGGGCAAGCCCGCCACCGTGGCCGCCAGCACCACCCTCAAGGTGATGCCCCTCGACAAGCAGGTGAAGGTGGAGCTGAACCACCCCAGCCGGGCGCTGCCGGGGGAGAAGGTGGCCATCACCGTGCGCCTGGCCGACCCGGCGGGGCGGCCCCTGGCCGGCGAGGTGGCGCTGTGGCTGGTGGATGCGGCGGTACTGGCGCTGGGGCGGGAGCAGCGGCTGGATCCGCTGCCCGACTTCCTCCTACCCCACGAACCCCGTTCGGTGATCCAGGATACCCGCAACCGCCTGTTCGGACTGCTGCCCCTGGAGGATCTGCCGGGTGGGGAACAGGCCGCCGAGGAGGCGCTCCTCTTCGAACGCAACACGGTGCGCAAACGCTTCGAGTCGGTGCCCTACTACAACCCGGCGATTGCCGTGGATCCCGACGGCAGCGCCACGGTGGAGGTGAGCCTGCCCGACAACCTCACGGTCTTCGCCGTTCGGGCCAAGGCCGTGAGCGGACCGGAACGGTTCGGTTTCGCCACTGGCCGGCTGGAGGTGCGCCTGCCGGTGATCGTGCAACCCGCCCTGCCGCGCTTTCTGCGCCATGGCGATCGGCTGGAGCTGGCGGTGGTGGCACGGGTGGTGGAGGGCAGCGGTGGGGCGGCCGAGGTGGAGCTGGAGGCGCCGGCGCTGGGGGTGGCGGCCAGGGGAAAACAGCCTCTGCAGCTGTCTCTCACCCAGCCGGCCCGCTTCACCGCCCAAGGAGAGGTTCCCGCCCTGCGCCTGCGGGAGGAAGGGAGAGAGGCTTTCACCGCGGTGACGGTGCGCGCCGCCGTGCGGCGCCTAGCGGACGGGGCGCGGGACGCCTTCGAGGTGGCGCTGCCGGTGCACCTGCCGGCGCAGGAGGCCCTGCAGCGCCAGCTGCTCACCCTCGCCGGCGGGACACCCCTCAAGCTTCCCGCCCTGCCCGCCGGCGCCGCTCCCGGCAGCACCCGGCGGGTGCTGCTGCTCGCCCCCCAGGAGGAGGTGATCCGGCTGGCCGCCGGCCTCAACTTCCTGCACTCCTACCCCTACGGCTGTACCGAGCAGCGCCTGGCCGCCAGCCGCGCCTTCGTCGCCCACGGCGCCCTCCTGCAAGCCCTGGGAATGGCCGAACAGAGGGAACTGGCTCAGGTAGTGAGGAATACGGTTGTCTGGCTGGGTCGGGCCACCGACGGAGAGGGCCTGGTGGCCTTCTGGCCGGGGGATCGCGGCTCGGTGGTGCTCACCGCCTGGGCGCTGTTGTTCCTGGAGGAGGCGAAGACGGCCGGCTTCCCCGTCGAGGCGAAGCTGGGCGAGCGCTACCTCGGGGTGCTGGAGAGCTCGCTGCGCAGCGACTTCCGCCGCCTGCTGCCGGGGGCAGAGATGTGGGAGCGCTCCTGGGCGCTGCTGGCGCTGGCCCGGGCGGGCCGCTTCAACCCCGGCTACGCCGCCGAGCTGGCTCGCCGCGTGGAGTTCCTGGACCTGGAGACCACCGCCCAGGTGCTGCTCGCTCTGCGGCGCGGCGGGCAGGGGGAAACGAGAGCCGCCCAGGAGCTCACCCAGCGGCTGTGGGGGGCGGTGCAGGTGCGCTCCCACCAGGGGCGGGACGTCTACGCCGGCCTGGCCGGGGTAGCGAGCCCCAGGGAGCCGCGCATCTTTCCCACCGAGGCGCGCACCTTGGCCGCGGTGGTGAGCGCCCTGGCCGCCGGCGGGCGCAATCACCCCAAATGGCCCTCTCTCCTCGGGGCGCTGCTCAATCTGGGGGCGGGGGACGGCTGGGGGAACACCAACGCCAACGCCGCCGGCTGCCTGGCCCTGGCCGAGGTGCTGGTCGGCCCCCAGCGAGGGGAGCCGGCGCGACGGGTCACGCTGGCCTCTCGTACCAGCAGGGAAGCGCTGCGCTGGGAGCCGGGACAGGCGCCGCTGCGGCGGGTGCTGCTCCACCCCGATGAGGCGGTGCTCACTCTGGAGGAGGGACCGCCTCTGGCGGTGTACCTGGAGACCCGCTACCTCCCGGCCAAGCTTGAGCCGGCGGGCACCGCCGGCCTGGCGGTGGGTCGCCAGTGGTGGCGGGTGGGGGAGAAGGAGGCGCCGCTGGAGCGCACGCCGCTGGAGGCGACGGCTCCCGTGGAGCTGAGCGTGGGCGAAGTGGTGGAGGAGCACGTGGAGTTGGTCAATCCCGAGGACCGCTTCTACGTGGCGGTGAGCGTGCCTCTGGCGGCGGGAATGGAGCCGCTCAACCCCAATCTGGCCACCGCTCCCCCCGAAGCCACCCCCTCCAGGGCCCCCACCCGCATGCCGGACTGGACGGACATGCGCGACGACGCCGTGGTGTTCTTCTTCAACGAGCTGCCCGCCGGCACCTATCACCTTTTCTTCCGCACCCGTGCCCAGGTGGCGGGGGAGTTCACCCAGCCGGCGGCGCTGGCCGAGCTGATGTACCAGCAGGCGGTGCGCGGCTGGTCGTCGGCGGCGAAGGTGCGCATCCGCCCGAAATGAGGGGCGGCAGGGGTTGCCTTGGCCACCTCCTGGGGGTGGCGATCGGGGCGGGCCTCGCCGCGGCCCTGGTGTTGCTGGTCTCGGCGCTGGCCCACTCGCGCCTCGTCGATCCGCGCCCTTCCCGCCTCTACCTGGACCGGCGGGGGCAGTTCCTCGCCCTGGTGGGGGAGGGTCCGGAGGGGGAGCTGGGCTATTGGCCAGTTGAACCGCCGCCGCGGGTGGTGGCCGCCACCGTCGCTTTGGAGGACCGCCGCTTCGCCTACCACGGCGGTGTGGATCCTGTGGCGGTGGTCCGGGCAGCGTGGCAAAACCTGCGGGCCGGCCGCCGCCTGTCGGGGGCCTCCACCCTGGCCATGCAGGTGGCCAGACTGCAGGCCCCCGGGCCGCGCACCCTGGGGCGCAAGCTGCGGGAGGCCGTCACCGCCCGGCTGCTCACCGCCCGCTGGGGGCGGCGGGCCATCCTCGCCCAGTACCTGCGCCTGGCCCCCTACGGCAACCGCATCCGCGGCATCGGCCTGGCGGCCCGCTACTACCTGGACAAGCCGGTGGAGGACCTGTCCTGGGCGGAGATCGCCTACCTGGTGGCCATTCCCCAGGCGCCCTCCCTCATGAACCCCTACCGGCTGGAAGGACACCGGCGCGCCCAGGCGCGCGCCGGGCGGCTCCTCGACGAGCTGGCCCGGCAGGGCGTCATCACCCCGAGCGAGCACGAGCTGTCGCGGGCGCAGCTGGCGGCCATGGCGTGGCCGCAACGGCCGCGGCGCCCGCAGAGCACCCTGCACCTGGCGGTGCAGTGGGAACGGGAGTTCCGCCAGGGTCGCGGCCCCCGGGGTGACCCGCTGGTGGCCACCACCCTGGACCTGGAGCTGCAGGAGGCGCTGCGATGGTCATTGGCGGAGCAGCTCGCCGGGGACGACCCCGGGGGGGTGACCAACGCCGCCGCTGTGGTGGTGGCCCTGCCCGACCGCGAGGTGCTGGCGGCGGTGGGGTCGGCCGGCTACTTCGACGGTCGCCGCGCCGGCGCCTTTGACTACACCGCCCTGCCGCGCTCGCCGGGCAGCACCCTCAAGCCGTTCCTGTACGCCCTTGCCCTGGATCAGGGTTGCCTCACCCCGGCGAGCATCCTGGATGACCTCCACCCCGCCTTCGGGGTTTACAACGCCGACGGCGCCTTCCTGGGGCCGCTGCTGCCCGCCCAGGCGTTGGCCTGCTCGCGCAACGTGCCGGCGGTCAATCTCCTGGCTCGCCTAGGTGTGAGTTCGACGTTGTACTTTCTGCAGCAGGTCGGGGCGGTGGAGGGGACGGTGCGTCCGGGCAAGGTGGGGGTGTCGCTGGCGGTGGGGGGGGTGCCGACGACCCTCCGCCACCTGGTGGGCGCCTACACCTACCTGGCCGGAGATGGGGAAGGGGGGGAGCTGGTCTGGCAACGGGGCGCGCCTTCCCCCGGCCGGCGCCTACTGGGGGTCACCTCGGCCCGCCAGGTGACCGCCTTCCTGAGCGATCCCCAGGCTCGCCTGCCCAGCTTCCCCCGTCTCGGCCCCACCGAGTTTCCCTTCCCGGTGGCGGTGAAGACCGGCACCTCCCCGGGGGGACGGGACGGCTGGACGGTGGCCTACTCCCGGCGCTTCGTGGTGGGCGCCTGGGTGGGGCGGGGTGACTGGCGTCCCCAGGCCGAGCTCACCGGCTACACCAGTGCCGCCCGTCTGGTGCGGGGGGTGCTGGCCGAGCTGCACGAAGAGGAGGGGGCGGGGTTTGCCGATCTCTCCGCCTCGCCGCCCCCGGATCATCGGCGGGTGCGCCTGTGCGCCCACACCGGCCTGTTAGCGGGGGGCGAGTGTTTTCGAACGTTCGACGTCTGGCTCAGCGAGTCGGATACCCCGCGGGAGACCTGCGCCGCCCACCGCCGCGCCACGGTGGACCGGCGCACAGGCCGGCAGGCCGGCCCGACCACCCCGGCGGTTTTTCGCCAGGAGCGGCCGGTGCTATTGTTGCCCGCCCGCTACGCCGCGTGGTTGACCCAGCACGGACTGGCGCCGCCCTTGCCCGCCACCTCCGGGCGGGAGGTTCATCCCCCGGAGCTGGGGTCGGTGCTCTCTCCCCCCCCGCGGCTGCGCATTCTCTTTCCGCACGACGGTGCCCGCCTGCTGCCCGACCCCGAGGCCCCCCCGGGCACCTCCAGCCTCCGGCTGCAGGCCGTGGTGGATCCTCCCCTTCCCGAGGTGCTGTGGCTGGTCAACGGCAAGCCCCTGGCGCTGGCGTCCTATCCCTACGCCGTCCGCTGGCGGCTGGTGGCCGGCCAGCACCGGCTGGAGGTGGCCATCCCTTCCACCCCCTTGCGCTCCCCGGCGGTGCGGGTGTGGGTGGGAGAACTCACCACCTCACCGGCGATGGCGAGCGGCGGCGCGCGGGGCGGCCCGCAGCCGGGTGGCCCCGGCCGCTGACAACGGAGGGTGAAAGTACACCCCCTGGGCAAAGTGGCACTCCAACTCGCGCAGCAGGTCGAGCTGGGATCGTGTCTCCACGCCTTCCGCCACCACCCGCTTGTTGAAACTTTGGGCGAGTCTGACGATGGCGCGGACGATTTCCAGGTCGCCGCCGTACTGGGCCATGCGGCCGATGAAGGCGCGGTCGATCTTCAGGGTGTCGGCTTCCATGCGCTGCAGGTAGGCCAGGGAGAAGTAGCCGGTTCCGAAATCGTCGATGCTCAACGACATCCGCCGGGCGGCAACTGCTGCAGCATGGCCACCACCTCGTCGGTGCGCGAGATGAAGGCGCTCTCGGTGATCTCGAAGCGCAGGGCGTCCCCGTACAGCCCGTGGGTGCGCAGGGTGCGATCCACCTCGGTGACGAAGTCCGGGCGCAGGAACTGGATCTCCGAGACGTTCACCGAGACGGGCACCACGGGAAGCCGGTCGCGGGACATCCACGTGCGCAGCTGCCGGCACACCTGGCGCAGCACCCAGCGATCCAGCGGGATGATCAGTCCGGTCTGCTCGGCCACCGGGATGAAGTCGGCGAAAGCCACCGCCTCCCCGCTGCCGTTCGGGCAGCGCAGCAGCGCCTCGAAGCCGGCCAGATCGGTTGACTCGAGGGCCACGGTGGGCTGCTACAGCAGGTGGAGCTCGTCGTTTTGCAGCGCCTGGCGGAGGTCGGCCTCCAGACGCATGGCGGCCTTCGCGTGACACCGCGCTGACGTCGTTGAGGAGGTGACCCTAGTACTCGAGTATCTCTCCGATCCCCACCACCCGGCACTGCACGCCGCGCTCGGTCACCCGCCGGGCGAACTCCTGCGGGTCGCTGTCGATGATGTCGAAGGTCTTGTAGTGCATGGGGACGACCATCCGGGGCGAGAGTAGCTCGGCGGCCTTGACGGCGTCGTCGATACCCATGGTGAAGTTGTCGCCGATGGGCAGTACGGCCACGTCGATGGGGTGCATCTCGCCGATCAGCTTCATGTCGTAAAACAGCGCCGTGTCGCCCGGGTGGTAGAGCGTCTTGCCGTCCATGGTGAGCAGGAAGCCGCAGGGGTTGCCGCAGTAGGTGCCGTCGGGGGCGGCCGAGCCGTGGTGGGCGATGGTCAGCTTGACGCGCCCGAACGGAAAAGCGTGGGCGCCCCCGATGTGCATGGGGTGGACCTTGGCGCCCTTGCCGGCGCAGTAGTTGGCCAGCTCGAAGGGGGCCACGATGACGGCATCGTTGGCCCGGGCGATCTCCACGCCGTCTCCCAGATGGTCGCCGTGGGCGTGGGTGAGCAGCACTGCGTCCACCTTGAGGTCACCGGGTTTGGTGCGAGCCGTGGGGTTGCCGGTTAGAAACGGGTCGATGACCACGCTCCCATGGTTGCTCGTGACCAGAAAGGCCGAATGTCCGAGGTAGGTAAGAACGGGCATATTTGACTCCTTTTCCGCGGGTTCTCACCCCCGCGCCGTATGATTCCTATTTTACTCGCTCGCCGAGGCGTAGCAGGCGGGAGCTCTCACGATCTCAACTTACGATTTGACTTGGCGGCGAGCATGAGGGCGTCGGCCTCGTGGAGCGCGGCATCCGGTTCGCCCCCCCTCGGGAGATGGACGACGCCCGCCGACACGCGCAGCGCCGGGGTCCGATGATCACCGGCGGCCAGAGCCCGCGTCAGCTCGGCGGTGCGAGCCCACGCAGTGTTCAGGTCGAGGCCGGGGCAGACCAGCAGGAATTCGTCCCCGCCCCAGCGGAACAGCCCGTCTTCGGCGCGGAAGCAGCTTCGCATCGCCTCCGCCACACGCATGAGACACTCGTCGCCGACGATGTGGCCAAGGCAGTCGTTGACCTGTTTGAAGTCGTCCACATCGAGGACGATGATGGCGGCGCCGGTCGTGCGCGCCGATGCGAGGAAAGGGCGCAGCGCCCGCCGGTTCGAAAGCCCGGTGAGGGGATCGACATCGACGAGGTGACGCAGGCGCGCCTGGGACGCTTCGAGCTCCCGGTTGAGGTGGCGCAGCGAGGCGGTGACGGTGCCCTGCAGGGCCACCAGGGAGGCCAGGGCGAGGAACGACTCGGCACTCGTCTCCAGCAGAGGCGACACGGAGAGGTGTCCGGGATCGACGGGCGGCGCCCCCCACAGGGTGGGCAGGAGGAGAGGAACGTAGTGGGCAAAAAGCAACGCCTCCATCAGCATGGCGGCGCCGAGCCAGCGCGAGGCGGCGACGCGCGGGTTGGAGAGAACGGCCCAGGCGCTGATCCCCGCCAGGGAGGCGACCATCGTCGCCAGGGCGAGCTGCAGGTGCTCCTTGGTGGGAACGAAAACGGCCATGATCGAGCCCCACGCCAGCAGCAGGAGCGCCAATCCTCGGGTGGGGACGGCGATACCCACCCCCGGCCGACCGTGGTAGCGGGCGCCGGCCAGCAGCAGAGCGGCAAAGCCACCCTTGCCGGCGGCGACGACGACGATGAGCAGGCGCGCGACCGGGGTCTCCGGGGCCGCCAGTGGCGCGACGAAGCAAGCGCTCACCGCGGTGGCGTTGGCCGCCCAGGCCGTGGCCCACAGCCGCACCTCGGCCAGCGGCTGGGTGCGGGCCAGCAGAGCGAAGAAGAAGGCAAGCAGCACCAGCGAGCCGGCCTGGGCGCCCAGCATCCATCGTTGCAGCAGGAGGACCTCGTCGCCGTTCATGGCGGCGGACCGGGCGAAGGGGGAACGCCACGGGGATGGACGCCGGCCGCCTGCCGGAAACCGAGGGACTGCCAGCCCGCCATCGGCGGCAGTCCCATTACAGACTCTTTACCGCCTGCGCCAGCGCCACCGCCATTTTCCTGGCGTCGCCGAAGAGCATTATGGTGTTGGGCAGGTAGTAGAGGGGGTTGTCGATGCCGGCGAAACCGGGGTTGAGGGAGCGTTTGACCACCATCACGGTGCGCGCCTTCTCCACGTCCAGCACCGGCATGCCGTAAATGGGGCTTCCCGGATCGGTCTTGGCCGCCGGGTTGACGACGTCGTTGGCGCCGATCACCAGCACCACGTCGGTCTCCCCGAAGGACGGGTTGATCTGGTCCATCTCGTAAAGCTGCTCGTAGGGGACGTTGGCCTCGGCCAGCAGCACGTTCATGTGCCCGGGCATGCGGCCGGCCACCGGATGGATGGCGTACTTGACGTCGACGCCGCGCTTCTCCAGCTCGTCGGCCAGCTCCTTGACGGCGTGCTGCGCCTGGGCGACGGCCATGCCGTAGCCCGGGGCGATCACCACCGAGCGCGCCGCCTCCAGAATCATGGCCGCCTCTTCGGCGTCGCCCGAACGCACCGGCGCCGCCGCGCCCTTCGCGCCTCCGGCCCCCGCCGCCACGGCGGCGCCGAAACCGCCGAACAGCACGTTGGTGAAGGAACGGTTCATGGCCTTGCACATGATGTTGGTGAGGATGATGCCGGAAGCGCCGACCAGCGAGCCCGAGATGATCAGGCCGTTGTTGTTGATGACGAAGCCGGTGGTGGCGGCGGCGATGCCGGAGTAGGAGTTGAGCAGGCAGATCACCACCGGCATGTCGGCGCCGCCAATGGGGATCACCAGCAGCACCCCGAGCACGAGGGCGATGGCCACCAGCGCGAACACCGCTCCCCCCGGCCGGGGGTCGCGGGCGAACGCCACCGCGGCCGCCAGCGCGGCCAGAAAGAGCGCCAGATTGAGCAGGTGCTGCCCGGGAAAGACCGTCGCGCGGCCGCCGATCAGCCACTCGCGCAGACGCAGGAAGGCGACCATCGAGCCCGAGAAGGTCACCGCACCGATGAGCAGGGAAGCGGCGATGGCGATCACCGGGACGAGCGCGAAGCTCTCGTCCTCGACGCCGTGGACGCGCAGCATCTCGGCGCCGGCGACCAGCGCCGACGCCGCACCGCCGAAGCCGTTCAAAAGGGCGACCATTTCGGGCATGGCGGTCATCGGCGTGAAGGCCGCGAGCAGCGCCCCCACCAGCGCCCCCACGGCGATGCCGGCGAGGACGATGGGAAGATCCACCACCCCACCCACCAGCAGGGTGGCCACCACCGCCACCAGCATGCCGGCGGCGGCCAGCAGGTTGCCGGGCACGGCGGTCCTGGGGGAGGACAGCATCTTGAGGCCGAGGATGAACGCAACGGCGGCCAGCAGGTAGAGGAGATTGAGCATGGGCTACCCCTTGCGCCCCCGGCCGCGGCCGCGGAACATGCCGAGCATCCGGTGGGTGACCGCGAAGCCGCCGACCACGTTGACGGTGGCCAGCACGACGGCGGCGAAGCCCAGCCAGCGCATGCCGGAGGAAACCGCCGCCCCGGCGGCGATGACGGCGCCCAGGATGGTGATGCCGGAGATGGCGTTGGAGCCGGACATCAAGGGGGTGTGCACGGTGGGGGGCACCTTGGAGATCACCTCGAAGCCGACGAACACGGCCAGGACAAAGACGGTCAGCAGCATCACCAGGTTGTCCATCACGCACCTCCGCGGCCGGTCCGCACCTGCCCGCCATGGGTGACGAGCGGGAAGGACACCAGCTCGTCTTCCAGATTCACGTTCAAAGTCCCGTCCTTGATCAGGTAATTGATGTAATTCAGTACGTTGCGCGAGTACATCTGGGACGCGTGGAAGGCCTTGCGGCTTTCGAGGTCCACGGCGCCGACGACCCGCACGCCCTCGTGTTCCACCACTTCGCCCGCACGGGTGAGCTCGCAGTTGCCGCCGAAGGGGGCCGCCACGTCGACGATGACGGACCCGGGCCGCATGCTCTCCACCATGGGACGGGTCAACAGCACGGGAGGTTTTCGGCCCGGAATCAGGGCGGTAGGGATGACCAGATCCACCGTCGGCAGCCGGCGCCCCAAAGTCTGCCGCTCCAGCTCGAGGATCTCGTCGCTTTGCGCCCTGGCGTACCCCTGGGCGTCCTGGGTATCGGCGAGCTCCGTATCCATGGCGAGGAAGCGCGCCCCCAGACTCTCCACCTGCTCGCGGGTGGCGGGGCGCACGTCGAACCCTTCCACCACCGCCCCCAGGCGGCGCGCCGTGGCGATGGCGGACAGCCCGGCCACGCCCGCGCCGATCACCAGCACGCGGGCGGGCGCCAGCGTGCCGGCGGCGGTCATCAGCATGGGCATCAGGCGCGGCAGCAGCTCGGCGCCCAGCAGCACCGCCTCGTAACCCTGCACGGTGCTCATGGACGAGCGCGCATCCATGTCCTGGGCGCGGGTGATGCGCGGCATCCAGTCCATGGCGAAGGCGGTCACGCCTCGCCGGGCCAGCTCTCCCACCAGCTCCGGTTCGGCGAGGTGCTGCAGCATGGCGATGAGCACCTGGCCCGAGCGCAGGAGGGGCAGTTCCTCGGCGGTGGGGCGGTCCACCTTGACCAGGATGTCGGCGTTCCACACCGCGGCCGAATCGGCCAGGGTGGCTCCCGCCTCCCGGTAGTCGCGATCGGCGTAGCCGGCGGCCGCTCCGGCGCCCCCTTCCACCACCACCCCGTGGCCGCCGGCGACCAACTTCTTGACGCTTTCGGGCGTCAGCCCCACCCGCCGTTCCCCGCTCCTGCGCTCTTTGGGTACTCCGATTCGCACGTCCACCTCCCGCGACACGCGCACACCGCTGTCCTTGCAGTTGTGGAACGTGGTGACGGTCCCGTCTGATTCCGGTTGTCAGTTTCGGTCTGTGGTTTCAGCGTCAACGGGGGGGATGATGAGGATGGGTCTTCAAAGAGCAGGCTCTGTCCAACGATCTTCGCGGGGCGTGGTCGCCGCGCGGCTGGACTGGCGGTCCTGGGCGCGGTCGTCCCAGCATCCCTCGCCGCGGGGGAGGCCCGCCCCGAGCGGCTGGCGGTGCCCCTGAGCTTCGCCGCCAATTATGGGCAAGTGGACAAAGGGGTAAGGTTCATCGGCCAGTTGCGGGGGTATATGGTGTGGCTCGCGGCGGACGAAGCGGTGCTGGCGCTCCGCCCCCCGGGGAGCGCCAAAGCAGCGCCCATGGCCGGGCAAGTTCGCCTGCGCTGGGTGGGCGCCCGCCCCAACCCGGATATCCTCGGTCTGGACCCGGCAGCGGGGCGCAGCAACTACCTGCTGGGCGACGACCCGGCCGCCCGGGTCAGCGGCGTGCCCAACGTCAGCGGGGTGCGCTGCGAAGGCCTGTGCGAGGGCATCGACCTGGAGCTCTACGGCAGTCCGGGTCAGCTGGAGTACGATTTCGTCATCGCCCCGGGGGCGGATTTATGGGCGATCCGCATGGAGCTGGCGGGGGCCCGGCGGGGTCGCGTCACCCGCGGCGGCGATCTCGAGCTGTCCCTGGGCCGGGGTACGCTCCTGCAGTGGCGGCCGGTGGCGGATCGGGTGATCGACGGGCAACGGGTGCCGGTGGAGGCCAGCTTCGTGACCAGGGGCCGGCGCCCGGTCGGCTTCGCCCTCAAAGCGTACGACGCCGGCCGCGAGCTGATCATCGACCCGGTGCTGGACTACGCCAGTTACCTGGGGGGCAGCGACATGGATCAGGCCTTCGCCGTGGCGCTGGACGCCACCGGCAACATCTATGTGACCGGCGTCACCAACTCCACCAACTTCCCCACCAGGGGGGCTTTTCAGACGGCGCTCGCGGGCAGCGAGGAGGCCTTCGTCACCAAGCTCAACCCGGCGGGCAGCGATCTGGTGTACTCGACCTACCTGGGTGTCTCGAGCAACGACCGGGGCCAAGGGATTGCCGTCGACGGCAGCGGCAACGCCATCGTCACCGGCTAAACCCAGTCCACCAACTTCCCGCGCCAGAGCGCCTTCCAGAACACCCACGGGAGCGACAGCGACCGCCTCGTCAAAAAGCTCAACGCCAACGGCAACGGGCTCATCTTCTCCACCTACCTGGGGGGTGATTCCGCCAACTACGCCTTCCACGCCGCCACCGATGCGGCTGGCGCCGCCTACGTGGTGGGCTGCACCGAGTCCAACAACTTTCACGTCGCCAACGCCTTCTACTCCACCTACGCGGGGGGCGCCGACGACGCCTTCCTCGTCCGGATGAGCTTCGGCTTCCAGTACGCGTACCGCTACTGGATCCCCTCGGCCAGCCGCGCCTCGGGGCCAGGGGCAGTCAGTGGCGCACCGATCCGGGTATCCTGAATGCCAACGGATCGCGCAACGACGTGGAGCTGGTACTCCATGCGGGCAGCGGACCGCAGAGCTCCGCCACCTTCGTGATGTCCAACAGCCAGTCGATCCTGGTGGACGCGGTAGGGCAGGTGGGCGGCGGCGGCAGCGGCGCCCTGGAGGTGCGCGCCACCATGCCGGCCAGGGTGTCCTCGCGCACCCACAACCCCAACGTGGCGGGCGTCGCCTGTTACCCCAACGCGACGCTGGGGCAGAACCTGGACGCCTTCACCACCCAGCAGGGGCTGGGGACGGGGGAGGTGGCGTATCTGCCTCAGCTGTCCGAAAACCCCGCGTCCCGCTGCGACATCAGTCTGACCAACACGGGGGTGGCCAACGCCTTGGTGAGAGTGGAGCTCTTCGACGGCAGCGGCACCAAGCTGGGGGAGTACACGGAGTCGCTGACGCCGGGGCAGTTCAAGCAGAAGGCGCGGCCTTTCTTCAACAACGCCTCACCGCAGCAGACCAACATGGTGCTGGGATTCGCGAAGATCGCCGTGCTTTCCGGCAACGGCGTCCTCGCCTACGCGTCGGTGATCGACAACGTCACCCAGAACCCGACTACCGTGAAGCTGCAGCGCCAACGCACGGTCGCGCGCCAGCGCAGCTCGGAGGGGGTGATGGGGTAGAAGGACGTGAAACGCCGGGAGAAGTGAAACGCATTGGCGAAAGCCAGGTGCTCGGCCACCTCGCCGACCCGCCGCTGGCCGCTGGCCAGCAGCCGCCTGGCTTCGCGCATTTTCATCGCCAGGATGAGCTGACTGGCGCCAGCGGGGCAAGGTGCGCTGCATCATGGCGACGACCTCGCCGTACAGGGAACCGCCCGAGGGAACGGACATGGGGATGCCGCTGGGCCCCCCGCCGCCTCTCTGCGCTCGGGTCCGTGCATGGACGACCCCCCTTGCATCCCAAGGGACCGTGGGTGACCTCGATTAAACATACGGGGTGTTCGCCGTCGACGGCAAATCATTCGAGGCGGTGCCACCATCGCTAGCCCTCGCGGTGCTGTCCGGGTGATGCGGCGGCAGGCGGACGCGATGCCGAAAAGCTGCTACGATGTCCAACCGTGGGCGAGGAGCTCAGGGGCGACGGCTGGGCGGTGGCCACCTTCCGGGTGCGCTACGCGGAAACCGATGCCGCCGGCATCGTCCACCACGCCACCTACTTGGTGTGGTTCGAGGAGGGGCGCTCCGCCCTCTCCCGCCTGCTGGGCCTGCCCTACGCCGAGCTGGAGCGGGAGGGGATCGACCTGGTGCTCTCCCGGGTCGAGGCCCGCTACCGCCGCCCCGCCCGCTACGACGACCTCATCCAGGTGTGGACCCGGGCGGATGAAGTGCGCTCCCGGATGATGCGCTTTGCCTACCGGGCGGTGCGGGTAGCGGACGGCGAGCTTCTCGCAGAGGGGGTGACCGAGCACATCCCGGTGCAGCGGGCCAGCGGGCGGCCGGTGCGCCTGCCCCCGCGTTTCTTGACCGCCTGGTCAAGTGACGTCGCAAAGGCGCGAAGGCTCAAGGGGGAGTTCCCCCTTCCGGAGCTCGGTGCCCCCCTTCGAGCAACCGATTGACTCACGACGGGAGCGGCTCGCTGGGGCTGCGGATCACCCGGCGGTGGACTCACCGCCGCGGCCGCCCAGGTGGTCCACCAGCAGTGTTCCCCCGAAGCCAGCGACCGCAAGCGCGATGGCCAGGGCGAGCTGGCCTGGAGTCGGTCGGAAAGGAGCGGTCGGGTAGTCCTCTCGCTTCACCGGCTTGCCGCTCGCCTCATATACCAGGCTACCGGCGGCGTCAGTCGTCACTGCCTGTCCCTTCACCCGCGCCCCCGGCTGCGGTGGCACCCCGTGCTGGAACGGCCACAGCCCGGCCACCGCCCCCAGCAGCAGACCCAGCAGCACTCCCAGGGTGGGCTGGCGAAAGCGCTGCAGGGCCCATCGCAAGGCGTTGGACACAATCACGATCCCCAACGCCACCCCGACTCCGACGGGCAGCATGACCCGCACCCCCACCGCCAACGCGGCATCGAGATCGGTGGCGCGCAGGGCGTGAACGAAGGCGTCGATCCCTGCCAGGATGGGTACGTAGGCACCCAGCAGCAGCAGCAGGTACCCCCCCGAAATTCCCGGCAGGATCATGGCCGAGGCGCCCGCGACGCCGGCGAGGAGCAGGAAGAGAACGCCTGCGCGGCTGGCGGTGTCGACGCCGCGGGCCTGCGCCAGCCCCATCGCTACCATCCCCGCAAACCCGACGGCCGCGCCCGCCCACGTTCCGGGGTTCCGGGTTGAGCCGATGAGGCGCCAGACCAGCGGCACCCCCCCCAGGGTGAGGCCGATGAACAGGGAGTACATCACCCAGCGGTGATCCACCACCAGATCCTTCACCACGCCAGCCAGGGCGCCAATGGCGAGGATCGCCGCCCCACCGACCGAAGCCAGGACCAGGAGGGAGTTGCGGCGAAACCGCAGCGTCGTCACCTCGCCGATTGCCGCGATGAAGCGGGGGTAGATGCCCACGGCCAGCAGCATGGTGCCGCCGGAGATGCCGGGCACCAGGTTGGCCAGGCCCATCAGCACCCCCCCGAAGGTGCTGCGCAGGAGCAGGGGAATGGGGGGCTCGGGGCGGGCCGAGGGCATGGGGCTCGAGTGAGGAGCAGCGTTCGTCATGGCGATCATCATCGAATCTCTTGGAGGTGTGTCAAGAGCAGCCGAGGCTCAACCGGGAGGCGGCAGAGGATTCGCCTCTCCGTCTCTTCCTCCCGGTGAGGACGGTTGCTTTTCCGTTCCCGGCGCTCACGGCGGCAGCTTGCCAAGTCGACGATTATGGCCGGCGGATTTCCCCGCCGCCTGCAAGCAGCACCAGGGGAGCGTGGCGAGGCCTAGCTCCAGTTTGCGGGCGTCCCGGGCACAAACGCCAAAATAGCCATACCAGGTACCGGAAGAGAATGAAAGGTGCGCTGCGGCGGTTTGCGGTGATGGAGGAGAAAACGTCGGCGATGAGAGAGGCTGGGATCTCGACGGAAACTCCCAGGCCCGCGGCCAGCCGCCTGGGCCGATGGCTGCTGGCGGCGGCGGGCGTGGTCAGCGTCGGACTGGCAGCCCTGGGAGCGGTGCTGCCGGGGCTGCCAACGACGGTCTTTCTCATCGTGGCCTCGTGGTGCTTCGCCCGCAGCTGTCCCTGGCTGGAGGAGCGGCTGGTGCGGACACCGTTGTTCCGCCCCTTCCTAGGCTACCTCGATGGCGCCAAGATGCCGCTTAAGGCGGTCGTCGTCACTCTGGCGGTGATGTGGACGGCGGTGGCGGTGAGCACCGCCATGCTGCTGGGTGGACACACCCCCCGGCCGCTGGTGGCCGCCATCGTCGTCGTCGCCGCCGCCGTGGGCAGCGTGTTCGTTGTCCACCTACGCGCCAGGGGCGCCGGAGCGCCGGCCGGCATCATGGCCTCGCACCCACCGAAGCCTGAGGAATCTCCCGACGGTTGTCGGGATTCTCTCTCGGCGCTGTAATCAACGCGCCCTGCGCAACGCTGCCCTGTTGCCTCACGGAAGAAGCGATTCGAAAGAACAGTCGTTGCCTCATCGAAAATTTATCTGAAAGCCTGAGTGGGTGTGTCAGTCGCGGGGGCTGTGGGCGGTGTGGGAAACCCGGGGGTGGGGGAGGGGGTGGGTTTTCCAAGGGCTGCGGGAAGGTGGGGGCGGAGGGCTGGGGGCCAGCTTTCCGCAGCCCGGCACTGTCCTGCAAGCCCGGGAGGGTGGTGGGGTCGGGGGGGTGGGGGTCGCAAGGCGCTTGAGGGTCGTCAGAAAGGTTGGAGATCGGCCGCCGAAGGGCGGCGGGGTCGAGCTGTTTGACCCGCGTTTGAAGCGCCGCCTTCACCTCGGGATCCACGTCGGGACAGGCCAACACCCGCTCGTAGGGGGTGCGGGCGGTGTCGTGCCGCTTGCGCACCTTGGCTGCCTCCCGCAGCTTCTCGATGAGCTTCATGGTCGGCATGAAAAGAAGTTAAGGTAGTCGCCGAGAGCTTGGTCGAGCTGGGCAAGTGCCCTGGCCGCGGTATCGGTATCGAAACGGGAGTAACCACCAAACCGCCGCACCACCGACCAGGCCGTCTGCTCGGCGAAGCAGTTGTCGTTCTTGCGGTACGGCCTCGAGCGAGTGAAGTGGTGGCCGCGTCGGTGGCCGTCAAGGTGTGGATTCAGTCGCCCCGGCCAAAGCCACCGTCGCGCCCGGCGAGGTCCACCTCGATACACCCAGCCCGCGCCTCATCGCAGTCGGCAAAGGTCCGAATCGGGATGTGCTGACGCAGCAGCCTGCCCGGCGTGGTCGTGGCCCGATTCTCGAGCCAGCGACGTCTGCGCTCTCCGGCCGGCGGGCGATCGATGGTGGCCGGCGCCATGACCGGCAGCTTGGACCGCACGACAGGCGCCAGCTGCAGCTCCCCGTGACGCTCCAACGCCTCGCTCACCCTGGGCAACGCCGGCGCCA
>CALEVZ010000017.1 GCA_937924755.1 uncultured bacterium
AGTAGGCGAAGTAGCGGGCAAAGCCCCGCTCCCCCTCGCCGTGCATGTACCCCACCGAGTAGACGTGGATCAGAAACCCCACGAACGTCACGAAAAACAGCATCACCGCCGACAACGGATCCAGGCGCAGGGCGACGTCGAGCGTCACTTCGCCCGCCGCGATCCAGCCGAACAACCTCTGGATGAACAGCTTCTCGGGCAGGGTGGCAAACTGCAGGAGGGCACCCAGGGCGACGGCCAGGGACAGTCCCACCGAACCCACGCCGACGAGGGCGGTGGTGCGGTGGTGGAACCGCTGGGCGCCGGCCAGAAGCACCCCGGCGCCGGCAAGGGGGAGGACTGGGACGAGCCAGAGGGCGTCGAGCATTTCCACCTCCTACCAGCGCAGGACGTTGAGGCGGTCCACGTCGATGGATTGCTGGTGCCGGAAGATGGCCACCAGAAGTCCCAACCCGACCGCCACTTCGGCCGCGGCGACGGCCATGATGAAGAAGACGAAGACCTGGCCATGGAGATCGCCGTGCTGGCGGGCAAAGGCCACCAGGGTGAGGTTGACGGCGTTGAGCATCAGCTCGATGCCCAGCAGAGTGGAGATGCCGCTGCGTCGCAGCAGTACGCCGCCGGCACCGACGGCGAACAGCACCGCCGCCAGGGTGACGAAATGGGTGGTGGGCACGCTCATCTTCAGGCCTTCCTTTTGACCAGGACCATGGCTCCCACCAGGGCGGCCAGGAGCAGCACCGACACCAGCTCGAAGGCCAACAGGTGGGGCCCCACCAGCAAGCGACCGATGGCCGCCGCCGTCCCTTCGACCACCCCTTCACCCGCCCCCGGGATGGCGACCACCGCAAGCGCCGCTCCGCCCAGACCCACCAGGGCCGCCGCAGCCAGGCCGAAGATGCGCTGCAGCTTGCGCGGCTGGTCGCTCTCGGCCAGGGGGGCGTTCAGCAGCATTACCACGAACAGGAACAGCACCAGGATGGCGCCGGCGTACACCAGGATCTGCGCTGCGGCGAGAAACGGGGCCGCCAGCAGGGCGTAGCACACGGCGACGCAAAAGAACGTCACCACCAGCGACATGACGTTGATGACGGGGTTGCGGTGGGCAACGGCAACGACTCCGGTGGCTACCGCCACCACCGCCGCCGCGAAAAAGACGGCCAGCTCCATCAGTGACCTCCTCCGGAGTGAGCAGGGACGGCGCGCATCACAGCCACCCCTGCCCCATGGCCATCCCCACGATCAGCAGGTTGAGGGCGGCCAGCGGCAGCAATCCCTTCCAGCCCAGCTGCATGAGTTGGTCGTAGCGGAAGCGGGGCAGCGACCAGCGCACCCACACGAACAGCCAGAGCAGCAAGGCCACCTTGGCGGCGAAGGCACCCGCCGACACCAGCAACAGCGGCCACCCGCTCAAGGTGGCGGTCAGCCACGGCACCTGCCAGCCGCCCAGAAACAGCGTCACCGTCAACGCCGAGATGGTGACGATGTTGATGTACTCGCTCATAAAGAAGGAGGCGAAGCGCATGGACGAGTACTCCACGTGGTAGCCGGCCACCAACTCGGTTTCCGCTTCGGCCAGGTCGAAGGGCAGGCGGTTGGTCTCGGCGAAGGCGGCCACCAGGAAGACGATGAAGCCGATGGGCTGGGTCACCGCGTGCCACTTCCAGATCTCCGGACCCTGCCGGCCGATCACCTCCTGCAGGTTCAGGGTGCCCGACACCAGCACAACCCCCAACACGGACATGGTCAGGGAGAGCTCGTAGGACAGCAGTTGCGCCGAGGAACGCAGACCACCCAGCAACGAGTACTTGTTGTTGGAGGACCACCCCGCCAGTACGATGCCGTACACCCCCAGGGAGGAGATGGCCAGCAGGTACAGCACGCCGACGCCGAGGTCGGGGGCGACGTGGATGCCCTTCAGTGGCACGCCGAACACCTCCACCCCGGCGTCGGCGGAGAACGGGATGACGATGAAGGTCACCAGCGCCACGAACATGGACACCATGGGGGCGAGGGTGTAGAGAATGGGGTTGACGCCGCCCGGCGTCAGATCCTCCTTGAAAAACAACTTCACCGCATCGATGACCGGCTGCAGTAACCCCATGGGGCCTACCCGGTTGGGCCCCAGTCGATCCTGGATGAACGCCGCGCCCCGCCGCTCCACCCACACCATGATGGGCACGCAGGTGAGCAGAACGGTGGCGACGACGAGCAACTTGGCGGCGGTGACGGCAAGCTCAGCCCACATGCTGGTGCTCCCTGTAGGTGCTGGGACTCCCGCCGCCCAGCCGTTCCCACTCCAGACCCGAGAAGCCCTTCTCCTTGGTGGCCATGGCGGCAAACACCGCGGCAGGGGAGTCTAGGTCAAGCGCGCTCACCCCCATCGCCCGCGCCAACAGCTGCAAGATCTGCCAGGCCGGTCTGGCTTCCCCGGCGGGGCTGAAGGCAGGCTGGAAACGCTGCACGTGGCCACCCGAGGAGGTGAAGGTCCCCTCGTCGGAGGCCAGGGAGGCCACGGGGAGGAGCCAGGAGGCCACCTCGGCGGTGGGGTGGTTGGTGCGGGCTAGGGAGAGGGTAGGGCTCACCCGCAAGAGCTGCAGGGCTTCGGCCGTAGAAAGGTAAGGATGCGCAGTGGGGTCAAGGATGACGGTGAGGTCGGCGGCGCCGTAGAGAAAGCGGGCCAGACGCTCGCCGTCCACCAGTTCCAGGCCGAGCCGCCGGGCGCCCTCGCTGTTGGGATGGGCGTCGCGGGAGTAGAGCCACTCCCCCTTGCCGTTTTTCATGCGGCGGGGTTCGCCGGGATGCACGGGGACCACCAGCTCTCCTTTGAGGTGGCGGACGAACAGCTCGCGGGCCAAAAACAGCGTCTCGTTGGAGAGGTTGGCAGAGGCGACGACGCGCAGCGTGCGCGCCGCGCTCACGTCCAGGGCCAGCGCCCGCATCGCCTCCCCCCAGGAGACCCGATGTAGCTGGCCCTCCACCCGGTGGAGCGGGTGCAAGCAGTGGGTTTCGTTGAGGGACTCGGCCAGGAAGCGGCCAAAGTCGCACAGCCAGGTGGCGTTGACGGCCGGGTTTTCCCGCGGCGTGAAGCGGTACACCGTGCGCTCGTGATGGTCGATCCACAGGTTGCAGCCGATGGAGCAGCCCGGGCACACCGAGGGGGTGGAGCGCAGCTTCCAAGCCCGCTTGCGAAAGCGAAACTCGCGAATGGTCAGCGCCCCCACCGGGCAGACGTCGGCCGTGCAGGCGGAAAAGGGGTCGGTGAACGGCTGCCCGTCGAAGGTGTCGATGAAGGCGTGATTGCCCCGGGATTTGTAGGTCAGCGCGGCGGTCTCGGAGATCTCCTGGGTGAAGCGGATGCAGCGGGAGCAGTGGATGCAGCGGTTCTGGTTCTGCACGATGTGGGGACCCAGCAGACGCCGCTCCAGCCCCGGGAAGGTGCGGCGGGTTTCCACCATGTGGGTGGTATCGCGCCCCTCGGTGAAGGAGTGATCCTGCAGAAGGCACTCCCCCGCCTGGTCGCACACCGGGCAATCCAGGGGATGGTTGGCGAGGAGGAACTCCATCACCGCGTCCCGCGCCTCCTTCACCCGGGCTGAAGTCTCAGAACGAACCACCATGCCGTCGGTGACCGGCGTGGCGCAGGCGATGGCCAGGCGGGGCGCCCCTTCGATCTCCACCATGCAGATGCGGCACTGCCCGACGATGGACAGGTAGGGGTGGTAGCAGAAGTAAGGAATGGCCACCCCGGCCTGGCGGGCCGCCTCGATGAGGTTGGTCCCGGCGGGCACCTCCACAACCGTCCCATCGATGGTGACTTTTGGCATCCTCAGGCTCTCCTATTGGCCGTCGAAGCCGGGGCGGGGCCCGGCCCAGGGCAGCACCGGCAGTTTCTTCGGCGGGCGTGGGGTCGCCGCCGCGATGTGGCGTTCGAATTCGTAGGGGAACTTCTTGACGATAGAAGAGATGGGCAACGCGAAGGCATCTCCAAGAGGGCAGATGGTCATCCCCTGGGAGGCGTACTGGCAGATCCGCAGCAGGGTGGCGGGGTCTTCGGGGCGCCCATGCCCCTCCAGGATGCGGTCCAGGATGTCCATGGCCCAGTCGGAGCCCTCGCGGCAGGGAGTGCACTGCCCGCAGGACTCGTGGGCGTAGAAGTGGGCCAGGTTGGCGGCCGCCTCCACCATGTCCACGCTGTCGTCCAGCACGATGACTCCGCCCGAGCCCAGCATGGAGCCGGCCTCGGCGCAGGCGTCGAAGTCGGCCTTGACGTCGATCTGGTCGGGGGTCATCACCGGCGCCGAGGACCCCCCGGGGAAGAACGCCTTCAGGGTGTGGCCGTCGCGGATGCCGCCACAGTGCTCCTCGATGATCTCGCGAAACGTCACCCCCATGGGCAGCTCGTACACCCCCGGGCGACGCACGTGGCCGGAGACACAGTACAGCTTGGGGCCGGTGTTGCGCGGGCGGCCAATGGAGGCGAACCAGGCGGCCCCCCGGGTGAGGATGGAGGGCACACAGGCCAGGGTCTCCACGTTGTTGACCACCGTGGGCTTGCCGAACACGCCCACGACCGCGGGGAAGGGGGGCTTAAGGCGCGGAAAGCCGCGCTTGCCCTCCAGCGACTCGATAAGGGAGGTTTCCTCCCCGCAGATGTAGGCCCCGGCGCCGCGGTGCACCCACACGTCCAGGCGGTAATTGCTGCCCATCACCGAGGCTCCCAGGATGTCCCGCTGGCGCGCCTCGGCGATGGCCGTTTCGAGGATCCTCGCCCACCGCACGAACTCGCCGCGGATGTAGATGTAGGCGGTGTTGGCGCGGATGGCGTAGGAGGCGATGGCGATCCCCTCGATCAGCAGGTGGGGGTCGTACTCGATGATCTCGCGGTCTTTGAAAGTCCCCGGCTCCGATTCGTCGGCGTTGCAGATCAAATATTTGGGGCCGGGATGCTCCTTCGGTACGAAGGTCCACTTGCGGCCGGTGGGAAAGCCCGCCCCACCCCTGCCGCGCAGTTCGGAATCGAGGACTTCTTTCGTCACCGCCTCGGGATCCATGGTGAGGGCCTTTTTCAAGCCCTCGTAGCCCCCGGCGGCCAGGTAGGTGTCGATGTGGCGGGAATTGGGCACGCCGCGGGCGCGCAGCAAGACTGGCTCCATGCTCACGCTTCCTTTCCCTGCGACAGCTCGTCCACGAGGGCGTCGAGTTGCTCGATGGTGAGGTTCTCGTAGTAGTCGTCGTTGATCTGGATCACCGGTGCGGAGCCGCACGCCCCCAGGCATTGCACCCCGATGAGCTGGAACGTGCCGTCCTGGGTGCGCTCTCCCAGGTCGATGCCCAAGCGTGCCTTGAGGTGTTCGAGCAGTTCCCGGCCGCCGCACACGGCGCAGGAGAGGGTCTTGCACACTTGCAGTACGTAGCGGGCGGGTGGGGAGGTGTAGAACATGGTGTAAAACGTCACCACGCCCTGCACGAACGCCGGGCTTTCCCCCAGTCGGGCGGCTACCGCCTCGATCACCCCAGGGGCGATCCAGCCGTAGCGCTCCTGGCACAGCCACAGGACGGGCAGCAGCGCCGCCCGCCGGGTGGGGTAGTGGGTGAGCAGCTCAGAGATGCGTTCCTCCATTGTGGCATCGAAAGTGACGTGGGTGAGTTGTTCCTCGGGCACGGCGTGGATGGCCACGGTCCTCATGCCTTGCTCCCGCCGCGCGCCCAGTCGAAGGCGCCGGCCCGCCACAGGTACACGTAACCGATGGCCAAAATCAGCAAGAAGGCCAGCACCTCGAAGAGCACGATGGCATTCCCCTCCGCCAGCAGGCCGCGCGCTGCCACCGCGACGGGGAAGAGGAACGCCACTTCGAGATCGAAGATGATGAACACCATGGCCACGACGAAGAACTTGACGGATACTCGCTTGCGCGAGGCGTCCAGCAGCGGCATGCCGCTCTCGTAGGTCTCGAGCTTGCGCTGGGGCTGCAACTGCCCCCGTCCCAGAAGCTTGGAGGCCACCACGAAGGTGGTGGCGACCACTGCGGCAAAGGTGAAGGCCATGATGACTGGGATGTACTGGGCGGTCATCCATCCCCCCTCGTGCCCAAATTCACATGGGATGGTACGCATCAGCGGCCGAACCGTCAAGCTGCGGGTTACTCCGGCGAGGAGGGACCCTTGCAGCGAGGGGGCAAGGGCCCAGCCGGGGGAGCCGGTCTGGCATCGCGGTACGGGTTCTCACCGGGCGGGGGACAGGCGGGCGGAGCCCCGTCCGGCCCGGCGCACGCAGGGCCGCGGTGCCGGTTCGCCACCGGGGGGCTGGCGTGCCACGGTTCTAGGGCCGCTCACGGCACACCCACCCGGCTTCGTCGAAGAAGCCGAACTGGCGCTCCAGCTTGAGGAAAACCCTCTGCTCGCCAACCAGCAGGGGGGGTTCGATCCTGACTCGCACCACGCCGCGCCGTCGTGCCACAGTCGCCCGGCCGACGGGCAGTCGGGTGAGGCGATCGACAACCGCCCGAACGCTGGCGTGGCCGCCCAGCCGGACGCTCAGGCCGGGGTGGGAAAGACTTCCGGGCAGCAGGTGGAGGGTGGGCGGCCCGAAGGCCCGCGCCCTGAACCGGAGCTCCACCAGGGCAACCAGGGCGCCGGCCTCGTCCCTGACCGCGTCGGCAATGGGGTGGGGAGGGCCGGGCCTCGGCATGGCGAAGGGCTGGTAGCCCTCCCAAGAGGTCGCGAAGGAGGGCAAGAACCAGCGCCTCCAGATGAGCTGACTGCGGTGACAGAGGATGGCGGCTCGCTTGCGGGCCACGTCCGCCGGGGTCATGGCAAGGCCCGCCGGGAGGCGTCGGCGTCCGCTGGGGTTGTGCACCACAAACGCCAGCGTCGTGGGGGTCGGCGACGTCGCTTCAGGCGCCAGCAGGGCGAGCTGGGTGAGCACCGCAGTGGCCGAGTGGTCGGGGTGCAGATCGTCGGCTGAGGGAGCGATGAGGATCGTGGGGGCGAAGCTGATCAGCTGGTCCGCGAGGCGTTGGGCCAGCCCTGCCGGGTCGCGCAACAAAAGGTGTGTGAGTCCCTGATCGGGCAGGCGGAGAAAGACCACCGACCGGGGTTCCACGCCCAGGGTGGCCAGCGCCGCCAGGGCTTCGCCCTCGCGGTGTCCGGCATAGGCCATCCGCGCTCGCGCCGTGAGAAACAGCCGGCGCTCGAAGGCCCGCTGGGCCCACGGGTTGTTCTCCCCGGAGGTGAGAAAAACCACTCGCACCCCGGCATTCGCCCGGCAAGCCGCCAGCAGAACGCCGCCGGCGCCGATGGATTCATCGTCGGGGTGGGGCGCGACGACGAGCACCCTGTCGCTCGGACCCGGTACCGGGACGCTGCCGGTACTGCCATTCGTAGGGGGTGTGGCCATTGAGCCGGTAAGTATACGGACTCTTGGCCCGGGGGGCAGGGTGTGGCTATGCTCGTGGGCGGGAGGCGAGCATGGATCCGATGGCGATCGTCGAGCGGCAGGCGCAGCGGACGGATTCCCGCATTCTGTGGCTGGTGCTGGATGGTCTCGGTGATCTGCCGCGCCCGGGTGACGGACTCACGCCGTTGTCGGCGGCGGCGACACCCAACTTGGACCGGCTGGCGCAGGAGGGGTGCTGCGGTCGCTTCGACCCGGTCGGGCCGGGCATCACTCCGGGCTCCGGTCCCGGACACCTGGGGCTGTTCGGCTACGACCCCGGCAAGTACGAGATCGGCCGCGGGGTGCTGTCGGCGGTGGGGATCGACTTTCCCCTGCGCCCGGGGGATGTGGCGGCCCGGTTCAACTTCTGCACCGTGGACGGGGAGGGGAGGATTAGCGACCGCCGGGCAGGCCGTCTTCCCACCCCGGAGAATCAGCGATTGGTGGCCGTGTTGCGAACCATTCCCGCCCCCCCGGGGGTGGAGGTGTTCGTGGAGACCGAGTCAGAACACCGGGGCGTGCTGGTACTGCGGGGCGAGGGGCTGGGACACCGGGTCAGCGACACCGACCCCCAGCGGGTGGGAGCCCAGCCGCTCGCCCCCACGGCGCTGGATCGCGAATCGGAGCGAACCGCAGCCATCGTGGCCGAGTTCGTCGCCCAGGCGGGGCGCCTTCTGGCTGCCGAGGCCAGGGCCAACATGCTGTTGCTGCGTGGCTTCGATACCCTTCCGGTGATTCCGTCGCTGGCCCAGCGGTTGCGGCTGCGGCCGGTGTGCGTCGCCACCTACCCCATGTACAGGGGGCTGGCCCGCCTGGTGGGGATGGCCATGCCGCCGGCGCCTCAGCACCTCGGGGATTTGCCCGTCGCCATAAAGACTGTCTGGGCCGAGCACGACTTCTTCTTCGTGCACGTCAAGTACACCGACAAGGCGGGGGAGGACGGCGACTTCGAGCGCAAGCGCCAGGTGATCGAGGAGGTGGATGCCCTTCTGCCGGCGCTGCTGGCCCCCGGATTCGAAGTGGTGGTGGTGACCGCCGACCACTCCACCCCGTGGTCGTTCAAGGCCCACTCCTGGCACCCGGTGCCGGCCCTGTTGTGGGCGCCGGGGCGAGTGTTCGTCGACGGTGTGCAGGCGTTCTCGGAGATGGGCTGCCTAGCCGGCGGCCTGGGGCGGCAACCTTTGCGTTTCTTGCTGGCGGAGGCGCTGGCCGCCGCCGGCAAGCTGGCCAAGTTCGGCGCCTAGGTGGGGAGGGCGCCGGCAACGTTCCCCGAAATGGGCGGCGTCGCGGACGCGTTGCTGGCCACGGAGGGTGCGAGCATGACGATCAAGACGGTGATAGCGGCCCTGGGAGGGCTGGTCCTGGCGGGGCCGGTGGCGGCCGGGGGGATGTTGGCCCCGGGCGAGCCCTTCCCCGCTTGGAGTCTGCTGGATCACAACGGAGCGACGGTGACGTCCTCGGACTTGCGCGGCAAGACCTATCTCCTCTGGTACTACCCCAAGGCCATGACCCCAGGGTGCACCAGAGAGGGGTGTGCGTTGCGCGATTCGTTCAGTGAGTTCAGCAGGCGCGGGGTCGAGGTGCTGGGGATTTCCTTCGATGATCCCAAAAGCAACGCCGAGTTCGTGGCCAAGGAGAAGTTTCCGTTCCGTCTCCTGTCGGACACCGAGCGTTCGTTGGCGGTGCAGGTGGGGGCCGCCGATTCACCTGGCCGACTCTTCGCCCGGCGCATCTCCTACCTCGTGGGTGGTGACGGCAAGGTGCTCAAGGCTTATGACAAGGTCGACCCTGCTAGCCATGCCCAGGAGGTCTTGACGGACCTCGACGCCCTGTCACGGTAGTCGCCCGGCCTCTCCCCCCTCTCTCCATGGGCGGCGTACACTCCCCCCCGAAAGGAGGGCGCCGTGCTGGAGACGAGCAAGGAGCAATGGACCGCGCGGTTTGTGGAGGTGATCGCGCGCGCCTCGACGCAGTTACCCCCCGACGTGGTGGAGGCGCTGCGCCAGGGGCGGCAGCGCGAAGACGAGGGATCATTGGCAGCCAGGGCGCTGGACACGGTACTGCGCAACATCGAGCTGGCGGCAGGCAACTGGCAGCCCATCTGCCAGGACACCGGTACCCCGCTGGTGTGGATCCACCACCCGGTGGGCATGTCGACTCGTCTGCTCACCGGGGCGTTCGAGGAAGCGGTGCGACAGGCCACGGCCCGCCAGCTCCTGCGCCCCAACGCGGTGGACCCTCTGCTCGACAAGAACACCGGCAATGGCGCCGCCCCCGGCATCCCGACGGTGCACTGCGAGGAGTGGGACGAGGCTGGGGTCGAGGTGCGCATGATGCTCAAGGGGGGCGGCTGCGAGAATGTGGGCGCCCAGTACACGCTGCCCAACCCCGCCCTCAAGGCTGACCGCAACCTGGAGGGGGTCAAGCGCTGCATCCTGGACGCCATCTACAAGGCGCAGGGGAAGGGGTGCTCCCCGGGCATCATCGGCGCCTGCTTCGGCGGTGATCGGGGCAGCGGCTTTCTGGAGTCCAAGCGGCAGCTTTTGCGCCGCCTGGATGATCGCAACCCGATCCCCGAACTCGATGCCATGGAGCGGGAGATCTTCGACAAGGCCAACCAGCTGGGGATCGGTCCCATGGGGTTCGGCGGCTCGACCACCGTACTGGGGGTGAAGATCGGTTACCTGGGCCGCTTGCCGGCTAGTTACTTCGTGTCGGTGTCCTACATGTGCTGGGCGAACCGCCGCGCCGGGGCCTTCTTTGCGCCCGACGGGTCGGTCACCTGGCTGGAGTGAGGGCGGCGACGCCGGGAGGAAGGAGCCATGAAGCTGCAACTACCCTGTGACGAAGTGACCATCCGCTCCCTCAAGGTGGGGGATTTCGTGGAGCTGTCGGGCCGTCTGATCACCGGGCGGGACTCTGCCCACCACTGGCTGATCAAGGAGATGCGCGAGGAGGTGCTGCCGATGATGCGGGGGTCGGTGATCTACCACGTGGGGCCGGTGGTGAAGAAGCACGAGGACGGCAGCTACAGCTTCGTTGCCGCTGGGCCCACCACCTCGGCGCGGGAGGAGCCGTACCAGGCGGAGGTCATCGGCCGCTACGGCCTGCGCGGGGTGATCGGCAAGGGCGGCATGGGCCCCAAGACGCTGGCCGGGCTCCAGCAATACGGGGCGGTCTACTTCCACGCCATCGGCGGGGCGGCCCAGGTGCTTGCCCAGTCGGTCAAGCGGGTGGAAACCGTATTTCAACTTGAAGAGTTCGGCGTGCCCGAGGCGCTGTGGGTGATCCAGGTGGAGGACTTTCCGGTGGTGGTCACCATGGACTCCCACGGCGGGTCGCTGCACGCCGCCGTGGATGCCGCCTCCAAGAGCCAGCTCGACGCCTTGCTGGGCCTGAGCGCCTGAGGGCTGGCTCCCCGGTCACACCGGCTGCGCCGCCAGCCAGCCCAGCAGCGCGGCGTTCCAGGCGGCGGGGGTCTCCAGGCAGCAGGCGTGGCCGGCACCGCCCAGGATCACCAAGTGGGCGCCGGGTATCTGCCGGGCGAGGGTGCGAGAGTAGGGGTCTAGGGGCTTGATGGCGTCCAGCTCTCCCACGATCACCATGGTGGGTGCGGCGATACGGTGGAGATCGGCGGTCCAGTCGATGGCCAGGAACGCCTCGCACAGTCGCAGCCCGGCGTCGAAATCCAGCTCCCGGTAGCGAGGCAAGGCCGCCGCCTCCCATTCGGGGTGGGCGGCGAGCCACCCATCGCTGAAGTTGTCGGCCAGGGAGCAGCGGAACAGCAGTTCGCCGTCGTGTCGCCGCAACGCCTCCATCCACCCGTGAATACGCGCCGCGAGCAGCGGGCGCACCTCGCTCACCGCCGAGGAGATGAACAGCGAGCGCACCATCCCGGGGTAGTCCAGGGCGAAGCGCTGCGCCAGCTCGCCGCCGTAGGAGATACCGGCGACGTGCGCCGCAACGATCTCCAGCGCTTCCATGAGATGGGCCAGATCTTCGGCGTGCAGGGACATGGAACACGGGCCTGGGGGATGGTCCGAGGCCCCCTGGTTGCGGCAATCGTGCAGGAGCACCCGGTAGTGGCGGGCCAGGACCGGGGTCTGCAGGACCCAGCTGGCGGTGTTCATCAGCACCCCGTTGAGCAGCGCCAACACCGGCGCTCCTTCGGGCCCGTGCAGCTCGTAATAGAGGTTGACGCCGTTGACTCGTTGATAGGGCATGGGCACTCTCCCGTGCCAGATCAGAGTAGCGGACCAAGGGCCTCGGTGGGGACGATGGTAGGAATCCGATAGACTTGCGCCTGCTGATGGAGGTCGTGTGAGTGCGGAGCACCTTTTGCCGACCCGCTTTGACCCCGCCTCGTTTGAGGCCCGCTGGTACGAACTCTGGGAGCGTTCCGGGGCATTCACCCCCGAGCTTCCTTCCCACAAACCTCCCTTCGTGATCTTGATCCCGCCCCCCAATGTGACTGGCAAGTTGCACATTGGTCATGCCCTGCAGTTCACGCTGCAGGATCTGGTGATCCGCTGGCGGCGCATGCAGGGGTACAACGCCCTCTGGCTGCCCGGCACCGATCACGCCGGTATCGCCACTCAGGTGATGGTGGAGCGGGAGCTGGCCGGGGAGGGAACGTCCCGCCACCAGCTGGGCCGGGAGGCCTTCTTGGCGCGCATGTGGGCGTGGAAGGACAAGTACAAGGACAACATCTCCCGCCAGGCCCGCGCCCTGGGGGCTTCCTGCGACTGGACTCGGGAGCGCTTCACTCTCGACCCGATGCTGTCCCGGGCGGTTCGATATGCCTTCGTCAAGCTCCACGAAGAGGGGTTGATCTACCGCGCCCACCGGCTGATCAACTGGTGCCCCCGCTGCCTGACCGCGCTTTCGGATCTCGAAGTGGTGCACAAGGAGATCGACGGCGGCATGTGGGATTTCGCCTATCCCGTTGAGGGGGGCGGCGAGATTGTGGTGTCCACCACCCGCCCTGAGACGATGCTAGGGGATACGGCGGTGGCGGTACACCCGGAGGACGAGCGCTACCGTCACCTGATCGGCCGGCGGGTGCTGCACCCGCTGCTGCCGCGAGCGTTTCCGGTCATTGCCGACGCCATCCTGGTGGACCCCGCGTTCGGCACCGGCGCCGTCAAGGTCACCCCCGCCCACGACCCCAACGACTTCGCCACCGGCGAGCGGCACGGCCTGGAGAGGATCAACATCCTCACCGAGGATGGGCACATCAACGAAAACGGCGGGCCCTTCGCCGGCCTCGAGCGCATGGCGGCGCGCAAGGCGGTACTGCAGGCACTCGCCGAGGCGGGGCTGCGCCGGGGAGAGCGCACCCACCGCCACGCGGTGGGGCACTGCCAGCGCTGCGACACGGTCGTGGAGCCGTACCTCTCGCGCCAATGGTTCGTAAAGGCCGGGCCCCTGGCAGAACCGGCGCTCCAGGCGGTGCGCTCGGGGGAAGTGAAACTGATCCCAGAATTCTGGACCGCCACCTACTACAATTGGCTGGAGAACATCCTGGACTGGTGCATTTCCCGGCAGCTGTGGTGGGGGCACCGCATCCCGGCGTTCTACTGCGCCGAGGGGCACACCACGGTGTCCATGGAGGACGTGACCTCGTGCCCCACCTGCGGGGCGGCGGTGGAGCAGGACCCGGACGTGCTGGACACCTGGTTTTCGTCCGCACTGTGGCCGCTGTCCACCCTGGGGTGGCCCGACGATACCCCGGACATGCGGGCTTTTTACCCCACCAGCCTGCTGATTACCGGGTTCGACATCCTGTTCTTCTGGGTGGCGCGCATGATCATGATGGGGTGCCACTTCACCGGCAAGGCGCCATTCGCCGAGGTGCATCTCACCGGGCTGGTGCGGGACGCGCGGGGCCAGAAGATGTCCAAGACCAAGGGCAACGTCATGGATCCTTTGGAGCTGGTGGAGCGGTTCGGCGCCGATGCGGTGCGTTTCACCCTGGCGGCGCTGGCCTCCCCCGGCCGTGACCTGCCCCTCGACCCCAAGCGCATGGAGGGCTACCGGGCCTTCGCCACCAAGCTGTGGAACGCGGCGCGCTTCGTGCAGATGAACCTGGCGGGCGGGGAGAAGAACCTCGAGGAGCTGCAGCCGCCCGCGCTGGGGTTGCCGGAGCGCTGGATTCTGGCGGAGCTGGAGGACACCATCTCGGCGGTCAATCAGGCCTGGGCCACCTACCGCTTCGACGAGGGGTGCCGCAGGCTCTACCAGTTCGTTTGGAACGATTTCTGCGACTGGTACGTGGAGATGGCCAAGGCGGTGCTGGGGGCGGAGGGTGAGAACGCCGGCGGGGGGGGCGGTCGGACCGCCGGGGACGTGCGCTCGGTGGCCCGGGGGGTGCTGCTGGAAACGCTCGCCCTGTTGCACCCGGTGATGCCGTCCATCACCGAGGAGATCGCCGCTCACCTGGGGCAGGGTCAGCCGCTGATCACCTCGCGCTATCCCGCCGCGACGGGTCGTTTTCAGGATCCGGCGGCGCGCCGGGCCGTGGCGGTGGTGCAGGCGGTGGTGGAGGAGACGCGCTCCTACCGCCACCTAGTGGGCCTGCCGCCGGGCACTCCGCTGGGGCTCCACCTGCTGGAGCTGGACGAGGCGGTCAAGGGCGATGTATTGAACCTCGCCCGCGAACTGGCGCGGCTCGCCGCGGTCTCGCACCTGGAAGTGGACGGGGCCCCCGTTCCCCCCGGCTCGGTGCGCACGGTGGCGGGGGGAGTGGCGATGGCCATCGTGCTCCCGGCGGGGGCGCTGGGGGAGGGGGAGCGGCAGCGTATGGCGAGGGAGCTGGTGCAGGTCGAGGGGGAGCTCGGCCGGACGCGGCAGCGGCTGGCCGACCCGGGTTTCTGCGAGCGTGCCCCGGAGGAGGTGGTACAGGCCGCGCGGCAGCGCCTGGGAGAGCTTGAGCGCAAGGCGAGCTTGTTGAGCGAGACCCTGGAAGGGCCGTCGTGAGACCCCTCCACCTTCCGGCGCCGCCGTTCAACCTTCTGTGGGTCGAGCAGGTGGATTCCACCAACCTCGTGCTGCAGCGGCGGTTGGAGGCGTGGGAGGGGGCCGGACGGATGGCCGAGACGCTCCTGGTGGCCGGCTCCCAGACGGCCGGCCGCGGTCGTGGCCGCCGGGAGTGGGTCTCCCCCGCCGGCGGGCTTTATGCCACCTGGTTCGGCTGGGTGCCGGTGGAGGTGTTGGGAGTGGTCCCCATGGCCGCCGCGGTGGCGCTGGCAGAGGCGCTGGAGGTGGCGGCGCCGGCCATGACCGTGGGGTTGAAGTGGCCCAACGATCTCATGGTGGGGGGCAAAAAGGTGGGCGGCGTCCTGGCCCAGGCGCGGATCTCGGGCGGTGAGGCGGGGGTGATCGTCGGCTTCGGGTCGAACCTGGCGGCGACCCCTGTAGTTGAAGGACCGGCCGCGGTGCCCACCTCGGCGGCGGAGTGGGGCTGGCTGGGTGATCCGGCGACCAGCGCGGTGGTCATTGCCGTGGACTGCGTGACCCGCCTGCACGGGTACCTGGCGGCCCCGGCGAAGGCGCAGGGGGTGTGGGCAACCAGGTCGATGCACCGCCCGGGGGACGAGTTGCGGGTGCGCGCCGGGGACGAGGTGGTGCGGGGCCGCTTCGCCGGATTCGGGGAGGCCGGCCAGCTGTGGCTGGAGGTGGACGGCGAGCGGCGGGAGTTCTTTGCGGCGGACCTGGTGGCGGTGTTATGAGGGGTAGGGGCTGGATCGAGGAGGTCGCGTGTTACTAGCCATGGATGTCGGCAACACCCATACCACCATCGGCGTTTTCCGCAATGGCGACATCCTGCGCCGTTTCCGCCTGACGACGGCCCGCAATCGCACCGTCGACGAGCTGGGCTTGCTGCTACGCCAGCTGTGCCAGTGGTCCGAGATTGCCATCGAAAATATCTCCGGGGTCATCGTGGGCTCGGTGGTGCCGCCCCTGGACGGTGCGCTGCGCGCCGCCCTGGCCACCTACCTGCGGGTCGAGCCGCTCTTCGTGGCCCCCGGAATTCGCTCCGGGATGCCGCTGCGGGTCGAGACTCCCCATGAGCTGGGGGCGGATCGCCTGTGCAACGCGGTGGCGGCGTTCGCCGAGTACGGCGGCCCGTGCGTGGTGGTGGACTTTGGCACCGCCACCACCTGGGACGTGGTCTCGGCCCAGGGCGAGTTCCTGGGCGGAGTCATCGCTCCGGGCCTGGAGATCTCCGCCGAGGCGCTGTTTACCCGCGCCGCCAAGCTACCCCGCATCGAGCTGGCCGCTCCATCCCGGGTCATCGGGAAGGCCACGGTGGATTCCATGCAGGCTGGGCTGGTGTTCGGCTACGTCGGCCTGGTGGAGGGGCTCACCCGGCGGGTGTTGGAGGAGCTAGGAGGCGGGACGGTGATCGCCACCGGCGGCCTGGGGAGGGTGATCGGGCGCTACACCTCGCTCTTCGCCGCCATCGACGAGGATCTCACCCTGAAGGGGTTGCGACTGCTGTGGGACAAGAACCGCCCCGGGAGGGGCTGACTCCGGCGGAAGCGGCGTATTACCAGGCGGTGGAGGACGCCTTCGCGCGGCTGCGTGGGACGCCGTTCTGGTTCTCCCCCAAGGACTGGGCGTTGCTGGAAAAATGGTGGCGAGAGGGCGTTGCCCTGGGCGCTGTGCTCGCCGGCGTGGCCGAGGTCTTCGCCCGCCGGCGAGAGCGGGGGGACGATCCGGTATCGTCGCTGGCCTTCTGCCGGCACGCGGTGGCGAGGCACTGGCGTCGGCTGAGCAGCGCCGGTGTGGGGGGCGAGGAGCCAGTGGAGGTGGATGTCCCTGGCGGGCTGGAGCGGTGCGCCGCGGAGCTGGACGCCGCGGCTCGCCGGTGGGACGGTTGCCCGCCCCTGGCCGAGGGCATCGGAGCGCTGGCGGCGATGGTCCGAGCGCTGCCGGCGGGCGCGCCGGCGGCGGCGGTGGACCAGGCACTGGCCAACCTGGAGGTGGAAGCGGTGGAGCGGCTGGCCGCGCTTCTCCCGGCAGCCTGTCAAGAGGCGGCGCAGCGGCGAGTCCAGGATGTGCTGGCAGAGGTCAGCGGCGAGCTTCAGGTGGTGGAGCGTACCCGACGCGCCCTGCTGCTGCGCGAGTGGCGCAGGGAGCTGGGCCTGCCGCGCCTGGAGCTGGTTCGGGACGAGTAGGACGTGACCTCGCAGCAGCCCCTCCAGATCCGCCCGGTAGGTGGCGAGTTGGTTGCCCTGGCCGCCTCGACCCTTTTGGCGGTGCTGGCCGGCGCGTGGTTCCCCCCCGCCTTTGTCTGGCGCTGGTGGTTGGTAGGGGCGGCGGTCGTCGCCGGGGTGATGGGCCTCCGGCGGGGGCAGCGGGGCTGGTGGGTGGGGTGTGGACTTCTCACCGGCGCGGCCGCCGTGACCTTCGCCGCCCCCGACCAGGCGCTGCGGGGCAACCAGCGGCTGGTGGTGCGTTTCGAGGCCACGGTGCGGGATGGGTGGACCCCGGTCACCTTTGGGTGGCGCACCCGGATTCGGTTGCACCAAGCCACGGTCGACGAACGACCGGTGCGGCACCCCCGTGAGCTGGCGCTCACGGTGGGTGGGTCCTCGGATCCCACGGTATTGCCGTCGGCGGGGACGCGCATCAGTGGGCTGGGGGAGCTGCGGCTGCTGGAGGGGGCGGCGGGACGGCGTCCCGTCCTGGGAGTCAAGAGCGCCCTGGTGCTCTCCCAGGTGCGACCGGCAGCGGGGCTCGACGCCCTGCGGGAGGCGGGGGTCCAGGCGCTCCTGCGGGCGGCGGACGTGGATTCAGGGCGCATCAGGGCGGCCGGGTTGGCCGCGGCGCTGGTGCTGGGCCGGAGAGAGGGGCTTTCTGAGGGGGAGGTGGCGTCGCTGCGGCTGGCCGGGGTGGCCCATATTTTGGCCGTCTCGGGTCTGCACGTCGGCCTGGTGGCGGCACTCCTGTGGGGGTGCCTGCGCCTGTTGGGGGTGCGCCCGGGGGTGGCTCGCTGGGTGGTCATGGCGGGACTGGGGGTGTTTGCCCTGGCGGCCGGGATGGCACCACCGGTACGTCGGGCCGCCGGCGGGGCGATCGTCTACTTGGCCGCACGTCAGGTGGGTCGGCCGCTGGAGCCGCTACCGACGGTGTGGGGGGTGGTGGCGCTGCTGGCCCTGTTGGAGCCGCAGGTGGTAGTGGAGCCGGGGTTTCAACTCTCGGCGGGGGTGACCCTGGCGCTGGTGCGCTGGGTCGGTCCGTTGGCGGAGCGTCTGTCGCTGCCCCGAGGCACCGCGGTTACCGTGGCCGTTGCGGTGGTGGCGCAGGCGGCGGCCTTTCCCCTGGTGGGCGCCCATTTCGGCACGGCTGCACCGCTGGCCGTGCTCACCAATCTGGTGGCGGCGCCTCTGGCGGTGGTGCTGGTAGCGGCGAGCGTGGCGGCGGTGCTGGTCGTGGGGGCGTGGGTCACGCCGGCGGCGCTGCTGCTGCAGGTGGTCTCCTTTGCCCAGCGTTCGCTCGCGGGCGCGGCCGGGGTCAGCGAAGGGGCAGCGGTGGGGTTCCCCTCCCCCCCCACCTGGCTGGCGCTGCTTCTCCTGGGGCTCGGGGTGGCGGCGGTGGCCCGGTGGCGCGGGGCCGCCCTGGCGGGGGGGGTGGGGATGGCCACCTCCCTGCTCTGGGTGGCGCTGCCCGGGCGTGGACCGACGGGTGAGGCCGAGGTTCGGCTACTGCCGGTGCGGGAAGGTATGGCGATGCTTCTTCGCAGTGGCGGATCAGCAGTGCTCATCGACACCGGCCGCCACCCCGGCGAGGCGGCAGAGGCGCTGGCGGCCCTGCGGGTGCGCAGGCTCACCGCGGTGGTGCTCACCCACGCCGACGAGGACCACATTGGCGGGGGAGAGGCCATCCTGCGTCGTCTGCGGGTGGGCCAGCTTTACATGCCCCGGGCGGCCCGTCACGACCCGGCGTTGGCGTCGTTGAGACGCCTGGCACGAACCCGGGGGGTGGAGGAGGGCTGGCTGACGGCTGGCCAGCGGGAGTGGTTGGGGTCGATCCCCGTAGAGGTGATCTGGCCCCCCCGCGCGGCCTCCCTTCGTCGCAACGATGCCAGCCTGGTGCTGCGGGTGCCGGTGGCCGGCGCCACCCTGTTAGTCACCGGAGATATCGAAAAGCTGGGAGAGGCGAATATTCTCGCCGCGGGGTGGCAGCTGCGGGCTGAAATCCTTCAGGTGCCCCACCACGGCTCGCGGACCTCGTCGACCTCGTCCTTCCTCGCCGCGGTGGGGCCGCGGGTGGCCCTGGTGCCCACCGGCGCCAGGCCGCGCTGGAACTACCCCAGCCCCGAGGTGGCCACCCGTCTGCGCGCCCTGCCGGCACTGCTGCTGGCCCAACGCGATGGCCACGATCATCTGTGGTGGAACTCGAACAAAGCCGCCTGGGTGGGAGCCCCGCAGGCCGTGCGGGTACATCTGGTGCCGCCGGAGGTACCGTGACACCCTCCTCCCTCATCGTCATCGCCGGGCCGACGGCGGTGGGGAAGTCGGCTCTCGGGGTCGACCTGGCGGAGGCTGTGGGGGGCGAGATCATTTCCGCCGACGCCTTTGCCGTGTACCGGGGCATGGACATCGGCACGGACAAGCCCGACGCTCTTGCGCGGGAGCGGGTTCGCCACCACCTGGTGGATGTCGCCGACCCCCGGGAGGCGTACTCGGCGGGGCGCTTCATCCGCGATGCCGAGGCTGCCATCGCCGACATCCGTGCCCGCGGCCGAAAGCCGGTGGTGGTGGGTGGCACCATGTTCTACATCAGGGCGTTGCGGTACGGTCTGTTCCCTGAGCCCCCCAAGGATGCGGCCCTGCGAGCCCGACTCGAGGCGGAGTGGGAGCGCGACCCCGGGGGGGTGCGGGCGATGCTGGAGGAGCTCGATCCCGTGGCGGCGCGACGCAGCGCCCCGAGCGATCGGCAGCGCACCCTGCGGGCGCTGGAGGTTTGCCTGGTGGCCGGCCGGCCCATCTCCGAGCTGTGGACGGTCGGCGAACCCAGGGGGATGCGACATGCCGCGGCGGTGTTGGCCCTCACGCGGCCGCGGGAGGAGCTGCGTGTTAGGATACAAACGCGGGTGGAGCGGATGTTTTCCAGCGGATTGGTTGAGGAGGTTGGCCGACTCCTGGAAGGGGGTGTACCGCCCCAGTCGCACGCATTCAGGGCGATTGGGTACCGGCAGGCACTGGGGGTCGTACTGGGTGCGTGGAGCGCCGCAGAGGCGCGTGAGGCTACCGCTCGGGCTACCTGCAGGCTGGCCAAGCGCCAGATGACCTGGCTGCGCAGCGAGCCTGGAGTGACGTGGCTGGAGGCTGCCTCACCGAACCTGCTTGAGGACGCCCTGCGCCGATTGGAGGCGTGCGGTGAATAGGGAGAGTGAACGATCGAAATCGTCCAACGTCAACGTGCAGGATGGTTTCTTTTATGCCATGCGCCGCGACGCGCGGCCCATTCACGTGTATCTGCTCACCGGCAAACGCATAACCGGCATCTTGAGACGGTTTGATCGCTACGTGCTGGTAGTGGAAAGCCACGGCCTCGAGCACCTCATCTTCAAGCACGCCATCGCCAACGTCTGCGCGGCCCGCAGTGAGGGAGAGGCTCTTGGGTAGGCTTGCCCCTGCCATTCCGCTGGCGTTGCTGGCGATCGTGCTGGGCGCCTGCCGCACCGCGGCGCCACCTCCGCGACCGGCGCGGGTGCCCGATCCGCTGCCCGCGCCGGCAGCGGCGGTGGCCCTCACGGAAGTGCAAAGGAAGGCGCTTTACCTGGCCCTGGCCGCGGCCGAGCGGGGCGACGGCGAGGCGGCACACCGGGAGTTGCGGCGGCTGCCCGGGGATCACCCGGCAGTAGGGCTGGCTAATCTCGAGGTCCGCTTCCTCCTGGGAGAAAAGGTGGGGGAGGAGGTCAGCCGGCTGGCGCGCGAGCAGCCCGACTACATCCCGTTGCTCACCTTTGCCGCCCAGTCGTTGCAGGCGGAGGGTCGTTACGCAGAGGCACTGGTGCCCGCCCGGCAGGTTCTGCAGGCGGGAGGCGACGGGGCGGCGGCGCGCCGCGTGCGCGAGCTGGAGTCGCTGGTGATCGGCGGCAAGACAGCCGAGGCCAGGTCAGCCTTGCAGGCAGGCGACGCGGCTCGCGCCATCGCCGTGGCCAGCGATGCTCTGTCGCTGGTGCCGGGGGCGGTGTCGCTTTTGGAGGTGTTGGTTTCCGCCTATCTCGCCGAGGGCAACGTGCCCGCCGCAGCGCGCCTGGTTCCCTCTCTCCCGGACGACGCCGAGGGCCTGGTGCTGAAGGGGCGGGTCGCGGCGGCGGGCCAGCAGTGGGACGTGGCGGCAGCGATGTTCGCCCGACTGCCGGACGACTATCCGGGTCGCTGCGCGCTCCTGGCGGACGCCCGACGGCGCAGCCGTCTGGTGCAAGCCCCTCCCTACGTCCAGGAGGCTTTAAATTCAGAAAACTTGACGCGTGCCGAGCTGGCGGCACTGGTGGCGTGGGAAGCTCCCACCGTGGTAGAGAAAGCACGGGGGGCGGTGAGCGTTTTCGAGGATATTGTCAGTCTGGGCCAGCGGCGTGACGTGGTGACCGTGGTCTGGGCCGGGGTGATGGATGGCGACAGCGTGACCAGGCGGTTTTACCCCCATCGTCGGGTGCGGGCTCGCGATCTGGTGGAGGTGGTAGAGCGTCTGGCCACGGTGGTGGGGAAGTCGCGGCCCGAGTGGTGTGGTGAGACCCCGAGCAGCGGGTGCCTGGAGGCCCCTGGCGAGGTTGTAACCGGCAGCGTGGCGTCCGCGCTGCTGCGCCAGGTGGCCGCCGGAGGAGAAGACCAATGTCCATAGATGTCAGTGACATGCTGGCGAGATCGCCGCTTTTTGGGGAGCTGGCCCGGGATGAGCTGGCCGCCCTCGGAGCGGCCGCCCAGCGGCTGGACTTTGCCCGCGACGAGGTGATCTTCTCCATGAATGAGGCGCCCGACGGTCTCTACGTGGTGGCCCGCGGGCGCGTCAAGGTGTGCGTGCCGACCGCGGCCGGGAAGGAACTGATCCTGGCGACCCTCGGGCCGGGGGAAGTGTTCGGGGAAATGGCTCTGCTGGATGACGCCCCCCGCTCGGCCAGCGTGGTGGCGCAGCTGCCTACCACGGCGTATCGGTTACGGCGCAGCGACTTCTCGCGGTTGCTCGAGGAGCACCCAAGCATTGCCAGAAAACTACTGATGGAGATGTCCCAGCGGCTGCGGCGGGCCAACGCCCAGGTGGAGTCGCTGGTGTCCCTGGACGTGGTGGGCAGGTTGGCCAGGTTCTTCATCGATCTGGCTCGTCAGCATGGGCAGTTGCTCGGCAACGGCTGGGTGGCGGTGCGACGCCCCACGCATCAGGACATCGCCGCCTCCATCGGCGCCACCCGGGAAACGGTGACTCGACTGATCGCCGAGCTGGAACAGCGCGGCCTCATCGTCAACGACGGCAAGATGACTTATCTGCGCGAGGAGAACCTGGGGCGCGAGTGATGGCGCCACGCGGCGAAGGCGGGAGCAGCCCGCGGCCACGCAGTCCGGCCGGGCGCGTGGCGCAGCGGGCGGCGCGCGAGGTGCGCGATGCCCTGCGTCCTTTTACGATCCCCAACGGCATCACCCTGATACGCCTGGCCGCCATTCCCTTCTTCGCCCTCGCGGTGGTCTCCTCCAATCACCGCTGGGCGCTGGTGATCTTCGTGCTGGCGGGACTCTCCGACGCGGTGGACGGCTTGCTGGCACGTCAGCTGGGTATGCGCTCGCTGCTCGGCGCCTACCTGGATCCCATCGCCGATAAGGCGCTGCTGGTCACCGCCTACGTAGTTCTCACCTGGCCGAATCCGGGGGCGGTCACCATACCGCTGTGGCTGACCGTCCTGGCCCTCTCCCGCGACCTGTTGATCGTGCTGGTCGCCCTGACGCTGTACCTGGCAGCGGACATCCGTAGCTTTCCGCCCTCGGTGCTGGGCAAGATCACCACCTTTTTCCACATCGTCACCGTGGGGATGGTTTTGTTCGCCAACGTCGGCGGCATTCCAGAGCCACTGCTGCTGGCGTGTTTCTATGTCGCCCTGGGGTTCACGGTGCTGTCGGGGGTGGACTACATTCGCCGGGCGGCGAGGCAGGTGGAGCTGCTGCCTACCGGGGAGGATAGAGAATCGCCCAAGAAGCGCATCCGCAATGGGACAGCTTAGCCGAAAGACAGGTGGTGCACAGAGAAGGGGCCGAGCATGATCGAAAACCGAGTCTTGCGGGGCGGACATTACGCCGCCGAGATCGAACCTGCTGACGTCTACCGGGCTCGTCGCCGGGCGCTCCAGGCCCATCTGGGCGAGAGGGGGATGGCGGTGCTGCTGGGAGCCTCCGATGTTCGCGGCTACGGCGATGTGGGCACCTTCCGGCAAGATCCCAGCTTCTTCTACCTGACCGGCGTGGAGTTGCCCAACGCCGTGCTGGTCTTGGAGAGAGAGCATGAAACCCTGTTTCTCCCCCAGCGACGCCCCAACATCGAGGCCTGGACGGGGCCTAAGTTCGGCCCGGGGCCGGAAACGGCGTCGCTGCTCGGCTTCGAGCAGGTGCTGGCGAGGGAGACGTCGGAGGTGGTGCTCGAGGCCCGCCGCAGGCCGGTGCCTGGGTTCGAGTCGCGCCTGGCCAGCGCCCTCTCCGACGGCGGCGAGCTGTGGGTGCGGTTCCCGACCCCCTCCGTGGGTGGCCCCCTGAACGAGGAGCTCCAGTTGGTGGAAAACCTGCGCCAGCGCCTCCCCTCCTTTGCGGTGCGCGACCTGACGCCGATTCTGACTTTGCTGCGGCTGCGCAAGCAGCCGGGGGAAGTGGAGCTACTGCGCCGGGCGGTGGCGGCCACCGAGGCGGGAATGCGCGCGGCAGCCGCTGCAATCCGCCCCGGGACAACCGAGGGGACGGTGGAGGGGGCGGCGTTCGCAGCGCTGCGCGCGGCCGGCGCCGAGGGGTGGGCGTTTCCTCCCATCGTCGGCTCGGGGGTGGCGGGGTGCGTGCTTCATTACGACGCCAACCGCGGCACCCTGGCTGAAGGCGAGCTGGTGGTGGTGGATATTGGCGCCCGCTACGGCTACTACTGCGGCGACCTGACTCGCACCTTTCCGGTGTCGGGGCGTTTTTCCGCCCGCCAACGCGAACTCTACGACGCCGTGCTGGCGGCTTACCGGGCCGCCGTGGCGGTGCTGCGCCCGGGCGCGAGTATCGCCGAGGCGCGGCAAGCGGCGTTCGCTTCCCTAGAGGGGAGCGGGGTCAGGGGCGACGACGGCGCCTTACTGGGAACTTTCTTTATTCACGGCATCGGGCACTTCTTGGGGCTCGAACCCCACGACGTGGGTGGAGAGGCGCCCACGTTGGCTCCCGGCATGGTGTGCACCATCGAGCCGGGCGTGTATCTCCCCGGCGAGGGGGTGGGTATCCGCATCGAGGACGATTACCTGATCACCGACCACGGGGCGGAGTGCCTGAGCGCCGCGCTGCCCCGCGAGGCGGAGGAGGTGGAAGCAATGGTTAGATTTTAGGGTTAGAATGAAAAGGGGGGTTCATGGCGCTGCCGGCTTTTCCAGTTGGGCAGGATCTCATACATGACCAGCAGTGGTTGATCTCCGAGATCACGCGCCTCAAAAAGGCGCGCGGCGCGGTGTTACTGGCCCACTATTACCAGGAGGGGGCGATCCAGGACCTCGCCGACTTCGTCGGCGATTCGCTGGAACTGGCGCGCGCCGCCAAGCGTGCCAATGCCTCGACCATCGTCTTCTGCGGCGTACGCTTCATGGCCGAGGTGGCCAAAATCTTGAATCCGGACGCCGAGGTCCTGTTGCCTGACCTGGAAGCGGGGTGCTCCCTGGAAGAAAGCTGCTCCCCCGAGGAATATCGCCGTTGGCGGGAGGAGCACCCCGGGCACGTGGCGCTCACTTACATCAACTGTTCGGCGGCGGTGAAGGCGATGTCCGACATCATCGTCACCTCCTCCTCGGCGGAAACGATCATTCGCCAGATTCCCGTGGAAACGCCCATCCTCTTCGCCCCCGACCGGCACCTGGGGGCCTACCTGGAGCGGGTGACCGGCCGCTCTATGGTGCTGTGGCCGGGGACCTGCATCGTGCACGAGCAGTTCTCCGCCAAGGCGTTGATGGAGCTCAAGGTGGATCACCCGGACGCGGCGGTGGCGGCGCACCCGGAGTGCCCCGACGCCATCCTGGCGCTGGCCGACCACGTGGGGTCCACCTCCTCCATCCTGCGCTTCGTGCAGCAGCACCCGGCGACCACTTTTCTGATCGCCACCGAGCCGGGGATCATCCACCAAATGGAGCGGCTGGCGCCGGGCAAGAAGTTCATCCCCGTGCCCGGCGGTTCGGGTGAGTGCGCCTGCAACACCTGTCCCTACATGAAGCGCAACACCCTCGCCAATCTCTACACCTGCCTGCGCGATGGGCAGCCCCGCCTGGAGCTGCCCGAGGAGCTGCGCCTGCAGGCGCTGCGCCCCCTGGAGCGCATGCTGGCCATGACTGCCCCCACCCCGGTGGTCGCCACCGATTGACCCGCGCCGGGTTCGCTGGTGCTACCCTGGGCCCATGGGCCAGCTGGTGGAGGAAATCAGGCGGCGGGGGCAGGTGACCTTTGCCGAATTCATGGAGCTGGCCCTGTACCACCCCCGGTGGGGGTATTACACCCGCCCCCGCACCGGCTCCGGGCCGGTCGGAGAGAGGGGGGACTTTCTCACCGCGCCCACTGCGGCGCCCCTGTTTGCGGCGACGCTGGCCCGGATGCTGGAGGGGTTGGCCGCCCGGCTCGGGCAGCCGTTGACTTTCGTTGAACTGGCGGCGGGTGAGGGGGCATTACTGGAGGGACTGGTCGGGCATCTTGGGTCGGGGGGTGGGGGGGTGGTGGGGCGCTGGGTGGCGGTGGAGCTTGCCGACTGGGCCCGTCGCCGGCTGCATCGCCGGATCGCTGGTCTGCAGGCAGTGGCGCGGCTGGAGGACGCACCTCGCCCCCTGGGCCCGGTGGTGATCTTCGCCTCGGAGCTGTACGACGCACTGCCGGCGCATCGGGTGGTGGCCGAGGTTCGTGATGGCGTGATGTGGTTGAAGGAGTACTTCGTGGTGGTGGACGAGATTTTCGGCGGGTTGTGCTTTCGCCTGGGGGAACCGTCACAGGAAATGCTGGGCGACTACCTGGCGGCCCACCACGTGGTGCTGGAGGACGGCCAGGTAGCGGAGCTGCGACCGCAGGTCAGGGCGCTGCACGCCCAACACCTGCGCTGGTGCGGCGAAAACGCCGTGGCCCTCGTCCTTGACTACGGCTATTCGGCCCATCGCCTTTTCAACCCCCGCGCCCGGCGGGGTGGTACGCTCGTGGGCTACCGGCACCACCGGCTAGTGGAGGACGTGCTGGCCGACCCGGGCAACACCGACATCACGGCGCACGTCAATTTCGACGACCTGGTGGGGGCGGGCGGCGACGTGGGGTGGGAGAGCGAGGCCCTGGAGCCGCTGGGCAAGTTCCTGGCGCTGCACGGTGCCTTGGACCTGCTCCCCTCGGCAGGTGGCGCACGGGGGGGCTTGAGCCCCCGGCAGTGGGTCGAACTGGCCGCCGCCAAGCGGCTGCTGTCGCCGGCGGGCATGGGCAGCGACCTCAAAGTGTTAGCACAAGGGAGAGGGAGGGCTTGGGCGGCCTACCGACAACTGGTCACATGCCCCCCCATGGAGGCATAAGACCATGAGGACCCCGGGACTGGCGCGAGAGGTTCGAAGGGTGGGGGTGCTGGCCGTTGTGGCGCTGGCGCTGCTCGCGCCGACGACCGCGTTGGCGCAGAAGGGCAGGGCCTCCTCTCTCCCTGAAGAATGGCGCCGCTGGCTCCGAGAGGAGGTGTATCCCCTCATCTCAGTCGAGCAGGAGAAGGCGTTCTTGCAACTGGCCACCGACGAGCAGCGGCGCGCCTTCGCCGAGCGGCTGTGGCAGCTGTGGGGAGCGCAAACAGGGTTCGGTGCCGCCTTCCGCAGACTGTACCAGGAGCGTCTGGAGCAGTGTCGCGCGGAGTTCAACAACACCACCGAGGACCGCTGCCGGACCATGCTCCTCCACGGCCCCCCCGATCAGCGCAAACCCATCGACTGTGAACAGGTCTTCAACCCCTTGGAGTTCTGGTACTACGCCCGCATCGAGGGGCTGGGGCAGGACGTCGTGATCCTCTTCTACCGCCCCTACGGCCTGGGGCCGTTTCGTTTCTGGGACCCGGGGGAGACCCGAGCCGTGCTGTACAGCACCCCGGGGCAGATGCTCTTGCGCCAGGGCGGCACCTCCTGGTTCGATCGTCCCGATCTGCGCTGCGGCGAGGGAGATGAGCTCGCGCGCCTGCTGGCGGTGGCCGAGTACTGGATGCGGGACAATACCGCCCGCGCCCGTCTCGAACGCTTGCCCGCCCAGGAGGCCTTGGGGAGCGAGGCGGACTCTGCTCGTTTTCTGCAGTTCTCGACCCTCGTCCCCCCCGGCGCTACGCCCCTCACCTTCTCGCTGTCGCCAACGGTGACCGGTCGCCGGGGCGGCAAGCTGAGCGTGGAGCTGAACGTCAAGCTGGCGCGCGGCTCCCTGGGCACCGCCCTAGTGGGGGATGTGAAGGTCATCCAGCTGGACGTGGTGGGCGAGGTGATGCGGGACGGGGCGATGGCCGACCGCTTCCGATACGCCTTCAGCCTTCCCGCCGAGGTGGAAGAGATCCCCCTCTTTATCACCCGGGAGCTCCGCCCGGGGCGCTATAAGTTGCGGTTGAAGATCGCCGACAGCAACTCCACCCAGGCGGGAGTGCAGGAATCGGACCTGGTGGTGGAGCTGCCGGCCGCCCTGGCCGAGGTGGGTGGGCCGCTTCCGGTGCCGGATGCCGAGCTGGCCCGGGTAGAAGAGGCGAGCACCCGCTCCTTGAGCCTCACTGGACCCGAGGGAGAGGGGGTGGTGGGGGTGCAGCGGTTTTCGGCCCTCACCGGACCGGACGTGGCCCGGGTGGAGTTCTTCCTGGACGGGCAGCTCATCCTCACCAAGAACAAGCCGCCGTACGAAGTCTCGCTGGATCTCGGCCCCTTGCCCAGACTCGCCACGGTGCTGGCGGTGGCCTTCGATGCTGGAGGGCGGGAGCTGGACCGGGCGGAGGTGGCTCTTAATGTGGGGCGGGAGCGTTTCTTCGTGCGACTACAGCCCCTGGGCGATGCCGACCGCCGCAACGGTGCCATTCGCGCCTCGGTGGCGGTCAACGTACCCACCGACCGCGAACTGGACCGCGTCGAGCTGTACCACAACGAACAGCTCCTGGCGACCCTGTACCAGAGCCCCTTCGAGGCCTGGCTGCCTTTTAAGGACACCGGCGGCATCGGCTACCTGCGCGCCCTGGCGGTCCTGCGCGACGGCGAGCAGGCGGAGGACCTGCAGTTCATCAACGCGCCGCAGTTCCTCTCGGGGATCGAGGTGGAGGCGGTGGAGCTGCCGGTGACCGTGGTGGACCGTCAGGGCAGGCCGGTGGAAGGCCTCACCCAGGCGGACTTCGAAGTGCTCGAGGACGGGGTGGCGCAGGAGATCTCCCACTTCTCACTGCAAAGCGACCTGCCGGTGCGGCTGGGACTGGTCCTGGACACCTCCGGCTCCATGGCCAAGACTCTTCCCGAGGTGCAGCGCGTCGTGCTCTCCTTCCTGCGCAACCTGCTGCGCCCGCGCGACCGCGCCTTCGTGCTGGCGTTTTCGGACCGCCCTGCGCTCCTGGAGGGATTCACGGCGGACTTTCAGGCGCTGGAGCGGGCGCTCATCGCGCTGCGGGCCGATCGCGAGACAGCCCTTTACGATGCAATCGTTTACGGGCTTTTCCAGTTTTCCGGGGTGCGCGGTCGCAAGGCGATGATCGTGCTCTCGGACGGCAAGGACAACGCCTCGCGCATGGACTTCGATCGCGCCATAGATTACGCGGCGCGGGCCGGGGCGACCATCTACACCATCGGGATCGATCTTTCCATCGTCGACGTCAAGACCCGATCGCAGCTCACCCGACTGGCCCAGACCACCGGCGGACAGGCGTTTTTCCTGCCGCGCGGGGCCGATCTGTCGCCCATCACCGCGCAGATCGACCGCGAGCTGCGCACCCAGTACCTGCTCGCCTACACCTCCAGCTCCCAGGCGCCGCGCGATCAGTTCCGCAGGGTGAGCGTGCGGGTGAAAAGACCCGGTGTGGAGGTGCGCACCGTGGCGGGGTACTTCCCCCGTTAGGCTCGCCGGGCGGTCTTCTGGAGGGAGGTAACAGGGGTGCCTGTCAGACCGTGGGTGAGAGTGGGGGCAGTGGCGGCTGTCGTGCTGGCGGGGGTCGCCGGCCTCGCCGGGGCAACCCAGCGGCGGCAGGGCTCCCTGGAGTTTGACGTCAACCATCAGGTCCTTGGCCGCCAGGGTGGCCGCCTGCAGGTGGCGTTCGCCCTTCTGGTGCACAGCGAGCAGGTGGGCCGGACCATGGTGGGGGGCGTGCCGGTGGCGCAACTCGCAGTGAGGGGTAAGGTTTCCCGTCAGCAGACGGTGCTGGACAGCTTCGAGTATACCTTCACCGTGCCGGCGGAGCAGGACCAGCTGCCGGTGGTGATCGAGCGGGAGCTGCGGCCGGGGAGCTACGAGCTGCGGCTGGAGGTGGCGGATCTCACCTCTCGGCGCCGCGGGGAGCGGGTGATCGCCCTGGAGGTGGAGGTGCCGTCGTCGCTGCTGGTCGCGCCGGCGGCGGCAAGGCCGGGGGAGGAGGAGCGAGAGGCGCGGCACCTGCTCCTGGTGCCGCCCGACGGCGAGGTCCTCGCCGGTCTGCAGCTGTTCACCGCCGTGGCGAGGGGGGAGGTGTCCCGGGTCGAGTTCCTTCTCGACGGCAGCCTGGTGGTGACGCGGAACCGTCCGCCCTTCGAGGCCACCATCGACCTGGGCCCCCTGCCGCGCACCGTCACGGTCACCGCGGTGGCCCGGGATGCTGCCGGCACCGAGGTGGACCGGGCCCAGCTGGTGGTCAACCAGGGGCGCGAGCGGTTCGTGGTGCGGATGGAGCCGATCACCCCGGCCGACCGCCGCGACGGCCGCCTGCGGCTGCGCGCCGCCGTGCAGGTGCCATCCGAGCGGTGGCTCGAACGGGTCGAGTTCTTTCTCGACCAATCCCGGGTGGCCGAGCTGCGAGCGCCGCCCTTTGAAGTCTGGCTGCCGGCCGGCGAAGGGGCGGGTATCGCCCGGGTGGTCGCCACCCTGGATGACGGGAGCCAGGGGGAGGACATCTCCTTCCTCGATGGCAAGACGTTCCTGACCGGCGTGAGGGTGGACGCTGTGGAGCTGCCGGTGACCGTCCTTGGGGAGGGGGGGCGACCGGTGGAGGGCCTCGGACTTGCCGACTTCGAGGTCCTGGAGGACGGGGTGCCCCAGCGGCTAACCCACCTTGCCCGCCACGCCGATCTTCCCCTGCGGGTGGGGCTGGTGGTGGACACCTCGGGCTCCATGGAGAAGACCTTGCCCGAGGTGCAGCGGGTGGCCCTGGGGTTCCTGCGCAGCCTGCTGCGCCCCACCGACCGGGCCTTCGTGGTGGCTTTTTCGGATCGGCCGACGCTGCTGCAACCGATGACCAGGGATTTCGACGCTCTCGGCCGGTCATTGCTAGCCCTGCGCGCCGAGCGCCTGACCGCCCTCTACGACGCCATCGTGTTTTCGCTGTTCCAGTTCTCGGGGGTGCGCGGCCGGCGGGCGCTGGTGGTCCTCACCGATGGGGAGGACAACGCCTCCCGGCACACCTTCGAGCAGGTCGTCGAACTCGCCGCGCGCATCGGCGCGACGGTGTACACCGTGGGGGTGGACCTCTCGGCGCGCGAGTTGCGCGCCCGCGTCGGTCTGCGACGGCTGGCTCGTTCCACCGGTGGAGAGGCGTTCTTCGTCGCATCCGGTGGAGCGCTGGGGGGGGTGTACTCCCGCATCGAGCGCGACCTGCGCAGCCAGTACGTGATTGCCTATACCTCCTCCTCGTCGTCGCCGCCTGGCACCTGGCGTTCCCTCGAAGTGCGGGTGCGTCGCCCGGGGGTCGAGGTGCGCACGCTTGCCGGCTACGTCCCCGAGTAGCGGCACGGCGGCTCGCCGTCGCGAAGCCGGCCGCGCGGCGGTGCTCGCGCCGTCCGGAGGCGAAAGCGGCGGCGCTCGGCCGGCGGCTACGTTCCCGAGGGAGTCGCGGGGGGTGGCGTGGTGGACGCGAAAAGGTGTACCAGGGCATCCACCCAATGGGGATCGAGGATGGTTCCGGCGTGGCTCTCCAGCCACGCCAACGCGCCTTCCCGGGTGGTGAGGGCGCGGCTGGCGAACCGCGTCAGCAATGTATCCAAAGCGTCGCAGGCCGAAACCAGACGGGCAGCCGGGTGAGGTCGGCGCGGTTGGGAGAGTCGGGGAAAGCCGGTGCCGCGGTGGTGGAGGTGGTGTTCCAGAGCCACGACGGGGACCAACGGGGGGAGGTGGGTGAGGGGCAGCAGCAGACGAAAGCCGTCCTGCGGGTGATCGAGGATGAGTTCCAACTCCTCGCCGATGGGCAGAGCCTCCTCGCCGGCGAAGTACTCTTCGGCGAGAAAGACCTTGCCGATATCGTGCAGGACGGCGGCCAGACCCAGCTCCGCGGCACTGGCGCGAGGAACACCCGCCAGGCGAGCCAGGCCGGTGGCCATGACCGCGGTGTTGTGGCAGTGCACCGCGAGGAAGCGCGACTCCCCCTGCCAGCCGGCCAGGTGGGGTGCCGGGTGAGGTCGGTCGGCGAGGGCGCGGAGGATCCCCCCCACCACGTGCTCCAGTTCGGCGGTGGCCAGCGGCCGGCCACGCACGAAGTTCTCGAACACCTGAGCGATGACCGTGACACGATCGCGGGCGGTGGGGAGATGGCGCCCGCCCTCCCCGCCGGCGTCGTCGTCGGGCCCGCCCAGCTCGGAAGTGTCGGCAAGGGTCACCTGACCGACAGTGATGTGGTCTGTCGTCGCTAGAGGTGTGTCGTCGTTCGACGCCAGCGCGGCGGTGAGAACCGCCAGTTCCTCCTGCTCCACGCCGGCGACGATGCGGAGGTACCCGGCGCGGTGGCGGCGCAGGCGCCGCAGGAGCGCGGCGGCCTGACGCGCGAGGCGGGTGAACGCCCGCTCGTTGACGAAGAGTTCCTCCCCAACCACCACGATTTCGAGGTTCTGTTGGCTCACCAAGGCTGTCAGTTTTCGGTGAAAGCGGTCCAGAACCGCCTTGAACCGCGGGTGCGCGCCGCCGTACAAGGCGTGCGCCGTGGACGCCGCCGCCAGGTCGGTGAGGGCCTCGCTGACCTGCACCTCCCACTCGGTTCGGGCGCTCACGAGACCCCCTCGCCGACGGGCGGCTCACCACTCTCCCCAACGGCCACCCACGGGTGGTCCCCGCTGTGATCCGAGGGGCGCGGTTGGCCGGCCCGCAGTCGACTGCGGAGAGAAGCGATGGCCGCCGCCGCCTCTTCCCGCAGCGGCTCGACCGAGAACGGGAACAGCCACTGCCGCAGATGGGCGATCTCTTCCAGCACCGGCAGGGCGGCGGGGTGCCCCAGGTGTTTCAAGGTCTGGATCAGCTGAAGCGTTGCCGGTCCGCGTCGTCGCCGGCGCACACGCTCGCGCAGGCGCCGGATCAGGGCCGCCACCAGCCGGGGGTCGGGTATGTGGGCGGCGACCTCCAGAGCCGTTTGCCTGCGCGCGTCGTCGGGGCTGTCGATCTCCTTGAGGAGATAGGTCATCCAGTGATGGTCCTGCAGGGCCACCAACGCTTTGAGGCTTTCGGCGCGCACCGCCGGGGCAGCTGCGGAGAGAAGGCTGCGGATCTCCGGGATGCTGTCCCGATCCCCCAGCTTGCGGAGGAGAAAGACGGCGTTGCGGGCGACGTACCAGCGGGGATCGCCCAGTAAGCGTCGTACCGCCGGGGCGGCGGCCGGACCGTGGTGGAGGATGGCCTCCAGCAGCCGCTTGCGCACCGGCGTGTGCTCTTCCTCGGCCAGCTGGGCCAGCAGGGCCGGCACGGCGTCCACCCCGAGGGCGGCGAGGATCGCCACCACCGTTGCCCCATCCTCGTCCTCGCAGTCGTGCAGGGCGGCGACGGCGGCGCGCACCCCCTGCTGGATGGCCAACTCGCGCGCCTCGGCGAAAGGCTGGGCCGCCACGATGGAGGCGAAGCGGCGGGCTGATTCCAGATCGCCAGTCTCGAGCGCGCTGACGAACTCCGCCGCCAAACGCAGGGCGGCCGCCTCGGCCACTTCTGTTTGCGGCCACAGGCTGATGGCTTCCGCCAGTCGCCGGCCCAGCTCGAGGCGCGAGGCGTTTTCCGTCAAGGCCTGGCACAGCTCGGTGGCCCAGGGCCGACCCTCCCAATCCGTGGGTACGGGGGGATCGGGCTCGGTGGCTTCCACCCTTTGCTGCGCCTGCTCTGCCTCCAAGCGCACCAGCAGCGCCTGAGCGCGCGCCGCCAGGGCCGGGGGTATCCCAACGTCCGGATTCTGGAGACCTGCGGCGAGAACGCGCAGGGTGCGGACCACCGCCGGGTGGATCACCACTGCGCGCTGGATCGAATGCTCCACGGCGTCGAGAAGGAGTCCGGCGATGGTGAGAGAATTCTCGTCGATGGAAAAGACCTCTGGCGGCAAGTGGGTGGCGGCCGCTAGGATCGCCAGATGACGGCGATCCTCGGCCAGCAGCGGCAGCAATTCCCCCAACAGCGCCCGCAGTTGCCCGAGACGAAGGCGGTCCGCGGCGACGTCCTCGGGCAGCATCTCGGCCAGTTGACGGAAAATGAAATCCACCAACGATTCGACCTGTTCGCCGTCGGCGATGGCCGCTGCCAAGCCGGCAGCCGCGGCGTCGCCGGTGCGGACGTGGTCGGGGAGAGGAAAGGCGCCGGAGTGTAGCACTCGTTCCAGGAGCTGGCTGAGGAGGTCCGCGTGTGCCTGGCTGTCCCCGTCGCCGCGCTCCACCAAGCTGAGATCCAGAAGCTTCAAATCCACGCCGGCTGCTCGCTCGGCCGCCTGCACCACCGCCGTTCGGTCCGACTCGCGCACCTCCTCGCGCACGCCGGCCAGCGCCTCGGCGAGGACGACGAGCCCCTCTTCCGCAGCCGGGAACTCCAGCACCACTCCCGCCACGGCAAGCCGAAAAAGAATCTCGAGCAGCCGCTCCGCAGGGGAGGAGTGTGGGAGGGGCTGCTCCTGCCCCTGTACCACCAGGCGGCCGGGGCCGACCGCAAAGGCCAGGCGTTCTCCTGCGTGAAACGAGCGAGCGGTGGTTCGCAGGCGCTGCTGCGCGGGAGCGGCGCCGGGGTGGCCTCGGGGGTAGAGGCGCAGCGTGCGGCGGAGCGCCTCGAGGTCGGTGAGAAGGCGCATGAGCCGTTCATTCGGGGAAGAGACTTCCTGCACGGCTGCCTCGCGATCTCGATTATACCGCGACGAGCACCTTCCCCAAATCGGCAACACTTGCGATGAGAACGAGTTCGACCTCGCCGGGAAAACCCGGTAAACCTGCCGGGGGGAGGGCGCAGGCGGCAAACCCCAGGGCGGACGCCTCGCGCACCCGTTCGGCGGCGCGCGACACACCGCGCACCTCGCCCAGCAGACCCACCTCGCCGAACAGAGCCACCTCGGGCCGCACCGGCCGTTCGCGCACCGACGACAGCAAAGCCGCCGCGATCGCCAGATCGGCGGCCGGCTCGTCGACCTCGAGGCCGCCGGCCACGTTGACGAAGACGTCGCGGTCTCCCAGCCGCAGCCCCAGCCGTTTTTCGAGGACCGCCAGCAGCAGGGCCAACCTGCCGCTTTCGACACCCTGGGCGACGCGCCGCGGGTTGGCGTAAGGCGAGCGCGCCACCAATGCCTGCACCTCCACCAGCAGCGGCGTGGTGCCTTCCAGGATGACCGCCACCGCCGAACCGGGGGCACCGGCGGTGCGGTCGGCCAGCAGCGCCGCCGAGGGGTTGGCCACTTCCTCGAGGCCGCGATCGGTCATGGCGAACAGCGCCAGCTCCATCGCCGGGCCGAAACGATTCTTGGTGGCTCGCAGGGTGCGGTGGGGGTGGGTGGAGGACCCACCGAACTCCAGCACCACGTCCACCAGGTGCTCCAGCGACTTGGGCCCGGCCACCAGCCCCTCCTTGGTCACGTGCCCCACCAGCACCACCGGCGGACCGTGGCGTTTGGCGTACTCCACCAGATGTGAGGCCACCTCGCGGACCTGGGTGACCGAACCGGGCACCGCCGGAACACGTTCCGAATACATGGTCTGCACCGAGTCGGCGATGATCGCCGCCGGCCTGGCGGTCGCCGCGGCGGCCAGGGCGTTCTCCACGCCCGGTTCAGCCAGCAGCAGGAGCTGCTCGTGGACCACGCCCAGGCGGTGGGCCCGCATCGCCACCTGCCGTGCCGACTCCTCGGCGCTGACGTAGAGCACCGGACCCGAGGGGGCGAGCCGGGCGGCGACCTGCAGCAGCAAGGTCGACTTGCCGACCCCCGGTTCCCCTGCCAGTAAAAGCGCCGAGCCCCCCACCAGCCCGCCGCCCAGCACGCGGTCAAGGCCCGCAATACCCACCGGCCGCCGCGGCGCGTCGGCCAGCTGCGCCGCCGTCAGCCGAACCGGCTCACCTCCGCGCCGTGCTTTGGCGGGACGGGCCTGTTCGGGGACCTCCTCGAAGGTATTCCAGCCGCCGCAGCCGGGGCAGCGACCCAGCCATTTGCTGCTGCGGTGCCCGCAGGCGGTGCACTCGAGCTGGAGGCCGCCCCGTCCCACGGTCACCGCCCGAAACTTGCCGCCGTTCCCAGCAGATACTTGAGGTCCTCATCCCCCCACGTCACGCCGCCGCCGAGGATGGCGGAGGAACGCCGCGACCACCTGGGGTCGTCCCAGCCGGCGTAAGCGAAGATGTTGCGGGTCAAAAAGTAGCGCCCTTCGAGGCGGAGGTGCGGCGGCCTGGTGTCGCGGCTGAAGTCGTAGGCTTCCAGGGTCAGTTTGAGCCGCTTGTCGAGGAAGTGGGTGTCCACGCCGACGCCCCCGGTGGATTCGAACAGCCCAGCGCGCAGGGAGGCGGTACGGAAGTCCCATCCCACCTGAGCGTTGACCGTGGCGGAGTCGGTCACCCGGGTGACTTCCTCGACGGTGGTTTCCCGCCGTCCGTCGGGGCGAATGACCACCGTGGTGGAGGTGGTGACGTTTCTCCTGCCGAAGGGCGAATCCACCAGCTCCAGGCGGAAGAAGCGGTTGGGGGTGGTGCGCAGTTCCACGCCCAAGGCACTGCGGCTGGTGTTGCCGTCGTCGTCGATCCCGGGCAGCGCCTCGGTGCGCAGGTTGACCGCCAGCTCCCAGCGCTGCGCCCGGCCGAGGGTGTCTTTCAGGCTCTGCACGCCGCTTTCCACCGATTTCAGGGCGGCGTTCAGGTTGACGGCGGTGTCGTCTTCGTTGACCAGCTTGCCGATGGTGCCCTCGCCGCGGGCGATCTTGCCGGTGATCTCGTTGAGGTTGTCGGCGGAAGTGCGCAGCCGGCCCGACAGGTCCCGGAGGTTGGCGAGGGAGGCGTTGAGGTCCTCGCGGTTTTCGTCCACCACGGCTCCGACCCGGCCGGCCAGGTCGTTGAGCTTGGCGGCCAGGATGGGCAGCTCGGTCTTCAAGGTCTCGGAAAAGTCGCGGAAGTTGGCGATGGTGGCATCCACGCTGGCACGGTTGCCGGCCACCAGGGCGCGGGTTTCGGCGGCCAGCTGCCGCACGTGTTCCAAGATTTCATTGATGCGGCGCTCTCCCTCTTCCCCCCCGAGGTTCTTGCGCAGCGCCGCCGTGACCTCCTTGACGTCGCCGCCTATGGCGTTGGCGGTGCCCAGCACCTGATCGAAGGACACCGGGCTAGAGCCGGTGAGCACGCTTCCGGGGGCCAGCAGGGGGGCGTTGAGGTCACCGGGGTTCAGCTCCACGTACTTGTCCCCTAGCATTCCCAGGCTGGTCACCTCCGCCCATGCACCCTGGTGAAGAGCCACCCCCGGGTCCAGCGCCAGGGTGATCAGGGCGCGGTCACGGTCCAGCTGGATCCTCTCCACGATCCCCACCCGCACGCCGGCGATGCGCACCGGGCTCTTGGCGTCCAGACCGGCGACCGACGGGAAGGCGGCCTGGACGCGCTGGCGCTTGCCGCCGGAGCCCAGAGGGATCTCCTCGATCTTGACGATGAACACGCCCAGGATGACCAGGGCCACCAGCATGAAGGCGCCGACCTTGGCGGTGGGGCTCATGCAACCTCCTCGTGATTGTCCGGGTAGGGTTCGCCGGCCAAAAATGACTGGATGTAGCGGTCACTCAGGCGGACGAACTCGTCCGGTGGCGCGACCGCCAGAATCTGCCCGGCGCGCAGCATGGCGATGCGGTCGGCGATGCGCTGCGCCGATTTCATGTCGTGGGTGATGGTCACCATGGTCACCGGGAGGTTGTCGCGCATTTCCACGATGACCCGGTCGATGGCGGCGGCGGTGATGGGGTCGAGGCCGGTGTTGGGCTCGTCGAACAACAGAATCTCGGGCGCCAGGGCAATGGCCCGGGCAAACCCCACCCTCCGCCGCATGCCTCCCGACAGCTCGTTGACCCACTTGTGCTCGACCCCATCCAGGTGAACCAGGGCGAGGCACTCGCGGACCCGGGCGGCGACGTCCCCCGGGCTCATGCGGGTGTGGCGCCGCAGGGGGAAGGCGATGTTGTCGAAGACGTTCATGGAGTCGAACAGCGCCCCCTCCTGGAACGACATGCCGAACTTGCGGCGAATCGCCAGACACACGCCGGTGTCGGCGCAGGCCAGGTCCTCGCCGTCGACGATGACGTGCCCGCGGTCGGGCTGGATGAGGCCGATCAGGTGCTTGAGGAAGACACTCTTGCCGGCGCCGGAGCCGCCGACAATGACCAGGGATTCACCGGGGTGGATGTCGAGGTTGATGCCGCGCAAGACTTCCTTTCCCTGAAATGATTTCCAGAGATTGATCACGGCAATCTTGGGCCGCATCTCGGCTGTCGGAGTCCGGACGGGGGTGGTGGGCGATTCCATCATGGGTGCACCATCGTCCCTCTAGAACAGGATCTTGGTTAGGAAGAAATCCGACAGCAGGATGACCAGGGAGGCCATGACCACCGCCGCGGTGGTGGAGCGGCCCACCCCCTCGGCGCCGCCGGTGGTGTGGAACCCCTTGCTGCATCCGGTGACCGAGAGGATGAGGCCGAACACCGCCGCCTTGATCAAGCCCGAAAAGACGTCGTTGAGGTCGAGGAACTGGAATGTCTTCTCCCAGTACACCACCGGGTTGGCGTCCATCAGCCCCACCGCCACGCCGAAACCGCCGGCGATCCCGATGCCGTCGGCCAGCGCCACCAGCGGCGGCAGCATGAGGGTGGTGGCGGCGACGCGCGGCACCACCAGGTACTGGACCGGCTCGACGGCCATGGCCTGGAGGGCGTCGATCTGCTCGGTGACCCGCATCGTGCCCAGCTCGGCGGCCAGGGACGAGCCGATGCGCCCGGCGATCATCAGCGCCGCCAGCACCGGTGCCAGCTCCCGGGTGAGCGATAATGATACCACCGAGGCGACGAACGACTCGGCGTGGAAGCGCTCGAACCCCCGGTAGGTCTGCAGCGCCATGACCATCCCCGTGAACATGGCGGTCAGGCCCACCACCGGTATGGAGTCCACCCCCACCCGTACCATCTGGCGCACCCATTGCCGCAGGTCGAAGGGGGGGCGCACGGCCCAGTACAGGGTGAGGTAGAGCATGGTGAAGAAACGCCCGATCTCCTCGAAGGCGTGAGTGGAGCGTTCCCCCAGCCACTCGAGGGCAGCGATGGGGCGACGGCGCGACGCCGGTGCGCTCACATGGCGCTCCGCTCGAGGTTTTCGAAGCGGGTGAACTTGTCCAGGTAGACGAGACGGAAGGTGTCGGTGGGTCCGTTGCGCTGCTTGGCGACGATCACGTCCGCCATGTTGGTATCGGCGGTGGGGTCCTCTTCTTGCCCCCGCCCGGCGATGGTGCGGCGGTTGATGAACACCACCACGTCGGCGTCCTGTTCGATGGACCCCGACTCGCGTAGGTCGGAAAGCTGGGGCGTGTGGTCGCCACCGCGCTGTTCGGGCCGTCGGGAGAGCTGGGAGAGCACCAGCAGCGGCACGTTGAGCTGCTTGGCCAGCGCCTTGAGACTGCGGGAGATCGCCGAGACCTCCTGGGTGCGGTTTTCCGCCTTGAGTCCGGCCGACATGAGCTGCAGGTAGTCCACCACCACCAGGTCGAGGCCATGCTCCAGCGCCAGCCGGCGACACTTGCCGCGCAACTCCAGGGGGGAGATGGCGGCGGTGTCGTCGATCCACAGGGAGGCGGTGGCCAGGGCCTGGCTGGCGGTGTGCAGCCGCTCCCAGTCCGAACCGCCCACCGAATCACTGGCCCGCGACAGCAGGCCTCGCGCCAGCCGGCGTAGGTCGATGCGCGCCTCGGCGGCCAGCAGCCGGCGCACCAGCGCCGAGGCGGACATCTCCAGGGAGAAGATCGCCACCTTTGCGCCCTTGCGCAGGGCGCAGTGGGCCGCCACGTTGAGGGCGAAGGCGGTTTTGCCCACCCCCGGTCGGGCGGCGAGGATGATCAGCTCCTGCTTCTGCAGGCCAGAGGTCAGCTCGTCCAGCCGTTGGTACCCCGTCTCCAGCCCGGTGTAGGGGGCCGCGGTGCGGGACACCTGCTGGATATAACTCACCTCGGCCTTGGCCAGGGTGCCCACCGGCCGGAGACCGCTGGTGGTGGCGCGCTCGGAGATGGCCAGTACCCCGGCCTCGGCCATTTCCAACGCCTCCATGGCGTCGCCCTCGTCTCTCCCGGCGGCAGCCATGATTTGCTGGGAGAGGCGGAGCAGGTCGCGCTTGACGGCCCGTTCGCGGACGATAGCGGCGTAGTGCTCGACGTTGGCAGTGTCGGGCAAATCCTGGGTGAGGCTGGCCAGGTACGAGATGCCCCCGGCCTCCTCCAGCGTCCCCGCCCGCTGCAGCTGGTCAGCGGCGGTGAGCAGGTCGATGTCCCGGCTGGCCACCGCCAACGCGGTAAACGCCTCGAAAATCACGCGGTGGGCAGGGGTGTAGAAGTCCTCCGGTCGCACCAGCTCGACGATGCGGTGGAAGCAGGTACCGTCGGCGAGGATGGCCCCCAGCACCGCCCGCTCGGCGGAGGGGTTGGAGGGGATGCGCAGGGTGGAGGGCGGGCCCGCCTGAGGCGCCGCTGCCCTGGCGCGAGAACCACCCGATGCCCGCACGCTCACGGGGCAGATGCTAGCATGCCAGTTCGGCCCCAGGGCGCTCCCATGCTGGAGGGCGAAGATCCGGCGGTGGCATCAGGCAGGGGCCTGGACAACCGCGGAATCCATCGTAAAGTATCCAGCGACTATCGGGACGATCCTCACCGGAGGGAGGTCGGCCCGGCGCCGGTGGGGGCGCGGAGCCTTGGTACGAGGGGCCCGAGGGGGTGCGCGGTGATCGTGACATGCCCGCAGTGTGCAGCGCGCTACCGCTACGACGAGAGCCGTTTCGGCAGTGCGTCGTCGCGCCGCTTGAAGTGCTCCCGTTGTTCGGCGGTGTTCGACGTGCACCGGCCAAGAACGGTGGAAGACACCGTCGAGGCCGCCGCCCACCAGGCCCACCGGGAGGAAACGACCAAGGACCTGGATATCAAGGGCGCCCAGGCGGCGGTCGACGAGCAGTCGCTGGTGCAGCTTGCTCCCTTGCCCAGGCATCGTCGCTATTCCCTGGCGGTGATCCTGGGCGCCAATTCTGGTCAGATCTACCAGCTCTCCCGCCCCAGGGTCATTCTCGGCAGGGGCGCAGGATGCGACATTCAGCTGCCCGACAGCGAGGTGTCGAGACGCCACGCCATGCTGGAGATCCGCGGCGAAGAAGCCACGGTCACCGACCTGGGTTCCACCAACGGCACCTACGTAGAGGGGGTGCGGGTCGAGTCCACCACCATCGCCTCTCATCAGGAGTTCAGCTTGGGGACGACCACCCTGATGTTCATCGTCACCGAGACCCACGACGCTTTACTGCCGTGAGAGCGCTTGTTCCTCGCCCGAGGCCAGGGCGCGTGGTCGTGGCCATGTCGGGGGGGGTGGACTCCTGCGTGGCGGCGTTCCTGCTGGCTCGCTCGGGCTGGCAGGTGATCGGCGTCACCTTGAAGCTGGCCGATCTCGCCGCCGATGGCTTCGACGCCTCGCGCTGCTGCTCGGCCGCCGGGGTGGCGGCGGCGCAGCGGGCCGCCCGCGTCTTGGGCATCCCTCACATTCTTTTGGATGTTCGCTCCGAGTTTCGGGACTCTGTGCTGACCCCGTTCGTCGATGCCTACCTGCGTGGGGAGACACCCTCTCCCTGCGTGCACTGCAACTCCACCATCAAGTTCGGGCGGCTGGTAGAAATGGCGGCCACCCTCGGCGCCGCCTACGTGGCCACCGGGCACTACGCCCGCCGGGTGGATGGGCCGGATGGAGAGCCGCAGCTGCACCGGGCGCGGGATCGGGCGCGGGACCAGTCCTACTTCCTCTTCGAAATGGGGAAAGAGCGGCTGGGATCGGTGCTCTTCCCCCTGGGGGAGTACACCAAGGACGAGGTCCGCGCCGTCGCCCGGCGCGAGGGCCTGCCCAGCGCTAACCTACCCGACAGCCAGGACATGTGCTTCGTGCCGTTGGGCGAGACCTACGTCGGCTTGCTGGAGCACCTGGCCGCCGACCGACTGCCCGGGGAGGGGGAGATCATCGACGGCGGGGGGCGGGTGCTGGGGCGCCACGGTGGGATCCACCGCTTCACTGTCGGCCAGCGTCGCGGCCTCGGGGTCTCGGCGCCTCACCCTCTTTTCGTCACCCGCCTCGATGCGGCCGCCAACCGGGTGATCGTCGGGCGAGAGGAGGAGCTTGCCAGCAAGCGCATGCGAGTGCGCGATGTGGTTTGGTTAGTCGATCCTGGGGCCGGACCGCGCCGCGTGGAGATTCAGATCCGCTCCCGCCACCGTCCGGTCGAGGCCACCGTCACCCCGCTGGCGACTGCGGCGGAAATCGTCTTCGATGAGGAGGTGACGGCGGCCGCGCCGGGGCAGGCGGCAGTGTGGTACGAGGGCGACCGCGTGCTGGGCGGAGGCTGGATCGTGAACGACGGGGGCGAATGAAGGTGAGGCCCTACATGGTCTGCTGGACCGGCGGGGCGGGGGTGGGCCCGTCGGGGATCTCGCCGAAGTTGCGCTCGTAGATGGCCACGTTTTCCGCCAGCGCGCGCAGCAACTGCTTGACGTGCACGGGGGTCATAACCACCCGGCTGACCACCTCGACGTGCTCCCGCCCTGGCACGATGCGCCCCAGGTCGACGATGAACTCGGCGAAGTTGTGCACGATGGAGGCAAAGTTGGCGTAGGTGCCCAGCGCCATCTCGTCCTTCACCACGATGCTGATCTTGGCGTCCGGCCTGGGTACGGTCATGGTCGACCCTCCTCGGACATTGTACCCGCAGTTGGCGCCGGCGCTCGAGCCAGACCCAGCTGGTGCCACCACCAGGTACCGTGACAGGGCAGTTCCGCCGGGGGAGGAAGCGCGGGCGGGGCAGGGGACGGGGCGGCGAGCTCGACATGGGGTGTGACCACCGCTTCCCGCCCGGCGCGAGCCCACCCGGTGGCCAGCCGCCAGGCCGTCGGGATGTCCGCAGCGGCGTGCCAGGCCTCCAGGAAGGCGTCGCGCCAGGCGGCCCAGGCAGTGCCGGGCAGGGCCACCCTGGGGCCGGGAACCAGGGCCAGGTTGAGGTAGCCGGGATTCTCGGCGGGCAGCCCCAGCCACGGGTCGGCCAGTCGCCTCGGTGGCAGCTGGCCATGGTCGGCGCCGGCAGCGTCGACGATCCACCAGCCGCTGCCGCTCACCCTTCCCCGCTGTGTCAGCCGGGGAGCCACCGCGGCGGTGTCCGGCACCTGCAGGAGGGCCAGCAGCTCCTCCAGCTCCTCCGGACGAGGGGCGCCCGCGGGCCAGCGCACCACCACCGGTGCCGAGGCCCGGGCCACCGCCGCCGCCACCGCCTCGGGCGCCACCTCCCGCGCGAGGGGCAGGACCTCGCTAATGCGGCTGCCGGTGGACACCCCCATCTGGGGGTCGGTCAGGAGTGCAACATGCAGATCGCCGGGGGCGGCTCGCCGGACGGAAAAGAACGACGCCGGTGGAAGCAGAACCCGGGCCGTCACCGCCCCTCCCCGGGGCCAGCCCTCGGCGTGCTGGCGCAGGGCGGCGAGGGCGTGGGCGTGGGCGGCAGGCTTGTCCGCCGCGGCGCGGGCCATGGAGCCCGGCACCACCCGCCAGTGGTAGAGCACCCCGCGCAGGTGGGAGAAGCGGCCGCCCGCCGCCAGCACCCGCAGCGCCAGGTCGTAGTCCTGGGCGCCGTCGAAGCCTCGGCGGTGCCCTCCCACTTTCTCCAGCATGGCCCGCCGCACCACCCGCAGGTGGGCGACGTAGTTGAAGGTCAAGAGGAGATGTCTGGACCATCCGGGCTTCAGGCACGGCTCGCGGTGGCGGCCGCCCTCGTCCACTTTGTCCTCGTCGGTGAAGACCCAGTCGACCTCCGGATTGGCGCGCAGGTGGGCGGAGACCAGCTCCAGCGCCCGCGGGTGAAGGAGATCGTCGTGGTCGAGGAAGGCCACATACCCTCCCCGGGCGCGGGCGAGCAGCTCGTCGGTGGCGCCGGCGATGCCGCGGTTGTCGGGCAGGTACAGCACCCTGATCCGCTCATCCTGGCTTGCTACGTCGGCCAGGACGCGGCGCACGTGGGGGTCGGGGGAGGCGTCGTCGGCGAGCCACAGCTCCCAGTGGGGGTGGCTCTGCCGCCGCACCGAGTCGATGGCCGCGCGCAGGTGGTCTTCGGCCACCCGCCACACCGGGGTGGCGACGGTGAAGAACGTCTGCCCGGGGGGCCCCACCTCGACGATGAGCTTGCCACCCTCCAGGAGGGCGCGGCACTCCCTTTCCCGCCGCAGCCGCCCGAGCTTGCCCCAGGCTTTGGCTGCGAACCGGCGGGGGTGGCGAAGGTAGTGGAGAAACCCGGCCAGGCGAGGGTAGGGGGTGACGAGGCGGAGAAACCCTTCGCCCAGGCGACTCACACCGACTCCCGGCCGCGCCACCGGCGCCAGCGCCGCCAGGCCCGGTGCAGCCACCACGTGGGACCCAGCAGGCCGGCCTCGGCCAGCTCGCGAATGAAACGGGTTTCCTCCCGCAGCCGGTGGTTATCGGCCTCCAGCTCGGCTGCTCGCCGTCGCAGGTCCGTCGCCTGCCGGCGCAGCTCCCCGATGTCGCGCTCCAACTGATGGAGGCGACGCACCAAGGTAGCCGGGGAAAGTCGGGGCCAGTGCTTGGCGAACAGACGCTCCATGGCCTGCCAGCGCTCCGCCGCCATCGCCCCACCCACCGACGCCGGCCCGGCGCGGTACACCGAGGTCACCTGGTTGACGAAGACGAACGCGCCGCGTTGCGCCAGGCGGATCCACAGGTCCCAATCCTCAAGGAAGGGCAACGTCTCGTCGAAGCCACCCGCCGCCAGGATGGCCCGGCGCGACACCAGCGCCGCGCAGGTGGGTATGGTGTTGGCCAGCAACAACGCTTGCCGGTCGGGAGGGGTTGCCATTACTTCTTCTCCGTCCGGGCGCACCAGCCGGCAGGCGGCATGGCCCAGCTCGGCTCCGCTGCCGGCCAGGGCGTCGGCCAGGGTCTGGAGGTGGGTCGGGAGGAAGAGGTCGTCATCGTCCAGGAGGGCAATCCACTCGCCCTGCGCCACGCGGGTCCCGGCGTTGGCGGCGGCCGCCCGCCCCAGCGCCACCGGGTGAGCAACCTGCCGAATGGTCAAACGCTTGGCGAAGGAGGCGAGGATGTGCCCCACCGGTTCGCCGCCGTCGTTGACCACCACCACCTCGAGCGGCGCTCGCGTCTGCCGCGCCACGCTTTCCAGCGCCTCCGCCAGCAGGCGCGGGCGGTCCCGGGTGCGGATCAGTACCGACACGTCGAGGGGGGGTGCGCTCGCCACGGCGGCATTCTAACCGGCTGGGGGAGCGCCACCGGGGCGAGCGTAATGCCGCTGGGGCCGGTGGTTGACCGGGGCGGCGGCGCCCCGTATGCTTGCCCGGCGCCGGGCTTGCGCCGAGCTTTCACAAGCCCTCCGCCCGGCGGCGAGGAGGAGACATGAACGGCGTCTTTCGCATTCCCCAACCCGTCAACGAGCCGGTGCGCGCCTACGCCCCGGGTTCGCCGGAAAAGCGCAGCCTCAAGGCAGCCTTGAAGGAGATGCGCAGCCGCGAGATCGAGATCCCCCTGCTCATCGGTGGCAAGGAGGTGCGCACCGGCAAGCTGGGCACCTGCATCATGCCCCACAATCACGGCCACGTCCTGGCCCGCTACCACATGGCCGGGCCGGCCGAGGTGGAGATGGCCATCGCCGCGGCGCGGGAGGCCCACGCCGCCTGGGCCGACATGCCGTGGTACGACCGCGCGGCGATCATGCTCAAGGCCGCGGAGTTGCTGGCCGGTCCCTGGCGCGACACCCTCAATGCCGCCACCATGCTCAACCAGTCGAAGACCGTCTACCAGGCGGAGATCGACTCAGCCTGCGAGATCATCGATTTCTGGCGCTTCAATCCCTACTTCGCCCAGCAGATCTACGAAGATCAGCCGATCTCCTCGGCGGGCGTGTGGAACCGGGTGGAGTACCGCCCTCTGGAGGGGTTCGTGTTTGCCGTCACCCCCTTCAACTTCACCTCCATCGGGGCCAACCTCCCCACCTCGGTGGCGCTAATGGGTAACACCGTGCTGTGGAAGCCCGCCTCCACCGCCGTGCTGTCCGCGTATTACATCTATAAGCTGCTGGAGGAAGCTGGCCTACCACCGGGGGTGATCAACCTGGTGGTGGGTTCGGGCCGGCAGGTGGGGGACCCGGTGCTCGCCTCCGGGGAGCTGGCCGGCATCCACTTCACCGGCTCCACCGGCGTCTTTCACGGCATGTGGAAGACGGTGGGGGAGAACATCGCCCGCTACCGCTCCTACCCCCGCATCGTCGGGGAAACCGGAGGCAAGGACTTCGTCTTTCTGCACGCCTCCGCGGATCTCGACGCGGCGGTGACGGCGCTGGTGCGCGGCGCCTTCGAGTACCAGGGCCAGAAGTGCTCGGCGGCCTCCCGCGCCTTCATCCCGTCGTCCCTGTGGCCGGCGGTGAAGGAGCGCCTCATCGGGCAGCTCGCCGAGGTAAAGATGGGGGACGTGGAGGACTTCACCAACTTCATGGGCGCGGTGATCGACGCCGCCGCCTTCGAATCCATCAAGGAGTACATCGACTACGCCAAGGCCTCCCCCGATGCCGAGATCGTTTTCGGCGGCGGCTGTGACGCCAGAGAAGGTTACTTCATCGAGCCCACTGTGGTGCTGACCTCTGACCCCGGCTTCAAGCTCATGAGGGAGGAGATCTTCGGTCCGGTGCTGACGCTCTTCGTCTACCCCGACCAGGAGCTCGACCACGCCCTGGCGCTGTGCGATCAGGGCTCACCGTACGCCTTGACCGGCTCGGTGTTCGCCCAGGACCGGGCGGCGGTGGCCAGGATCATGCACCGCCTGCGGGACACCGCCGGCAACTTCTACATCAACGACAAGCCCACCGGGGCGGTGGTGGGGCAGCAGCCGTTCGGCGGCGCCCGGGCCTCCGGAACCAATGACAAGGCCGGCTCCAAGTGGAACCTCATCCGCTGGACCAGCCCCCGCGCCATCAAGGAGACGTTCGTGCCGCCCAAGCATTTCGCCTACCCCTTCATGGGCGAGGCGTAGGGGCGGCGGGGACGGCGGGCGCCGGCCGTCTGCGGGGCGCTCGCCGCCAGGCCTCCCGGCTCCGGCCGTCCGCGGCGGGAATGCGGCTTCCTCGGGTGTGAGTTTTCACTCTCTCGAGGAGGATTTCATGCTCAAAAAAGCGACCTTGGCCTTGACGGTGGGCATATGCCTGTCGGCAACGCCGCCGCCGGCGGGAGAGGCTGCGGACCCCGCCGTGCAGCGCCTCAGCAAGCAGCTCGCCTCGCGCAAGGCGGCGGACCGGGTGGAGGCGGCGCAGGGGCTCGGGCGGCTCGCGACCGAGGAGGCGGCGGCGCCTCTCGCGGCGGCGCTGTCGGATGCGGATCGAGCGGTGCGGGCCGCGGCGGCTTCGGCGCTCTGGCGGCTGGGCGAGAAGGCTTGGCCGGCGAAGGACACGCTCGTCGCGGCGCTGGAGGACGACGATTTGGAAGTCGTTGTCCTGGCGGCGGGGGCGCTCGAAAGCCTGGATGTCGATCCGGCGCGACTCGCCCCGGCCCGGGGGCGCGCCCTGTCGTCCCCCGATCTGCGCATCCGCTTCGAGGCGGCGCGCGGACTGGTCGGCCAGCAATCGGCGACCTCGCTGCTACCGCACATCCTGGACTTCCTGGAGCGCGAAGCGGAACGCGGGGCGGACACCAGCGCCGAGTTTCGCGCTCGGGAGGCGGCACGCGACAACGTGAAGCGAGCCGAGAGAGCGCTGGCGAGGTTGGTCGCCACAGCAGACCGCGGGCTCGCCCAACCGCTGATGGCGCGGCTCGGCAAGGACGGCCCGGCCCAAGCGTCGATTCTCGAGGCCGCAAGCGCAATGCCGGAGCTGCCGGAGGGCTGGGACGCGGCGCTGGCGAGGGGGATGGGCTCGGCCAACGCGCGGATGCGGGGGGCGGCGGCGGGGTTGGCGGTCAGGCGCCTCCAGCCCGAGCAGGTGGCGGTGTGGCTACCCGCCGCCACCAGGCTGCTGGGGGATCCCGACGAGGGCGTCCGGGGCAGCGTCCTGCTCGCTCTGCGGAGCGCCGCTGGCCTGGCGGCCAGTGCGACGCCAACGCTGGCGGCGCGGCTGGCTGCCGAGCCGGACTCCAACCTGCGGCAGCGGGTGGCGGAGGTGCTGGGAGCGGTGGGCGACCGCAACCAGCCGGTGGCGGCCAGCGTCAAGGCCGAGGTGGCGGCGACGGCCCGCCCCGCGCTGGAGCGGGCAGTGGCCCAGGACGGCGACAGCATGGTCCGGCGGGAGGCGGTGAAGAGCCTGGATCTGCTGGCCCTGCCCGCCGAAGAGGCGGTCACGCTGCTGGCCCGCATCGCCCAGCAGTCCCGCGACGACGAGGTGGCGTGGCAGGCGCTGCAGGCGCTGCGCAACCGCGGGCGCGAGGCGGCGCCGGTGCTGGCGGCCATCAAGGAGCTGCGGGGCCACGGGAGCCCCCAGGTCGCCGACTACGCCAGCACCATCGCCCGGGAGCTGGAGAGCGACCTGGCCGGTCCTCCGGGGGTCGCCAGGCGTCCGGCGCAGCCCGCCGCCGAGGCGAGGCCGAAGGTCACCAGGGCCGATCCGGCGGCGGAGGCGCGCGGACTGGCGGTGCTGCGCCAGCGCGGTGTCCAGCTCAACGAGAGCGCCTTCCAGGAGGCGCTGATGGCGGTGGATGTGGAGCTGGTGGGTGCCCTCCTGGATGCGGGGATGTCGCCCGGTCACTCGTTTGCCGAGATCAATGCCCGGCAGCCGCTGCACCTGCTGTTCTTCTTCCCGGCCGCCTGCAGCAGCGCCGTCCGCCCCACTCCTGCCGCCACCCATGCGGTGCTCGACCTCTTGCTGGAGCGCGGCGCTGACCCCAACGCCCAGGACGAAACCGGCAACACCCCCCTGATGTTCGCAGCGGACAAGTGCGACGCGGCGGTGATCGGGAAGCTGCTCAAGGCCGGGGCGAAGCACGATACCCGCAACGCCATGGGCATGGCGGCGCTGGAGATGGCCATCTGGTCCGGTAACGACGGCCTGCAGGCGCTCATCGATGCCGGGGCGCGACTCAAGCCGGAGATTGCGGCGGCCTATACGGAGGCCTACAAGAACAACCCCCAGGCGCTGGAGTTGATCAGGAAGGCGACGGCAAAGAAATAGGGCTCTCTGCCCGGAGCTTCGCGGTTGGCAACGGGCGAGGTACCTCACCTCGCCGGCAGCGGGGCTGGCCACAGGAACCAGCGGCGACCATCGTGGCTCGGTCAGGCGTCGGGGGCGGCGGGCGGCGGCGTGGTAGACTTTGCGGCGCGGGCGCCTGCCCGCATCTGCGAGGTGCCAGCGTGGATCTCCAAGACGTGATCCTGGCGCTCACCCGCTTCTGGGGTGAGCGCAATTGTGTGATCCAGCAACCCTACGACCTCGAGGTGGGGGCGGGGACCATGCATCCGGAGACGTTTCTTCGGGTGCTGGGACCGGAACCGTACCGGGTGGCCTACGTGCAACCCTCCCGCCGCCCTGCCGACGCCCGCTTCGGCGAGAACCCCTTTCGCTTCGGCAAGCACCTGCAGCTGCAAGTGATCCTCAAGCCGTCGCCGGTGGACGTGCAGGACGTGTACCTCGACTCCCTGCGCGCCCTGGGAATCGACCCCGGGGAGCACGATGTGCGCTTCGAGGAGGACAATTGGGAGTCCCCCACCCTGGGCGCCTGGGGGGTGGGGTGGCAGGTGCTGCTGGACGGAATGGAAATCACCCAGTTCACCTATTTCCAGCAGGCCGGGGGGGTCGACCTCAGACCCATCGCCGCCGAGCTCACCTACGGCCTGGAGCGCATCGCCATGTTCCTGCAACGCCAGCACGACGGCTTCGCCATGCGCTGGGGTGGGGGCCTGACCTATGGGCAGGTGCGCCACCGGGACGAGGTGGAGCTGTCCCGCTACGCCTTCCAGGTGGCCGACGTGGAGGTGCTGCGGCGCCACTTCCAGGATTGGGAGGGCGAGGCCCGCCGCTGCTTGGAGCAGAAGGAGCCCCTAATTATCCCGGCTCTCGAAGCGGCCCTGAAGATGTCGCACCTCTTCAACCTCCTGGAGGCCCGCGGGGCGATCTCGGTGACCGAGCGGGTGGGGCTCATTGCCCGGGTACGTCGGCAGGCGGTGGGGTGCGCGCGGGCCTACCTGGCGCAGCGGGAGGCGCTGGGGTGGCCGCTGCTCGCGGGCGGGGTCCGGTCATGAGCGGGCATCAGTTCCTGCTGGAGCTGCTGTGCGAGGAGATCCCGGCCAACGCGTTAGCGCCGGCGGCCCAGGAGCTCGCCACGGGTCTCACGGAACGCCTGCGCCAGGAGGGGTTCTGCGAGGCCCACTGCGTGTTTTCCGGGTACACCTCGCGGCGCCTGGCGGTGGCGCTGGGGGGGTTATCGGCGCAGCAGCCGGACCGCAGCGAAGAGGTCCTGGGGCCGCCGGTGCGGGCTGCGTTTGCCGCCGACGGGTCACCCACTGCGGCGGCGCTGGGTTTTGCCCGCGGCCAGGGGGTCGAGGTGGAGGCGTTGCGAGTGGTGGAGGGTCCTCGGGGTGAGGTGGTGGCCGTCGCCCGCCTCATCCGCGGCGAGCCCACCCCGGCGGTGCTGGCCCGCGCGGTGGAGGCGGCGGTGCCGTCGCTGCATTTCCCCAAGAACATGCGCTGGGGGGCCGGGGAGCACACCTTCGTGCGCCCCCTCCACCGGGTGGTGGCGCTCTTCGGCGCCGAAGCCCTCAACGAAGTCGTACCGCTGACCTTGTTCGGGGTGCGGGCGGGGGGCGTCACCCTGGGCCACCGGGTGGCCCATCCGGGGGCGGTGGATCTGCGGGGAATCTCGGGCGTCGGCGAGTACCGGCAACGGCTGAAGGAAGCCGGGGTGGTGGTGGATCCCGGAGAACGTCAGCAGGTCTTGGGGACCACGGCGGCGAACCTGGCCGCCCAGGTGGGGTGCACGGTGCGGCGGGATGAGGCCTTGGTGGCCGAGCACGTGGACCTGCTGGAGTACCCCGGCCTGGTGCGGGGGGCGATACCCGTCTCCGCCCTGGTGCTGCCCGAGGAGGTGCTGGTTACCACCCTACGCCACCACCAGAAGTGTCTGGTGCTGGAGAACGAGGGGAACGTGGCCCCCTACTTCCTGGCGGTCATGGACAGGTCCGACGACCCCAGGGGACTGGTGCGGGAGGGCAATGAGTGGGTGGTGGGCGCCCGGCTGGCGGACGCGGCGTTCTTCTTCGCCCAGGATCGGCGCCAGCCGCTGGCCGACCACGCGCGGGGGCTCGCCCGCGTGCAGTTTCATCAGAAGCTGGGCTCCTACGCCGAGAAGGCCGGCGCGGTGGCGGCGCTGGCCCGGTGGTTGGCGGTGGCGAGCGGAGCTGCCATCAGGGCGGAGGAGGTGGAAGCGGCGGCCGCCCTGGCGCGCGCCGATCTGGTCACCGGCATGGTGGGGGAGTTTCCGGAGCTGCAAGGGGTGATGGGGGGCATTTACGCCCGCCTGGACGGCCATCCCGAGGCGGTGTGGCGGGCCATCTACGATCACTACCGTCCCGCCGGCCTGGAGGGGGAACTCCCGGCGGGGGTGCTGGGGGCGGTGGTGGGAGTGGCGGATCGCCTCGATACCCTGGCCGGGATATTTGCGGTGGGTGAGATCCCGAGTGGCTCCAAGGACCCTTTTGCCCTGCGGCGCGCGGCGCTGGCGGTGATTCGCCTGGGCGCCGAGATACCCCTGAGGGTGGACCTGCGCGCCGCCGTGGAACGGGCGGTGGCGGGCCGGGCCCGCCACGCGGCGGGGCGGGAGGTGGAGGTCATTCGCCAGCTGGGCGATTTTCTGCGGGAGCGGGAGCGCTTTTATCTCACTTCCAAGGTGGGAGTTACGGGGGAGGTGGCGGACGGGGTGCTGGAGGCGAACTGGGGAGTGGTCCCCGAGGACGTGGCCCGGGCCCGCGCCCTGGAGGCGGTGCGGCAGGAGCCGGTGTTCGCCCAGCTGGCTTTGACCTTCAAGCGGGTGCGTAACATCCTGGCCAAGGGGGAGCGCGGCGAGGGCGAGGCGAGGTCGCTGGTGGAGCCGGCGGAGCTCGCCTTGCGGCAGGCGCTGGAGGGCGTGGCGGCGGAGGTTGACCGCGCGGTAGGGGCCGGGGACCACGCCGCCGGGCTGCGGGCGCTGGCTGCCTTGGCCGCCCCGCTGGATCGCTTTTTCGTGGACGTGATGGTCATGTGTGAAGATCCGGCGCTGCGGCAGGCCCGCCTGGCCCTGCTGGCGCGCCTCGAGGGGGTGTTCCTCCGCCTGGCGGATCTGTCCCGGCTGGGCGGGGCGACGGCGTAGACGACACGATATCCCGGGGCAAGCTCTGGGGAACGCGGCGGTTCGGGAGGACGCATGAGCGACAAGATGGTCTACTTCTTTGGCGGCGGCGCGGCCGATGGCCGGGCGGACATGAAAAATCTGCTGGGTGGCAAGGGAGCCAACTTGGCCGAAATGGCCAACCTGGGGATTCCGGTGCCGGCCGGGTTCACCATCACCACCGAGGTGTGCACCCACTACTACGAGGCCGGGCGCAGTTACCCGGCGGGGCTGGAGGCCGAGGTGGCGGCGGCCCTCGCCAAAGTGGAGGAGGTGATGGGGGCCACCTTCGGAGACCCCGACAACCCGCTCCTGGTCTCGGTGCGTTCCGGGGCGCGCAGCTCCATGCCCGGCATGATGGAAACGGTGCTCAACGTCGGGCTGTGCTCGGCGACGATCCCGGGCCTGGTCAGGAAGACCGGCAACGAGCGCTTCGTCTACGACGCCTACCGTCGGCTCATCATGATGTACTCCGACGTGGTCATGGAGAAGGCCGCCGGGGTGGAGCCCGCCGAGGGGATGGGGATCCGCCAACAGCTCGACCGCATGTTGGAGGAGGTGAAGAAGACCAGGGGGTACCCCAGCGACGCCGACATCCCCGCCGAGGAGCTCAAGGAGCTGGTGCAAAACTTCAAGGCCAAGGTCCAGGAGGTCCTTGGTAAGCCTTTCCCCGACGACCCTATGGAGCAGCTGTGGGGGGGCATCGGCGCGGTGTTCGCCTCCTGGAACGGCAAGCGGGCGGTGTCCTACCGGCGCATCGAGGGGATCCCCGACGACTGGGGCACGGCGGTGAACGTGCAGGCCATGGTGTTCGGCAACATGGGGGATACCTCCGCCACTGGCGTCGCCTTCACCCGCAACCCCGCCACCGGTGAGAACACCTTCTACGGCGAGTGGCTGCCCAACGCCCAAGGGGAGGACGTGGTGGCCGGCATTCGCACCCCCAACCCCCTTAACGAGGCCACCAAGAACGAACAGAACCGCCACCTCCCCTCCCTGGAGGCGGCCATGCCCGAGGTGTACGCCCAGCTCAAGGGCATCCGCGACACCCTGGAGCAACACTACAAGGATATGCAGGACATCGAGTTCACCATCCAGGAGGGGCGGTTGTGGATGCTCCAGACGCGGGTGGGCAAGCGCACCGGTACGGCCGCCCTCAACATGGCCATGGATATGCTCGAGGAGGGCCTCATCGACGAGCGCACCGCGGTGATGCGGGTGAAGCCCGCGCAGCTGGATGAACTGCTGCACCCGCTGGTGGACCCAGGCGCCGAAAAGACGGCCAACCCCCTGGCCAAGGGCTTGCCCGCCGGTCCTGGCGGGGCGGTGGGCCAGATCGTCTTCACCGCCGCCGACGCCGTGGCCTGGACGAGGGAAGGGAAGAAGGTCATCCTGGTACGGGAGGAGACCAACCCCGAGGACGTGGAGGGGATGCGCGCCGCAGTGGGGATTCTCACCGGCCGGGGAGGCATGACCTCCCACGCCGCCCTGGTGGCGCGGGGTTGGGGCAAGTGCTGCATCGTTGGCGCCGGTGCCCTGGAGATCGATGTCCACGAAAAGACCATCCACGTCGGGGAGAAGATCCTGCGGGAAGGGGACGTGCTCACCTTGAACGGCACGCGCGGGCTGGTCTACGAGGGCGCCCTGCCCATGGTGGACGCCACCGAGAATCCGCGCTTCAAGCACTTCATGGAGATCGCCGACCGCATCCGGGTGATGAGGGTGCGCACCAACGCCGACACCCCGGAAGACGCCGCCAAAGCCATCGAGTTCGGCGCAGAGGGGATCGGTCTGTTTCGCACCGAGCACATGTTCTACGGCAAGGGCTCCGAGCAGCCGCTGTTCATCCTGCGCAAGATGATCGTGGCGCGCAGCGAGGCCGAGCGGCGTGCCGCCCTCGACGAGTTGTTCCCCTACGTTAAGCGGGACATCAAGGCCACCCTGGCGGTCATGGACGGGCTACCGGTGACCATCCGCACCCTGGACCCCCCCCTGCACGAGTTCGTGCCGCAGAGCCGCGAGGAGCGGGAGAAGCTGGCCCAGGCGGTGGGCATCACCGTGGAGCAGCTGGCCAAGCGGGCCGATGACCTGCACGAATCCAACCCCATGATGGGGCACCGGGGGGTGCGGCTGGGCGTCACCTACCCCGAGATTTCCGAGATGCAGTTCCGCGCCATCTTCGAGGCGGCGGCCGAGCTGCTGGCTGAGGGCAAGCGGGTCTTTCCCGAGATCATGATTCCGGTGGTGGGGCAGGTGAGCGAGCTGGACCACCAGAAGGCCATCGCCCAGCGCGTCTACGGGGAAGTGTGCGCCAAGTACGGCCTCGCCGAGATTCCCCACATGTACGGCACCATGATCGAGATCCCGCGGGCCGCCCTGACCGCTGACAAGATCGCCCGCACGGCGGAGTTCTTCTCATACGGCACCAACGATTTGACCCAGATGACCTTCGGCTTCTCCCGCGACGACATCGGTGCCTTTGTGCCCGCGTACGTGGAGGGCAAGCTGCTGCCCGCCGATCCCTTCCAGGTGCTGGACCGCGAGGGAGTGGGGCAGCTCGTCGACATGGGCATCAGGAAGGGCCGCGCCACCCGCCCCAACCTCAAGGTGGGGATTTGCGGCGAGCACGGTGGCGATCCCTCCTCGGTGGAGTTCTGTCACATAGTGGGGATGGACTACGTGTCGTGCTCCCCCTTCCGGGTGCCCATCGCCCGCTTGGCGGCGGCCCAGGCGCAGATCACCCACCCGCGCTCGTAACGCGGCTTTCCGGCATCCATGCCCCGGGGCGAAGGCGCCTTCGTCCCGGGGTGGTGGGCCGCCTGCGTGCGCCCCGGCGCTCCGATGCTCTCTCGCGGAAATAACTACCCGGCGGCCCGGCGCGCCCCCCGAACGATCAGGCACCGCATGAGACTCCCCCAGGCGCGGGGGAAGCGCGCTGGGTGCTCCAGCACGAGGGTGTCGTGGAGGGTTACCGTGACCGGGCAGCGGGGGATGAGGGGAGGGTAATAAAAGGGAAAGTGAACGGCGTCAAACCCCCGGCCAGTCATCCGTTAAATGTCCAGGAGCACCCCGCGGGAGGTGGCTATCGCCCGGGGAGGGACGAGCACGGTGAGGTGCAGCCCGTCGCCGGCGACCTCCCCAAGAGCTGCCAGCAGCCCGGCGGTGTGGCGGTAGACGCAAGTGTGGGGGCGGCAACAGGGGCCCGCCGTCGAGAGCCACCCGCAGGGGAGGTTCGATCCCATGACCGGCGGGACATGCCACCCCACATCCGTCTATAATCCGCGGGTGGCCCGACCCCTGCTGCTGGTCACCAACGACGACGGCTACCACTCGGAGGGCATTCACGTGCTGGTGGATGCCCTGGAAGGGATCGGCGAGGTGTGGGTGGTGGCGCCGGACCGGGAGAATTCGGCGGCCTCCCATTCCCTGACGCTGTCCCGGCCTCTGCGGCTTAAAAAGCTGGCCGAGCGGCGGTTCGTCGTCGATGGCACCCCCACCGACGCGGTGACACTGGGCATTGGCCGGGTGCTGGAAGGACGCACACCGGATTTGGTGGTGTCGGGTATCAACTTTGGGGCCAACATGGGCGACGACGTGCACTACTCGGGCACAGTGGCGGCGGCTTTTGAGGCGGTGATCCTGGGTGTGCCGGCGATCGCCGTGTCTCAGGTGCTGGGGGAGGGATTCACCTTCGTCCACGCCGCCCGCCTGGCCCGGGTTCTGACCCAGCGGGTGTTGAAGCGTGGGCTGCCGCCCGGCACCCTGCTCAACGTCAACGTACCGCCGGGGCAGCCCCACGGCGTGCGTTTTACCCGCACAGGCCAGCGCCGCTACACCGAGGCGGTGGTGGAGCAGTTGGACCCCCGCGGCCGCCCGTGTTACTGGATCGGCGGCGGCGAGCCGGTGTGGGAGCCGATTCCCGGCACGGATTTCAACGAGGTGCACGCGGGTTTCATCTCGATCACGCCGCTGCAGCTCGACATGACGGAGCACTCACTGCTGGCGCGGCTGGCCCGCGAGGCGGAGGCGTGGCGGCTGGAGCAGGAGTGACGACCGCCTCGATACCCGCCCGGCGCTCCCTCATGGTGCAGCGCCTGCGGCAGGGTGGGATTCGCGACGGGAGGGTGCTGGCGGCGATGGCCGCGCTGCCGCGCGAGGTGTTCGTGCCGGCGAGCCTTGCGCACCACGCCTACGAGGACTTCGCCCTGGAAATCGGCGACGGGCAGACCATCTCCCAGCCCTCGGTGGTGGCGCGGATCACCGAGCTGGCGGCGGTCAAGGGGTCCGACCGGGTGCTAGAGATCGGCACCGGGTCCGGCTACCAGGCGGCGGTGCTGGCCCATCTGGCGCGCTTCGTGTTCACCGTGGAGCGCATCCCTCGGCTCGCCGAGGGCGCACGCACAAGGCTGGCCGAGCTGGGCTTGCGCAACGTGACGGTGCAGGTCATGGACGGCTCCCTGGGGTGGCGGGCGCGGGCCCCCTTCGACGTCATCATCGTCTCCGCCGCCGCCCCGGCGGTTCCCGGTGTACTCAAGGAGCAGCTCGCCGAGGGCGGCAGGCTGGTGGTGCCGGTGGGGGATCTCAAGCGACAGGAGCTGGTGCGGATCGTCCGGCAGGGGGATGAGTTCGCCCAGTCGCAGCACGGCCCGGCGGGGTTCGTGCCGCTGGTGGGCCGGGAGGGTTTCCGATGATGCCCCGGTCCAGCACGGGCTCGGCTCGAGGCGAAAAGGGTTCTCGACCTGAGCAGGCGGGCCAGCTGGCGCTCGATGGGCCTTGGAAGATAGCGTCCTCGAACGAGCCGCAGATGGCTCAGGACATGGAGGGATGGTGAGGGCGGTTCGCTATCTGGTGAGTGGACGAGTCCAGGGCGTGGGCTTTCGCTACTTTGTATTGCGCCAGGCGAAGGCGCTGGCACTCGCCGGCTGGGTTCGCAACCTCCCCGATGGGCGGGTGGAGGTACTGGCGGCGGGCGACGATGGCGCCCTGGCGGCTCTCGAGGGCCGGCTGTGGAGCGGGCCACCCGGCTCCCAGGTAATCGATGTGGCCGCCACTGCGGCCGAGGCTCCCTCCTCTGCCGACTTCTTCGTTCTGCCCACCGTGTGACGCCGGTCGGCTCGCCGAAGGCTCCGCTTGTCGAGTCGCCACCTACAGGGGATCGAACAGTACGGTTTGCTCGGGGCGGTGGCAGAGGGTACCGACGACAACGCAACCCTCGTGCCCCGTCGCCCGCAGGGTGAAGGGAACGTTGGGTGGAACCAGGGCAAAGTGGCCCGCGGATAAATCCACCTGATTACCTAGCAGGCTGCACTGGGCTCGGCCGGTCCACACCGAGAGCATGCACTCGCACTTGAGACCAGGCGATGCCAGCCTCGCCCCGGCAGCCAGATCCAGGCGCCAAGTCAGGGATTCTCCGCCGACCAGCTGGCGGAGCACGGCCTTCTCGCCCAGGTGCTGCCCGGGCAGCGAGCTCCAGGGGCCATTGGAGAATCGGAACGGGTGGGAGGAGGGTGCTCGCCTCATGGGGGTACTCCCAATGTGGGGTTGTGCAACGCCAGCATTTTTCCTAGCATGGGTGCCGATGGGGGCTGTAGCTCAGTCAGGATAGAGCAGCGGTTTCCTAAACCGCGTGTCGGTGGTTCGAGTCCACTCAGCCCCGCCATCCTGTTCCGCGAACCCCGGGGAGGGTTGCCGCCGACAACCGAGAGGTGGCGAGAGGGCATACCGCGCTGGCCGGGCGAGCCGGCGCCCCCCCTTTGGGCAAGAATCAGCCTGCCGGGTGGCCAGGCAAGGTCCTGGCGGGCGGGCGTGCCCGTGGATTGGGGGCGAGCCGCGGCACGTCCGTCAACAGATGGCATAGGCCGGCCCCGGCCGGCGCTGGCCCACTTCGCCGCTGACCGCCAACGGGCCAGCGAGCTGCAGGCAGGCGGGGCAGATGCGCCTGGCCGCCCGCAGCTCGTTGTCGGCCACCTCACCCTCGACGTAGAGGCCGGTCATGACCTTCAAACAGAGGTCACAGGCACCCGTTTCGTTGCCCTCGAATCGCCACACTGGACCGCTCATCGAACCTCCGCGACCCGGGCCGACTATCCCCGCGGGTACTGGCACATGCTAGCGTGACCGGACGCTGGGACGGCAGCAGGTCTCGCCTCTGCCCAGAGTCGGGCGAACGGGCCGTCGCCCTGATCCCTAGAAGGGGATGTCGTCCTCGTTGTCGGGTGGGTAGTCCGGCCCCTCGGCGGGGGCTCCGGGTTCAGCTCCCTGGGGCCGCGAGCCCAGCAGCTGGATGACGTTGGCGCGCACCTCGGTGAAGTAACGACGGTTCCCCTTTTCGTCGTCGTAGGTGCGGGTGCGCAAGGTACCCTCGACGTACAGCTGCCGCCCCTTGGAAACGTAGGTGCCACAGAACTCCGCCAGCTTGCCCCAGGCGACGACGTTGTGCCACTCGGTGTGCTCCTGGCGCTGTCCGTTCTTGTCCTTCCACACTTCGTTGGTGGCCAGGGAGAAACGCGCCACCGCCGCTCCTGCCGGAGTATGGCGAAGCTCCACATCACGGCCAACGTTGCCAACCAAAATGACCTTGTTAACGCTCATGGGCATTCCTCCCGGCGTGGACGGGACATCAATATAGCACAGGGGAGGAAAGCGGCCTGAAGGCGTGACGTCGCTGTCACGGCCGCTGGCGGCTCTCCTCCGCCGCTGTTGCCCGCCATGGGGTGCTACAGTCATGCCGTGTCGACGAAACAGCGGCTGGTGAGGGCGACCGGGGGAATGGCGGCGGTGACCGTGTTGAGCCGCCTCTCTGGCTGGGGGCGTGACAAGGCGGTGGCTGCCCTGTTCGGTGCCGGCATGGTGAGCGACGCCTTCATGGTGGCCTTTCGTATTCCCAACATGTTCCGGGCGTTGCTGGCGGAGGGGTCGCTGCACGCAGCCTTCGTGCCTGTGCTCGCCGGGCTGCGAGCCGGAGGGGACCAGCGCCGATTTCGGGAGTTCGTGGGCGCGATGGTGTCGCTGGCGCTGCTGGTGCTACCGCTGCTGGTGGTGGCGGGGGTGTGGGCCGCCCCGGCGCTGGTGCGTTTGGTCGCGGCACCCTTCCAGGGGGATCCCGAAAAGCTCGCCCTGACCGTCCGCCTGACACGCATCATGTTCCCCTACCTGGGCCTGATTTCTCTGGCGGCGCTGGCGCAAGGGGTGCTGAACACGGGGGGGCGCTTCCTCTTGCCGGCGGCCACGCCGGTGGCCCTCAACCTGGCCATCGTGGCGGGCGCCGTGACCGCCTCGGAGGGGTTCAGCGATCGCAGCGAGTGGCTGGCGGGTGGGGTTTTGCTCGGTGGGTTTTTGCAGTTCGCCATGCAGTGGTCCGCCTGCCGCCGCCTCGGCCTACCATTGGTGCCGGGACCCGGGGCGCTCAGCAACCCCCTCGTAGGTAGGGTGGTACGGCTGATGCTCCCAGGCTTGCCGAGCCTGGGGATCTACCAGATCACGATTCTGCTCTCCACCCGCCTGGCCGCCAGCGTCGGCGAGGGCGCCGTGACCTGCCTTTATAACGCTGCCCGCCTCAACGAGCTGGTGTATGGCATCGTGGTCATCCAGTTGACCACCGCGGCGCTGCCCACGCTGGCAGCGCAGCGGGCCAGATCGCCCGAGGAGGCGCGCCGGACGCTGGCCTTCGTGCTGCGGTTGCTGTCGCTGGTGACCCTGCCAGCCGCCGCCCTCGGTGCTGTCCTGGCGCAACCCGCCGTGGGTTCGCTGCTGGGGGGCGGCAGGTATGGTCCGCAGGCGGTTCACATGACCGCCACGGCGCTGGTCATCTACTCCGTGGGGATGCCTTTTCTGGCGCTGACCAAGGTGCTGGGGGCAGCGTCGTTCGCCTGGCTCGACACCCGCACGCCGCTGTGGGGCGCTGCGGTCAACCTGGCCGTTTTTTCCGTGTGTGGGGTGCTGTGGACGGGGGCGCACGGGATTGCGGGGGTGGCCGGGGCGACCGTTGCAGGACAGCTCGCCAACGCGATGACGCTGCTGATTCTCAACGGGTTGGGGCGGAGACTCCCGGCCGCCGGCGAGGTCATTCCGGCGAGCCTGCGCCACCTGCTGGCGACGTCGGTGCTGGTTGCCGTAGCCTTGAGCCTAATGCGTCTGGCGCCGCCGCTGCTGGTCACCTCGGTGCGGTCACTGGCGATTCTGTCCGCCGTGGTGGTGGTGGCGGGAGCGGTATACCTCCTGGCCCTCAGGCTCTTGCATGCTCCCGAGCTCGCCGAGGCGGTGCAGCTGGTGCGACGCCGGCGCAATGGGGCGGAAGGCAACTCCGCTGCCGCCAGCGAAGATGGGGTGCAGCGATGAAGATCGTCATCCAGCGGGTTTCCCGCGCCCGGGTTGTGGTGGCGGGGCAAGAGGTGGGGTCCATTGGCCAGGGCCTGTTGCTGCTGGTGGGAGTGGAGCGCGGCGATGGCCCGGCGCAGGCGGAGCGGGCGGCGCACCGCGTGGCGACGCTGCGGGTGTTCTCCGACGGCGAGGGGAAAATGAACCGGGGGCTCGACGAGGCGGGGGGAGAAGTGCTGGTAGTCTCGCAGTTCACCCTGGCCGGCTCGATCAGGCGAGGCCGGCGCCCGGACTTTTTCTCGGCGGCCCCGCCGGAGGAGGCACAGCCCCTGGTGCAGCGTCTCGTCGAGGAGCTTCGCCGGCGAGGGCTGCGCGTCGCCACCGGGAGCTTCGGCGCCATGATGGAGGTGGAACTGGTCAACGACGGACCAGTGACACTGATCTGGGAGGATCCCCCGGGCGACGACGTCAGGGCACCACGATCGTGATCGGCTGCGGGGTGAAGCACAGAACGAAAATGGCCAGGCACAGCCACCCCACGCGAAGGCGCGTGGGGTCGAGGGGGTACTCCTCGTCCAGCACGCGCGGGTGACGGACTCCCATCACCAGGGCGATGATGGCCCAAATCCACCACCCTGTCCACACGAACCCCAGGCCCACCAGGACCAGGAGCAGGGGCCAGGCGGCGCGGCGGTGCCAGGCGCCGAACATGGCGTAGGTGATGTGGCCGCCGTCCAGCTGTCCGAAGGGCAACAGGTTGAGGGCGGTGACCAGGAGGCCCACCCAGGCCGCAAAGCCGGTGGGGTGGATGAGCAGATCCCCTCCGGCGGCCAGCTGGGGGTGGATCATTCCGCCGACGGCTTTGAAGAGCAGTGGGTCGCCGTAGAGGATGTAGCCGGTCTCCGGCAACTTCGCCACCGGCTTCGACAGGGCGATACCCACCACGAGGAACGGCAGGGTGGCCACAAAACCGGCGATGGGTCCGGCCGCTCCCACATCCAGCAGCTCCCGCTTGCTGGCGATGGGGGTGCGAATGCGGATGAAGGCGCCCAGTGTCCCGATGCCCAGCGGGATGGGCAGGGGGAGGAAGTACGGCAAGGTGGCGTCCAGGCGGTGGCGCCGACAGGCCAGGTAGTGCCCCATCTCGTGGGCCAGCAGGATGATCATCAATGGCAGAGAGAACTGCAGGCCGGGATGGACGACACCGGGGTGCAGCAGGGTGCTGACGAGTCCGGTGGGCACAAAGCCTTCGGGAAGGCGGGCAAAAGAAATGCCCCCCACGAAGGTGGTGGACAGCAAAGTGGCGACGAAGAGGGCAACGTGCAGCCACAGCCGCCGAGGGGGCGGGGCAGGGGGGCGAAGGAGGAGGAATGGGAGCCCTCCCTCATTGCGCCAGTGAATAAGGGGTGACTGTCCGGCCACCTTAGGGCCTTCGCCGCGTCGCTCTGCCACCGCCTGGCCTGTCCTGGGCTTCTGGAGAGAGAGGACTTACTCCCCGGACGTCGCGGCGCGTGGGAACGGCATCGCCTAGGCGATGACCCTGAGGGCCTTGCCCGGTTTGAACCGGATCGTCTTGCCGGGGGGGATGGGGACCTCGACGCCGGTCTTGGGGTTTCGGCCAATGCCCCGCTTGCGGTTTTTGACGATGAACACGCCAAACCCACGCAACTCGATGCGTTCGCCGTTGGCCAGCGCCTCCCGCATGGAATCGAAGATAACATTCACGGCGTCGCCTGCTTTGGCCTGCGGGATATCCACCGCGTCCATCACCCTGCGCACGAGATCAGCTTTGATCATCTCTCCCTCCGTCCTTCGGGAGCGCAACCCTAGAGCGACCTTTGCCCGCTGTCAAGCGAGCCCGCATCTTCTTGCGCAGCACCAGCACCTCCAGCGCCAGGCCCGCCAGTGCAGCGGCTTCCCGGGCCAGCGGCATGGAAATTCCAGCGACGCCGGCAGGCCCGTTATCCAGCCACAAAAATCCGGCGGGCTTGCCCCGCACCACCAGCGGCACGATCACTGCGCCGCCGGGCGGCGGGGTGCCCAGCGCGGCGAGCACAATGTCGTTGCCCTCACCGCCGACCACCGGTCCGCTATGCAAGGCAGCACCGGCGGCAAGGTTGAAAAACACCGAGGGACGATCCAGGGCGAGGGACATTTCGGCGACGCGCTGCTCCGCGCCTTCGTCGCCGCCCCGGATCGCCCAGCCGGAAACCTTGCCCTGGTGGAGTGCGAACAGGGCGGTGCGCGCCACCTGCGGGGCGAAAAAGCTCAGAAGGGCGTCGGCGATCTGCTCGCGCTCCGACGCTTGGGCCAGTTCATCGGCGAGCTGTTCCAACGACCCGGGGGCCTCGCGGCGGGGGGCGGCGGGAGTCGCGAGGGGCTCGAGACCAGGAAACCTGGCGGCGGCGTGACGGGTGGCCGGAGCGGGAACGAAATCCATGGCCTGGAAAGCTTCCTGGGGAGGGGCCGAGACGCGCCAAAACTGGCTCCACCGGCGGTGGCGCGAGCGCGGCGGCCCCGGGGATGGGGCGTCGGCAGCCCGGGGACGAACCGCCGGGATGGCCAGCGCGGCCGTCAGCGCCGCCTCGGTGGCCACGTGCGGCCGCACGACGAGCCCGGTAAGCGACGAAATCTCCTCGATCAGGGCCGCGTCGTTGGGGTTGGCGGTGGCCACGTCGAGCACCTTGCCACGGCGGTTGAACGGGATGACCAGGTGGCGTCGACTGAACGCCTCGGGGAGGAGGGTGCGCACCTCGGTGGGAGCCGTGGCCAGCTCCAGGGCGCGTGCGGCCGGACACCGACTTTGCTCCGCTAGCGCCTCCAGCAACTGGGCCTCGTTGATGAAGCCGAGGCGCACTAGCCAGGTGCCGAGGCGCCCCCCCTGCCGACGGCAGGCCTCCAGGCCGCTGCGCAGTTGGTCGGTGGTGAGAACGCCCTTGGCGGTTAGAATCTCCCCGAGCCGAGGCATGTTGCCTGCGCCTCCTTCCGTGCCTGTCGAGTATAGCCTTCGTTCCCCGCTGCGATGCCTTCGAGGGAGGACGGAGCGAGACTGCGAGGCGCCCGGGAGGCTGGAAGAAGCTGGGTTTCGATGGTTTCTCGAGGATGTCGGTCGGGCCGGAGGAGGAAGCGGGGCCGTCAGCTGCCCTCGACCGGGAGAAACATGACCGTGGCGTCTTCCCCGTCAGAGTAGTAGCGACGACGGCGGCCCAGCACCTGGTAGCCGAGGCGGCGATAGAGGAGGAAGGCGGACCGGTTGGACGGTCGCACCTCAAGGACGAGACCCCTGCCACCCTGGCGCCTGGCTTCGGCGAGCGCCATGTCCAGCAGCGAGGTGGCGAGCCCCTGGCGCTGGTAGACGGGGTGGGTAGCGACCTTCAAGATGTGCAGCTCGTCCACCTGCCAACAGGCGAAGAGATACGCGGCCATGGCGCCGTAGTGGTCGACGATGACGCGCTGGAAGCGAAAGGGCTGACCCATCTCCTGCAAAAAGAGGTGGCGCGGCCAGGGGTCGGGAAACAGCTGGGCCTCCAGGGCCGCCACGGCGGCGATGTCCTCCACCCGGGCCGGCCGCACCAGCAGTCCCTCGGGAATGGCTGCCACGGTCACACCTCCCTGGCCCGGGGGAGGGCCGGGGGCGGCTCGAAGTAAGTGGGCGCCAGTGTCGCCTCATCGCAATCGGCGAGGCCTGCAACCAGGGTGAGGAGGGCCTCGGCCGCCGACATGTTGGACGGGGCCAGGGGGACTCCAGCGGGGAGCAACAGACCGGTTGGGGCAATGACTGGAACCGAACCGCCCACCAGGGCGCTGACCGGCAGGACGACGATGTCCCCAGTGGCTTCGGGAAGCCCGGTGCGGCGAGTGAAAGGCTGAGCGTACACCTCACCCCGACGGGCCGGCTGGACTGCTAAGACGTGATCCGCCGAGGTGCGGGCGGCCTGGGCCAGCAGGGAGGAGAACCCGTGGGCCGGAATGCCGGCGCCCCTGGCGATTCCCTGGACGGTGGCGAGGGCGACGCGCACCCCCGTGAAGGAACCAGGTCCGCGAGTTGCCACCACCGCGCCGAGCTGACCGGGAGCCAGACCGGCGCTGCGCAGCAGGAGGTCCACGGCGCCAACGATGAGGTCGGAGCGCGGCGCCGGGCCCGCCAGGGCGATGAGGCTGACCGTCGCACCGGGCTCGTGCCGCAGCGCCATTTCGAGGCGCGGGCCGCAGGCGGAAATCGCCAGGACGATGTCCACATCTTCAGTTTCATCCGCCGCGCGGCCACCGTCAAGCACGACCTTCGAAGGGTACAATTTCGCCGGTCATGAAGCAGACGCCGATGCTGCAGCAGTATCTGGAGCTCAAGGCGAAAGTGCCGGATGCCGTGCTGCTTTATCGGCTCGGTGACTTCTACGAACTCTTCTTCGAGGATGCCGAAATCGCGGCGCCGCTGCTGGGCGTGGTTCTCACCCGCCGCCGGCACAACGACCAGGTAACTTCGCCCATGTGTGGCGTTCCCCACCACGCCCTGGCGTCCTACGCACGCAAGCTCCTGGACGCCGGTCTCAAGGTGGCAGTGGCGGAACAGGTGGAGGAAGCGGGGGGGGTGGGGGGTCTGGTGAGGCGGGAGATCGTCCGCGTTCTGACGCCCGGTACGGTTACCGAACCCGAGCTGTTGGGCGGCGGTGAGCGCCGGTGGATCGCCGCCGTCGTGCGTCTGCGCAGCGAGGTGGTGGTGGCCTATCTCGATGCCGCGGCGGGTGAGGTGGGAGGTGCGGTGGCGCGCGGGTCAGTCGAGGCCACCGAGCTGCTCGCCCAGCTGCGTCCGGTCGAGCTGCTGCTGCCGGAGGGTGGGCAGGGAGCGGACGGTCTGTGGCCCCCAGACCTGCCGCCGCCGGTGGTGGCCTTGCGGCCGCCCTCGTGGTTCGAGCCCGAGCGGGGCGTTCGGATCCTCTGTCGCGCCCTGGGGGTGGGGAGCCTGCGCGCCTTCGCGTTGGCGCCCGACGAACCGCTGACCGGGGCCGCCGGCGCGCTGCTCGCCTATCTCGAAGAGACCCAGGGTGCACCGCCCCGCCACCTGACCGGGTTTACGCGACGGCAAGCGGGTGACGATCTGATCCTCGACGCGGCTACCGTAAGAAACCTGGAGCTGCTCAAAGACGTGGGCGGCGAGCGGCACGGCTCCCTGGCCCACGTCCTGGATGCGACGGTCACCGCCATGGGGTCACGGCGGCTGCGGGAGTGGCTGCTGCGTCCCCTGGGCGAGGCGGCAGCCGCCGCCGACCGCCACAGCGCAGTGGCGATCCTGGTCGAAGATGCCGGGCTGCTGGTGGCGTTGCGCGACGGCTTGCGCAGAATCGGCGATCTAGAGCGCCTGGCGGCTCGCCTGGGGCTCGCCCAGGCGCGACCTGGCGAGCTGGTGGCCTTGCGCAACGCCCTGGGCCAGCTGCCCGGGCTACGGCGACTGCTGGTGGAGGCGCCGGCCGCCCTGCTGGCCTCCCTGGGTGGCCAGGTGGATTGCCTTCATGAGCTGCGAGAGGAACTCGAGCGCACCCTGGCGGCCGAACCTCCGGCGCTCGTCGGGCCAGGCACCATCCGCGGCGGCCGGGATGCCGAGCTGGATGAGGCTCGCGCCCTGGCGCGGGGGGGTAAGGAAGTCCTGGGCGAGTTGGAGGCGAGAGAGCGGCAGCGCACCGGCATCCCGACCCTGAAGGTGAGGTACAACCGACTCTTCGGTTACGCTTTCGAGGTTTCCAACGCCCACCTCGGCAAGGTCCCGACCGACTACGTACGCCGCCAGACACTGGCCGGTGGCGAGCGCTTCACCACCCCGGAACTCGAGGAGCTGGAACGCAAGATCACCACCGCCGAGGCGCGCGCCCAGGAACGTGAAGGGGAGTTGTACCGGGGATTGGTCCAATTCTGCGCCGAGTACGCCCAGCGGGTAGCCACCACCGCCCGTGCTCTGGCCGAGGCGGACGTGCTGGCCGCCTTTGCCGAGCGCGCCCGCAAGTGGTCCTATGTGCGCCCCCGGCTCGTCTCCGAGCCGCGCATCCGCTTGCAAGGGTCGCGCCACCCGGTGATCGAGCAGTTGTCGCGCGCCGCCTTTGTGCCCAACGACGTGGAGCTGGATGCCGAGCACCGCCAAATCTTGATGCTCACCGGCCCCAACATGGGCGGCAAGTCCACCTACCTGCGGCAGGTGGCGCTGGCGGTGATCATGGCCAGGGCAGGCTCGTTCGTGGCTGCAGAGGAGGCGGAAATTGGGGAGATCGACCGCGTCTTCACCCGCGTGGGGGCCGCCGACGACATCGCCCGCGGCGAGTCGACCTTCATGGTGGAGATGACCGAGGTGGCGCACATCCTGCGCCACGCCACCTCCCGCTCCCTGGTAATCTTGGATGAGGTGGGGCGGGGGACCGCCACCTTCGATGGGCTGTCGCTGGCCTGGGCGGTGGTGGAGGCGTTGCACGACCCCCCCGCCGGCGGTGGCGCGCGGCCCCTGGTGCTTTTCGCCACTCACTATCACGAGTTGACCGACCTGGCTCATCGCCTGGAGCGCGTCGTGAACGCCTCGCTGGCCGTGAAGGAGTGGCAGGGTCAGGTGATCTTTCTGCACCGCGTGGTGCCCGGCCCGGCGGATCGTTCCTACGGCATCCACGTGGCGCGCCTGGCAGGGGTGCCGGCGGCGGTGTGTCGGCGGGCCGAGCAGGTGCTGCGCCAGCTGGAGCGGCAGGAGCTCAAGGTGCTGGACGCCGCCCGACCCCTGGAGGGACCGCGGCAGCTGTCGCTCTTTCCCCCGCCGGAGGAGGCGGTGGCCGAGCGGCTCAGGCGCCTCAACCTGGACAGCCTCACCCCCCTGGACGCTCTCAACCTATTGGCGGCACTCAAGAAGGAGGTGGAGGAGTGAATCATTTTCTGGCCTGTGGCACCAGTGGCCGGGAGCTGGCCGACGGCGAGCGCTGCCTTCTGACCGCGCTGCAACCCGGTAGCGTGGTGCTATTCGCCCGCAACGTCGCCTCCCGCGAGCAGGTGATGGCGCTGGTGGACGAGCTCCACGCCCTGCCCGGCTCGCCTCTGGTGGCCATTGATCTGGAGGGGGGGCGAGTGAACCGTCTGCGGGCGCTCGTGGGTGAGTTGCCTTCTGCGGCGGCGGCCGCCGCCGCCGGGGTCGAGGCGTGTCGAGCGCTGGGGGAGGCGGCGGGGGCGGCGTGTGCCCACCTGGGCGTGGACTTGGATTTTGCCCCGGTGCTGGACGTCGCCTGGCCCGACGGGTGGCTGGCCCGGGAAGGGCGCTGTTGGGGGTGCGACGGGGCGGCCGTCGAGAGGCTCGCGCGGGCGTTTCTTAAGGGTCTGGAGACGTACGGCGTGAGGGCGTGCCTGAAACACTACCCCGGCCTGGGCAGCGGAATGGTGGATTCCCACCGCGAGCTGCCGGTGCTGGGAAACGGCGTCTGGGAGGAGGAGAGGACATTTGCCGCACTGGCGTCGCCGCAGCGGGCCGCGATGGTGGCGCACGCCATGTGTCCCCAGCTGGGAGAAGCCTGTGCGCCGGCATCGCTGTCCCGGCGGGTGGTACAGCGGCTGGCGGGGCTGGGGTGCGGGCTGGTGTTGGCCGACGACCTGGAGATGGGCGCCCTGGCGGGGTGGGGAGGGATTGGCGAACGCGGTGCGGCGGCGCTGGCCGCCGGCTGCGATCAGGTGATCCTGAGTAACCTCATAAAGGAGCGCGAACCCCTGGTCGAGCATGTCCGGCGGGCGGAGGTCGAGGATGCCGCCCTGGCGGCCCTTCTAAAGCGGGGGCGGGGGCGGTTCGAGGTGTTTCGTCAGGGACTCTCTCGCCCCCGGGTGACCTGGGACGAGGTGGAGCGAGCGGCGGATCGCGCCCGCCGGCTCGCCGGTATGTCACGATGACACAGGCTGCGGTGCTGCTCTCCGGTGGTCTGGATTCCGCTGTGGCGGCGGCCTGGGCGCAAGCCAGCGGCCAACGGGTGTCGGCTCTTTCCGTGGACTACGGCCAGCGCCATCGGGCCGAGCTGCTCGCGGCCCGCCGGATTGCCGTGGCGCTCGATATCACCGATCATCGGGTCGTTACGGTTGATCTGCGGGTGGTGGGAGGATCGGCGCTCACCGATGCCATCGCCGTGCCGCGCGATCGCCCGGCCATAGGCGAGGACATTCCCGTCACCTATGTTCCGGCCCGCAACGCGATTTTCCTCGCGTTGCTGGCGGGGTTGGCCGAGGTGGTGGGAGCATCCAGCCTGGTGATCGGCGCCAACGTGCAGGATTACTCAGGTTACCCCGACTGCCGGCCGGAGTTCCTGCGGGCCTTTGCGCAGGCCCTGCGCCTGGGAACGAAGGTGGGGACGTCGGGTGGGGAGCTAAAGATCCAGGCTCCGCTGCTCCACCTCTCCAAGGCCGGCATCGTGAGGCTGGGAGTTGCCCTGGGGGTGGACTTGTCGCTCACCCTGTCCTGCTACGACCCGCCTGCCGAGGCCGTGCACTGCGGCCGCTGCGACGCCTGCCACCTGCGGCGGCGGGCCTTCGACGAGGCGGGCGTGGCCGACCCCAGCCACTACACCCTTTGACCTGGCGAGATTTCGACGTCCGGATACGTCTTTCGCCGCGTCGGGGTGGGCACAAATCCTGCAAGTGCCCGATGGCAGGAACGAGGTGTCGTGGCTGGGGGGTGCCTGTTTCGGCAGATGGTGGGCGGCGGACCCGCCGCCAGGGCGTGGTGCTGCTCTGCGTGGGCAATAGAACTGTTACCTTGTGGTAACGCCATCTCCCAACCCCCGTGGTGCGCGAGGAAGGGCTTGCGGTCCCGGCCCGCAAGCCGGCGGTTTCGAGGCTGGCGGTGAGCCTCCCCTGGGAACTCCCGCCAGACCTGGACGTCGCCTGCCGCTTGAACGAGCTGGCCGACGAGATCCTCGGCCGCTGTCGGGGAGAGGGGCCACCCAACTGTATCGCTCGATGCCCGCTCGGGGTGGATGTGCCCACCTACCTGCGCCTGGCCAGACAGGGGAGGTTCCAGGAGGCATTGCAAAAAGTACGGGAACGGCTGCCCTTCCCGGGCATTTTGGGGTACATCTGTACCGCCCCCTGTGAGTGGCACTGCAAGAGGCTGGATGAAGACGCCCCCGTGAAGATCCGGGAGGTGAAGCGATTCCTCGCAGAGCAGGAAGAGGGCGAGCCAGAGCATGTGCTTTCCCGGGAGCCGCGCAAGGGGCGGCGAGTCGCTGTGGTGGGCTCGGGGCCCGCCGGTTTGATGGTTGCCCACGATCTGCGCCGACGAGGGTTCGACGTGCTCCTGGTGGAGGAGGCGGAAACGATCGGCGGGTGCCTGACAAGGAGAATTCCCGCCTGGCGTTTGCCGCCAAGGGTGGCCGAGCGCGACCTCTCGGTGATCCCGGCCCTGGGGATCGAGGTTCGCACCGGGGTGGCCGTGGGCCGGGGACCGAGCCTTGCGGACCTGCGGCGCGAGTGCGACGCGGTGGTGTTCTGCGGCGGCGTCGCCGGGGTGGCACGCCTGGCTGCGGCGAGCGGTCTGCCAGTCAGCGATGATCGGTTTTTTTGGGCCGACGTGGTGACGCACACCTCTCGCCTGGCAGGGATGTTTGCCGCCGGAACGGCGGTGTTGGGTCCGGTTTCGGTGGTCGAGGCGATGGCTCACGGGCGTGCGGTGGCGGCGCAGGTTGCCGCACACCTGGTCCCGACCTCCCGACGCGAGGTCGGGGCGGGTCCCGTGGTGGAGCGTTTGCGTTGGCGCCTGGAGGTGGGCGAGGAGGAGCGCCGTCGGCGCGTGCCCGCCGTCGACCTGCTGGCTTCTGCCGCGCCGGCTCTGGACGAGTCCCAGATCCGCCGGGAAGGGGAGCGGTGCCTGCAGTGTTCATGTCGCCTCTGCGTCGACGACTGCGACTTTCTCTCCAAGTACTGCAACTCTCCTGTGGAACTGGCACGGCAGGTCCGGGGGGAGCTGGAAGCGCACCTCACCATGGTGTATTCGTGCACCCTTTGCGGCCTATGCGCGGAGGTCTGTCCCGAGAGGCTGCCCATCGGGTCCCTCCTCCTGCAGGCACGGCGCGTCGCCGTGGCGCAGAAAGCGGCACCCCTCGCAGCCCACGCCGACCAGCTGGGCGCCTTTCGGGATGCCGTCAAACCCAAAGCCACCTTGCTGATGAGCGAGCCCGGGCGGAGCAGGACGCGGCGCCTGTTCTTCCCGGGGTGCCACTGGCCGGTGGCTTCGCCCACTGTGGTGGCAGCCACCTATGACTTGCTGCGGGCCGCCTTGCCGGGCCTCGGCGTGCTCCTGCATTGCTGCGGGTCGCCGCTGCTGGCGTTGGGGATGGAGGAGGAGCTTTCGCGACACCTAGAGAGTCTGTCCCGAAGGATCGAGGAATCGGGAGCGGAGGAGGTGGTGGCGGCGTGTCCGGGGTGCCTTTCTTTGCTCCGGGAACGATTGCCCCAGGTTGCGGCAACGACGGCCTGGGAGGTGCTGGCCAGGGTCTGGACGCCGACGGCGCGGAGGGACGGCGTCGAGGTGACCATCCAGGATTCCTGCCGGGATCGCTGCGATGTCGGCGTGCAGCAGGCCGTGCGTCGACTGCTAAAGGCGAGCGGCGCCAGGGTTCGCGAGGTGGAGTACTCGGGCCGCCTAACCCGGTGTTGTGGGCGGGGAGGGGGAGTGATGGCCGTGGATGCGGAGCTGGCGCATCGCATCACGGCACGGCGGGTCTCGGAGGCACCCGGCCCCTGGGTCACGGCCTGCGCGGGGTGCCGGCATGCCCTCGCCGCAGGCGCTGTGGCGGCCGTTCACCTGATGGAGTTCTTGCTCGACGATGACTGGGAGCGGAAGAGCTGGCAGTCCCCTCCCAGTGGGCTGAGCGCCGTGGGCAATCGCGCCCGCACCCGTTATCTGCTTCGTCGCCGGCGGCCTCTGGCGGGAGGCTAGCGTGCCCAAGGTGGTCTCGGTCACCGTCGATGGTCGGATTCTGGCTGCGAGGGCCGGCGAGTCGGTCCTGGAGCTCCTGCGGCGGTCGGGAATCTGGATCCCCACCCTGTGCTTCGACCCGCGGGTGTCGGCCTACGGCGGGTGTCGGCTGTGCCTGGTGAGTCGGCGCGACCGCGCGGGGGAGCTGGTGCCGGCCTGCGAAACCCCGGTCGTCGAGGGGATGGTTTTGGAAACTGACTCGCCCGCGGTGCACCGGGCCCGGCGGCGGCAACTGGTCTTGCTGCTCGGTGAGCATCGTTTGGACTGTCCGGTGTGCCCGACCTCCGGCCGTTGCACCCTGGAGCTGCTGCTCCACCGCCTGGGGATTGCGGGGGACGATGTCCGGCGCTGGGAGGTGACGGCAACTTCCGGGGTGCAGTCACCCCTCATCGTCCACCACCCCGAGCGCTGCGTGTTGTGCACCCTGTGCATCCGCCTCTGCCACGAGGTCCAGGGGGTGTCCGCTCTCGGTCTGGAGCGCGTCGACGGCGGGATCCAGGTGGCCACGTTCGCCTCGCGGACGCTGGACTGCGAGTACTGCGGCCAGTGTGTGGCGGCGTGCCCGACCGGTGCCTTGCAGCTGCGGCCGCCCCTCGATCCGGTGCCCCGGCGGGTGGGTACCGGCCTGCCAACGACATGCTCGCTGTGCCCGTGCGGCTGTCAGCTCCTACCCGCCGTGCGGGACGGGCGCGTGGTGGCTGTCGAGAGCCAGCTCTCTTGGTTGCCCAACCGTGGGCAGCTGTGCGCCAAGGGGAGGTTTGCCCACGACGTACTGGTTTCCCCCGAGCGCCTGACGTCGCCGCTGGTACGGCTGGAAGGCCGCCTGGTACCGACGTCCTGGGAGCGGGCCCTGCAGGCGGTGGTGGAGGGAGTTCGCCAGGCACAGGCGCAGGGACGTGCCCTGGTGGCCTTTGGCACGCCGCGGCTGACCTGCGAGGACGCATTCTTGCTGCAGCACTTCATGCGTGGTACCGTTGGTTCACCCCACGTGGGGGTCGGGCTGGCGGCGGGGGCGAGGGCCCTTGTGGAGGGAGTCCGGCCGGTGCTGGGCACGGCCAGATCCACCGCGGACTTCACGGATCTGGCGGCCGCCGACCTGGTGCTGATCCTGCGAGCCGACCCCTCGCGCACTCACCCCCTGGTGAAAAGCATCGTCCTCGCCGGCATGCGGCGGCGCAGCCAGCAGGTGGTCATGGCCCACGCTCTGTCCGGGGGGTTGGAGCGACATGTCGATGAGTTCCTGCTCGTTCGTCCCCTCGGAGAGGAGGCGTTGCTCTACGGGATCTGCCGCCACCTGCTGACCGAATCGGCGACAAGAGCCCGGCAGGCTGCGGGTGTGGCGGGGTTCGACCAGTGGCAGGCTGGCGTCCTGCACTACACCGACGAGGTGGTGCAGGGGCTGACCGGGATCGATCCCGAGCGCGTGGTGGCGCTGGCGCGACGACTCAAGCGGGCGCACCGCCTGGTCGTCGTAGTGCCCGCCGGGATGGGAATACCGGGGGACGAGGCGGCTGTGGCGCGCGCCGCTGCCGGGCTGCTGGTCCTGCTGGGATGTCACCGGAAGCCGGGGGGCGGGCTGTTGGTTTTAGGGGAAAAGGCCAACCTGCAGGGGTGTTTGGACGTGGGGTTGCATCCCCGACTGCTGCCGGGCGGGGGCAGTGCCGAGGAGCCCGGATGGGAGCCGGTACACGCCATGGCCCGGGCGGGGGCGGGGGAGGTGGGGTTCCTCTACTTGGTCGGCCATGATCCTCTTGGAGGCTGGCCGCGCGCCACTCACCGGCGGGACGGCCTGGAGGGCGCGGGCTTCGTGGTGGTTCAGGATGCCTTCCTGACCAAGACCACCCGGGCCGCCAACGTGGTCTTGCCGGTGTCGATCCTGGCCGAGCGAGAGGGGACCGTGGTGGGAGCGGATGGGGTGCGACGGCCTCTGCACGCGGCGGTGGCCCCACCCCCGGGCGTGGCGCCGGATGGAGAGATCTTCCGCGAGTTGGCCCGTCGGCTGGGTATGCCGCTGCCCTCCAAGGAAGAGGTCGAAAGATCCCTGGCCGCGGTTTTTGAGGGGCACCTCAGAGCGCGGCATCGGCCTCCCCTGCCCACGTTTATGCCCCCGCCGCCACCTCCCCCACCGCGGACTTGGCGCGGCACGCTGCTGGACGTCTCTCCCCAGTTGTTGCACTCCGGGTCGGTAACCCGTTACTCCGCCGTGCTGCGAGAGTTGGCCCCGATCGTCGCGGTGCGAATGGCCCCCGAGGACGTGGCCGCCTTCGGACTCACCCCCGGCGGCCGAGCTCATCTGACCACCGGTACCGGAGAGGAAATGATGATGGTCCGTGTGGATCGCACCGTGCGGCCATCCTCGGCGGTGGTGCTGTGGCAGTCCAACGCCGAGGGGCTCGGCGCCTTCCTGGCGGTGGACGGAGAGGCCAGGCTGGTCGATGTGCGGAGGTCCAGGTGAGTGGCAAAGGAGTACCTTCGACGGCGAACTGGCCCGCCGGCGCAGCGTACGAAGAGGATCTGGCGCTGCTGTCGGAGGGCGACGCCGCCGTCGTCGATGAGCTGGTGGAGGATGTCAAGGGTACCCCCGGCGCGCTGCAAGCCATCCTGGGGCGCCTGAACAAGGTCATGGGCGGCGTTTCGCCACCGGTCCAGGAGGCGGTGGCCCGGCGCCTGGCGGTTCCTCCGGTGACCGTCCAACAGGTGGTGAGTTTTGACCCGGACCTGTCCGCCCTGCCATCGTCCGGACCGACGGTTCGACTCTGCGGCGGCGCGGTCTGCCTCGTCCCCTACGGCCTCGGCGTTCATCGGGCCGCCGGCGGGGGGGCGACCGTGCTTCCCTGCCTGGGTGCCTGCTGGGGGGCGCCGGTGGCGGAGGAGGGTTCTCTCCGCTACGAGGAGCTGACGCCGTCGGCGGCCCGGGAACTGGGCGCTGCGACGGGCGCCTGGCCCTTTCGCCGGCATCGCCCGCCGCTGCGCGGGGCTCCTGCGTCTGTCTGGCGCCAGGAGGACTTGCAGCGTGTCCGGCAACATGTGGGCGAGCGCGTGGCCAGGCGCGCCCGGACGGCCACCGATCTGGAGGTGCGCGAGCTACTGGTATGCAACGGCAGCGGCTGTTCCGTACGCGCCGCCGACCGCGTCGCCGAGGTGATTTCCCGGAGTCTGGCCGAACGTGGTGCCGATTTCAGCCTGCGAGTGGTGCGCGTCGGATGCCGTGGTGGCGATCTGGGGATGGTGACGGTGGCCGGCAGTCCGACGGGGTGGAGAGTGCGGGGAGTGGATGAAGCGCGGGCCGCGGCGCTGGTCGCGGAACTGTGTCGTGATCGCCGCTTCGTGCCCCGTCAGGCTGTTTGGCTGCAGGACGACAGGGCGATCGCCTCGGGGGTGCTGCGCCGCTGTGGGGTGGTGGATCCCTGCTCCCTAGAGGAATACATCGCCAGTGATGGATTCCGCGCCCTGGAACGGGTGCTGGCGGGGGCGAGTGGTCCAGCGGGAGCTCTGGCGGAGGTCGAGGAATCGGGTCTCGGCCTGCGTGGCGAAGAGGGGCAGCCCCTGGGGCGCGCCCTCGCCGCTGCCGCTGCCGCCGGGGTCTCCACCGTCCTGTGCCCATTTATATCGACTGAGGTGCACCTGGTCGCCGATTCGCTCCTGCTCGGGGGGGACCCGTTCGCCGTCATCGAAGGAGTGATCCTGGCCGGTCTCTTGTGCGGCGCCCGCCAGGGGGTGGTGATGCCTCCCGCCGGAGCTCACCACCTCATCGAGGAGCTGGAGCTGGCGGTGGTCCTGGCGCGCCGACGGGGGCTGCTGGGGCCGGCAATCCTGGGTGGGGCCTTCTCCTTCGAGGTGGCCGTGATTCCGGCCCCCCGTCGTCTGGTGGCAATCGATGAGTCGGCGCTGCGCCGGCACGTCCTCGGCCATGGCACGCTGACACCAGCTCCGCGAGCGATTTCCGAAGGCCTGCCCGCGGCGTTGGTGATCGACCCGGAGTCGGCGGCACGGCTGAGCGGGGTGCTCGCGATGACCGAAAAAGAACCCCACAGGGCGCGCGTGCTTGCGGGTCAGCGGCTGGTCACTGTGGTCGGCAGCCCGGTTTCCCCTGCCGTGGTGGAGGTGCCGGCAGCAACGACTTTGAATGACCTTTTCCGGCGATCGACGGCGCCCGGTTCAGGGATCGCCAAGCCGGTGAAGGGAATACTGGCCGGTGGGCTGCTGGGGGTGTTCCAAGCCCATGGCAGCGGGGCAGCCGTCGCCTCGCGCGGTTCCGTGCTGCTGCTCGATGGGGCGACCTGCGTGGTGGCGCTGCTAGTCAGCCTGCTCTCGACCCTGGCGAGGGAGGCCTGCGGCGCTTGTGCGCCCGGTCGAATCGGGGTTCGGGCATTGCGGGAAGCCTTCGCCGCCATGGCAGAGGGGAGGACTGGTGGTGGCTCGCTGGCGGCGGTGGAAGACATCGCAGCTCATCTGCAGGCGACCGCCCGCTGCGACCTGGGGCGCGGGGCTGGGCGGATGGTGATTAGCGCCATAGCCGAGTTTCGAGCCGAAATCGAAGCGCATCTGCGGGATGCACAGTGCCCGGCCGGTCAGTGCCACTTGCCGGCGGCGGGCGAACCTCGGTGATCTTTGGACCCGCGACCTGTCTCGGATCGGACCAGCCGCGCCAGTCACTTCGGGGTGAGGAAGGGGCAGGCGAATCCGCGCTGGGTACTGACAGCCCTTTTGCGATGCCTGCGTCATGGTGTATGGTTTTTCCGCGGGGTACTCGCCCTGAGGGGCGAAGGCACGGAGTAGCATAAGGCGCCGGGTTGGAAGCCGCACGGTTGGTGAAGGGACGCTGTTTTTGGGCGGAAAAGTTTTCGGGTTGGCACGCATTTTTCATCACCTGGCGCGGTGATCGGGGAGGCGAGGGTCCCGATCGGAAGGAAGGGTGAGATGGGATTCCTGCACGTCTGGGCCTATGTGACGCTGGCTGGCTTCGTTTTGGGGTGCGCTTACAAGGCGATCAAGTACGCCACCATGCCCATGCACCTGCGCTGGGAGTTATACCCGGTGGCGCACGAGAGGGGGAAGGCGAGCTACGGCGGGTCGTACTTCGAGGAGGTCAACTGGTGGACCAAGCCGCGGGAGAGCTCCAAGTTCGGGGAGATTAAGGTCATCCTGGAAGAGGTTCTGACCCTCAAGCAGGTTCATGAGCACAACCCGGGCATGTGGGTGCCATCGCTGCTTTTTCACTATGGCCTTTATCTGTTGTTCGCCATGGGGGCAGCGCTGCTGGCCGGGGGCATGGCGGTGGCGGTGGGCTTTCGCCCCCTCACCTTTCTCGCCGGCGGCACGCTCATGTCGGTATGGGGTGCCCTGGGTCTGGGACTGGGGACGGTTGGCACGCTGCTGCTTCTCTTTCGTCGTCTGGGCCAGGCGGAGTTGCGACGCAGCTCGTCGCCGGCCGATTTCGTGCACCTGTGGCTGTTTCTCATCCTGTTCGCAGCGTCGTGGGGGAGCTTCGTCACCTTTGATCGTTCCTACGCGCAGGCTGGTAACTTCCTGGCGGGCCTGATGCGGGGGGAGGCCGTCTCGCCCGGCTCCGGGTGGTTCATGGCCCAGGTGGGGATTCTGGGCTTGTTCTTGATCTATATGCCGTGGAGCCACATGGCGCACATGTTCACGAAGTACTTCACCTGGCATTCGGTGCGTTGGGAAGATTTGCCCAATCTGCCGGGCACCGGGATCGAGAAGAAAGCGCAAAAACTGCTGATGCTTCCCGTGTCGTGGTCGGCGCCCCATATTCGCGGCGACGGGAGGAAGACCTGGGTGGATGTAGCCCGGGAAGGGGGGGAATGAGCACGATGGCCCAGGCACGAATCAACCCAATCAGGGTGAAAGATATCGGCAAACCCGCCGAGGTCCTTTCACCGGTCAACCTGCAGGAGCTGGCTCCCCTGCCGCCGCCCTTCGATAAGGACGATCCGGCCAAGCTGTGGAAGGAGCTGGCGGCCGAACGGCGGCAGGAAGTCGAAGCTTCCCTCGACGGTGTCTCCGCCCTCAGCCTCAAGCGGCCCTCCTCGCCGGAGGAGGAGAAGAAGCTTTTGGAGGGTTTCGTCGCCGGTCTGAAAAAGCTCCTGAGCACGGAGAACAACTGGACGTTCCTGCAGCCGCTCACCTTGTCCTTGGAGCACTGCACCCACTGTCAGACCTGCGCGGAGGCGTGTCCGATCTTCGTCGGCTCGGGGCGCAACGAGATCTACCGGCCCTCCTACCGGGCCGACGTGCTGCGCCGGTTGGCCGCCCGCTACGGCAACGGCGCCAACCCGCTGAAGGCGGCGCTTACCGGTTCGGTGGACTTGAACTGGAACACCTTCGCGCGCCTGGCCGAGCTGGCGCACCGCTGCACCTTGTGCCGGCGTTGCACCCAGGCCTGTCCCATCGGCGTCGACAATGGGCTCATCTCCCACGAGCTGCGCAAGTTGTTTTCGCAGGAGCTGGGCATCGCGGCGCAGGAGTGCCACCGCACGGGCTCGATGCAGCAGCTCAAGGTGGGGTCCTCCACCGGGATGCCGCCGGCAGTGGTGAAGGACAACATCGAGTTCATTGACGAAGAAATGAGCGAGAAGGTGGGATTCAAGATCGAGACACCTTGGGACAAGGCGGGGGCCGACGTCTTGCTCATCCACAACGCCGGCGAGATCCTGTCCTGGCCGGAAAACCCCGGCGCCTTCGCCATCATGTTGGAGATGGCGGGCATCTCCTGGACGCTCTCTTCGGATATCGCGGGCTACGACGCCGTCAACTACGGCTTGTGGTACGACGATTTTCAGCTGGCACGGGTGGCGTTGAAGCACGCGGAAATCGCCAAGAAGCTGGGGGTGAAAAAGGTTGTCATCGGCGAGTGCGGCCATGCCCACAAGGCGCTGACCGTGATCGCCGACCGCATCTTTTCCCAGGAGTACAACATCCCGCGCGAGAGCTGTCTCACCCTGATGGAGGATATCGTCATGTCCGGGCGGTTGAAGTTCCTGCCCGAGCGCAATGATTTCCCGGTGACCCTGCACGACCCCTGCAACATGGTGCGGGCCATGGGGATCGTCATGCCGCAGCGACGCATCCTGCATAAGATCGCTCCCCGCTTCCGGGAGATGACCCCGCACGGGGTGGAAAACTACTGCTGCGGCGGCGGCTCCGGGTTCGCCATCATGAACCCAAATAACTTCGCTTCATGGAAGTATCTGGTGGCCGGGCGCGTGAAGTTGAAGCAGATCCTGGATGCCTTCGAAGGGGAACTGGATCCGTCGATTCCCAAGTATCTGTGCGCTCCCTGCTCCAACTGTAAGGGACAGTTCCGCGACCTCTTCCGGGCCTACAACGTGTTTGAGCGAACCAATCTGCTTTACGGTGGGCTGGTCGAGCTGATCGTCAACGCCACCGAAGGGGTGCCGGAGGGGTTCCTGGAGTGGGAGTTCCACTAGTGGTCCCGCGATCTGGTGGTGCTGGGGGCGCGCCCCCGGGGAGGTGACACGAGCTGAAATTCCACCGGCGCTCGGCGGCTCGAGCGGGGAGAAGTGGACATGATATCCCCGCCGGCGCAAGGGGCTGGGTTTTTTAAGGAGTGCTGCGATGGCATCCTGGCGGTCGCTGTTGAAGAGTGAAGACTGGATGTCGCTGTGGCTGGGCCTGTTCATCTTCGCGCTGTCGATGGGGTTGCTCGCCGGCATCGACATGCTCGGCTGGGCGGTCAAGACCAATGTTTGGACCTCCTTCACCCAGATCGTGGAGCCGGTCTCCAAGGGCTACGCCGGGCTAGGGGGGCTGGGCTCGTTACTCCTGACGTTTCTATTCCTGCTGGTGATCATGACGGTGGCGGCCCGGGGCCTGGAGGCCAACGTACGCCGCTTCGCTGCCGGATTCGTGGTGATCTTCGCCGCCTCCTATCTGTGCTGGGTAGCCGGCCACTTCGCCTACGTTGCAGCCACCCCGGACAAGCTCGATAAGCTTGGGATCTCCTGGTCGTTGAATTTGACCGGTGAGGCCGGTTACATCCTCGCCTTGCTGGCCGGATTGGTGGTGGGTAACTTTCTCCCCAGGACGGCGAGCAGGATCGCCGAGGCCACCAAGCCAGAGCTCTACATCAAAACCGCTATCGTCATCATGGGGGCGGGTTTAGGCGTCAAGGCGGTGGAGGCGTTGAGCCTCGCCTCGGCGGTCCTCTTCCGCGGCCTGTGCGCCATCGTCGAGGCCTACCTGATCTACTGGGCGGTGGTTTACCTGGTGGCCAGGAAGTACTTCGGTTTCAGCCGGGAGTGGGCGGCGCCCCTGGCCTCGGGAATTTCCATCTGCGGGGTGTCGGCGGCCATTGCCACCGGAGGGGCCATCCGCGCGCGCCCGGTGGTGCCCATCATGGTGTCGTCCCTGGTGGTGATCTTCGCGGTGGTAGAGCTGCTGCTGCTGCCGTTTGCCGCCCAAGTTTTCCTTTACAAGGAGCCGATGGTCGCCGGGGCCTGGATGGGGCTGGCGGTGAAGACCGACGGGGCGGCCGTCGCCTCCGGCGCCATCACCGACTCCCTGGTGCGGGCCAAGGCGTTGGCGGTCATGGGTGTGGAGTGGAAAGAGGGGTGGATCCTCATGGCCACCACCACGGTGAAGGTCTTCATCGACGTCTTCATCGGCGTGTGGGCCTTCATCCTGGCCATCCTGTGGTGCACCGTGATCGAACGCAGGCCCGGCGAGAAGGTCAGGGTGGGCGAGATTTGGGAGCGCTTCCCGAAGTTCGTGCTGGGGTACGTGGGGACCTTCGCGGCCACCCTAGCCCTTTGCCTGGCTTTCCCTCATCTGGTGGCAGCGGCCAAGACCGCCTCTGGCGAGGCCAACGTGTTTCGGCATTTGTTCTTCGCCATGACCTTCTTCACCATCGGGGTGGTCTCCAACTTCCGCAAGCTGTGGGAGGAGGGCATCGGCCGCCTCGCCGCGATCTACGCCATCTGTCTGTTCGGTTTTATTATCTGGGTTGGCCTGTTGATATCGTGGATCTTCTTCCACGGTGTCACCCCGCCGGTGGTGGGAGGGTAGGAGGAGAGCATGGAAAACGACCCCCAGCCCCGCCTGGTTGACGAACTGCAGCGCATGCAACGGGAGGAGCTGCTGCCCATCGAGAAGAAGCTCATCACCTGGAGCATCGTGCTGGGAATCGTGCTCCTGGCGGTGCTGACCTGGGCCAGCTACACCTTCTTTCCCGGCCAGTAAGTGGCCGCACGGCCTGCCGGCAAGCGGTTACGCCCGCGTTACCTGCTCGACACAGCGCGACTCCCGGAGCGGAACGGCAAGCCATGAGACTACTGTGAAATCCCCGATCGGGACGAGCTCGCACGGTGCCGTCACCTCAGCGTAACAGGGGGGATGGGCGAGCTAACCCGAGGTCGCCCCAGGGCCCTGAAGCGTGCTCCGGAAAAGGGTTTGCCGCCCTTTCGGCAGGCGTTGAGGCCAATGGCACAACGATTGCAGCGGGATGCACCGGCGGGTGCGACCGGTGGAACGGGGCAGGTGCATCCGAAGGGGCTGTCGAAAAGTGACCAGGGCAATCGAGCGAGGGGGGGCGTGGACGGCGATGCGAGGCTGTGTCGATGGTGTGACCAGCCTCCCGCGCCACGGAGGGTCCCCTTTTCGCCAGCAAGAGGAGAGCAGGAGCCGAGACCGAATCCCTCGTCCATATCGGGAAAGGAGCTGCCATGAGTGAGAAGAAGAGAGAAACGCCGCTACTCGACGAGCTCGAGAAGGGGCCCTGGCCGAGCTTCGTGAGGGAGCTCAAGAAGAGCGCCGACACGCCGGTGATCCAGGACCTTCTCGGGCAGCTGGAGCGGTCCTACGAGGAGCACCTCGGGCACTGGAAACACGGCGGCATCGTCGGTGTGATGGGGTACGGCGGTGGCGTGATCGGCCGTTACTCGGACCTCCCCGAGGAGTTTCCCCACATCGCCCATTTCCACACCATGCGCGTCAATCAGCCGGCGGGGTGGTTTTACACCTCCGACGCGCTGCGCAAGATCTGCGATATCTGGGAAGCGCACGGCTCCGGGATCACCAACATGCACGGCTCCACGGGCGACATCATCCTGCTGGGGACCACCACGGACCAGCTGGAGCCTGTCTTCAGCAAGCTGACCGAGATCGGCTTCGACCTCGGTGGCTCCGGCTCTGACATGCGAACCCCGTCGGCGTGCTGCGGTCCGGCTCGCTGTGAGTGGGCGTGCTACGACACCCTGGCGGCGGTCTACGACTTCACCCAGAGCTACCAGGACGAGCTCCACCGCCCGGCCTTCCCCTACAAGTACAAGCTGAAGTTCGCCGGCTGCCCCAATGACTGCGTGGCGTCGGTGGCGCGCGCCGACATGTCTTTTATCGGCACCTGGAAGGACGACATCCAGATGGATGCCGAGCAGGTGCGACAGTACGCCGCCAGCGGCACCGTCGATATCCAAAAGGACGTGTGCGAGCGCTGCCCCACCCGCTGCATGAGCTGGGACGGGACCAACCTCACCATCGACAACAGTGAGTGCGTCAAGTGCATGCACTGCATCAACGTCATGCCCAAGGCGTTGCGCCCGGGCAAGGAGCGGGGGTGCACGGTGCTGATCGGCGCCAAGGCCCCCATCGTCGGTGGCGCCCTGCTGTCCAGCGTGTTCGTGCCCTTCATCGAGATGGAGCCGCCCTACAGCGACCTGAAGGAACTGTTGGAGGCCATCTGGGACCTGTGGTCCGAGCACGGCAAGAACCGCGAGCGCGTGGGTGAGTTCATCCAGCGCGTGGGCCTGGGCAACTTCCTGGAGCAGATCGGTCTGGAGCCGGTTCCAGAAATGATCGCCCACCCGCGCACCAATCCCTACATCTTCTTCGGCGAAGAGCTGCACGAAAAGCAGGCTTGAAGTCGCCGCGAGCCAAAGAAGGAGAACAGCGTATGTCAGCCAGTCCCCGGAAAACCGATATCGGGCCTCCTCACTACGAGCAGTTCCTGCCGCCGATCATCAAGAAGAACTACGGCAAGTGGTTGTACCACGAGAACCCCCGTCCCGGCGTGTTGGTGCACGTCGCCGAGTCGGGTGACAAGCTGTACTCGGTGAGGGCGGGCACGCCGCGCATCCTCAACGTCAAAACCATTCGCCTCTTCGCCGATCTCGCCGACAAGTACTGCGGCGGTCACCTGCGCTTCACCAGCCGCAACAACGTGGAGTTCCTGCTCACCGATGAAAGCAAGATCGATGCACTCATCGAGGAGCTCCACGATCTGGGCTTCCCGGTGGGCGGGACGGGCAACGCCATCTCCGCCATCGTCCACACCCAGGGATGGGTGCACTGCCACTCCGCCGCCACGGACGCCTCCGGCGTGGTCAAGTCGCTGATGGACGAGCTGTATCCCCACTTCGTCAACATGGACCTGCCGGCCAAGCTGCGCATTGCCTTTGCCTGCTGCCTCAACATGTGCGGCGCGGTGCATTGCTCCGACATCGCCATCCTGGGGGTGCACACCCGGGTTCCCGAGATCGATCACGCCAACCTGCCCAAGATGTGCGAGCTGCCGACGCTCATCGCCTCCTGCCCGACCGGTGCCATCCGCCCGGCCACGGTGGACGGTCAGCAGTCCATCCACATCGAAGAGCACTTGTGCATGTACTGTGGCAACTGCTTCACCGTCTGCCCGGCGGTGAAAATCAACAACGCCAAAACCGACGGCCTCTCCATCTGGGTAGGCGGCAAGGTCTCCAACGCCCGCACCGAGCCCAAGTTCTCCAAGCTGGTGATTCCGTTCCTGCCCAACAACCCGCCGCGGTGGCCGGAAACCGTGGAGGCGGTCAAGCACCTGGTGGAGGTGTACGCCGCCAACGCTCGCAAGTACGAGCGCATGTCCGAATGGGTGGAGCGCATCGGCTGGCCGCGTTTCTTCAAGCTCACCGGCCTGCCGTTCACCAAGTACCACATTGACGATTTCACGCACGCCGGCGAGACCTACAAGCGCTCGGCGCAGCTAAAGCACTGACGAGGGGGGGGAAGGTCATGGCCGATCCTGTAAGCGTGGAGGAGGTCGCCGCCGCCATGTTCGACTTGGTCAAGTCGACTTATGGCAAGAAGAACCTCAAGGCGATGGACCTCACCAAGGCGATGATCGAGCAGTTTGGCGAAGACCGCTGCGACAAGCAGCTGTGTAAGCAGGCCATTCGCCAGCTGATCGACTCCGGGAAGTGCACCTACTCCTACGTGGGTGGGAGCTACATCACGCTGCCTCCGGAGGCGGGGAGTTAACGGTCTGTGCTGCCGTCCCTGGGGCCGGCGGTTGCTGGCCCCAGGGCGCAGCCGACGCTGAAAGAAAGTGGAGGTGTGTCCATGTCGGAAGCCAAGGGAGCAAACCGGTCGACGGCCATGGTCGAACTGCTGGAGAAGTGGCAGGCGATCGAGCGCAAGAGCATCGAACAGTGCTCGGAGATCATGTCACGCACCCAGAATCCGCTGGTGCGACAGGTGATGGAGATCATCCGCAACGACTCCGGGCAGCATCATCGGGTGCAGCAGTTCCTCATCGACACCCTGACCAAGCAGGCCGCCTCCCTGACGCCGGAGGAGCTGGCGGAGATCTGGGACAAGATCGAGGAGCACATTGCCCTCGAGCGGGAAACCGTGGAACTGGCCAAGGAGCTCAAGAAGAAGGCCTTCTCGGTGGTCCACAAGGTCATCCTGGAGTATCTGTTGATCGACGAGGAGAAACACGATCGCCTGCTCGATGAGCTGGAGCAGTTCAAAAAGGGGATGTACCCGTACGCGTAGCCTGCGTCGATAGGAACGGGAGGCGGTACTCATGGGTTTGCTCAAGAAGAAGGATGACGTCAAAAAGCCGGCGTTTGCTTTTGCCTCCAAGGGATCCGGCGGTCAGCTTTCGCCGTTGCGGCCGGTGCAGCAGGAGAAACTGCCTCCATGCACGGACCATTGCCCCAGCGGCAACGACATCCGCGGTTGGCTGACGACCATCGCCCTGCGGGAAAAACTGGGTTTGACCCTCGAACAGGCGTTGACCAAGGCCTGGTATTTGGAGGTCGAGACCAACCCCTTCCCGGCGATCATGGGGCGGGTCTGCCCTCACCCTTGCGAGAGGCACTGCAACCGTAAGGAGAAGGACGGGGCAGTGGCGATCAACTCGGTAGAGCGGGTGATCGGCGACTGGGGTATCCAGCAGAACCTGCCCCTCCCAAGGCTGGACGAGGGGGGACCGTTCGCCGAGCGCATCGCCGTCATCGGGGCCGGTCCGGCCGGTCTGTCATGCGCCTATCAGCTCGCCCGCCGCGGCTACGGCGTGTCCGTGTTCGAGTCGCTGCCGGCAGTGGGCGGCATGCTGCGCTACGGCATCCCCCAGTACCGCCTGCCCCGCCACATCATCGACGCCGAGGTCAAGAAGATTGAGGATCTTGGCGTGGAAATCCGGTGCGGGGTGACGGTGGGCAAGGATGTCTCCTTCGCCGAGCTGCGCCGTGACTTCCAGGCCATTTTTGTTGCCATCGGTGCCCACCAGGGCAAGAACCTGGGGGTGCCGGGCGAGGACGGCCCGGGTCTGTGGACAGGTACCGAGTTCCTGAACCACGTCAACGCCGGCAAGCGCGTGGAGGTGGGGCCCAACGTGGTGGTGATCGGGGGTGGCGACACCGCCATCGACGCAGCGCGAGTGTCCAAGCGGGTGACCATGGACTCGGCGGCGGTTTCCAAGCGCCTGGGCGCTGAAGTCACCATCCTGTACCGCCGCACCCGGGCGGAGATGCCGGCCATCGAGCGGGAGATTGAGGAGGCATTGGAGGAGGGGATTCGCATCGAGTACTTGGCGGCGCCGGTGGAGATTTTGCGCAACGACGATGGGTCGGTGCGGGCCATGAAGGTGCAGCGGATGACCCTGGGGGAACCCGACTCCTCTGGGCGGCGGCGCCCGGTGCCCATCCCCGGCGACGTCTACGAGTTGCCGGTAGACACCATCATCACGGCGGTCAGCCAGCAGCCTGACCTGGCGAGGTTGGGGAGCGAGGAGCTGGGCAAGGACTGGCTCTCCTGCGACGAGTGGGGCCGTACGGGGGTCGAGGGGGTGTGGACGGGCGGCGACAACATCGGCCTTGGGCTCGCCACCATTTCCATCGGCCAGGGGGCAAAGGCGGCGCAGGCCATCGCGGCCTCGCTGCGCGGCGGACAGCCGAAAGCCGCCCCGGCCAGGCCCAAGGTGGGACCCGAAAGGATCAAGATGGCGTGGTACCCCGACAAGCCCAGAGCGGAGCGGGCCATTCGCCCCGCCGCCGAACGCCTGGCCAAGCCGCTGGAAGAGATCGATCTGGGTATCACCCGGGAGCAGGCGCTGGAGGAGGTTACCCGCTGCTTTTCGTGCGGCAAGTGTTTTGCCTGCGAGAACTGCTGGATGTACTGCCAGAACAATTGCTTCACAAAGATTGCGGATCCCCACTTGGGCGAGTTCTACAAAGTCAAGCTGGAACTGTGCGACGGCTGCAAGAAGTGCGCCGAGGAGTGTCCCTGCGGCTTTCTGGATCTGGTCTGAGGATGGAGAGGTACCTGTGCGGCTTTCCACGCCCCGCGTGACCATTGCCGGCCTGGCGGGAGACAGCGGCAAAACGCTGGTCTCCCTTGGGCTGGTGCGGGTGCTGAGCGAAGAGGGGCTGCGGGTGGTCCCCTTCAAGAAGGGACCGGACTATATCGACGCGGCCTGGCTCGGCGTCGCCGCCTCCTGCCCTGGCCGCAACCTGGATACCTTCCTCATGAACGCGGCGGGGCTGGGGCGGGCCCTCGCCCCGGCTCAGCAGGCGGACGTGATCGTCATCGAGGGCAACCGCGGATTGTACGACGGGCTGGATGCGGAGGGCACGCACTCCACCGCCGCCCTGGCGTCGCGGCTGGCCTCGCCGGTGGTGCTGGTGGTGGACGTCAGCAAGGCGACGCGGACCATCGCGGCGCTGGTGCTGGGCTGCCGGGTATTCGACCCGGACGTGGATCTGGCCGGGGTGATCCTCAACCGGGTGGGCACCGGCCGGCAGGAGTCTCTGATTCGCCGGGCTGTCGAGGAGGGGGCCGGCGTGCCGGTCCTCGGCGCCCTGCCGCGGCTTTCCGTTGGCGGCGACCCGCTGCCGGGCCGACACCTGGGCCTGGTCACCGCCGCCGAGCGACCGGAGCGGGACGAGGCGGTGCGGCTCACCGCCCGAGCCGTCAGGGATCACGTGGATGTGTCGCAGGTGCTAGCGATCGCCCGGGCCGCCGCGGTTGTGGACTTGCCGCAGCAGGTCATGCCCCGGCGCGGATCAGCGGTGCGGTTGGCGGTGCTGCGGGACGAGGCCTTCAGCTTCTATTACCCGGAAAATCTGGAAGCGCTCGCGGCGGCGGGGGCCGAAGTAGTGTTCGTGTCGCCCTTGCGCGAGCCGGGGCTGCCCGATGTGGACGCAGTGGTTATCGGCGGCGGTTTTCCGGAGGTGTACGCCGAACGGCTGGCGGCCAACCAGATGTTCTTGACGTCGCTTTGGCGGGCGGCGGGCCAAGGGCTCCCCATGTATGCCGAGTGTGGTGGTTTGATGCTGCTGGCGCGCACCCTCAAGGTGGGCGAGCGCACTTTCCCCATGGCGGGGGTGCTGGACCTCGTGGTGGAGCAGCGCGCTAGGCCCCAGGGCCACGGTTACGTCGAGGGTCGGGTGACGGGCGACAACCCCTTCTTCCCCCCCGGTACAGCGTTGCGCGGGCATGAATTCCATTACTCCACGGTGACCGGCGGTGCCGACGCGGAGCGGTCGGTGATGACGCTGGAGCGGGGGGTGGGCATCGGCGGGCAGCGGGATGGGGTGGTGCGGGGCAGCGTCTGGGCCTCCTATACCCATCTGCACGCCCTTTCCTTGCCCCAGTGGGCAGAGGCGGTGACCGGGGCGGCGCGCCGGTTTGCCGCCTCGAGATGTGACCTCGAGCCGGCATGGGCGTGAGGGAGGCAGTGGTGGAGCAGCTGCGCCGCGGGGAGTGTGTCGAGCTGGCCGGTCAGGCCGCTGCCAGCCCGCGCGTTTTGCGCGCCTTGCTCGGCCGCCTGTGGGCTGACGAGGCGAGGATGCGTGTGGCAGCGGCGATCACCCTGGGGGAGCTGGCGACGCGACGGCCGGACATGGGGGTCGAGCTGGTACGGCGTTTCCTTTGGGCGTTGAACGACGAATCGGGCACCAACGGTGGAGCGGTGCTACCGGCCTTGGCGGCCATGGCCAGGAGCGCGCCGGCGGTGGTGGGCCCTTTCGCCGGCGCGCTGGTGGCGCACCTGGATGATGAAGGTTTGCGTGGACAGCTCATCGAGGTGCTGACGGTTTTGCACGAGAGAGATTCCAGGTGGACCGCACCCCACGCCGCGGAGCTGTCGCGCCGGGGTGTCAACCTGAGCGATGGACTTCCCCCGGGGGGAGAGGAGGTCGAAGGGTGAACGAGCGCGGCCCGCGCAAGCGCATCGAGCAGTGGCAGGAGTACCTCTCAATGCACCCGGCCTCGGCGGTGGGGCATTTCAACCTGGCGCTGGCCTACACCGACCTGGGCCTGGTGGGGCGCGCCGAGGAGCTGTACCGCAAGGCCCTGGAGCTGGACGACAGCCTGGTGGAGGCATGGGTCAACCTCGGCGGGGTGCTGCTTTTGAAGTGGGATTTCGCGGGTTGCCTGAAGGCCAACCAGGAGGCGGTGGCCCGCCAGGATGACTGCGTGCTCGCCCACTACAACATGGGGCAGGCCTACCTCTACTTGGGGGATGCCGAGGGAGTGGTGCGGTGCTACCGCCGGGTGTTGGAGCTCGAGCCGCGGCACCCCGCCGGGCACTACTACCTGGCCGTGGGGCTTTTGGCTACCGGACACGTCGACCAGGCCCGTCGCGCGGCGGCCACCGCCATAAAGCTGGGGCACCGTCCGTCGCCCGAGTTCTTGCGCTCCTTGGAGAAGGCTTCACAGGAACCCCGCTCAGGCGGCGGAGTTCCGGTCCTGGAAATCGGAGGATAAGGGGCCACAGGCGGCCCCTCGGAAGAACGCGAAAGCGTAAGGAGGAAAGAAATGGCGATCTTCACTCACGGCAACATCTCTCTCGAAGTGGATGAGGACGGCTTCATCCAGGACCCCGAGCAGTGGAACGAAGAAGTTGCCAAGGCGCTGGCCACGACCGAGGGCGTCAGCGAATTGACCGAGAGCCACTGGAAAGTGGTGCACTACCTGCGCAAGTACTTCCTGGAGTTCGGGGTGGCGCCGATGATCCGCAAGCTCTGCAAGGAGACCGGGTTCACCCTGAAGGAGATCTACGAGCTGTTCCCCTCGGGTCCGGCCAAGGGCGCCTGCAAGGTTGCCGGGCTGCCCAAGCCCACCGGCTGCGTCTGATCCGGCGGCGGGAATCGACCCGGGGGTCACGGGGTCCCGGGTCGATCGACCCGCGCGGTGAAGGCTGGCGCGGACGAGGAGAGCGACGGTGCCGCGAGGTCGAGTCGCCACACCCGCAAGATTTCCCTGGCTCCACGCCGGGTTGAGCGAGGAGGGTCGCGATGGGGAGGCAGATGGTGCTGGCCGTACCATGGCCGGTGCCGGGGGGAGGCCAGTGACGAAGCTGGGCACATGGCTTCAGCAACGGCGGGCCAGCGTTCTGGAGCGCTGGTTCGAGCTGGTGATCGCCACCTATCCACCGGAGAGCGCGGCGTTTCTGCGCGGCGAGAGGGACCGCTTCGCCAACCCCATCGGCTCCACCCTGCGGCGCGAACTACCAGCGCTTTTCGATGCCGTTTTCGGCGAGGGAGACGGGGAGGAGGCGCGCCGGGCTGTGGCGGCGGTGATTCGGCTGCGTGCCGTGCAGCAGCTTTCCCCCGCCGCGGCGGTCAGCTTCGTGCCCCTGCTGAAGCGGGCCATCAGCCAGGAGCTGGGGGCGGAAGAGGGCGCGAGGGCGGCAGAACTCCTAACTCTTCACGCGCAAATTGACGAACTGACGCTGGCGGCGGTGAACGAGCTGGTGGAGTGCCGCGAGCAGGTGTACCGACTCAAGGCCCAGGAGGCGCGGGCGCAGGTGCATTCGCTGCTGCGCCGCGCCGGCATGTTGGTCGAGGCCGGAGTCACAGACGACGGGAAAGGAGGTGGAGGGGAATGAGTTTCATCTGGTCCCTCGTGATCTTCTCGGGGCTGGTCGCGCTCGTCCTCCTCGGCGTCGAGGGGGCGAAGCTGGAGGGGCTGTTCGGAATCTGGCTTCCCTACGCGGCGGTGGGCATCTTCGTCGGTGGCCTCATCGCCCGCGTGGTCAACTGGGGGAGGAGCCCGGTGCCGTTTCGCATTCCCACCACCTGTGGCCAGCAAAAGTCGCTTCCCTTCATTCGCCACGCCCGCCTCGACAACCCCGCCACCGGGCTGGGCGCGGCGGCGCGGGTGGCGCTGGAGGTGCTGACGTTTCGCTCGCTCTTCCGCAACACCAAGGCGCAGTTGACGCAGGACAGGCGACTCGTGTACGGCTCCGAAAAGTACCTGTGGGCGGGGGCGCTGGCGTTTCACTGGGCGTTTCTGGTCATTCTGGTGCGGCACTATCGGTTCTTCGCCGAGCCGGTGCCGGTGGTGATCGGCTGGATTCAGGGGCTCGACGGGTTCTTCGAGGTGGGGTTGCCGGTGATTTACGCCACCGACGTGGTGATCCTTGCCGCCCTGGGCTACTTGCTGGGCCGCCGGCTGGCGGACGCCCGCCTGCGGTACTTCTCCATGGCCGCCGACTACTTCCCCCTCTTCCTGCTCCTCGGGGTGGCGGGCAGCGGCGTGCTGCTCCGCTACGTGTGGAAGACCGACATCACCCGGGTGAAGGAGCTGGCGGTGGGGCTGGCGAGTTTCCGGCCGGTGCTGCCCGAGGGGCTGGGCGCCATGTTTTACGTCCACCTCTTCCTCGTGTGCGCCCTGCTCGCCTACTTCCCGTTCTCCAAGTTGACGCACATGGCGGGGGTGTTCCTGTCGCCCACCCGCAACCTCGCCAACTCCAATCGAGCCCGCCGCCACATCAATCCGTGGAACCCCCCCATCGTCGGGCACACCTACGCCGAGTGGGAGGAGGAGTTCCGCGACAAGATCAAGGCGGCTGGCATTCCGCTGGATCGGGAGTGAGCGACGATGGAAAAGACCCGCGAAGAGCTGCTACAGATCGACTTCAAACCGCCGGCGAAGAGCTGGATGGATCCCCACATCGACTTCGAGGCGCGCCGGGGTTCCTGGTCCTACCCCGGGGCACCCAAGAACCTGCGCTACATGGGCTACCCCAACCCCCGGGAGTGGTCGCCCACCGACGCCGACTGGAAGCTGCCGGCCAACTGGAAGCAAATCATCTTCGAGGGGATGCGGGAGCTGCTCTCCAAGTACCGCTCCTTCAAGGTGTTCATGGACATCTGCGTGCGCTGCGGGGCGTGCGCCGACAAGTGCCACTTCTACCTGGGCTCCGGCGACCCCAAGAACATGCCGGTGCTGCGGGCCGAGCTGCTGCGCTCGGTGTACCGCAAGGACTTCACCACCGCCGGCAAGATCCTGGGCTCCCTGGCCGGGGGGCGGGAGCTGACCCTGGAGGTGGTGAAGGAGTGGTTCTACTACTTCTACCAGTGCACCGAGTGCCGCCGCTGTTCGGTGTTCTGCCCGTACGGCATCGACACCGCCGAGATCACCATGATGGCCCGCGAGCTGCTCAACCTGGTGGGCGTCAACATCAACTGGGCGGTGGAACCGATCGCCAACTGCCACCGCACCGGCAACCACCTCGGCATCCAGCCGCACACCTTCAAGGACAACATCGAGTTCCTGATGGACGAGCTGGAAGAGGTGACCGGCGTGCGGGTGGAGCCGTCGATCAACCGCAAGGGGGCGGAGATCCTCTTCGTCGTGCCCTCCGCCGACTACTTCGCCGACCCCGGCATCTATACCTTCATGGGGTACCTGCTGCTGTTCCACCAACTGGGGCTGGACTACACGCTCTCGGCGTACGCCTCAGAAGGGGGGAACTTCGGTCTGTTCACCTCCGCCGACACCATCAAGAAGCTTAACTACAAGATCTACCATGAGGCCAAGCGCCTAGGCGTGAAGTGGATCATCGGCGGCGAGTGCGGCCATATGTGGCGGGTGTTGCACCAGTACATGGACACCATGAACGGCCCGGCCGACTTTCTCGAGGTGCCGAAAAGTCCCTTCACCGGCACCGTCTTCGCCAACGCCGCCTCCACCAAGACGGTTCATATCTGCGAGTTCACCGCCGATCTCATCCGCCACGGCAAGCTCAAGCTCGACCCCTCGCGCAACGATCACTGGCGGGTGACGTTCCACGATTCCTGCAACCCCGCCCGCGCTCTCGGCCTGTTCGAGGAGCCCCGCTACATCATCAAGAACGTCTGCAACGCGTTTTTCGAGATGCCCGAGAACACCATCCGCGAGCAGACCTTCTGCTGTGCCGGCGGAGCGGGTCTGGGAAACGACGAGAACATGGAGGCGCGGCTGCGCGGCGGCTACCCCCGGGCCAACGCCGTGCAGTACGTGCGCGACCGCTTCGGCGTCAACCTCATGTCGTGCATCTGCGCCATCGATCGCGCCACCCTGACCACCATGGTGGAGTACTGGGCGCCGGAGGTGAAGATTTCGGGGGTGCACGAGCTGGTCGCCAACGCCCTGGTGGTCGATGGGGAGAAGGAACGCACGACCGACCTGCGCGGCCAGCCGCTGGCGGGAAAGGAGGACAAAGCCCATGTATGACGGGGGCAAGATCTTGGCCGGCATTGCTATTTTCCTCGGTTTGGTGCTACTGCCGGTGTGGCACAACGCGGTGGTGGCCTCGGCGCCCCGGCCAGAGGTGAAGACTCCGACCCACGAGAAACACTGCGTGGACAGCGCCGCCGTCATGCGCGCCTCGCACATGAACGTGCTGGACCAGTGGCGGGACGCCGTGGTGCGGGAGGGGGTGCGCACCACCGTGACGCCCACTGGCATGACCGTGTCCATGAGCCTGACCAAGACATGCATGAATTGCCACGCCAACAAGAAGGAGTTTTGCGACGCCTGCCACAACTACCTGGCGGTGTCGCCCACCTGCTGGGAGTGCCACGTGGAACCGAAGGGGAGTTCGTCATGAAGGCGGGGCGCAGGAGTTTTCTAAAAAACGCCGGGCTCGGCGCCCTGGGCCTGGCCGCCAGCAAGGCTTTCCCCGCGGGGGCGGAAGGCGCCAAGGCCGGCGGCGGCCCGCGTTGGGCGATGCTGATCGACACCCGCAAGTGTCTGGAAGAAAAAGAATGTGCCAAGTGCGCCGAGGCTTGCCACGAGGCCCACAACGTGCCCACCCTGCCCAACCCCCGCCACGAGGTGAAATGGATCTGGAAAGAGAACTTCAGGGAGGCGTTCCCCGACCAGGAAGCGGAGTACTTCGACGAGGTGCTGACCTCCAGCAAGATGCTGGTGTTCTGCAACCACTGCGACAAGCCGCCGTGTACCAGGGTGTGTCCCACCCAGGCCACCTGGCGGCGGGCCGATGGCGTCGTGATGATGGACTGGCACCGTTGCATCGGCTGCCGCTACTGCGTCGCCGCCTGCCCTTACGGTTCGCGGTCGTTCAACTGGATAGATCCGAGGCCGCACCTGGCCAACGTCACTCCCACCTACCCCACTCGCACCAGGGGGGTGGTGGAGAAGTGCACCTTCTGCGAGGAGCGCCTGCCGGAACACCGGTCCCCCGCCTGCGTCGAGGCGTGTGAGGCCAAGGCCATGATGTTCGGTGATCTGGCCGACCCCACCTCGGAGATTCGCGAGGTGCTGCGCACCCGCTTTGCAGTTCGACGGCGACCCGGTCTCGGGACCCACCCCGAGATCTTTTACCTGGTGTGAGGTGCCCATGCTGGAAAAAGCTCTTGTCGGCAACCGTTCCTACTGGGGTTGGCTGGCGCTGCTGGCCGGCATCATCGCCGTGGGGGCGTTTTTCTACCTGCGCCAGTTCGCCGTGGGCTTAGGGATCACAGGGCTGTCGCGCGACGTCACCTGGGGGTTTTACATTGCCCAATTCACCTTCCTGGTGGGAGTGGCCGCCTCGGCGGTAATGGTGGTGTTGCCCTACTACCTGCACAACTACAAGGCGTTTGGCAAGATGACCATCCTCGGCGAGTTTCTCGCCATCGCCGCGGTGATCATGTGCATGCTGTTCATCTTCGTGGACATGGGTCAGCCCACCCGGGTCTTGAACGTGATCCTCTACCCCACCCCCAAGTCGCTGATGTTCTGGGACATGGTGTCGCTCTCGGGATATCTGGTGCTGAACGTGCTCATCTCCCACGTCACCCTGGATGCCGAGCGCAAGGGAATTGCGCCGCCCTCCTGGATCAAGCCCATTATCATTCTGTCGATCCCCTGGGCGATCAGCATCCACACGGTAACGGCGTTCCTCTACTCCGGTCTGGCGGCGCGCCCGTTCTGGATGACCGCAGTGCTGGCACCGCGCTTTTTGGCGTCGGCGTTTGCCGCCGGTCCGGCGTTGCTCATCCTCATGACCTTGCTGATCCGCCGCCTGACCCGTTTCGACCCGGGTCGGGAACCGCTGCAGCGGCTGGCGGTGATCGTCACCTACGCCATGACCATGAACGTGTTCCTGATCCTGATGGAACTGTTTACCGGCCTCTATTCGGCCATCCCGGAGCACGTGGCGCACTTCAAGTTCCTCTACGTGGGGCTGGAGGGCAACACCACCCTGGTGCCATGGATGTGGACCTCAGTGGTCCTGGCGGTGCTGGCGCTGGTGCTGCTGCTCAATCCCCATACCCGGGGCAAGGAGAAGACGCTCATCGTCGCCTGCCTGGCGGTGTTCTTCTCCATCTGGATCGACAAGGGGCTGGGAATGGTGGTGACCGGGTTTGTGCCCTCGCCTCTGGGGCACGTCACCTCCTACTGGCCGACCCTGCCCGAGGTGGCCATCTCGGTGGGGATCTACGCCGTCGGGGCGCTGGTGATCACCATCTTCTACCACATCGCCCTGTCGGTGCGGGGCGAGATCGCCCACTAGCGAGCGGGGGGCGTGGCGGTGCGACGGGTGGTGGTCGTGGGGGCGTCAGCGGCGGGTTTGAAGTGCGCCTGCCGCCTGGCCCGCATTGCTCCCAGCTGGCAGGTCACCGTGGTGGAGGAGCGCCCGCTCTTCTCCTACGCCGCCTGCGGCCTGCCCTACGTGCTCTCCGGCGACGTGGACGACCCCGACGCCCTCCGCCGCACCGCCGACGGGACCCTGCGGGATGAGGCGTACTTCGCCCATGTCAAGGGGGTAGAGATACGGTCAGGTTGGCGGGCCATCGCCATCGACCTCGAGGGCAAGCGACTGCGACTGGCGGGCAGGGACGGGGGTGAGGACACCCTGTCGTGGGACGAACTGGTGCTGGCCACGGGGGCTCGGCCGCGGCGCCTGCCGTTCCAAGGTGACCACCCGCGAGTGGGAGCGTTTCATACCTTCGAGGATCTGCAGCGCCTGCGCCGGGGCCTGGAGCGAGGTGAGATCGGCCGGGTGGGGGTGATCGGTGCCGGACCGGTGGGGTGCGAGCTGGCGGAGGCATTCAGGGCGCTGTGGGGAGCTGAGGTGACGCTGCTGGAGCAGGGTCCCTGGCCCCTGCCCGGGCTGGTGGATCGGGAGGTGGGGGCGGTGGTGGCGGCAGCCCTTGAGGCCGGCGGGGTGCGCCTGGTCTGCGAGGCGGCCGTGACGGCCATCGACCCCTCGAACGAGTCGGTGAGGGTGATGTGGGGCGGCGGGGAGGTGGACGTCGATGTGGCGGTGGTGGCCGTGGGGGTCGAGCCCGCCACCGAGCTGGCGGCCGCCGCCGGGGCGATGCTTGCCGCCGGCGGGGCGATCGGGGTGGACGAGCGCATGGCCACCTCATTGCCGGGGGTGTGGGCGGTGGGCGACTGCATCGCCGTCCCCCACGCAGTGCTTCCAACGCCGGTATTCCTGCCGCTGGGGTCGCTGGCCAACCGACAGGGGCGGGTGGCCGCCAACGTCATCGCCGGCCGAGCCGATCGCCTGCCGCCGGTGGCTGGCGCCATGGCGATCAAGGTGTTTGACTGCCACCTGGCCGCCACCGGCATCACGGCCGCCCAGGCGGGGCGGCACGGGGTGCCGGCCGCGAGCGTCTGGGTGACCGCCCACGACCGCGCTCACTATTGGCCGGAGGCGGATGAAATCGCCCTCGCACTGGTGTACGACCCGACCACCCGGCGGGTGCTGGGGGTGCAGGGGGTGGGCTCGGCGGAGGCGATCAAGCGCGTCGACGTGGCCACTCAGGTCATCGCCCGGGGTGGAACCATTGATGAGCTGGCCCAGGTGGAGCACGCCTACGCCCCGCCCTACGCCCCCGCCCTGGATCCCCTGGCGGTGGCGGCCTTTGCCGCCCAGAACCAGGAGGAGGGTTTGCCGGCCCGGTCGCCACTGGCACCGCTGGAGGGGGTTACGTTGCTGGATGTGCGGCACCAGTGGGAGCGGGAGGAGCGCCCCGCCAACGGCGGCCATGCCCTGGCGGTACCCCTGGGGGAGCTGCGCGGCGAGGTGGAGGCGCTCCCGGTAAACGCCGGCCTAGTGGTGTGTGAGCGGGGGGCGCGGGCGGCGGAGGCGGTACGCATGCTGGCGGTGGCGGGTCGGCGCGCTGCCTACCTGGGTGGAGGATTGCGATGGCGGCAGCTGCTGCGCTGGGGGCGGCCGTGATCCCGGGGGCAACGCCGGTGGCCATGGTGGGGATCGACCACCACGTGGCAGGGGTGGATCTGCTGGCCCGGGCGTGTGGGCAGGCGCGGGAGTTGCCAGCCATCCGCGCCCTTTCCGGCGGGGTGGTGGCCGTGAGCACCTGTCACCGACGGGAGCTGTACCTGGAGGGTGTTGCCCCAGCCGGTCTGTCCATGCTGGCGGAGCGCTGGCTGGGCGCGGAGGCGGCCGGATGGGCGGTAGTGCGCCGGGGCTACGAGGCGGTGGTGCACCTACTGCGGGTGGGGGCGGGACTGGAGTCGGTGGTCCTGGGCGAGGACCAAATCCTGGGGCAGCTGCGCTCCGCCTACCGCGAGGCGTGCGCCGGATCCCTCGCCGGACCAGTGTTGCACCGGCTTTTTCACGCCGCCTTCCGCACCGGCAAGCGGGTGCGGAGCGAAACGGAGCTGGGAAGCGGCGGGCGCTCGCTGGCCGGTACGGCGGTGAATCTCATCGAGCGCCGCCTGGGGGGCCTGGATTGCGCCGCGGTGTTGGTGCTGGGGGCGGGGGAGATGGCGACCGTCGCCGCCGGCCGCCTGCGCGACCGCGGGGCCGGGCGGATCGTGATCTCCTCCCGCACCCTAGCTCGCGCCGAGGCGCTGGCGGCGGCGGTGGGGGGTGACGCGGTGCCGTGGGAGTGGCGGGAGCAGGCGGTGGCGGCGGCCGACGCCGTCGTGTCGGCGGTATCCTCGCCCAACCCGGTGATTTCCGCCGCAGCGTTGGGTGCCCTTGCCACCGGCCGCCGCCGGGTGGTGGTGGATCTGGGACTTCCCCGCAACGTCGAGGGTCTTCGCGAGCTGCCTGCCGGCGTCGAGCTCATCGACCTGGACGGTCTTCGTGCCCACCTGGCCAGCTCGGCGGCGCGACGCGCCGACGCCGTGGCTGCGGCGGAGGCCATCGTAGCCGAGGAAGCCAACGTCTTCGCCGCCTGGCTGGCGTCCCGTGCGGCGGGTGACGTACACTCCCGGCTGTGCTGCCGGCGAGGCGCCGTCGGGTAGGTCCTTCCGTCTATTGCCCAGGACAGGCGACAGCTGGGGGTTGCCTCCAGCTACTTGGCCGTGCCTCTGGCGCGGCCGCGGGGTGGCGGGCCGGGACAAGGGGCCGGACATGTTCCCGGTGATGTTGAACCTGACCGGGCGGCGCTGCCTGGTGGTGGGTGGGGGTGGGGTGGCGCTTCGGAAAGTAGATGCGCTGCTGGGGGAGGGGGCGGAGATCACGGTGGTGGCGCCGGAACCCCAGGCGCGGCTCGAGGCCCTGGCCGCAGCCGGGAAGCTGCGGCTGGAACGCCGCTCCTACCTCCCGGGGGAGGCCGGCGGCTTCGCCCTCGTCTTCGCGGCCACCGACGATCGCGAGGTCAACCGGCGGGTCTTCGAGGACGCCGAGGCCGCCGGCATCTGGGCCAACGTCGCCGATGACCCCCAGCTGTGCAGCTTCCACCTGCCGGCGCGCGTGCGGCGCGGTGAGCTGCAGTTCGCCATCTCCTCGTCGGGGCAAGCGCCTTTCGCCACGCGCCGCCTGCGCCAGGTGTTGGAACGGCGGTTCGGGCAGGAGTGGGGGGAGTGGCTGGCGGCGGCAGGGGAGTTTCGCCGGCGGGTTCGCGGCCTGCGCCTTCCCCCGGCCAGCGAGGAAGGTCTCTTCGACACCTTCTTCGCCGCCACGGTGACCCCCACGACCCTGAAATGCCGGGTACCGCTGACCGAGGAGGTGGAGGGGTGGCTGGCTACCGTGGCGGGAGAGGAAGACGCTGCCGGAGCGCCTGTGCCCTCGGAAGACGCCTCGCTCCCCGCGCCGTCGGCGCCCGGCCTGGTTAGTCTGGTGGGAGCCGGACCGGGCAATTCCGGCTTGCTGACCCTGCGGGGGCGGCGGCGGCTTCTGGCCGCGGACGCGGTGGTGTGCGACCGCCTGGCCGAAGCGGCGCTCCCCCCCGACCTCCCCGAGGGCGTGGAAATCCACTGCGTGGGTAAGGTGGCGGGCAACCATCCCACGCCCCAGGAGGAGATCAACGCTCTGTTGGTTCGCCTGGCCCGCCAGGGCAAGCGGGTGGTGCGCCTCAAAGGCGGCGATCCCTTCGTCTTCGGGCGGGGAGGAGAAGAGGGGGAGGCGCTGCGGGCGGCGGGGGTGCCCTTCGAGGTCGTTCCCGGGGTCACCGCCGGGGTGGCCGTGCCAGCCTACGCGGGTATTCCGGTGACCCACCGGCGGGAGGCGGTGCGGGTGACTTTTCTCACCGCCCACGAGACCATTAAGAGCGGCGGTCCGCAGGTGCGCTGGGATCTGCTGGCCCATGACCCCCACGCCACCATCGTGGGGTACATGGGGGTGACCAGCCTGCCAGTGGTCACCCAGCGACTCCTGCAGGAGGGGATGGCGCCCGACACCCCGGCGGCCATCATCGAGCGCGGCACTACGGCCGCCCAGCGAGTGGTCACCTCCACCCTGGCCCACCTGGCCGCCGACGCGACCGCTGCCGGGATCGAACCTCCCGCACTGTTCGTCATTTCGCCAGCGGTGCGGCATGCGCCGTTGCTCGACTGGTTTTCCACCCGCCCCCTGGCCGGGCGGCGTGTGCTGGTCCCGGCCCCGGCGCCGGAAGTGGTCGAGGCCCTGGATGTGCTGGGCGCGGACGTGGTGGAATGCCCGCTGCCTCCTTCATCGGCGGCGCGCCTGGTGATCGCCTCCTCGCCGCTGACCGGTTGTGTGCTGGCCACCCGCGACGAGGTGGAGGCACTGGACGGTGAGCGTTCCCGCCCCGGCTGGGACGGGGGGGTGGTGGTGTGGTGTCGATCCAGCGCGGCGGCCGAGCGGGCGCGCCAGCTGGGGTGGCGACGGGTGGTGGAGGTGGGTGAAACCCTGGCCGATCTGCTCCGCTTTATGACAGGACGGTCGCCCATGGCGGCCGGTCACCGCCACGGGGGATGAAAACAGCCTCCGCCCCCGGGTTTCAGGGCCGCCTGCAGGGAGAAAAAGGGTCTTCTCGCCTTGGGCGTTGGCGGGTCTTGTTCGCTCTTCTGCTGCTGGCGGCGATCCGCGCCGTGGCAGCGCCACCGCTGTCCCCGCCGATGAAGCTGGGAGTGGTCAGTTTCTACAACCCCCGCCTCATGTACCTCAAGTACCAGCCGCTCGTCGACTACCTCTCGGAGAGAACCGGTGCCGCCTGGCAGCTGGCCATCAGTGGATCCTACGAGCGCACCGTGGAGGCGCTGTGCACTGGCGAGGTGACCCTGGCCTACCTGGGGCCCTTCACCTATCTGCGGGCGCGGGAGCGCTGTGGGGCCGAGCCGCTGGCGCGGCTCAATACCGGCGGGCGCGCCGAGTACACCAGCCTGATCCTAATCAGGCGCGGCAGCCCCATCAAGACGCTGGCCGATCTGGCCGGCAAGCGGTTCGCCTTCGGTTCGCCCCTGTCCACCTCTTCCCACCTGGTGCCGCGGGCGATGCTCCTGGACGCTGGGCTGCGTCCGGGGGACAACGTCGTTTGTTTGTACCTCGAACACCACGAGCGGGCGGCCCGGGCGGTGCTGCTGGGTCAGGCGGAGGCTTGCGGTGTCCGCGATCTCACCGGGCGGAAATTCGTCGAGCGGGGGCTTGAGGTCCTGGCCAAGTCCTCGCCCATCCCCAATTTTCCCCTGGTGCTCTCGCCACGCGCTGGCGGCGCGATCCGGGCTGAGCTGCTGGCGGCTCTGCTGGAGGCGCCGGCTCAGGACCCGTGGGTGGCGGCAAAGATGGCGGGGTGGGACGAGGAGTTGAGCAGCGGGTTCGCTCCGGCCTCCGCCGACGAGTACCTGGCTGTCCACCACCTGGCCCGGCGGGTGTTTGGGGACAGGGTGTTGATCCGCCCCGAGGCCGAGCTCTCCTGCGCCGGCGGGGGGCGCTGATGCTGGGCCTAGGGCTGCGCACCAAGTTCTTCCTGTACTCCAATACCCTGATCATCGTCACCGTGGGCCTGGTGGCGGTGATCGGCATCGCTCACGAGCGGGAGGTGCGCTACGAGGCGATCCGAGGGCGGGGGATCAGCCTCACCGAGGCGCTAGCCATTCCCATTACCGACTCACTGATGAACGAGGACCTGGGGCTAGTGCCCGAGACTGGGTTAATCGACAACTACATCACCGAAGTGCTGGCGCGCAACCAGGACCTGATGCGGTACGTGGTGGTGGCCGATGCCAGCGGCGTGGTCACCCACTCCAACCGCTGGGAGTTAATGGGGCAGCGTTTCCGACGCGCCCTCGCCCCCCGGTCGGCGACGGCCGCCGCCGAGGTGGAGATGCGCACCTCCTCGGGGGGAGAGAGGATTCTCGAGGTGCGCGCTCCCTTGGCCATCTCGACCAAGTTCTGGGGCTCTGTCGCCGTGGGGTTTTCTCTGGAGCCGGTGGAAAAGGAGGTGCGCGCCATCGGCCAGCGCGCGGCACTGCTGGCTCTCATCCTGATGGTCGGCAACTCGGTGCTCACGGCCCTTTATGTGGAAACCCTCATCCGGCCCCTTCTCAACCTCAACCAGACCATGAAGCGTGCCGCCCGCGGCGAGTACGGCGCCCGGGCCATGGTGCGGCGGGGGGACGAGGTGGGGGAGCTGACGGACGCCTTCAACCGCATGATGGACGAGCTCGAGGAGGCGAGCGAGCGCGAACGCGTGCGGCAGAGCCAGCTCCTCCACACCGAGAAGATGGCGGCGGTCGGTACGCTGGCTGCCGGAGTGGCGCACGAGGTCAATAACCCCCTGGCCGGGATCCTGACGTGCATCGAGCAGATGCGTTCGAACCCCGACGATGAGGAGTTGCGCAAACGCTACCTGGATCTGATGGAGGACGGCATCCGCCGGATCGCGCACATCGTCGAGAACCTCCTGGATTTTTCCCGGCCCCGCGACATCCGGCCGGAACCCACGCCCATCAACCACAGCCTCCTGCACGTCGCCGAGCTTTTGGATTACCAGCTGCGCAAGGCCAGGGTGGAGGTCAAACTGGAGCTCGACCCTTCCGAACCGGTGGTGCTTGCCGATCACTTCCAGATGGAGCAGCTCTTTCTCAACCTCATGCTCAATGCCGTCCAGGCCATGCCGGGGGGAGGCGTGATGACCCTGAGGACGCGGGTGCGGGGGGCGCTGGTGATCGTCGAGGTGTCCGACACCGGCACCGGTATTCCCGAGGAGATTCGCGACCGGATTTTCGAGCCGTTCTTCACCACCCGCGAGGTGGGCGAGGGGACGGGGTTGGGTTTGGCGGTCAGTTACAGTATCGTAACGGGGCACGGGGGAAGCATCGATGTGGAGAGCTCTCCCGGGCACGGATCGACGTTTCGCGTGCGCCTCCCGTTGCGGGAGGGCAGGAGGGGAGAAGGATGACGGTCAGCGGTCGGCGTCTGCTCATTGTCGAGGACGAACCGATCCTGCGCATCACCATGGCGGATGCCTTGCGCAAGGAGGGGTGGCTGGTGGATGTGGCCGAAGACGGTGCGCGTGGGCTGGCGTTGTTCCAGACTCAGCTCCACGAGGTGGTGCTGTCCGACCTGTTGATGCCGAAGTTGGATGGCATGGAGCTGCTCAAACGCGTCAGGGCGCTGCAGCCCGAGACGACGGTGGTCATCATCACCGCCCACGGCACTGTGGACGGCGCCGTGGAGGCCATGCGGCTGGGGGCAGCGGATTTCATCACCAAGCCCTTTTCCATGATGCAGCTAATCTTGCGGCTGAACAACGTGTGCTCCTTCAAGCAGCTTCGCGAGCAGAACCTGCGCCTGCAGGAGCAGCTGGAGAAACGCCACTCCTTCGGCTCGATGATCGGCAAGTCCAAGCGCATGCGGGAGGTGTTCGAGCTGATTCGGGTGGTGGCCGACTCCGACGCCTCGGTGCTGGTGCTGGGAGAGAGCGGGACGGGGAAGGAGATGGTGGCGGCGGCCATCCACTACAACTCGCCGCGCCGCTCCCGCCCGTACATCCGGGTGAGCTGCGCATCCCTTCCGGAGTCCCTGATCGAGTCGGAGCTGTTCGGCTACGAAAAGGGAGCGTTCACCGGTGCCACGGAACGACGCATCGGGCGTTTCGAGGCGGCTTCCGGCGGCACCCTGTTTCTGGATGAAATTGGCGAGCTGCCCCTCAACTTTCAGGTCAAGCTGTTGCGCGTGCTGCAGGAACGCCAGGTGGAACGACTGGGCTCGCACCGCACCATCGACGTGGACGTGCGCATCGTTTCCGCCTCTCTGCGTCCCCTGGAGGAGGAAATAAAGGCTGGCAAGTTTCGCGAAGATCTGTATTTCCGAGTGAACACCGTGGCCATCCACCTGCCTCCCCTGCGGGAGCGGCGGGAGGACGTGCCCATCCTGGCGCAGGCCTTTCTCGAGGAGTTTCGCCGGGAGCGGGGCAAACCCATCGAGGGGTTCAGCGACGAGGCGCTGGCCGCCTTCGATGCCTACTCCTGGCCAGGTAACGTTCGCGAGTTACGCAACGTCGTCGAAAGGGCCGTGCTGTTTTGCACCCGCTCTCGCATTGGTGTCGATGAACTGCCGGAGGCGTTGCGGGAGGGCAGGCGCAGCAGCGAAGCACTGCCGCCGGAGCCGGTCCTGGCTTTGCACGAGGCGGTGAAGCGTGCCGAGGTTGAGGCCATCCGCGCGGCGTTGTCGGCCACGGGAGGACGGCGCACCCAGGCGGCAGAGTTGTTAGGGGTGAGTCGCAAGACGCTGTGGGAAAAGACCAAGCAGTACGGTCTAGAGGAGTAACGCGTGTCAGGCGATGTTTCGCAGGCGTAACAGATTCCTGTCTCGGGTCGTTCCCACAAGGACGAAGAAATAGAGTGGCTCGAGTTATTCTCGTTGTAGGGAGTAGGGCATGGGGTTTGCACGACAGCGGGGCGGGGCGGGCAAGCCGACCGCATGGTTTCTTTAACTGAGGAAGTGGCGTGAGCTGGGAAGGAGGGGTCGGATGGGGCGGATCGGCGGCGGGGTGCTCGCCACCGGGCTGGTGGCCGCCTGTCTGGGCGGTCACCCCTGTTTTGCGGGAGGGGAGGAGGCGGGGAAGCCTCCGGTCAAGATCGAGTATGCCAACGGGTTCAAGTTCACCTCCTCTGACAAGGCGTTTTCTCTGCGCCTCTTCGGCGGCATCCAGATGCGCCACACCTACACCGATTTCGACGAACGGGTGTCGGGCAACGAAGAGGACGTGTCGAATTTCTTTATCCGGCGGGCGCGGCTGTGGTGGGACGGTCACGCCTTTTCCCCCAAGTTTACGTACTACTTCCACGTGCAGCTGGAACCCACATCCGCCGTCAACCTGCACGACGCCTGGGTTCAGTACGCCTTCACCGATGCGTTTCGGGTGGGCTTTGGGCGCAACAAGATCCCTTACGGCGCCGAGTTTCTGGCCTCCGCGTTTTCGTTGAACTTCGTCGAGCGCTCCATCATGTACGGGGAGACCGACATCAGCCAGGGTTCGGCCGCCCTCTGGCCCGGCGGAGGGACGGCTCCCTTTCTGCTGTCCACCGAAAACCAGTACACCGGCTTTCCCACCGGTGGCCTGAGCCTGTTCCGCTCCCAGGGGGTGATGATCTCGGGGCGCAAGCGCCTCGGGGGAGAGGCCACGCTGACCTGGGAGACCGGGGTGTGGAACGGCCGCAACGCCCGCGGCCTCTCCAACCCCGACCGCGCGATGCTCACCTCGGCCCGGGTCACGCTCTTCCCCTGGGGCGCCTTCGACACCACCACCCAGGGGGACTTGGAGGGCCTGGCCAGACCCAAGACGGCGGTGATGCTCTCCGCCTACCGGGACGGCGGCCGCCACAACCGCGACGCCGGGGGCGCAGCGGTCACCCCCTACGAGACCCGCGACACGGGCGCCAACCTGGCACTGCTCACTCGCTTCCGGGGGGCCAACGTGGAGCTGGAGTGGGGGGAGGAGCGGTACGACATGCGCCGGCCGGGGCCGGGGCCGTGGGAATTCGAGCGGGCGGGCGGGCGGGTGGCGGCGGGGTACTTCGTGGTGCCCAAGCGAGTCGAGGTAGTCGCCCGCACCTCCCGCCTGGAGCGCCTGAAGGACCCCAGCCGCGAGGCGGCGCTGCGTTCCGGTCTAGGGTTGGCGCGCATCCGGCACAACGGCGTGTATGTGAGCGCGGTGGAGGATGACCTCAGCGAGGTCATCGCCGGCGTGAACCTCTACTTCGGGCATGGGCACCAGCACAAGCTGTCCTTCGACGTGGCATCCCTGCGTCGCCACTTCCTGGACGAGGGGCAGGGCGTCCCCGCCTCCCAGGAGGACCGCCGGCTGCGCACCATGATCCAGATCCGCTTCTAGCGGTTCCTTGCCCGAAACGGGGAACGCCCCCGGGGGAGGGGGTTCCTCCCCCCGGGGGCGTGGATGCCACGGGTGGAGCTGATCCGATCGTCAGCGCACCTCGGAGGTGGTGGCGAGCTGCTGCCCCTCTCGGTACGGCGCGTGGAGGCGCCAGGACAGGCCGCGGTCCTCCGGCTGACCCCAGGCCTCGGGGTGCAGGTAGGTGCCCAGCTCCTCGGCGGGTTTGGCCTCCTCCACCGGGATGCGATTCGCGTTGGCGAAGGGGTCCTGGCGGATGCCGGTGACCTGCCAGGAGACCTTCATCCCTTCCCGACCGCCGGCGATCTTGAAGCGGTTCCCCTCGATTTCCTCGGCGATGTACACCGGGGCAAAGCCGCCGATGCAGGTGAGCTGGTAGCGGAAATCCCGATTCAAGGCCTCGAACCACTCCGGCAACTCCACCCACGCCTCGCCGTTGGCGTCCAGGTGCACGTTACCGTTGTAGACGTTCATCATGTCCGGGGACTCCACGAAGGAGTGATAGAGGTAGCGATTCTCGGGGTCCAGGGGGTGATCGATCTTGAAGGAACCC